>CAXTUW010000003.1:83522-127466 GCA_964247595.1 uncultured Acidobacteriaceae bacterium | reverse complement strand
AATCTTTTTGTTTTTCAAACAAAAACGGGGGGCCCCGCCTTGGGGGGGCCCCCCGGGCCCGCGTGGTGCTAGAAGTCGTACCTGAGAGAGACCTCCGACAAGCGCCGCCCGATCGTAAGCGGAGCGAATCCGAAACCCGATCCCGCAGGATTAGTCGCACTGGCGTTGGTTGCGCCCGTGCTGAGATCCGACAGGTTAAGGGTCGTCTGACTCGCATATCCCGTACCGAAGCTGTGCAGGGGATGGTTGAGGAAGTTAAAGGCCGCATACCGGACCCGTAGCTTCCGTTCGCCACCGACAGAGAACCCCTTTTCCAGCGTGAGGTCGGTGTTGTAGTACGACGGCCCATGGACATAGGGCAGAATAGCCCGGCCGTTGGTGCCTACAGCCGGTACACCGAGGCAACTTGCATTTATGTACTGATTCTTAGCTAGGTTCGATTTCAGATCGCACTTAACCGTCGGCTGAAGGTTGACGTCCGGCGTGCCGAGGATGGCCAAGTTGTTTACCGATTGCGCAGTCGCGCCGTTGCCCAACGTCCCTTGTAGATAAAAGCTTGGAGAGTAGCTGACTCCTGTCTGTAGATTTGGGCCGATGGAGTATGTGGTGATGCCCGAGATCAACCAATTGTTTGCGAACGACCCGGCGAGACGGTTATTGACCAATCTTCCAAACTGGTACGCGTACGAAAGGTTCACTGTCTGGCTGCGGTCGAAGTTGGAGGGCCCGTAGTTGGATTGGAGATTGAATGGATCGACCGAGGCCGTAAAATAAAGGTTGGCCGCAGACCCGAGAACACTCAAAGCCTTTGAAAAGGTGTAATTCGCATTGAAGGTAAGATGGCCTGTTTGCTTTACGTATAGCACTTGCAAGGCGTTGTAATTGGCATAGGTGTTGTGTGCCGGGACTACTATGTTGCCGTATTCAGGGTAAGGACGCGCGTTCTGAACACTCTTATCGCCCGGGTAGTTATATAGGTTATCGAGTGCCTGGGCCTGCAGAGGTGTGCAACCGGTTGTATTACAAGCACCTGCCGACTTCGAGTTGATAGCAGCCGCAGCGGCTGGGGTAAACAGCGTCCCGACCGGGATAGCGTTGACGTTGTTCAAAATGACAGCCTGTGTCGTTCCGTTATTCAATAGAGAGTTGCTGTTATTACCAACATAGGAAATTTGCAGAACTGACGACTTTGGCAGCTGCTGCGCTACGCTGAGACTGTAGTTGTTTGTAACTGGGTCCGTGTGGTCGTTTGCATTTAGGCCAGTAATTGAAGCGATCGCATTTACGTTTTGCGTACCGCCCAGAGTTCCATAGGTGCTACCGTTCTGCATTACTGAAGAGACACCAGCCAAGGTATTACCGCCAAAGCCTTGCAGATCGGCGGTCGTCAGGCCCTCGGCCGTCACAAATGCCTGGTTGACGTCCTGTACCGCATCATGGAAACGGTACACGCCAACGCCGCCGCGAAGCACAGTTTTACCTGTGCTGAAGAGGTCCCAAGCGAATCCGACACGGGGTTGATAGAACATCGGAGTCGAACCTGTGCCGGAGTTTGGGAGGGCGGAGTTTTGCCCATGCCATGAGAACCCCGGGTACAGATTGGCGGGGGTCTTTGTCGACGTGATCGTCTCAGGGGTGAAGATCGCCGCGCCGATACCACGCTTATCTGTCCAGGCCCCAAGATGCGAGAATCGCACGCCTACGGTCAGAACGAAGTTCTGCTTGACCTTCCAGGCATCCTGCCCATAGAAGTCCGTATTCCAGAAATATAGGTTGGTGGAGGGCAGGAAGCTGTCCTGGTGATAATCCTGCACCTGTCCTTCGAGCCAGTTGGCGAGTGTGTTTCCACTGGTGAACTGGGTGGCGGGATTGAACGCTGGAGTACCGTTCGGATAGGTGCCGTTGTAGCTATGAAAAGCGGTGCCGGCCGGCCCGAAATAGTAGTTCTGAATCGCGCCATTTGACTGTCCGTTGGTGGCCGTAGAGTCATTTCCAACGTGTTGAAGGAAGAAGCCCGCCCGCAGAGTATGGCCGCCGAAAACCTTTGTGATGTTGTCGCCGCCGTTGGGCAGAAACTTCTTTTGCCGCAGTGGACCCAGAGAGAAGTCATTCGGTTCGCTTAGGGGCAATCCGCCGTATTCAGCGAAGGTGTAAAACTGCGGAAATTGGGTGCTGCCATTACTAAAGACACCGTTGTAAGGATCACCCACAGTGGTTTTTTGAAGTGCGCTGAGCGTCTTCGGTGTCCAGGTCTGGTAAAAGTAGGTTCCCGTTGCGTAGAACTCATTGGTCAGTGTCGGGGTAAGCACGTTGACGTAATTCGCCGACGCGCTGTGAACGGCGATGTGATTGGTCAGACCGCCGCCTGGCGTATTGACCGAGCCGAGAATGCTTCCGGCCTGCGGCGAAAAGTACGGTGTTTGCGGATCGTTGGAAACTCCTCTCTCATAGCTGTAACGAATAAAGAAAATGTTCTTCGGATTGATCGAGTAGTCGACCCGCTCCGAGAGCTGAAGGATGTTGTTATCGACCAGATTCAAAGCTTGGTAATTGAATCCGTTCACATTCGTCTGGGAGCCGTTCACAAGCGGGAGATTCGGAAGCGGCAACTGTGCATTCGTGATAGCCAGTGCGCCTTTGTCAATGTATGGACCGATGTTGCCCTTCGTTAGGGGCGTGCCATCAGCGCCGAAGGTGGGTACAGGCGCTATTTGTGCGTACACCGGGTTAATTTTACCGGGGTTATTTGGGTCGAAGTACTTCGGACCGAGGTACGATTGCAGAGCCGCTTGGCTGAAGTCGCCGGCCCGCATCGCTGCCGTGGGCACCAGGGCCTGAATGATCGCGCTAGATGCAGACCCATAGGCATACACGTTCTTTTGCGCATCGTACTCGGCACCGGAGAAGAAGGTCAGGTTTTTGACGTGAGGTATCGGTCCGGAAATCGTGCCGCCGGGGTAAATGAAGCGATCGTTGGGACGCGGAATTCCGTCATATTTGGCGAGAGAATCGTTTGAATTCAGCTGATTCGTTCGCCCGTAAATATAAGCTGACCCGTGGTACCGCTCTGTTCCCGCCCTCGTGACACCTGAGATCAGGACTGGGCCGTAGGCTTGGTCCGCACCGAAATTAGAGGTCTGTACCTGCACTTCACTTACGAAAGCATCATTTATATTTTGCAGGTTCGATCCCATGTTGCCCGGATCGGTCAAAATAGCGCCGTCCAGTTTCAGGGTGATCCCTGCGACGGGAGAACCGTTTGAGGCGTAGGGCGTGGGTTGTCCGATGGTTACTTGAGAGAAGTCAGGTGCTGTGTTCTGTGACCCTAAGGCGCGGATGGCAAACCCGGGCAGAATACGTTGTAGTTCTGTCGCATCACGACCAACTATGGAGAGCCGATCTAAATCTGCGGCAGTGATCGTCGAGCTGAGCTGGCCACTATCCAGCGGCAAGCCGGCAGTGTTGCTTTCCACCGTGACCGTGTCCTTCGTCGTGCCGACAACGAGCTGCAGCTTGTCGAGCGTGAGCGCGTCGCCTGCATTGAGATGGATGGCAGTTCGCTGATACGTTTCGAATCCTTGGCGGGTGATGTTCAGCGTGTAGTCGCCAGCAGGAATGGCTGCAAATGTGAACGCTCCCCCGTTCCCACTACTCACACTGCGGTCTGCGCCGGAGCCATCATTGTGCAGCACAGCCCTTGCTCCAGGAACAACCGCTCCGCTGGCGTCCACAACGGTTCCGCTCAGACTGCCGGCACCCACCTGGGCTTGGAGTGTGCCCTGGACGGCAAACAGGGTCAGCAACGAGCAAGGCACCAGCATTCCGCCCCTGATCAGTCCGACCGAGCCTAAAAAGGCACCCGCTTTTTTTCGTAAAACCTGTCGCATCTTCTGTTGTGCACTACGTTTGTCTCGCCTCAAAATCTTGTGTCACCTTTCGCCCGCGACGTGCCACGCAGGTCTTGTTCAAAACTCCTGCGTTATAGGAGCCTGAACAAAGAAAACGCAAGCTCTTTGCGGCAAGGGAGCGAGGTCTTTACTGTAAAGAATTCCACTAAGTGTTTGTTTATGAACGGCTTGAATCTGGATTCGCGCTATAAGGCGAGCTCTTCATGAAGTTGTTATAATCCGTTTTGTCCCAGGGAACACCCATGCTGCTGACCTCGAATCCGGAACCGTCCGCCTTTACGGACGAGGAAAAGACGGCCGTTTATGAGCAGATGGATCGATTGCTGCTCAATCCGTACTTCAGTCATAGCCGCCGCTTTCCCGCTCTGCTGCGATTCGTCGTCGAGAGTACGCTATCTGGTCGCGCCGATCAGCTGAAGGAGCGCACCCTGGGGGTGGAGATCTTCGGCAAGCGTGCCCACTATGACACAGCGAACGATCCCATCGTGCGTGTGACTGCGGCCGAAATACGCAAGCGGATCGCGCTCTACTATGGCGAGCCTGGGCACGAGAGCGAGCTGCGCGTATCCCTGCCTGCGGGCAGCTATGTCCCACATTTTGAATGGCCGAGAGTGACAAAGCCAGCCGTTTCGGAGGTGGATGCCGATAAGACCGTGCCGTCTTCTGTCGCGGAGCTGCCGCCCACAGCGTCGTCTGCGCATGTCGCCGAAGTTCCAGAGCCATCAGTCGTTGCAACTGGCTCTCCCGCGTCATCTCCGCAACCGACGCTGCCGAGATCGACGCTGCCCCGTGGAGTAGCTTTCGGCATCTTGGCCACGGTGCTGATGGTCCTTGTTGCTGTGGCTTTTTACCTATGGAAGAGTGCACCGGCAGGATCCGTGAAAACCTTCTGGGCTCCCTTGCTGGACTCGACGGATCCCGTTCTGTTTTGTGTCTCGGATCAAACTCAATATAAAGACATCCAGTTGCGTGATGCCGCAGAGCCGGCGCGCCAGACACTTCTCCATGACAGTCTGACTGCGGTGATCATCGATAACATCGCGCCCATCGCTGAAATTGCAGGCATTTTGCGCCAGAATGGAAAGCAGTACACGATCCGGGGCGAGGGGGCGACGACCCTCAATGATCTGCGCGGCGGTCCCGCGATCTTTATCGGGGCCTACGACAATGCCTGGACCCTTCGGCTGCTGAAGCCGCTGCGCTTTCATTTCGCCAATAACCGCGAGATGACCCGTTTCTGGATTGTGGATGAGACCGCAGGCAAGCCGACGCCGTGGGTCGTCGATCGCCGTGAACAGATCGCAACGAACGTTTACCGTGACTACGCCATCGTCTCCCGCTTCACGGATAGCAATACGGGCCGGCTGGCGATCGTTGTAGCAGGGATCGGGCGCGGCGGGACCATCGCCGCTGGCGAGTTTCTTACCACGCCCGCACTGCTTGACCAGATCACGTCGGTGTTGCGGTTCTCGGCCAAGAAGAACGTAGAGTTTGTTCTAAGTACCCAGATCATTGGCGGGGAGCCCGGTGCTCCGCGGGTCGAGGCAAGCTACGCCTGGTGAAGCTTTAAGGTTGCGCGATCAGCCATTTTCCTGCTCGCGCGCTGCATTGTGCAGGTAAGCGTGGCTAGTTCACTGCCCACTGCTCGTTGGGCCCGGCATTGCAACTCCAGGTTTGCACGAGCGTTCCGGACGCTGTGCCGTTCCCTCGAACATCCAGACAGTTGCTCGGATTGTTTGCCGGGTTGAACTCATAGGTGTTGCCCGTCGACACGGCATTCCAGGCTTGGGCCAAGGATCCGTTGCAAGGATCGAGCACCACTGAGGCTCCATTTGTGCTGCCGGACGCGGTCAGGCAGTAGCCGCCTTCGGTTGCCAGATTGTAGTAGCCGGAGGGGACTACGCCTGCGCTGGCGATCGCCCAGGACTGTGCCCCGGTTCCGTTGGCCGTATACACATCGATCGGATTGCCTGTTGCCGTGCTTGCGCCCTGATCGTCGAGCCGCAGACCTGTAGCGTTCTGCGGCGTTACGGTGTGCGTTCCATTTAGGCTGACCGCGGTTGAAGACTGGTATACGCGAACGTAGTCGACCAGCATCGTGGCGGTAGAGGGCGTGCTGCTGTCGGTCGTTCCGGGAAAGCCGCCGTTGCCGATTGCTAGATTGAGCAGGATAAAAAACGGATTGTTGAAGACCCATTGGCTGCCCGAGGGAATGGTGGAGGAGGTAACCGTCTTGAAGACGTTCGAGGGGCTATCACGGTAGTACTGTAAAGAGTTTGGCCCCCAGATGACCCCATAGACGTGGTAATTACCATCGTCCACACGTCCACCATTTGGGAACCCGAACTGGGCACCGATGCCGTTGGCACCTGAGTAGCCTGGTCCGTGCGTTGTGGATGAGGTCTTCGTCGGCGTGTAGGACTGTACCCATTCGATGATGTCCTGCTCGCCGCACTGCGGCCAGCCCGTTGAGTTGATGTCGCTACCCAGCATCCAGAAGGCCGGCCAGAAACCGTCGCCTACGGGCAGCTTCATTCGGGCCTCGACCCGGCCATACTGAAACTGCTTGAGCCCCTGGGTCTTCAAGCGCGCCGAGGTCCATTGTCCGCTGGAATCACGAACCGCCGTGATCACCAGATTGCCGTTGCCATCCTGGTACGCGTTTGGCCTGCTTGCCACACAGGGTGCTGCGTTGGAGCCCGGAGCGCAGTAGTTCTCAATCTCCGGGTTGCCGAAACCGCTGTTGCCGAGATCGTAGGTCCAATTCGCGGAGTTGGGATAGGTGCCCGCGGCTGCATTGAACTCGTCACTCCAGGCCAGGGTCCACTGTTGTGCCTGCGCCCGCTGCGCTGTACCCGCGCAGAGAAGAAGCAGCGGAAGGACCGCGCTAGCTGCACGGAGGATCCGTTGGGTGTGGGCTTTGCCGATGGCTTTGAACCTTACGAGCTCTGCTGTCAAAGAATGCATGCGCATTCGTCTCCTTTGAATCGATTTATTACGCCGCGCGGATCGTAACACACCCCATGCACGATCAACACCTCGCTCTAAGCTCTAGGGTGCGGCAAGGCTCTGGGGTGCCGCAACGACGGCCTACGCCAAGAAGACTTCCCGCACATGCCATTGGACTATGAAAACTCTAGTGATCGATATCACAGGCATCGCGCGCATGAGTCATAGGCTAGAGAAAACCACGAGCAGGGAACCGATGGGCCTTCAGCCGCGTACGGTGTCAGAGTGAACTCGCCCGTGGAACAATCGAGGAAGTACGTGGTGGCCATGGTGCAGTCGGGGATGTTGCGGGTGAATACGTGCAGATTTCGTCCGCGAAAGCCCATTGCTGTTCATGGTGTCATCTTTATTGCTTTGGCCATATCGTTTCTGGCCCTAGGTTCGCAACGTATTTTTGGGCAACAGGACAAGCCGAAGATCCTGAGCGAAACACCGGAAAGGCCGCAGGTTGCGACGGAGTATAAGGTCATGCCGCTCAGCCGCCCCTTACGGCTCTCGGACTTCGAGGGCATGCATCCGAATCCGGCGCTCGCGGGGCAGCTGACGGCGGTGAAAGATTTCATCCAAAGCGCACCCAGCGACGGACGGGTCGCGACGCAGAAGACCGAGGCCTATATCGGCCGCACCACGAATGCGCCCTACATCGTCTTTCTCTGCTTCGACACCGATCCCAGGCTGGTTCGCAGCCATTTGGCGCGGCGGGAAAACATCGCCAAGGACGACACGGTTTCCGTCCTGCTCGACCCCTTTCAGGACCACCGGCGCGGTGTGCTGTTCCAGGTAAACCCAGCCGGTGTGCAGGCGGATGCGGCTTGGACGGAGGGCTCCGGCTCTGATTACAGCTACGACCAGGTTTGGGATTCGGCAGGCCAGGTCAACGCGAAGGGCTGGATGGCCTTGCTGGCGATTCCGTTCCGCGATCTGCGCTTTCGTGGGGAGGATTGGGGCGTCGTCCTCACGCGCAATCTGCCCCGCAATAGTGAAACGGATAGCTGGCCGCATATCTCCACAAGCATTACGGGCACCTTGCCCCAGGAAGGCACGCTGCGCGGAATCGAGGGCGGAACCGGATCGCATAATATTCAGCTGAATCCCTACGCTCTGGCACAAAATGAGCACACGCTCGATACGCTGGATCCGGTAAATCCCTTTTTCAGCTCACGCCGTCTGGAAGGCACGGCCGGTGGGGATGCGAAGGTGATTGTGAAGGACAGCATTGTTGTGGACGCGACGATCAACCCTGACTTCAGTCAGGTCGAATCCGATCAGCCGCAGTTCACCGTAAATCAGCGCTATCCGGTGTATTTTCCTGAGCTGCGGCCATTCTTTCTGGAGAATGCCAATTATTTCGCTACGCCGATCAACTTGCTCTATACGCGCAACATTGTGCATCCGGAGTTCGGCGCACGGGTGACAGGCAAGGTCGGTAACACGAACGTCGGCCTGCTGGCTATCGACGATCGCGAGCCGGGCCGGACCTTTGCGCCCGGTGATGCGCAGTACGGCAAACGCGCTCTGTTTGCGGTCGGACGCGTCTCCCAGGATCTGGGCAAGGGATCAAGCGTGGGCGCGATCTATACCGATAACGAGTTTGCCGGCTCGTGGAATCGCATCGGCGGCCTCGACTTTACCGCGCGCTTCAACGATAAGTGGACGGCGCTGGGGCAGATGGTGCAGAGCTCCACGAAAGGCGTGAATGCTACCTATTCGGCGGGACCGGCCAGCTATCTTGAGGTCACGCGCAGCGGCCACTCGTTTAATCTGGATAACACCTTCAAGGATTACAGCACCGGATTTCAGACACAGGTGGGTTTTCTCACCACAACCGATTACTACTACGACCAGCAGCACACCACGTACCAGTGGTATCCAAAGCACGGTCCTTTACAGGATTATGGGATCGAGACAAATTACAACGTGGCCTGGGACCACGCCGGCAACCGCGTATTTCGGTACGTCTCCGTGGATCCCTTCTTTCAACTTGCACGCGGTACCACGATCGCGCCCATTCTGGTGCTCAACTCCGATACCGTCGGACCGCAGGACGGCTATCCTGTAACGCGTAACAACAATTACGCAGAAAATCAGGGTGGGGTCGTCTTTCGGAGTGCTCCCGCGCCGCAGCTGAACTTCAATCTTCAAGCCTTTCATGGCGGCAACGTGAACTATAACCCAGCGCCGGGTGCCACACCTTCGTTGCTGCATCAAGATTCAGTACAGGCGCTGGTGTCGGTGCAGCCAATCCGGCAGCTCACGGTTGATAACACGTATCTGCTCGATCGTAATTTCAGTGCGGGAGGCAACGCATTTGTTTACGAGAGCCAGACCTTGCGTACGAAGATGAACTACCAGTTCACGCGAGCCTTTTCGGCGCGCGTCATCGTGGAGTACGACTCAGTGTTGGCCAACCCACTCCAGACCTCGCTCGTGCGACGAAAGGAGGTCAGCACGGAAGCACTCCTTACCTGGCTGCCGCATCCCGGCACGGCGATTTATTTGGGCTATAACAACGATATTCAGAATTATGACCGCACACTCTGTCAGCGCGGGGTCGGCGGTACTTGTGATAGCGCGTACCCTGTTCTATCAAGGTCAAACAACTATCTGAACGATGGACGGCAGATCTTTCTCAAAGCATCGTACCTATTGCGGTTCTAGAGATGGCTGATCTGAATCGCACGAGGTTTCATTCTTGCGTCAATGAATCGCCGATACTCTGTAGATCCGCGAAGTGTATACCTCGCTTGCGCAATTCACTACGGAAAGTCTCATAGCGCTGTGCAATAAAGAATGTTTTTGCCTGACCGTCATGCACCGGCACAACAACGCGCGGCCGCATCGCTTCGACAAATGCCATCATCTGCAACTCATTGGCCCATGGTGCCATTACCGGAACAATCAGCACGTCAACACCCGCGTACCGGTGCAGCTCCGCACCGAATGAGTCACCTGGATTCAATAACACACCATCGATCATGTACGCCGTATTCTGCGGGGCCTCTCCCCCAAGGATGGGGGCATGCTTGGCGAGAATCGCCGTTATCGAGAAGCCATCTACAGATGAGTCTCCTTCCTCATGCACCTTTGCAGAGACTTCAGCAGCGGCCAGTTTCGTCGCTGTCGAGGAGTTTGTTAGCAGCACAGCTTTTGGATTGTTTGCGACGATGATCTTTAGCGACGGCACGTCGAGATGGTCCGGATGCCCATGGGTCAGAAGAATGGCGCTGAGATCTCGAAAGTCTTCGGGCCTTACTAGACCTTCCACAAACGAAAATTTACCCGGATCGAACAGCAGCTTGAAGCCGTCCTTTTCGACGGACAGGCAGGAATGCAGGAATTTTGAGATCTTCATGATCTTTCCCCGTGCGACTCCAAACGCTGGTGCAAGAACGAGCGCCAGTCTACGCGTCCCTGCCCAAGCCGCAAAGGCAAAAACGGAGAAGGCCAGCCAATGTGGCTGACCTTCTACGTTCATGGTGCAAAGGTTTGGTGCGGAGGAGGGGACTTGAACCCCTATGCCTTGCGGCGCTAGCACCTCAAGCTAGTGCGTCTGCCAATTTCGCCACCTCCGCTTGGGTCCTGCACACGCTTCGGTGAGCAGGAGTGACGTATGATCCGTACGTAAATATACCATCGCCGCCGTCCTATCGGGAATGCGGAGATGGGTTGAGATTGTGCAATCGGAGCATGTTTCTCTCTCTTGCTGCAAGGGGGCGTGGCACAATGAGCGGATGTTCCTTGCTCGTTCCATGCTCCGTTCCGCATCGTTAAGCGCCGCTTTGCTGTGTCTCCCGTTCAGCACGCAAGCCGAGGCGCAGGAAGCCAAGGGGATCCCGGTGTTGACGGCCAAGGTCAACGGTCTGCAGGTGCCGGGGGGCAAGTGGGCGATTGTGATGCACGGCGGCGCTGGGGTCATCGAGCGCTCGTCGATGACGCCTGAACGCGATAAAGCGTATCGTGACGGGCTGGATAAGGCGATCCACGCGGCCGCGCGTGTCCTTGAAGCGAACGGTTCCGCCGTGAACGCGGTGGAGGCCGGCCTTCGCGTTCTCGAGGACGATCCGCTCTTCAATGCCGGCAAGGGTGCGGTGTTTACAGCCGAAGGCAAGAACGAGCTTGATGCCGCGATCATGGATGGTGCCACTATGAGCGCCGGAGCCGTCGCGGGCGTGACGCGGACGAAGAATCCGATCTCGTTGGCGAAGGCCGTCATGGAGAAAAGTCCGCACGTCATGCTGATCGGTGCGGGCGCGGATCAGTTTGCCGCCAGCATCGGCCTGGAGCAGGTTGACCCGTCATATTTCTTCACCGAACCACGCTGGCAGGGTCTGGTGCGGCAGTTGGAGAAAGAAGGCCGTCCCATTCCGCCGCGGCCCGCCGGGGCACCGCCCGCCCCGGGAAAGCCCATTGCTGAACTGGAGACACCCGATGCGCACAAGTGGGGCACAACGGGCATGGTTGTGCGTGATCGTGCCGGTCATATCGCCGCGGGCACTACAACCGGCGGCACGCAGGCCAAGCGCTTCGGCAGAGTCGGAGATTCACCCATCATCGGCGCGGGAACGTATGCATCGGACCAGTCCTGCGGCGTCTCGGCCACGGGCACAGGCGAGTACTTTCTGCGGCTCACGGTGGCCCGCACCATCTGCGCGCTGGTGCAGTACAAGGCCATGCCGCTGCAGGCTGCTGTCGATGAGGTGGTGGGGCATGAGCTCACAGCGATGAAGGGCGATGGCGGCGTGATCGCCATGACGCCCAATGGGCAGATCGCCTGGGGCTTCAACACACCGGGCATGTTTCGCGCCCATCTTGTGGAGGGTGGCTCGGCAGAGATGGGTATCTATAAGGACGAGCCATAGGTCACTCACGGAGTGACAAGCGACAGGTCTGTCCAACCTTTCAGAAGTGCTCCAGCAACTCTCTCAGGCTCTCCAGCTCAAGCAAGCGCTGGCCTGCCGGAGCAGGGTCGAGCACCTCGTGCTCCAGAACCCACGTGAGATCGTGCGGCACGAACACCGCATTCAGCCCAGCAGCGAGGGCAGGGTTAATATCTGAGCGCGGCGAGTTACCGATCATCCAGGTCGAGGCTGGAGCGAGCCGGTGCCGCGCAACGAGCTCGCGGTACATCTTGGCGTCCTTCTCCGCAGGCACCTCCACGGCGCTGAAATATTCCGCAAGATGGGAACGTTGTAGTTTGCCGGTCTGTTCCGCATGGTCGCCCTTGGTGACCAGCAGCAGGCGATGCCGTTTACCGAGCTCCTGTAACGTCTCCGCGACCGCCGGCAGCAACTCGATCTCCTGTGCCGCGATGGCCTCCGTAAAAGCGACAATGCGCGCATGCTTCTCTGCGTTCAACGGCTCATCGGATAGCTGTTCGAAGCAGTGGATCAGCGACTTGCGGAAGCTCTTCACACCATAGCCGTGCACAGCAATGGTGGCGCGTTCACAGCTGTTCAGCCGTGCGCGCACCTCTTCCGGCGTGTGCACGCGATGGTCCAGGTAGGAGATGAACGCCGTAATAGCGCGTTCGAAGTAGATGTTGTTCTCCCAGAGAGTATCGTCGGCGTCGAACAGCAAGGTTTGCGCCTGTCTGGTTCTACGTGCGGTCATGCTCATCAGAAAAAAAGGGAGGGGGTGGCGGAGAGACAGGGATTCGAACCCTGGATACCTTGCGGTATACACGCTTTCCAAGCGTGCGCCTTCAGCCACTCGGCCATCTCTCCGTCCGCGTTGCCAACCCTGACTCTACCATAGCGGCTAGCCCCCCATGGATCCTGATTTGTCGCAGGAGATTACGCCGGCAACTCATCCGTGGTGGGATAGTGGTGCTGTTCGCGGCCGACCGCGGCGTCGTATTTCACACTGCTCTTGAACAGCTCATAGCGGCCGTCATTGAACTGGCGGCCATGCTCACGGAGGTCGGCCATCTGCTTGGGGCTCAGCGGCTGAAAGTTGCGTAGAATTTCGAGGTTCTGGTCGAGCACGCCCATCGATTCCATGCCGGAGATGGTGGTCGAGACGCCGGGGACACTCATCGCGTAGGAGAGGGCCTCGGTGGGTGTGAGGGCACCGTGGACGATCGGTTCACCGGAGCCGCCCATGCTCTTCATCGAGAACACGGCCATGCCCTTTTGCACCGCTACCGGCAACACATTTTTCTCAAACGAGCGATAGCTGTAGTCGAAGGGGTTGACCGGCATCTGCACGGTATCGAACTTGAAGCCGCGGTTCAGCATGTCGAGGTGGATGGCCGGATTCTTGTGGCCGGTGAAGCCGACGAAGCGCACTTTGCCCTGCTGCTTGGCGGCGGTCAGCGCCTCGAGCACGCCGTCAGGTTGGTAGTGGAGCTCAGGGTCGTTCCAGTAGACGACCTCGTGCACCTGCCAGACGTCCAGGTGATCGGTTTGCAGCCGCTTCAGGGACTCTTCGAGCATCTGCATCGCGACGTCCTTTTTGCGGCCATGGGTGCAGACCTTGGTCATCACGATCGCGCTGTCTCGCTTGCCCTTGAGTGCCGTGCCGACCCGCTCCTCGCTGAGGCCCTTGTGGTACTCCCAGGCGTTGTCGAAGAAGTTGATGCCATAGTCGAGCGCCTTGGCGACCATGTCATTGACCTCCTCCTGGCTCTTGGCCGTGCCGAGATGGTAGCCGCCCATGCCAAGAATGGAGACCTGCAGGCCGGTGCTGCCCATGGGGCGTTTAGGCACCTGGAAGTTCGGGGTCGAGGAGCCGCCGTACTCGCCGGGGAAGTTGGGGACGATCGGGTTAGGGAGCTTTGCCTCTGCGGCGTTGCCGCTGCCCTTGGGGTGGGTAGCCTGGGCCTCGGCGGCCGTTGTGCCGGGGACAACCGCGGCGGCTCCGGTCAGCGCGGCGGTTTGCAGGAAGCGGCGGCGGGAGAGCTCGGCGTCGAGCTTGCTGGTCTTGCTGGCTTGGGTCTCTTGAGGGTTTTGTACCGGCATTTCATCTCCTCGGCAGCGGCGCGCGTTCAGCCTAACCGTTTGTTGTGGGCTCCAGTTTTAGGTCCGCATAAGGTGAGGTGTCATCCTGAGCGAGTGCATCTTCTCGACCCCACGTTCGTCATCCTGAGCGAAGCGAAGGATCTCCGTATTCTGCTTGGACCTCCCCGGCTTCCAACAAACACCGAGATCTTTCGCTGCTCAGGATGACGGCGTTGGAAGGTAAATACGCCATAACCACCCTCTACCTCATAGCTTTCGTTTCTAGAAATCCATCGTCTGCGGCCACGGCGACTTGCCCGGATCCGTCACCTTGGGGTACGGGTCCCCGGTGTTATCGGTCGCCTTCACCATCTGCCGCACCTCGATCTGCTGCAGGTCGAAGGGGAAGTCGTGCGCGATGCGGGCCTCAGGGTTGTCGAACTTGATGGAGGTTTTGTAGAGCTCGAAGCGGCCGTCGCCGGCGTACTGCTTGGCGCGATCGCGCAGGGCCTGCATCTCGGGTTCGGACATCGGCTTGAAGTTCTGGGCGATCTTTAGGTTCTGTTCCAGGATGTCCAAATCCGCCACGCCGCTGATGGTGGTCGCCACGGGCAGCGACATGGCGTAGCGCAGCAGCTCCTCGGCGGTGAACGCGCCCTTCTGCACCGGCTCGCCATGGCCGCCGATGGGCTTCATGCCGAGCGGTGCGATGCCGTGCTGGTTCAGGCGCGGCAGTACCAGCTTCTCGAAGCTGCGGAAGTTGGCGTCGAAGGGGTTGAGGGGCATCTGCACGGCATCGAAGGGAAACTTCGTGTCCAGCATGGAGTTGTGGATGTCCGGATCCTTGTGGCCCGTGAAGCCCAGAAAGCGCACCTTGCCTTCCTTTTTGGCCTTGATCATCGCCTCGGCGGCACCGTTCGGACGAATGAACATCTCCGCATCATTGTCGAAGCTGACGCCGTGGATCTGCCAGAGATCCAGGTGATCGGTTTGCAGGCGGCGCAGGCTTTGCTCCAGCATTTGGGTGGCCAGGGCGGCGTCGCGGCCGTGGGTGCAGACCTTGGTCATCAGGAAGGCCTTATCGCGGCGGCCCTTGAGGCCCTTGCCGAGCCAGTCCTCGGACTTGCCGCGGTTGTACTCCCAGCAGCAGTCGAAAAAGGTGATGCCGCCCTCGACGGCCCGGTGCACGATCTCCACCGCCGTCTGTTCGTTTTCCGCCGAGCCCAGGTGATGGCCGCCGAGACCAAGCGCGGAGATCTGGACATCGGTCTTGCCGAAGCGCCTCAGGGGGATTGAACCGGTGTTCGCCATGAAACCCTTGGATGCAGGGAGCCTCAAGCGCGGCCAGTACGCGGCCAGTACGCGGCGAGCATGCCTTCGTGCTGCTACGCCCCGCAGTTCCGCCGTGCCGTCCATACCAGCTTCTGCGATGGCATGAACCGCTACGTTGCGCATCCTGCCCCATTCTCCGTAAGCTGAGCGAAGAAGCAGATGTCGACTCCCCTCGAACTCGCCCTTGTCTCCTGCCTGCTGCTTGGGCTGCGCCACGGCTTCGACTACGACCATCTGGCCGCCATCACGGACATCACCAGCGTGCAGCGCGGATGGCGCGAGGGTATGGGGCTTGGGCTGCTGTATGCGCTGGGCCATGCGCTGACGGTGGCGATCCTGGGCGTAGGCGTCATCTTTCTGCACCTCTCGCTGCCGCAGGGGATGGACGCGCTCGGCGAGCGGCTGGTGGGCGCGACGCTGGTGGTGCTGGCGATCTATGTCTTGTTCACGCTGTGGCGTTCGCGGGCGCAGTTGGCCAGCAGTAGCCCTGGGCATAGGCACGTCAGCCGCAGCCGCATTGCGCTGCTCGTTTCCGGCGCACGTTATGCGGCGTGGCGAGTAGGACGGGTGTTCGGGTCGCAGCAGCCGCAGCCCGATCCGTTTGCGTTTCGCTATGACCGCGGCTCGGTTTTTGTGGTGGGCATCATCCATGGTCTGGGGGCGGAGACGCCGTCGCAGCTGCTGCTGTTTCTGTTGGCCGCGAATCTGGGTGGCACCAGCCGAGGGCTCATCGGTCTGGGATGTTTTCTTGCCGGGCTGCTGCTGATGAATACGGCCATGACGGCGAGCGCTTCAGGCATCTTCGCAGGCAGTACGCACCGTCCGAAGCTGCAGTTCACTGTGACGTCGCTGACGGCGGCGTACAGTTTTGTGGTGGGCGCGATTTTTCTGTTTGGCCTGAGCGACAAGCTGCCGCCTCTGGTGCGTTGAGTCTTTCCCTCGTAAGCGTCTCGCAAGCATTTAGATAGGTTTGGAATTCTGTGAACTTGAAGCAAAAATCGGCGGCGTTGCAGGCGAGACTGGGTGAACTTGGGTCGCTGATGGTGGCCTATTCCGGCGGCACAGATTCGGCGTACCTGGCCTATGCGGCGCATCGGGTGCTCGGCGAGCGGATGCTGGCGGTCATTGCGGATTCAGCCTCACTGCCGCGCAAGGAACTGGCTGCGGCGCTGGAGTTTGCGGCGGCGCATGGCATCCCGATCAGGGTCATTACGACCGCAGAGCTGGCCAACCCGGATTATCAGCGCAACGACGCGCAGCGTTGCTTCCACTGTAAGGACGAGCTGTTTCAGCAGATGGAGTCGGAGCGCACGCGGCTCGGCTTTGCGCACATGGCTTATGGCATGAACCTCGACGATCGGGGGGAGATCCGCCCCGGCCAGCGCGCGGCCACCCTGCACGGTGCGCTCGCACCCCTGGTTGAGGCGGAGCTGACCAAGGCGGAGATTCGGGCGCTGGCCAATGAGGCGGGCCTGGCAATTGCCGACAAGCCCGCCAGCGCCTGCCTTTCGTCGCGTATAGAGTACGGCCGCCCTGTAACGGCGGAGGCGCTGTCGCAGGTGGAGCGCGCTGAGGACTTGTTGCATGCGCTTGGCTTTGCGCAGGTGCGGGTGCGCCACCATGGTGATCTGGCACGGGTGGAGATCGCTCGTGCCGAGCTGCCGAAGGCGCTCTCACTCGCCGTGCTGGACCGCATGACATCCGCTCTGCGCGATGTCGGTTTCATATATGTAACGCTCGATACGCAGGGGTATCGGAGCGGTTCGATGAATGATATTTTGCCTGCCTCCGCGATTGCGGCCGCCAGGGCTTGACGCGCATGTCAGACGCAACACAGGCCACCCTTTTGTACCGTCGAAGATCACCCTTCCGCCGTCATCCTGAGCGAAGCGAAGGATCTCTGTATTCCACTTGGCCTCTCCAACAAATTCGGGCCGGAACGGTTCCTAAACCGCAGGCATAGCGACATGCCACTCACTCCAGGCTTACCCTTTGCGTCCAGGCGCAGCAACGCCGGACCGAAAGAAAGATAACCATGCGTATCGCCTATCTTGACTGCTTCGCCGGGATCGCCGGCGACATGTTTCTCGGTGCCCTGATCCAGGCCGGTGTGCCCGCCGAGGTGCTGCAAGAGGTTACCGCCGCTCTCGACCTGAACGCGAGCCTGAAGATCGAGACCGTGGATCGCAGCGGCATCTCGTCCATTAAGGTGCATGTGCTCGAAGGCGGCGTACTGGCCGAGAGCAAGCCCCATACGCACACCCATGAGCATGACGGCGCGGAGCATCAGCATGCAATGCTCGGGCACTCGCACCAGCCGGGTACGCAGCACCAGCACAAGATCGGCCACGCGCACACGCACGAGCCTCATAAGGCTGAACACAGCCACGAGCCTGAGCACAGCCATGAGCCTGAGCACAGCCATGAGCCTGAGCACAGCCATGAACCGCATGCGCATGCGCACGTCCATGGGCGTTCGCTGACCGAGATTCGTGCGCTGATCGCGAAGGCACCGCTCGACAGCGCGGTGAAGGCCTTATCGATCAAAGCATTTGAGCTGCTGGGCCACTCCGAAGCCAAGATCCACAATGTCCCCGTCGAGCAGATCCACTTCCATGAGGTCGGTGCGGTCGATGCAATCGTCGATATCGTGGCGTCCTGCGCGGGCATTCACCATCTGCGGATCGGCAGGTGGTATGCCTCGGCGGTGAACGTCGGTGGCGGCATGGTCGAGTGCGCGCATGGGACGTTTCCGGTGCCTGCGCCTGCTACGGCCGACCTGCTGCGGGACGTGCCGACCTACTCGGCGCACATCCAGAAGGAGCTCGTGACGCCCACCGGAGCGGCGTTGCTGCGGGCGCTGGAGCCCACCTTCGGCGAGCAGCCCGCGATGCGCACCGAGGCCATCGGCTATGGCGCGGGCACGCGGAATCCGAAGGATTTTCCGAACGTCTTGCGGCTCAGCGTGGGGGAGAACGTGGAGTCTACGGCCCGCACTGGGGCCATGATGCAAGCCGGCGAGCAGTCGCTTACAGGTGAGAACTCGCAGAATAGCGTGGAGCTTGTTACCGTGCTTGAAACCGCGCTCGACGACGCCTCGCCGCAGGTGCTGGCGTATGTGGCCGAGCGGGCGCTCGCGACCGGTGCGCTCGATGTGATGCTGACGCCGGTGATCATGAAGAAGGGCCGGCCCGGAACGCTAATAACGGTGCTCTGCCAGCCCGACCGGAGTCAGGTATTTGAAGACCTGCTGCTGCGCGAGACGAGTACGCTGGGCGTGCGCGTGCGGCAGGACCGCCGCCTCTGCCTGGACCGCAGCCTCACAACGGTGCAGACCGCCTTCGGGGCCATCCGTGTGAAGGTGGGTGCGCAGGGCGGGGAAGAGCGCAACATCGCTCCGGAGTATGAGGATTGTCGCGCGGCAGCGACCGAGCACGGTATCGCCCTGAAGCTGGTGCAGCAGGCCGCGCTTGCCGCTTACCTCCAGATGGTTGTGAAGCGATGACACGGTCCGACTTGCTCCAGCTTCTCGCTTCGGTAGAACAGGGTCAGACCACGGCCGAGGCCGCCGCGAGCCGGCTGGCGACGCTGCCGTTTGAGGATCTCGGCCACACGCGGGTCGACCACCATCGCAGCCTGCGCACCGGCCTGCCGGAGGTGATCTATGCAGCCGGCAAGACGCCGGAGCAGACCGCGGCCATCTTCGATTCACTGGCTGCCGACCGTGTCGACGTGCTGGCTACGCGGGCCGATCGGGCGACAGCGGATGCCGTGCTGGCCCGCCATCCCGAGGCGATCTACAACGTCATGGCACGCACGCTCGCGCTGCGTCAGGGCCATGAGGCCGAGCCGGCGGGGCACATCGCCGTACTGTGCGCGGGCACCAGCGATCTGCCCGTCGCCGAGGAAGCCGCCGTAACCGCCGAGACCTTTGGTGTGCGCGTGACGCGGCTGTATGACGTCGGCGTCGCCGGCGTACATCGTCTGCTGGCGGTACGCGATCAGCTGGTTGCGGCGCATGCGGTGATCGTTTGCGCGGGGATGGAGGGTGCGCTGCCTTCGGTGGTCGGCGGGTTGGTGTCGGTGCCGGTAATTGCGGTGCCGACCTCCGTAGGCTATGGCGCGTCTTTCGGTGGAGCGTCGGCTCTGCTGGGGATGCTGAACTCGTGCAGCCCAAATGTGTCGGTGGTGAACATCGACAACGGCTTCGGCGCGGCCTATTCGGCGGTGTTGATCGCACGCGCCTCGGCTCGAGCGGCTTAACGTGCCCACGGCGGGCAATCCGCATCTGAACGTTGCAGAGCCTGGACGTTTGGCTCGACGGAGGTGTGTATGGAGCGACGAGAGTTCATCAAGGCGGCTACGGCCGCGGGTGTAGCCGCAGCTGTTCCAGCGGCGGCGCAGGGAGGCGCTCGCGTGAGCAAAGGATCTGCGATCAAGCGGCCAGAGTCGCCGGAGATGGTATATCGCGAGCTCGGCACGACCGGCGAGCGCGTTTCAGTCATCGGCATGGGTGGCTACCATCTCGGTAAGAATGAGGTCGCCCAAGACGAAGCCACGAGGCTTGTGCATGCCGGCGTCGATCGCGGGATCACCTTCATCGATAACTGCTGGGACTACAACGACGGCATCTCCGAGGTGCGTGCCGGCTGGGCGCTGCGCAACGGTTATCGCGATAAGGTCTTCCTGATGACCAAGATCGATGGGCGCACGGCGGAGGCCTACAACCACCAACTGGAACAGTCGATGGGCCGGCTGCAGACGGAGATGATCGACCTGGTGCAGTTTCACGAGGTCATCCGCATGGAGGATCCGGACCGCATCTTCGCCAAGGGCGGAGCACTCGAAGCCGCGGTAAAGGCGCGTGATGCAGGCAAGATCCGCTACATCGGCTTCACAGGCCACAAGGACCCGGCGGTGCATCTACGCATGTTCGAGACCGCCGAGAAGCACGGCTTCCACTTCGATACCGTGCAGATGCCGGTAAACGTGATGGATGCGCACTTCCGGTCCTTCACAAAGCTGGTGATTCCCGTGGCGCAGAAGCAGGGAACCGGGGTGCTCGCAATGAAGACCTTCGGCGACCATTACATCCTGGACAGCGGCACGGTGAAGCCGATCGAGGCACTGCATTGGGGGATGTCGCAGCCGGTCTCGGTGGTCATCACCGGCATCGAGAAGATGCCGGATCTGGAGCAGGCGCTTACCGCGGCGCGCACCTTTAAACCGATGACCGAGGAGGCGCAGGCAGCGTTGCTGAGCCGCACCGCAACAGCTGCCGCGGAGGGCAAATACGAGCTGTTCAAGACCACGAATCACTTCGATGGAACGGCACAGAATCCGAAGTGGCTGGGGTAGTTCTTTCGCTTCTCATCACGCACAAATTGTCATCCTGAACGTAGTGAAGGACCTGCTTCTCGACTTAAAGGTAAGTCGAGAAGCAGGTCCTTCGCTTTGCTCAGGATGACAATGTTGGGAAGCTAATGCGCGACTATCCCTTGGTGCGATCGGTGAAGCGGTAGAACAACGACTGCTTCGCCACTGGTTCGGAGGCCGCGTCTAAGGCGGCCATCTGCCCGTGCGAGAGCGGGGTGAAATGACGCGCAATCTTCACGTTTTCCTCGAGCTGACCGAGGTTGTCGCAACCGATGATGACCGTGCTTACCGGCTTGGTCAGGGCGTAGTTCATTGCATCGGCCATGGTCATCACACCCGGTCGGTAGGCGATCTGTGAGCCCTCCCACATATGCTTCTGCGCCTCAACCGGCGGCGGCGTCCAGCTGGACAGCAGGCGGCCACGCGAGGGGACCTTCATGCCGATGATGCCCATCTGCCTCTCGGTGACGAGCGGCAGCAGCTTGTCCTGGAAGCTCCACATGTGCGTGTCGGCCGGGTTGAGCGACATGAGGATGCAGTCGAAGGGATGACGGTTGATAGCGTCCATTAGCGGCTCCGGGCGATAGTGCCCGGTAAGGCCGAGGTTGCGGACCACCTTCTGGTCGTGCATCTCGATCAGCGCCTCCATGGCACCACCCTTGGCGAAGACCTGATCGACGTCCTCCTGCAAACCGATGTCGTGCAACTGCCATAGGTCGACGTGGTCGGTGTTGAGCAGTTGCAGTGACTTTTCGATCATGCGCATGGAGCCGTCGCGCGTGCGCTCCTTGGTCTTGGTGGCAAGAAACGCCTCATTGCGGCGCGTCTTCATTACGGCACCGACATACTGCTCGCTCCAGCGGTCCGGACCGCCGTAGATGGAGGAGGTGTCGATGTAATTTACGCCCAGATCCAGCGCGCGGTTGATGAGTGGGACGGCCGCGTCGGCGTTGTTGTGCAGCTCGATCGCGGCCTGGCCGCCAAGCGAAAAGATGCCCACCTTGTAGCCGGTTTTGCCGAGATTGCGGGTCGGCATGGCATCGTGCGTCTTAGGATTGAAGGGCAGTGGCGGAAGCGTCTTGGCCGGGGTGGTGTCCGTGGCCGAAGCAGCGGTGGGCACCAACAGACCTGCGGCAAGCGCGCCTCCGGTCTTCAAAAATGAGCGTCGATCGTGTGTGCTGGTAGGCTTCACAGGTTACCTGTCCCTTTCTGGCGGCAATTGTAAATGTTCGTTGATGCGGCTGGCACGGATTGGACTTTGTGAGCGCGTGTAGAGCGTCATTACGCGCCTTTGGCCGCCAGCGATCCACTTAGAGAATTTGGCCGGGTTGCTGAGGACCGTGACTCTGCCCTGAGCGGAATCAGAATATCGGCAGATGTCGATACGAGAGCGATCCACAAAAGATCGGCTCCGAGCAGATGCAGAACCTGCAGCCAAACAGGGGCCAGGGCGAGCACGTCGCCGACTCCAAGGATCAGCTGCAACGACAGTAGGCAGAGCAGCATGCCGCCGCGACGCCCACCGAGGCGTAAGGCCAGGATACCAACGAGCACAAACACGCACACAGACGCCGCAGGATGCATCCAGCGCATGCGGATCAATAGCGGTGAGGTGGAGGAAAAGTCTGCCAGCAACGCGTTGTGAAGATCTACGGCGGGAAAAAGCGTATCCGCCAACGCCGCTACCGAGCCGGTTGCGCCGGTAAGCACCGTGAACCCGAGGGCGAGCCAGGCCAACTGTCCTGTTGCGGTCCTATGGTGAGCGGTAACGGGTCGAGGCCGCTGCCACCACCATGCCAGGGTCAAGGCACCGAGCAGCAAGAGGGTGTTGGTGAAGTGAACGCACTGCACGACGACGCGCATATTTGAGGCGTTGTGCTCCACATAGCCGCCTTTAACGAGCACGGCTCCAAGGAAGGCCTCGGTGAGCAGCAGGATGCCGGACCAGAGTGCGGCTTTGCGTACCCTCTCGCCCGGCGCGTGTGCCAGAAATGTCCAGAAGACCACGCCCGCCACCAGGGCGGTACATACCCCTGTCATGGAACGATGCGTGAACTCGATGACCGTCGCGAGCCGTGGATGGTGGGGCAGCACCTCACCGTTGCACAACGGCCAGTGATTGCCGCAGCCTGCCCCGGAGCCGGTGGCGCGTACAACGGCCCCTTCGAGGATAACCAGCACCATCCAGCCCAGGGCAATGCCGGCAGAGCCCGAGAGGCCTCGGCCACTGCGCAGGAACTTGAGAAGACGTGCCATAGCTTTATGATATGCCTGCACCGGGAACGCGACACCAAGCTCGGGTGTCGCGATGGGGGTCACTTCACCCGGCAATAAGGATTAAGCATAGATTTGATTCACACTCCGGTTCCCGCCAGTTCGCGAGCGCGCTCGGTAGCCCGCTTCACGGCCTTAATCAGGGTGACGCGCAGACCGCCGGCCTCCAGCTCGAGGATGCCGTCTACTGTACACCCAGCTGGGGTCGTCACTTCGTCCTTCAGCAACGCGGGGTGGGCACCGGTCTCAAGCACCATGCGGGCTGCGCCATAGGCTGTCTGCGCGGCGAGTTGCGTGGCAATATCGCGCGGCAGTCCGACGTTGACCCCGGCCTCGGCCAGGGCTTCCAGAATAATGTACAGAAATGCCGGGCCGGAACCGGAGAGGCCGGTCACCGCATCCATGTGCTTCTCATCGACCTCCACGACGCGTCCGACGGTACGAAACATCTCGTCCGCAAGACGCATCTGCTCCGGGGTAGCAAACCGGCCTCGTACTAGGGCGGTCATGCCGGCACCCAGGGTTGCGGGGGTATTGGGCATGGCGCGGATCACTGCAACTCCGTCACCTGCCTGCGCCTCGATGGCGGAGGTCGGGACGGAGGCGGCGATCGAGATCAGGAGCTTTGAGCGATCGAGCGCCGGCGCAATCGTCCGCACCACGTCCGTTACCTGCGTAGGCTTCACCCCAAGGATGATCAGATCGGCCCCTTGGACAGCCTCGAAATTGTCGGTGAGGCTGCGAATGCCCAGCCTGGCCTCAAGCGCGGCGGCGCGCTCCGCGTGAGCTGTCGTTGCGACGATCTGATCCCGGGCAAGCAGGCCGGAGCTGACGAACGCGCTCAGCAGAATGCCACCCATCTTGCCGGCACCGAGCATAGCGACCTTCCCCGAGACGCGGGCTGCACCGGGAGCCGTGAGCTGTGATGCGAAATGCATGCCGCCAGCCTACCATCCTGGCGGCGGTCAGCTCGCTATGGGCAACGAGATGTTCTGGGCAGCGGCATCGAGCATGCGGTATAAGGTCGATCGGCTGATACCGAGTACCTCAGCTGCTTTGAGCTTGTTTCCACGGCAGCCACGCAGAACGGCGTAGATATGCTCTTGCACTACCGTATCCAGCTTTACCATGCGGAGCGGTGCGGGCCCACCCGGCCGCGGCGTTCCCACCGCCCGCAAGGCGCGAAGGAGGTCTGCGGTTCGGAATTCTTCGCCGGCCGTGCTGTCAGCAAGTAGAGCCTCGGCAACCTCAGAGAGCTCACGAAGATTTCCGGGCCAGCTGTGCTGCATGGCAGCGCGCAGGAACTCCTCGGAAAGCTGTGGGATTTCGCCATGCGCTCCCGTCCAGTGCAGGGATAACGTCTGTCCGAGCAGCATGGGGATATCCTCGACCCGGTCTTTTAACGGAGGCACCGCGATGCGCACCGCACCCAAGATCTCGGCGAGATCCGGCAAGAATCGCCCCATACTGGAAAGGGAACGCAGATCTTCAGCACTCGCGGCGATCACCGATAATCCGCGGGTACGGCGTGTCCGCAACAGCCGCAATAAGTACTGCTGTCCGGTAGCGGATAGTCGATGCACCTCAGGCAAGAACAGGAATGCACCGCTCGGGGAAGCGTGGGCTTGGCAAGCATGCGCGAGCCGGTGTTCGGCCTCTGGTTCGCCGAGCACATCAAGCTGCCGCTGTGGACACAAGGAGAGGTCCAGAAGAAGCCGGGCGACCGCGTCTTGGCCGGAGTCCGGTTGACCGGTCAGCAGAACGGTGCGCACGTGCGGGGCGAGCCGTCGCACCTGCGACCAGAGATGCGACATGGTAGTGCTCGGGCCTAGCAGCTTCAATGCCAGTTCCGATCCAGTGGCGGCTGCGGTCAGTGTACGGGGGATAGGTGGTGCAAGCAGGGTGTGCATACACCTGCTTTATCGGTCGTATCGAGCGAAAGTTTAGCGAATTGGCAGGATTTACGGGTATGGACCTCCCAAAACGGGAAAGGGCCGGCGATTGCCGGCCCTTTCCTCATTCAGAAGGTTTCCTCATCTAGACAGCAGACTTAGCGCAGTAGCTGTCAAAGGCGCGTGCCAGTTCCTGTGCAATCGCGGGCGCTGTCGAGGTTTCAATCGCGGAACGCTGCATCAGGTACACGAGTTGGCCGTCACGCAGGATGGCGATGGCCGGTGAGGTGGGCGGATGCCCGCCGAAGTAGCCGCGGGCGCGATCGGTGGCCTCGCGGTCCTGACCGGCAAACACCGTTACGGCATGGTCGGGTTTGGTGCCGTTGCCCATGGCGAGGCGAACGCCGGGGCGCATCTTACCGGCCGCGCAACCGCAGATGGAGTTCACCACCACCATGGTGGTTCCGGGCTGGGCCAGGGCGTTGTCCACGTCAGCGGCCGTGCGGGCTTCGCTCACCCCGGCGCGGGTCAACTCTTCGCGCATCGGGATCACCATCAACTCTGGGTACATTTTGTCTCCTCTAACTTCCTTGGACGTTACACCTGTATAGATTGTAAGTCCGCGGCGAAGGATGCAGGACTTGGTGTCGCCCCCACCCTGGGTACTTTATGTCCAAAGTCTTCGATTCAGGCGACTTAAGTCTGGAACTCGGACAGGGATGAAGACTTCATTCCAAGCGCACGGGCGAGGCGCTTCACTTTCTGGAGTGTACAGAGGCTGTCAAGCGGCTCCTTAAGCGGTTTTGGTGGCAGATCGTGTACGCTCAACCCGTGCAGATCCGAGAAAACGTGCCCCTCGCCGGATACACGACCTTTCAACTGGGTGGGGCGGCCCGCTATTTCACAGAGGCGGCAGAGGAATCCGAGGTCAGGGAGGCCTTTCTCTGGGCACAGGATCGCAGAATGCCCGTATTCGTTCTAGGCGGCGGAAGCAATCTGCTGGTGTCAGACCAAGGCTTCGACGGACTGGTACTGCGGGTGGCTATCCGGGGCATCGAGCGCCAAGGCTGCCGCTTCAACGTAGGGGCTGGGGAGTCCTGGGACGAGCTTGTAGACCGGACGATCGCAGCGGGTTGCGCCGGCATGGAGTGCCTGGCGGGGATTCCGGGCAGCGTCGGGGCAACGCCGGTGCAGAACGTCGGTGCCTATGGCCAGGAGGTCGGGCCCGTGACTGCGTCGGTCCGCGCCTTTGATCGCCGCACGCTGAGCTTTGTCGACATCTCTGGGGTGGACTGCCGTTTCCGGTACCGGATGAGTTTATTCAACACGGAGGAGCGGGACCGGTACATCATCACGAGCGTCAGGTTCGAACTGCTGCCTGAAGGCAAGCCGACGCTACGCTACGCCGATCTGCAGCGCCGGTTTGCGGACTACACTGGAACGCCGTCTCTAGGCGAGGTCGCTGAAGCTGTGCGATCGATCCGGCGCAGCAAGGGCATGGTGTTGGTTCCGGGCGATCCAGACACGCAGAGTGCGGGTTCCTACTTCAAGAATCCGGTGATCCCTACGACCCATGTAGGAACCGTAGCCGAAGCTGCCGGCGTGGGGGCGGATGCGATGCCGGTGTACGCCGCGGGAGAGGGGCGCAGCAAACTTTCGGCGGCATGGCTGGTAGAACGCGCGGGATTTTTGAAAGGCTTTCGGCAGGGGGCGGCGGGTCTGTCCACGCGGCATACCCTGGCGCTGACGAACCGCGGAGGAGCGAGTTGCGGGGACATGCTGCGGCTAGAGGAGCGGATCCGGCAGGGGGTTTTCGATCGTTTTGGTGTAGAGCTCGAGCGGGAACCTGTATTGCTCGGAGTGCAGCGGGAGCGTTAGCGATGGTCTGATGTGTTCTGCAAGTCCTCAGTGGCTAAAGCAACTTGCTTGTGGCTGTGCAGCAAGACGAACTGCAGATTCCCTTCGGGAATGACAACAAAAAGCAAAGCACTGTATGGCTCAAGGTACCGTGCTGGAGCTTTACTCGTAGGCTTCTTTTGCTGCTCCGGTGTTGGAGAGAGTACGAAGGATACGATCGGCTTCGTCTCCGAGCACCTCCTTTGGGGCGCCCTGCGCAACGATCCGGCCTTGCCGCAAACGGATGACGTCGGCGGCCAGGAGGTAGACCTCGTCCACATCATGAGTTACGGAGATGACCGGGATGCCACGCCTGTACGCCCAGGAGCGCATACGGGGCAGCAGGTCGTCACGCAACGAGCGATCGAGCCCAGTGAAGGGCTCGTCGAGCAGCATGAGGCGAGGGTGGGGAACGGCGAAGGCTCTGGCCAGGCTGACGCGTTGACGTTCCCCGCCGGAGAGGGTGCGCGGCATCTTTTGGGCGAGCGGCTCAAGAGCGAAGAAGGCCAAGGTCTCCGGCACCAAGTCTGTTGCGGAACTTTGCGTTACCACGCTTGCAAAGCCGACGTTTTGTTCCACAGAAAGGTGAGGGAATAAGACGGCTTGCTGGGGAGCATAGGCCAGGCTGCGGTGCTCCGGAGCCTCTCGCCGAGCTCTGTCTTCGATTGTGTTCCAAGTACCGGCTTGATCACGTCTTGCGAAGCTTACCTTCAAGTGGTGGATTAAGCCACACATCGCTCGCAGCAGGGTACTTTTCCCGCAACCGGAGGGTCCGAAGAGCACGGTCCAGGGCGCGTGAAAGTCCGCAGCTACGTCGAAGGCGAGAGTTCCTACACCGCCCTCTACCCGCAAGCGGTGGTGTGGTTCCGCTTTCTGCCAATCTGTTGTCCGCGGGGCTTCAGTCAAGCGGTGCAACTCCCCTGCGCGGACGCAGCTGCATGGCGACCAAGGTGAGAAACGAGAGACCTACAAGGTAGATGGCGGTGCGGTTTGCAGCAGCGTAGTCGGCTTCCTGCACCTGGTCGAACAACGAGATGGAAAGGGTGCGGGTGCTACCGGGGATGTCGCCGCCGAGCATCAGGACGACGCCGAACTCGCCGACGGTGTGGCAGAAGGTCAGGATTCCGGCGGCCAGAAACGCTCGTTTTGAAAGGGGCAACACTACGCGCCGGAAGACCTGGAGCGGCGAGGCACCCAAGACGCGCGCCGTGCTGCGCAGCAGGGGATCGACGTCCTCGAAGGCGATGGCCAGGGGAGTGAGGGCAAACGGTAGGCTATAGAGAACCGACCCGACCAGAAGTCCGCCGAAGCTGAAGGGCAGAGGATGCCCAAGAAGCGCAATCAGGACACGGCCCATCGCCGTCGTCGGCCCCAGACCTTCCAGCAGGTAGAGGCCCAGCACGGTCGGCGGTATGACCAGCGGGAGCATCGCCAGGGCACGGACCAGGCGCCGGGACCATGAGGGACTGCCGGCAAGCCACGCGGCCAGGGGCGTCGACAGCAGCAATAACAGTGCCGTGCTGGCAGCCGCGAGCCGCAGCGTGACGCCAAGTGCCTCGATGTCCATGCCCGCCAGTGTAGCCGGGCGATCCAGGAAGAAACGCAGATTCCCTTCGGGAAGGACAAGCAAGTAGGCAAGGTGCGGTCTGTTGAAGCAAAACTACAGGTCACTCCACTACGCAAGACGGTGGAGCTGTCTCGCTTCGGTCGAGATGACACCCCTCTGTTGCGATGCTGCGAAGTGGAGGGCGACGTGAGCAAAGCATGTGGCTTTGATTACAGTTTCGGGCTACAGCTTAACTGTCGTGGAGGACTATTGCGCCGGCTCGAGACCGAGCGCGGGCAACTGCCTCTGAATGGCAGAGCTTGTCAGCCACGCCAGGAAGGCTTCGGCTGCGGGCTGGTTCGTGCTGCTTTTGAGCACGATGGCGCACTGCAGGATAGGCGGATAGGCGGGAGGCAGCTGGATGAAGCTGCCGACAGCGCGGTAGGGCGGGCTGTCGGCAATGGTGAGCGAGATGAAGGCCGCCTGCGCGCTGCCGGTATAGGCAAATTCCGCGGTCTGCGCGATGTTCTCGCCTTGGACGAGCTTGCCGGCAAGCCTGTCCTCCAGCTTAAGCGCGCGCAGGGCGGCCATGGCCGCCGCACCGTAGGGTGCATGAAGACCGTTGGCCACGGCAATCCGGGTAACGTGTGGGCCGGTGAGCGCGTCGAGTGAAAGCGGCTGGGCGGGGGAGTCCTTGCGTGCCCACAGCACCAGCACGCCACGGGCGTAGTGGGTCGGCTTGGGATCGGCAGCCAAATGGGCGTCTACGAGCTGCTGCGGGTGGGCGCAATCGGCAGAGAGGAATAGGTCGTTTGGTGCGCCGTTGCGGATCTGCTCGGTGAGGGTGGCGGAGGAGTCAAACGACGGCGTAAGTTGCGTCCCTGTCTGGTTCCGGTATCGGGCCAGCAGGGCGGGCAGGACGGGACGAAGGTCGGCAGCGGCGGCGATCCGCAGTTCGCGAGAAGCAGGGGGCGATTGCGCGTGACCGGATCCAAGATAAGTGGATCCAAGAGGAGCCAGACCCAGAAGTGGTACGGCGGCGAGCGTGCTCAGCCTCCTGGCGCTACGGTAGTCTAAGTGAGCGCATGCTCCCCAGTTCAGCAAAATCGATTTCACACGTTTTGAGATGCATAGGATGCGATGCCCGCATCCCTGCCTCGGAGGCGCAAAGCAACTTTCGCTGCGTACGCTGCGGTGAGCTTTTTGAGGTGGAGTATCCATGGAGCGGCGGTGCTCCCGATGCGGACCACGTTTTGTTGCCGAACCCGCAGGCGCTGCGCCACCTTTGGAACGAACGCCGAACCTCGACGCTGGCGGCGGACGGGAGCGGGGTGTGGCGGTTTCGCGATCTGCTGCCGATTGTCGCCCCTGAAAGGATCGTGACCCTGCGCGAGGGCAACACGCCGCTCTACGAGATGCCGCGCTGCGCCGAGAGCCTGGGTATGAATTGGCTGCTGGCCAAGCATCAGGGCATGAACCCGACTGGATCGTTCAAGGATACGGGGATGACGGCGGCGCTTTCGGTTGCGGTGGCGGCAGGGTACGAGTGGGTAGCGTGCGCGTCCACGGGCAACACCTCGGCGGCGATGGCGGCCTACGCGGCACGTGCCGGGCTACGCAGCCTGGTGCTGATTCCAGAGGGCAAGATCGCCTGGGGCAAGCTCTCGCAGTCAATGGACTACGGTGCGGTCACGGTGCAGCTGCGCACGGACTTTGACGGCTGCGTCCGCGTGCTGACGGAGCTGATCCGGCGCGCCCCGGTTTACCTGCTGAACTCGGTAAACCCTTACCGGCTGGAGGGGCAAAAGACCCCCGCGTTTGAAATTTTGGAGCAGACGGACTGGCAGGTGCCGCACCACATCATCGTGCCCGGCGGCAATCTGGCGAACTCTTCGGCGCTGAGCAAGGGGTTCGCAGAGATGAAGCAGCTCGGGTTCATCTCACGGTTGCCCAAGATCAGCATCGTCCAGGCGGAGGGCGCGAATCCGCTCTATCGAAGCATGGAGGCCAATTGCGGAACGCACCTAGATCCTGTTGTGGCGGACACGCGCGCGTCGGCGATCCGGATCGGCAACCCGGCTTCGTGGCGCAAGGCGGTGCGGGCAATGCAGTCCACCGGCGGCTGGTGCGAGCAGGTATCGGAGCGCGAGATCGCCGTCGCCAAGGCGCAGATCGGGGCTGAGGGTATCGGGTGTGAGCCGGCCTCCGCCGTGACCCTTGCCGGGCTAAGAAAACTGGTTGCCGACGGCCGGGTGGGCCGCGAGGAGACCGCGGTTCTGCTGCTGACCGGACACACGCTTAAGGACCCTGAATACACGATTCAGTTCCATCGGGGAGAGCTGTTTAACGCCACGGAGGAACGGGCGGCATCGGAGACGGAGCGGAACGAAACCGCTGCACTGCAACGCGAACCCTGGGTGCTCGATCCGGATGTCGACAAGGTACTTTCCACGCTCGACCGGATTGCCGGCTTCGCGAGTCAGGCCGCCGGTTTGGCGAGCCAACCGGCATGAGTGGGCACACAGGACAGGCTCCCGTACGGCTGAGTCTGCCGGCGACCTCCGCCAACCTCGGACCGGGCTTCGATGCGGTCGGGCTGGCGCTTTCGCTGCGGCTTATTGTTGAGGCGCAGACGGCGGAGGCGGACTCGATTGAGGCTATCGGACGCGATCCGGAACGGTGCGGGTCGCTCCAAGACAATTTGATCTTGGACACTTGCCGCAGTGTTCTGGAGGCGGCTAAACATCCCGTTATCCCGTTACGGCTGGTGGTGGAAAATGAGATCCCGCTTGGGATGGGTTGTGGCTCGAGCGCAGCGGCACGGCTCGCGGGCGTTGCCCTCGCCAACCATTTTGGGCAGCTTCGATTTACGGCCGGGGAGATCGTCGCGGAAGCGACTCGCCGTGAGGGTCATCCGGACAATGTGGCCGCTTGTTGGTATGGCGGCTACACCGTGTCGGTGCCGGTTAGGAACACGGTGCACCATGCCAGTTTCGAGTGTGACGGCACTTGGCAGCTCTTGCTCGCTCTGCCCCGGACGGGTCTGGCGACTGAGGTTACCCGCGCGATGCTGCCAGAACGGCTTTCCCAGGCGGATGCGGTGTTCAATGTCCAGCGGGCAGCGCTGCTTACCGCCGCGTTCGCGCAGGGGAGGCTGGAGCTGCTCCGCGTGGCGATGGAGGACCGTATGCACCAGCCGCACCGCCGGGGGGCGTGTACCCTGCTCGAGCACCTTGACCCGTTGCACGGGGCCCGAGAGTTTGCTGGGGTTGCCCTGAGTGGCGCCGGTCCCGCGCTGCTGGGAATCCTGGCCGCGACAGCGACGCTGGAGGCCGCAGAGCACCGTTTTCGGTCCAATCTGGGCGAAACGGTCGAGCTCCTGCCGGTACGGATTGGTGCTCCGGCTAGCCTGGAAGTGTTATGAGCCGCCGCTGCTCCGGGTGCATCGTTGGGGCCATCATCGCATCTATTTAAGTGCTGCGGTAGGCAGAAGGCGGAGGAAAGATGGCAAATGAATTCGTGACCGAGGTCAACGACTCGGAGTTTGAAGCAAAGGTCCTGCAATCGGACACACCTGTGCTGGTGGATTTCTGGGCGGCGTGGTGCGGTCCTTGCCGGGCGCTCGCGCCGGTGGTCGATCAGGTTGCAACGGAGTACAACGGCAAGATTAAGGTCATGAAGATGGATGTGGACCGGAACAATATGACGCCGGGCCGCTATGGCATCCGTGGTATTCCCGCATTGTTGGTGTTCAAGGGCGGCAAAGTGGCAGAGCAGATCGTCGGCTTTGTGCCCAAGGATACGATTGACGAGACCCTGAAGCGCGTTTTGGTGTAAGTTACGCCCTAACCGTAAATGGGTGTACAAGGAAGGCTCAATCTCCTCGTGAGGTTGGGCCTTTTGCTTTTGCCTACAGGCTCTTTTGGATCTAATGTGAGTGTCCGTTTTTTGCTGCGGGTGCTACCGCTAAGCTTTCCCGGCTACACTGAGACGAATGCTGGATTGGCTGCTGCTGCGCGGAAGTCTAATCGCCCTTTGCATCCTGGCGAACAGCTTCTTTGTGGCTGCTGAGTTCGCCCTCGTCAGCGTGCGTGAGACGCGAATCGAGCACCTGCTGAAGCGGAACCGTCCCTCGGCCCGCACCGCGCTGCGCCTCAAGCACAACATCGATCAGGTGCTGCCGGCGGTGCAGCTTGGAGTGACGCTGGCCAACCTGGTCTTGGGCGGCCTTGGCGAACCCGCCCTGGCCAGTGGCTTGCAGCACATGTTCCGGCATCTGCCACAGACGTCGTGGTCGGCAGCGCATCCGCTGGTCGTCGCACACACGGCGGCGGTGCTGCTGGCATTCTTCTGCATCACCTACCTAGAGGTGGTGCTGGGGGAGATCGTCCCCAAGTCTCTGGCGCTGCAGCGGGCGGAGCGCATTGCCCTCGCTGTGGCCGGTCCGGTAGATTTGTTCATTCGCATCACCATCCCCGTCGTCCATCTTTTGAACGGTTCAGCATCGCTGGTGCTGCGGATCTTTCGTGCGCCGTTGCGCGGCGAGGCCGGTGCCCACTCCCCGGAGGAGCTGAAGCTGATGACCTCCGCCACGCGCAAGCTGGGATTGCTGCCGGTCTATCAGGAGGAGATTGTGCACCGGGCTCTGGAGCTGCGCGAAGTCTCCGCAAGCGAGATCATGACGCCGCGCAGCCGCATTTTCTCCCTGCCGGCGAACCTGCCGCTGGAGATTGCCAGTGCCCGCATCATTGAGGAAGAGCACTCCCGCGTGCCGGTCTATGACCCGGCCGTCGGCAGCGATGCCTTTATCGGCGTTGTGTATGCAAGGGACATTTTCCGCCTGATGCACTTCCGGGGCGTGGCCCTCAGCATGGGGCACCGTGGGGCGTCCGGCCTTACGCTGCGCGAGGTCATGCGCGATGTGCTGGTTGTCCCTGAGACCAAGCCCGCGCTCGAACTGCTGCAGGAGTTTCAGGAGCGCCGCCGTCAGATGGCCATCGTGGTCGATGAGTTTGGCTCGACACTGGGCCTTGTGACCGCCGAGGACGCCCTTGAGCAGATCGTGGGCGAGCTGGAGGATGAGTTCGACGTCCGGCAGCCCATGGGTGCCGTTACCAACGGCACGGGCGTGGAGCTTGACGGCAGTGTGACCCTCCGCGACCTGGCAACGCAGCTACGCTGGGATTTGCCCCGCACACCAGGGGTGGAGACGCTTGCCGGTCTGCTGCTCGCCCGCTTCGGCCACATCCCGCAGCCGGGGGAGGAGCTGCTGCTCGGCAATCGACGGCTGAGAATCGTTGCCATGGACAGGCATCGGATTGCGCGGGTGCGTGTCGATAGTGCGAACGATGGTCCAAATACCGGCTCAGATACTGACCCAAATACTGACCCAGACGCTGACCCAGAGGCCGGCATGGATACCGGCAGTACCGACGCCTCCGGTGCGGGTGGCGCTAAGCGCGCGAAGACCATGTCAGGAGCGCCGGCCTGATGGCGCTTGCTCTCAGGAGCGCCGTTCGGCGGGCAGGGCAACGAGCGTTGATTACCTTGCCTGCGCTCTGGCTGGTGGTGACGGTTGTTTTTCTGCTCATTCACCTGGTTCCCGGAGATCCGATTACGCTGATGCTCGGCGAGGGAGCTTCAGCGGGTGATATCGCCGCGCTCCGCCATAGCTATGGCATGGATCGCCCCCTTGGCGAGCAGTACTTCAGCTACTGGCACGGCCTGGGGCGCGGCAATCTAGGCCGCTCATTGCGGCTCCATGACTCAGTCTGGCACCTGATCGCGCAGCGGTATCCGTATACCCTGGCGCTGACCGCTGCGGCGATGCTGCTGGGCGCGGGTCTAGCAATTCCGGCAGGCGTAGTTGCGGCACAGCATCGCGGCCGCTGGCCGGACCGTGTCCTGAGCTTCGGCAGCCTGCTCGGCCTGTCGCTGCCGAACTTCGCCCTTGGTCCGGTGCTAATCCTGCTTGTATCCATCGAGCTAGGCTGGCTTCCAGTCTCCGGTGCGGGTCGTGGATTTTTTGATTTTCTCAGGCATCTTCTTCTGCCCTCGGTTACTTTGGGGTTAGGCGTAGCCGCGATTCTGACCCGCATGGTGCGCAGCGCCATGCTCGAGGAACTCGGTCAGGAGTACATCCGCACGGCCCGCGCGAAGGGTCTGCCGGAGCGGACAGTTGTCTACCGCCACGCGCTGCGTAACGCACTTACGCCCATTTTGACAGTTTTAGGGCTCCAGTTCGGGTCATTACTGGCGGGCGCGATTGTGACCGAAACGATCTTTGGCTGGCCCGGTCTGGGCAGGCTGACCCTGTCAGCTGTCTCGAATCGGGACTACCCCCTGGTGCAGGGCTGCATCCTCGCGATCGGGATTACCTACGTGATGGTGAATTTTGCTACAGATTCGATGTACGCTGTAGCCGATCCTCGAACACGCCGATAAGGAGCAGTATGGCTCATCGTGACCATCTTTCCAGACTCCTTTGCCTTTCTTGTTTGCTGCTCGTCGCACCCGCCGGGCGCGCGGCGGCCCAGACTGCTGTTCCAGAGATGCCGCCCCAGGATGCCCGAACCTTGGATTTTCGCGACAGCCACTATGGTGTGCGCTTCAGCGTGCCACTCGGATGGACCGTCAATCGCAAGGATGGGGAGGTCAGCACCTTTCACCTGGACGCAAGAACGGCCTCGCCGCAAACGCAGATGCGAAGCGTTGTGGCGATCCAGTTCAACCCATACCCATACTCGACCTTCAGCGGTGCGCGTTTTTATTACAGCGTCGAGCGCCACTCGACAGATGCCGAATGTGCCGCCCAGGCCACCGGACCAACGGTTGTGAGCGAGGAACGCAAGGACACGCAGGACATCGGTGGCATGAACTTCGTGCATGGGCATGACGAGCATGGGCAGATCTGCGTAGAGGCTCGCGACGAGGTGTACACGGCCTATCGCAAAGGGTCGTGCTACCGCTTCGATCTAGCGATGAACACCTTTTGTTCGGTATCGAGCGGTGCCCAGGATCTCACCGACACACAGTTGCAGCAGATCGATCAGAGGATGATCGACATCCTGTCCACGGTAAAACTCGATTGGTCCAAGAGCGGACCGCACCCGGTGCCGGTACCCCGGATTCCGGAGCCTGAGGTACCGAGTCCAAACGGGCGTACCCCCTTGCCGACGACTCGCTCCGGAGGACAGTAGCCAATGAGCTCATGCGTAAGCCGGGGGAGGACCGGGAGGGATGTCTAGGGTGACAATCTCGGCCCCGATGCCCTCGGGCTTAACCTGCAGGATCGCGACCGTGATGGGAAGCTTGAATCTTCGCGGCCCTGCGCTGCCTGGGTTGAGGTACAGAACGTTATGTCGCCACTCCATGGCCGGCTTATGGCTATGCCCGTAGATAACGGCGGCGATGCCGGCGGCCTCGGGTTTCAGATCCAGATCGGCCAAGGCATGGACGAGGTAGAGGAGATGTCCGCCGAGTTCGACGGCTTCGGTCGCGGGAAGCGCGGAGCAAGGCCCGGAACGGTCGATGTTGCCGCGAATCGCGGTCAGAGGTGCTAGTGTTCGCAGTTCATCCAGGATGCGCGGATCGCCGACGTCGCCCGCATGCAGCAGATGATCCACGCCACGAAGGGCTGCCAGCGCTTCAGGCCGAAGCAGGCCGTGTGTGTCGGAGAGTACCCCTACCCTCATGGGCGCTCGCCCCCAGTTTGACGGTGCGGATCGAGCAGGTCGCGAAGTCCATCGCCGAGCAGGTTGAAGGCCAGCACGCAAAGAGCGACCGCGAGGGCAGGGAAAAAGACGAGATAGGGCGACTCAAACAGGTGGGAGCGGGCATCGTTGAGCATGGCGCCCCAGGTGGCTACCGGTGCCTGCACGCCCAGCCCCAGAAAGCTCAGGGTAGCCTCCGCGAGCACGGCGGCGGACATGCCAACGGCAGCCTGCACCAAGAGCGGCTGCAGGGCATGCGGCAGGATGGATCGCGTCAGCAAGCGAAGGTCTGTCGCGCCGAGGGAACGAGCGACCTGTACGAATTCGCGCTCGCGTACCGCCGCGACCTGCGCCCGCACCAGCCGAGCGTATCCCACCCAGGCGGGCAGGGCCAATGCGATGATGAGGTCCGGCAGCGTTGGACCGAGAAATGCCACGATCGCGACCGCCAGCAGAATGCCCGGAAGCGCCAGAAAGGCATTGCTCAGGTAGACATTCACAACGGTATCGATCCAACCGCCATAGAAGCCCGCGCAGGCCCCGAGTGCAAGACCGATCGCCAGCGAGATCGAGACCACGGCGGCCGCCACGCCCAGCGAGATGCGCGCGCCAAAAAGAACACGCGAAAGCACATCCCGGCCCAACTCGTCCGTTCCGAACAGGTGACCCGCGGACGGCCGTTGCAGCCGTACGGCCAGATCGATATGCGCCGGATCCGCCGGAGCCACCAGCGGCGCGAAGATCGCGAGCAGAGTGAACATCGCGACCAGAATACCTCCGGCAGCGATCAACGGCTGCGAGCGAAGGGCTCGTAGGGGGGAGCGGTCGACGCGGCGCGAAGGGCTGGGAGAGGTCACTAAGGCTTCCACTGATTCATCTACTAGTTCATCTACTGATTCATCCTAGGCCACCCAAGCCAGTCGAGAGGCCCAGAACAGGCGCTGCTCCACATCGGACCTGCTTTACGGAATGGGACTCTGCTTGCCCTGGGGACGACTGGAAGAGGGACGCACCTTGACAGCGCTCCGGCACACAAGGAAACTTTAGTAGGCATCGGGCATGGCGGATGGTTTGCCTGAGCACGTCGTATGGTCTGCGTGTTTTCTTTTTTTGCCCTGGATTAGGGAGTTTGGATGAGTTTGCAAGGCGAACGGGCTGTAGTTTGCGGAGCGGGTGGCTTTATTGGCGGTCACCTGATCAAGGGCTTGCAGGCCCGGGGCGTCACAATAGTGCGGGCCGTGGACTCAAAGCCGCTTGAAGACTGGTATCAGTGCACCGAGGGCGTGGAAAACCTTACCCTAGACCTGAAGGATTTGGCTGCCTGCCGGCGCGCCGCCGAAGGCACAACGCGGGTTTATCAGTTAGCCGCGGATATGGGCGGCATGGGCTTCATTGAGGCCAATAAGGCGCTCTGCATGCTGAGCGTGCTGACCAATACGCATATGCTGCTTGCGGCCAAGGACGCCGGGGTAAAGCGGTTCTTTTTTTCCTCTTCGGCCTGCGTGTACAACGGTGACAAGCAGACCAGCGCGCAGGTGATCCCGCTGAAAGAGTCGGATGCCTACCCGGCGCTACCGGAGGACGGCTACGGTTGGGAGAAGCTGTTCAGCGAGCGGATGTGCCGGCATTTCGAAGAGGATTTTGGCGTTATCAGCCGCGTGGCGCGCTATCACAACGTCTATGGGCCACATGGAACCTGGAATGGCGGCCGGGAAAAGGCGCCTGCCGCGATCTGCCGCAAGGTGATCGAAGCCAACCTGAGCGGAAAGCACGAGATCAACATCTGGGGTGATGGGGAACAAACTCGCTCCTTCATGTACATCGACGATTGCGTGCAGGGCACCCATGCGCTTATGGAGAGTAGTATCGACGAGCCGGTCAATGTGGGCTCGAGCGAACTGGTTACGATCAATCAGCTGGTTGACTTGGCCGAGGAGATCGGTGGCGTCAAATTGAAACGGAGCTATGATCTTTCCGCTCCCAAAGGCGTGAACGGCCGCAATAGCGACAACACGCTGATTCTCGACCGCCTGGGCTGGGAGCCGTCCATCAAACTCCGCGACGGGCTGGAACGAACCTATCGCTGGATCGAGGGAGAGATCGTCTCCGGCGCACGAGGCAAATAAACCGGGCGATGCCGAGCGCGGACCGCATGTTCACCACGATTCTTGGCATTCGTTTCTTTCACGGTACGGTGAAGGATGCGGTGGAAAAGATGTGTGCGGGCGGGCTTTTGGTGGTGCCGGCGGCTCCGGCGCTCAAGGACATGGAGACCAACCCCGGCTACCGCGAAGCGCTGCTGGGGGCGGACATGGCGCTGCCGGATTCCGCTTTTATGGTCCTGCTGTGGAATCGGCTGCAGCGCGACAAGATCCCACGACTTTCCGGGCTGGCTTACCTGCGCGAGCTCTTGCAGATTCCGGAGGTCCGCCGGTCAGGCAACACCTTCTGGATTATGGCAAGTCCTTTAAGCGCGGAGCGCAATCTGGAGTGGCTGACGGGTGAGGGAGTCGGAGTGCCGGCCGAGTGCACCTATCTCGCACCGATGTATGCCGCGGAGATCAACGATCCCGAACTGCTCGCCAAACTGGAGCGGCTGAGGCCGCAGCACATTGTTGTGACCCTGGGTGGCGGCACCCAGGAGCGGCTGGGGTTGTACCTAAAGCGGCACTTGAGCTATTTGCCCGCAATTCACTGTATCGGTGCGGCGATTGCGTTCCTGAGCGGCGATCAGGTCTACATCCCGGTCTGGGCCGATCGGTATTACCTGGGATGGTTTTTTCGGTCTGCCTCCGAACCAAAGCGGTATATCCCGCGATACTGGGATGCCCGTAAGCTGATGCGATTGATGCTGCGCTACCGTGACCGGCTGCCCGAACTTGTACCCGGGCCACAGTAATCTTATCTGTATGTCGGTGGCGAGCTGACGATCGGTGTACCTCACTTGCGTTTACGGCTGCCTGCAATTTCGAAACAGCCAAGTCTCGCCGAGGCATCACCCACGCAGCTTTTCAACGGCGTACGGGTTCAGTCGGGAATGAGATTTGTTTGCGTGGTGGGGCTTTTGCTGTGGACCGGAATGCGGATCTCGGCGGCGGAGGGGCCCGGCTCGGTTGCCGAGCAGTACCTGTTTGCCGCCGCAAACGCGGAGCGTGCGGGACGCGGTCTCGCGCCGTTGCAGTGGGACCGTGCCCTGTACAGGGCGGCCGCGCGGCACGCACAAGAGATGGCAGCACGGGAGTCGATCTCGCACCAGTACGCCGGGGAGCCCGACCTCGCCTCCCGTGCACAAGCCGCTGGGGCACACTTCAGCGTGGTTGCTGAAAATGTGGCTGAGGCCCCGTCCGCCGTGGTTGTGCATGACGCCTGGATGCACTCGCCGGACCATCGCCGCAACCTGCTGGACGAGCGTGTCGACCATATCGGGATCGCTGTGTATCTACGCCACGGCCAGCTCTATGCCGTGCAGGACTTTGATCGTGGGATCGCCTCGCTGTCCTTTGAGGATCAGGAGCGGGCCGTAGCCAGCTTACTGGCGGCGAGCTCCCACCTGTATGTTGAGGTCGCCGATGAGGCCGCTCGCCAGACCTGCGGCATGAGCGCAGGCTTTGCGGGAAGCCGGCGGCCGTGGTTCGTCATGCGCTTCAGTGCCGGTGAGTTGAATGCGCTACCGGAGGCCTTGAAAGTCCGGATCGCGACAGGCCGCTACCGGCAAGCGTCCGTGGGGGCGTGTTCCACGCACGCGGCTGAGCCGTTCAGCAGCTACAACATCGCCGTGCTGCTGTTTCCCTGAGTGCTGTCCATTAAATCGTGCGCAACAGATCGGCCTACTGCCAAGGCGGTAGCGCCCACGTTTTGACCGCACCGGCCCCGTTTGCTATAACAATTAAAGCGCAGCCGCCCGGCTGTCCGTCTCCAGTGCGATCCTGAGTAGCTCAATGGCAGAGCATTCGGCTGTTAACCGAAGGGTTGTAGGTTCGAGTCCTACCTCAGGAGCCAATCTCCACGTAAAAAGATAAGGGTGCGTGAGCGCAAGAGGGAATCGCGAGACTTCAGCGATGTGCCCCGGATCGCTTTCACACCCCATGGGTAAGGTCTTCCCGGATGCGCCCCCACGCATTCAAGAATGTTCGTGTTCAGCTTAAGAAATTGTGAGATCCGGCGGCGTTTTACGGCCATCTTGCCAAGAAAGCACGATGGCGGGCTAAAGTGCTTGACACTCGTTGCCGCACATGGCAACCTTTCCATCATCAATTTATGCAGATGATTTGCATACTCCAGCATTGAGTTTGCTTGGATTGCAGCCCTGGAAGGGGCATCCCGGGAAATGTTCCTCCCGGGCCGATCCGGTACTCGCAGGTGCTGCTGTGTTGTTTATGAGGGAGACAAAGATGAAGAGCAAGCCCGTGCTATCTCCGTACCCATCCGCCGGTTTCGCCCCCCCCCCGTATGCGTATACTGTTGTGCCTGCTGGTGTTCCTGTGCACGTGCTCGCTCGGCAGTTGGGCGCAGGCGCTTAGCGGCATCAGCGGAACGGTTACGGATGCGAGCGGGGCCATTCTTCCCGGCGCGCAGGTGACCATCACCAATGATGGAACCAAGGTTCCGAGTCATGCCGTGACTACCTCTTCCGGCAGCTTTCGTGTCACCGATCTGGTTCCGGGCACCTACACCGTCTCGGTAAAGAGCGCCGGATTCAGCCCTTATGTCCTGAACGGCTTGCATGTGGATGTAGGCACGGTCGCAACGGCCAATGCGATGCTGCAGCCCGGCGAGACGAGCCAGACGGTCGAGGTGAATGCACCGGCTATCTCGCTAGAAACAACCCAGCCGATGTTGGGCACGACGATCGAAGATGAACTCGTGAAGGAGTTACCGGTCGAGATCGGCGGACGCGACCGCCAGATCGATGCATTCATGTTCCTGGCTCCCGGTGTTACGGGCGGCACCTTCAGTCACCGCATCGATGGCGGCGTCGACTTCTCGAATGAGGTCGTGTTCAACGGCGTTCCGGCGGTGCAGTCCGAGACGGCGGGCTACCAAACCAACATCAATCCGCCGTTTGAGATGGTGGGCCAGTTCCAGGTCATGCAGAACGTCTTTCCCGCGCAGTATGGTTTGGGGCAGGGTGTGGCGCAATACCAGTTTGCCTCCGGCACAAACGCGCTACATGGCGATGCCTTCGAGATTCTCCGTAACAACTACTTCGACGCCAAAGGGGCCAACCCCCAACTGAATGCGGCCGGTCACCCTGTTGTGACCAACGACAAAGAAAACAATTGGGGATTTTCGCTGGGCGGTCCTGTCATTCTGCCCAAGATCTACGATGGGCACGATAAGACGTTCTTCTATGTGAGTTCAGACTGGTTTCGCCAAAACAATGGCAACACATCACCTCTTACGGTTCCCACGCAGGCGATGATCAACGGAGACTTCAGCGCCTTTCCACAAACGATTTATGTTCCCACCACTGGCTTAATTGCCGGATGTAATCCAGGTGCCGCTCCCGGGCAGCCGTTCCCCGGGAACATCATTCCCGCAAGTTGCATCAGCAGCATCTCCAAGACGCTGTTTTCTGTGATTCCTACCCCAACCGCGCCGGGGTTTGTGAACAATCTTGCCAACCAGGTTACGTCCTCTCCGACGACGCAGACCAATTGGGGCTTCAATGTAGACGAACACTTCAGCAGCAAACAGTCGGCACACGTGAGCTTCTGGCGTGATTCGCACCAAGGGGTGGCCTACGATCACGGCGGCTACTTCAGTGGCCCACTCTCTGCGCTCAAGTTGGAACCCACCTTGGGAACCGGAATCTTTGTAACCTACACCAATGTGCTCACGCCGCACCTTATCGTCACCGGCGGCCTAGGCTGGCTGGGTGAAATCAACAATGAGCAGAACGCCCATCAGGGTGTGAGTTTTGCCGCGACTGCCGGCAGCAGGGTCTTGCCCACGATTAATTTCAACGGCTTCGACGCACCCACGGCCTGGGGTGTCAACAGCAACGGTGAGATCAATTCGACCAATCGCAAGCTGGGCGTTGGAATCGTGAACAATTGGCTGTACACGCGAGGCAGTCAGACGTTTAACTTCGGTTTTGAGGTGCGGCGCGCCTATCAGGATGACAACGAATGCCAACAGTGTGGAGGCCAGTTCTCCTTCAGTTCCCTTACGACCAGCAACGGCATCATCAGCAGCACCGGGACGAACGAAAACAACACCGGCAGCAGCTTCGCCAGCTATCTGCTCGGCGCGGTGGATAGTTCCAATCGCGTTCTTGCCTCTGAAAATAAACTGCGCAACCTGTATATCGCGCCCTATGTGCAGGATGACATTAAGATCACGCCCAAGCTGACGATCAACGCCGGCATACGCTGGGACATTGCCCGGCCTTTCACAAATGCAACGCCGAACAACCTCGTCTTCTTCAATCCGGCCACACCGAATGCAGGTGCCATCAATCCAGCGACGGGCCAGGCTTTACTCGGTGGTGCCAATGTGCTCGGTACCTGCTCCTACTGCTCCGGTTACGATCGCGCCCAGATCAACTGGCGCATGGTCAGCCCACGTCTCGGTTTTGCCTACCAAGTCAGCAACAAAATGGTCATACTGGGCGGGTTCTCACTCAATCATCTCGATGGTGGGCCCTTCGAGTTCGGCACCAACAAGGTTGCCGTAAACTACGGCAACGATCTTAACGGCAATTTCAACGTGCCGGGTAACAGCACCACGGTTCCGGCTTACGGTAATTGGGATACGCGGATCATGCCACTACCGGCCGCTACGCCTTTCACATCCTCACTGCTCAATGCCCAGGGTATCAACACCTTTGCCCGCAATGCGGGCGGGCTGCCCTATGTGGAGGATTACAACCTCGGCTTTCAACGCGAGCTTCCGGGCAACATTCTTCTGAGCATGAATTATGTTGGGAACCATGCGGTACACGCGCCTTCCCGGGAGAACAACCCGAACCAGCTGAATCCCGCAACCCTTAGCTCGCTTTGTCCGAACGGCAGTGCAACGTGCGTACTGAACTCCGCCTGGACTGCTCCAGATGCGCAAGCCGTGCTGAAAGCGGCCGGCTACGCCAGCTCCGGCGGCTACTACACGCCCTATGTCAATTTTATCAACGACTACGGCGCTTCCCAAATTCTTGGCCAAGCACTGCGTCCATTGCCGCAGTACACCGGTGTCGTGAACAACTTCGAAAACGAGGGCACGACGGAATACAACGCCCTGCAGGCTTCCGCTCAGAAACGCTTCAACAGTGGGATCACCTACTTGGTGTCGTACACCCTCTCCAAAACCATGTCGAACACGGATTCCGGATTCGGTACGTTCAACGCCGGTTCGATAAATACCTACAACCAGCAGGCCGATTGGGCGGTGGCCAGTCAAGATCAGACGCATGTCATCAATATGAGCGGCGTCTATGAGTTGCCCCTCGGTCCCGGAAAAGCACTGCTGCATGGTACGAGCACGGTGAATCGCCTGGTCGCCGGTGGATGGCAGCTCAGCGGTATCTTTCAATATGGAAGCGGCAACCCTTTCACCATTGGTGCTCCAGGTTGTCCTTTGCAGGGCTTCTACTATTGCAACCGTGCCAACGTGGTACCCGGCCAACACCTGAACCTAAACTGGAATAACTACTATAAGAAGCTGCCCGTCTTTAATGTGAACGCGTTCTCGAACCCAGGAAACTGGTCCGTGGGCAACGCCGCCCGCAACATCAGCGCACTCCGCACACCCTGGGGCCAGAACGAGAACCTTGCCGTCGCAAAGCACATCAACTTCACTGAGCGGTTCAATGGCGAGATTCGGATGGAGTATTACAACATCCTGAACCGCGTGACGGTTTGCGGCAGTTCCGATAACCAAGTCCAAGACGGTAATTTCGGCTTAGACTCGCCCGGCAGTCCATGTCAAGGCAATACGCCGCGACAGGGACAGGCTACGTTTAAGCTGCAATTCTGACGTGACTCTATGCATGGAGAGGAGGGGGGGGCAGAAAATTAAAAAAAAAAAAAATATATTTTTATGTATTTTTTTTGATGTATATGA
>CAXTUW010000003.1:0-83512 GCA_964247595.1 uncultured Acidobacteriaceae bacterium | reverse complement strand
TTTATAGGTTAATTTTTGGGTTCCTTTTTTCTTTGTTGTGGTGGCTGGAGCTTTATGCTCCAGCCTCCTCTTTTGTCTGGTGAGTCTTTTTGTCCGGTGAGTCGAGGGTGCCTCTGGCATTCCCTCAGTGGCTGAAGCCTCGTCGTGTGGCCCTAGTTCAGGGCGGGACTCAACTCCCGCGCTCCCCGTGCAGGTTGTAGTTTGCGCAGAATCCAAGGTGCGTGGCTTCGGTCACGAGGGGTAATCGCCAGATAGGGTGGCTTAGCCTGCGTGGGGACTTGTCCTGTGAAGCCGAGGTACTATCGAGGGCGAGAGATCCGCGGCTAAGCCGGAGACGCAGATCCTCTCCAGGAATGACAAAAATAAGCCGGGTATCCGGAACGGTCCGTATTCTCCGGATGATCGGGAATGATCCGGAGAATCGGACTTGAATCAGGCGACGACTCAGCGGAATCGAACCTGAATCAGGTGACAATCCGGCCGGGTCGGACTTGAATCAGGCCGAGGATTGGACCAAATCCGCAGTGGCCTTTATTGCACGACCGGTACCAGCGTGGCGGCAAACAGCAGCACGTTGCGATTTGCGGGCAGGGTGAGGCTGCGGACCTCCTTGCTGGGGTCCAGCGTCAGGCTGTAGGCGAACAGGCTGAAGGAGTTGGCATCCGTGCTCCCGTCCGCTGCCAGGCGATACGGCACGTTGACCGCAGAGCTCTCTCCTGTCACGCTGCTGTTTCCGGCAGAGCTCCAGTCGCTGAGGGTCTGCGTCATGGAGGACGAGGTGCCGTCGGCATAGGTGACCGTGAAGACCTGCCTGCGCTGGTTGCCGTCTACGGCTGTCGCGAGGAGCTTCAGGCTGGTGAACTTGCCGACCGGTAAGGTGACGGTCTTGCCCGTGACGGCGTCAGGAGCATTGGCCGGTCCGAGCTTAAACATCACCTCATCGCCGACCTGCTCCGTGCCCAGGGCTCGCGCGGAGAAGGCGTAGCCGCCGCCATCGGCACTGGCTGACTCCGTGAACTTTGCACCGTCGTTGTAGATCGCCGGCACGTTATAGACGGAGGACAGATCGACCGGCAGCGTGCCTTTCAGGATCGGCATGAGTGAAAGCGTGGTGCCGGCCGTGTGGGAGAGCTCTCCCGCAGTTGCGGTGATCGTGACTGTGCTTTGCGCAGGAAGCCTCCCTGACGATGCGGCAGAGGAGGCCTTCAGCGTCACCGTGCTCGCGCCCGTGGTGACTGCCGGGCTGAAGCTGGCCGTGACGCCGGCGGGCAGACCCGAGGCGCTCAGCTTCACGTTGCCGTCGAAGCCTCCGCGCGGCATCACGAAGACCTGTGCCGTGGCCGTTCGGCCCTCGGAGACCGCTACCGCCTTGGGTGCCGAGATCATGAAGTCGGGAGCGCCGGCGGTGGGGGATGGCAACACGTCGTACAGCGGCTGCACGGGCGTGGCTGCCGGGTTCTCCTCCGCCACGGATACGGCCAGGATGCGGATACTGGGATTGGTCGGGAGCTTCAAGGTCTTGGCTCCGGCGGGCAGGTCCATGCTGTAGCCGAAGAGGTAGGCATAGCTGTAGGGAATATTTTTGCCATGCGCGTCGTGGTGATGGCTGGCATACCAGGCCACGTCGGCACGTTTGATGAAGCCCGGCCGCAGCCCGGTCATCTCACCGTAGTTGTCGTGGGCTGTGTTCTTGGAGCTCCATGTGCGGTCGTCCCATTGGCCGAGGAAACCGCCCCAGTTTTCAATCTGCAGATCGGCTTTTTGGCTCCCCGCCTCGAAGGTGGCTTTCTGATCGCCGCCGGTCGCGGCTGCCAGGAAATAGACATGGTTGTATTCGCCCGCAGGCAGCTCGAGACGCTGGCCCTTGGCCACAATGGCATTCGGTACCCCTGATTTTGCTAGGGGGAGTTGGAATGTAACCCCGTGGAAGGGGATCTGCTCGGGCAGCATCGCCGTGGGCAGGGCATTGCCCTTGCCATCAAAGCCTGCGGTGGAGGCACTGCCATCCTCGGTGGCCGTCGCGAGCTCATATTGCAGCGTCACCGGAGTCGAACGTACGCCCGTAACCGATGCCGGGGCCGGCCCGAGTTTCACGGCAAAGGTGCGCGGCTGGTAGGCACCGAAGGACGTCACCAGAGAACCTTCAGCGACCTGCGCTGGGGCCGGTGCCTTTGTTGTGTTGTTCGGTGCAGCCGCTTCCGTTAACGGCCCTTCCTGGGCGTTGACTTCACGAACCGCGGTAACCGGGGCGGCGAAGGAGACACGCACCTCCGGCTGCGGTTTGCCGTCGAGTTCGACCAGGCGCACGATGATTTCGTCGCTGTCCTCGGCCTTCTTCAAGGCCATGATCCGGACCCGCGGGTTGCTGACCTTCACAAGCGAGAAGCTGCGGCCCAGCGCGCCCGCATGGGGTGCCGATTGAAAAGCGATAAGCGGCGCATTGAGCCGCTCGGCCTGCCAATCGGTCCCGGCCTCGCGCCAGCCCCCGGTGTGGCCGGTCAGGCCGTAGAGGAAGTCATGGTGGCCGATATCCTGGGTAGCCTCGTCCGGGTAGCCGCCGCGCACGCCGGGGGTTCGCAGCAGGGTCAGGCGCAGGGTATGGTCGTTCGGCTTGTCGGAGCCATTTTTGCAGTCCGTCAGTACCGTGGCCCCGAACTGCCCGCTGCCGTCGGTCAGGTCGATCCATTGGTGCGAGGGCACCTCAAACTTTTTGGGCTGTGCCGTCGGGCGCTGGATTGTGCCTACATCCCAGTTATAGGTCGCCATCTCGTTGGAGGCTGTGAGCGGGAAGGTCGCCTTTAAGTTCGACCCCTGGGTAGCCCAGTCGATCGCGTTGCTGAACTCGACACGTTTGCCGGCATCACCGCTTGCGAGCCGCACGGTCTGCACGAAGCGCGATCCGGCGGTTTCGCGGGTGATCTCAAGGGCTACCCGCACGGGCCCGTTCTCCACAACGCGCACCTTGGCGGGGCCGGAGACGAAGGTCTTGGGTGGGGCCTGCTCCTGCCCCCAATCCATGTTCCAGGCCGGCCACTGCGTGGGGTTATCCTCGGAGATTGCAAGCCGGGCAGGCGCGGCGAGCAGTTCGCGGCCTGCACCCTTGTCGAAGATGCTTACCACGTCGCCATCGGCATTCAGGGTGACGCGGTAGAAAGCGTTTTCCAGCTCGTTGTTGGTGATGCGTAGCGGCGAGATATTCGCCCCGGCCGCAGCAGAAGGAGCGGTGGCGGGTTCGACGTGGTAAACCGCATAGCCGACCGAGGGCACATGCGCCGCGAACAGCACTTTGCCGTTGACCAGCTGTGCCGGGATCACCGTGCCGTCCGGAGCCGTCACGCGGACAGCCTTCGGCATCCCGCCGCGCCCGAAGTCAATACCGGCTTCGACGACGTCCTCCCGATCAATGTTCAGCGGATTGAAGATGATCACCGGAACACCCTGTCCCTGGGTATCCAGAGCCGCCGTGACCCCTTCGGTGGCGCTTTGCAGTATGCCCGCAAACTGGTTCATGGCGATGACATCATCGTTCCAGGCGAACTCGTAGGAGCGTGGCGTGGCTGTGCCTGCCGCGAGGTCGTGAAAGTGCGCCGCCATGGCCAGCGTCCAGGCGTCGTTCAGTTGCTCTTGCGGGTAGGTGCGGGCCCCCAGCCACTGCGCCGCGATTGAGGACTTCTCGGCGGCATCGGCGAGCAGCTCTTCCTTGCGGATCCAGCGCTTCTGGTAGGCCTGCGAGGTGAGGGAACCGGCCGAGTGATTGATCAGCTCCATCTCCCCGGTGTAGCGCGGCAGCGCGGCCGCTTGCGCGGGAGTGATATCGCGGAACATCTGATCGGCGGTGGCAGAGACCACATGCACGGGACCCGCACCCACGGGTGTCTCCGGCCAGGCTGGGTGCGGCATGCCTTCGGGGTTGAACCCGTTTGCCGGCGGCATGTCCACCGTCCCCTTGGTGATGATCGCCTCCAGCCGCTTCACGGACTCCTCCCGGGGCGAGCCACCGATATCACCCGTGCCGTAGTAGTGGTAATCGGCAAACAGGCCGGTGGCCTTGCCGTTGCCCAGCACGCGTCCGGCCCAATCCCCCTGAAAACGCTGCTCGGTGCGCTCCGTCTGCGCCTGTGCAAGCGCGGACTGCTCGCTGCGCAGGGCAAAGTAGTCCTGGACTTTGGCAGGGTCATAGGTGCCGCCGCTGCGGCCAGAGCCTCCCATTTGCCCCTGCAGCGCCGCGATCTGCCCTTCCACGCCGGCCATCGCCGGATTGGGCGGCAGCGGCGGCAGAGGCTGGCTCATATCGGTTGTGATATTCCCGTTGTAGGCGCCCGGATTCAGGGCAGCCAGCACGCTGCGGCCATCCGGTCCGACCCAGACCCCCACGTTGAACGGGGTGCCTTCCGGGGTGTTTTCAATCGACTCGGGTCCGCCAACGTTGGCAGAGGAACCCCAGCTCAGCTTCTGTGTGGAAAAGCCCATAACCCCCGCGTGCGCCAGCAGGCTCGGCAGGGACGCCGGAAAGCCGAAGCAGTCCGGCAGCATGTACTCCGCGCTGGACTTGCCAAACTCCCGCTGAAACCACTTGTTGCCGTAAAGGACCTGGCGCAGGATCGCTTCCGCGCTGGGCGCGTTGACATCCCCCTCCTCCATCGACGAGCCGGCCGGAAACCACCGTCCCTGGGCGATATAGCCTTTCATCCTGGCGAAGTCCGCCGGATAGTACTCCTTCATCAGGCGGTAGCGGTTCGCCCCACTGAAGTTGAAGATGTAGTGCGGGTAGGTGTCGATTAGCCGGAAGTTATCCTCCATGGTCCGCCGCAGGTATTCATCGATGACCTGCGGGTACTCCCAGCGCCATTCGGTATCCAGGTGAGCGTAACCGACGGCGTAAAGCGTTGGCTGCTTTGCCAGATCCGGCTTTCCGGTCGAGGGTAAAGCCTGCGCAGACTGGGCCGGGAGGGTAGCCGTGAGGGCAAAGGGAGTCAGCAAAGCCGAAATGATACGCGTGCGCACGTGGGGTTATCTCAACTTTCAGGACGGAGATAGGGTTGAACAGCATCGCTGTCCTAAGAAGACAGCTTTATCTTTCGTGTGAGGTGCTTTGGGAGGCAGTCGCTTGGTATGCTTTCCACTTAGATGTGGTTGCGATTCCATGGGCGAAGAAATTGTCGACGTCAGCCGCGTCTGCTGTCAATGCTGAAGCCGAGCCTGCTTCCAAACTTTGCTTCCAACCTGGAGCCGAAAGTTGTCCGTTTGGCAGCAATCTGGAGCATGGCAAACAACCGGCCAGAGACCTGCCTAAGCGCGTTTCGGCGGAACGCAACCACAGGATTCGCGCAGCACAAGGTGAGTCTTGAGCTGGATCTGATCCGTGCGGATGACCGGGGCCCCCTTTTCGGAGCCGGCCGGGCCGATCAGCCGGTCAAACAGCAGCTCAGCCGCCGTATGGCCGAGCCGATCAATCGGCTGCTGCACGACGCTGACCGAAGGGCGCAGGGTATCGGCGAGCTGGAAGTCGTCATAGCCCAGCAGGGCCACCGTGCCGGGGACCGCGATGTTCAATTTGGCAAGCGCCTGAAACGTGCCGATCGTGATGCTGTTCTTCAGGGTAAAAAAAGCCTCGGGTGGGGCAGCCTGGGAGAACAGGCGCGCAATCGTTTCGGCTGCAGAGCCGTCGCTGGGACCGGCGCTCTCGATCACGGGCTCCAGCCCGGCGTACCGCATGGCCTCCAGATAGCCACGCTCCCGTTCGCCCATCGTATACAGCTCCTTTTCTCCGGAGAGGCAAATGATGCGATGGTAGCCATGTTCAATCAGGTGTTGTACGGCAAGCTGCGCGCCGGTGAAGTTATCCGCCACGACAGAAGGAATAGCCGCTCCCGTGATCGGGCGATCAAGCGCCACGACCGGGACGTGCACGCGACGCAGAAGATTGCGCAGCGACACATTGTCCGAGATTGCCGGAGCGATCACAAAGCCGTCGACGCGGTGGCGAAGCAGCGTCTGCACCGCATCCATTTCGGCTGTCCGATCATTCTGCGTGGTGAGCACGATCAGCAGCGAATCGTGGGCACGGGCGACGGCCTGAGCGGCTTCCGCGCAGCTCGAGAAAAAAGGATCGGCGATGCTGGGGATCACAAATCCGATGATCCGCGTGCGATCCCCTTTGAGAGTGCGCGCAGCCTGGTTGGGCATATAGCCCAGTGTGTCGATCGCACGCTGGATGCGAGCCAGGGTATTGGGGTCGACCCGATGCCCGCCATTGATGGCACGCGAGACAGTGGTCGCCCCCACACCGGCCTTCCGCGCTACCTCGATGAGCGTGGGATGCTTTCCCTTATTCAGCATAGGTATGTAAAGCAAGCGGTTCGCCGCAAGGAGGTTCTCCCCATGCCGCATCTTACCAGTGTTCGCCAGCAAGCAATGGGTAATCAGGACAAGCCGCATAAGTTCACAACGGATGCCTTCGTTTCCCACGCCGCCAAACGGCTGGGGCGTCATCGAACCTGGACGTTTGCTGCTCGAATCTCTTTCCTTGTCCGATCCGTTTTCTTGCTTTGCGGTCCCTTGCTTTGGGCGGCCGGCGGCTATGCTGCCGGGCAAACGCCGCCTGTAACGCCGGTAGCTCCAGCAGCCCGGGTGCAGACCACCGCAGACACACTGCAGGCCGCCTATAACCCTGCCACGGGACTCTTCAACGGCACGGGATGGTGGAACTCCGGGAACGGCATTACAGCTTTGGCGAATGCGAGCCGCGCGCTGCGCACCCACGCCTATGATGCGACCATCGCTAACACCTTCACCGTAGCGCAGGGGAAGTTTCCCGGCTTTCTGAACGAGTTTTATGACGATGAAGGCTGGTGGGCGCTGGCGTGGCTGGACGTGTACAGCCTGCACCGTGATCCTCGTTATCTGCACATGGCGGAGTCCATCTTCGCCGACATGACAGGCGGGTGGTCCGATACCTGCGGAGGCGGTATCTGGTGGAAAAAGAATGAGCACTATAAAAATGCCATCGCCAACGAACTGTTTCTATCCGTGGCCGTCGGCCTCGCGCACCAGCACCGGGGCAAGCAGAAATCGAACGATCTGCAGTGGGCTGAACGGGAGGCGCAGTGGTTCCGCAACTCCGGCATGATCAACGAAGGGGGCTTGGTCAATGACGGCCTGGATGCCTCGTGCCACAACAATGGCAGGACCACATGGAGCTATAACCAGGGTGTCATCTTGGAGGGGCTCGCGGGCCTGAGCGAACTGGCGCACCAGCCGGACGCGCTTGCCTTAGCCAACCGGATCGCCCTTGCAGCCAGCACGAAGCTGACGGACGACCAACGCGTGCTTCACGACCCCTGCGAGCCGCGATGCGGTGAGGATGGCGTGCAGTTCAAGGGCATATTTTTTCGCGATCTGCTTGCCTTGCTAAAAACTTCACGGTCGCCCCAGCTATCGCAACTCATAACAACCAATGCCGATAGTGCCTGGAACAAGGCACGAACCGCAGGAAATCAGTTTTCAACCGATTGGGCTGGTCCGCCGGAGGATAGCGGAACGGGCAGTCTGATCGCAGCGCTCGATGTGCTCACAGCGGCTCTGGGAATCGACACGACGGCGCAATCGGCTGGTGTCTCTAGCTCTCAAACAGGCGAACTCTCAAGATAAAAAGCTGAAGGGTTCAGGCAAGTTAGGCACAAGTTACCGCGCCAACACTGGACCATTTCAAGTTCGACGTCGTACGAAACACAATTGAGGATGGACAAAAAAAGGGACAATCGGCCCACGTTATTGATGCTAAGAGTGGGAATGATGCGCTCGGGACCTGCACCTGTCAGGCTTGGTGAAGGACTCTCGTCAATTTGGCTGCAACGGGCACGTTTGTAATTGCGCTTGGCTTTCGCGAAGGACAATCCAAGCAGCGGAAGAGGCCAAAGATGACTACTTGCTGACGACTCCCAGAACGAGAAACGCGAAAGCTATCGTGAGCAGTACAACACGCCAGCGGTGAAGCAGATCCCATCTACGCCGGTACGTCTTCCAATCGGGAGGCGGATTGGACTTAAGACGATTGTTAATCGGTACGAGGGCGGTGACCGAATACAAGATCGCCAATGTCCATAAACCGGCCGAGATAACGATCGGAATCGGTACGCGGCCAGATTGATGCCATTGGACGGTGACCTCGGCTAAAGTAAGCAAAACTACAAGAATGTACCAAAACGGCATGAACCTCCCCTGCACGCGAGCGAGGGCGCTTGCGGCTGGCAGATGAACATCATCCGGGAGTGTATCGAGCGTTGGATGAACAAACACGGCGACGGCCAGTTCACTTCCAACCATCAATCCAGCGACGATAATCACAACAATTTTTAAGATTTCCAGCATGTTTTCGTCCCTAGACGCCTGGCAAAGAGTTACCTCATTGAAGAGGGGAGCTTGTTGACGGTATGAGGATTGTCGATTCGATGCCAACGATGTTCGATACATCGAAGTCTCGGACGTCCTTAACGAATTCTTTGCTTTGCATATACCGCTGAGCGACCTCGCCGGGTTCTTCGCTCGCCGCATAAGAGGCCAGCACGAAAAGCCGTGGTTCGGCGCTCTCCTTAGCGGTCCAGAAGCCGTGGGCCTCAATCGCGAACAGCGGAAAACTGCTGAGATGACGGGGATATATTTGATTCCGCTAGAAATCTAGCGCCTCTTTGCTGCGCAGTGTGTACACGCGAAGTTCAAAAGTTCTCATTGTCCTCTCCCCTTGCATAGGCGTTTGGTTGAATTCGCTGGTCGTTTAACAAACTCACAAATGGCATGGAGCTGAATAAATCAGCAAGAATCAATGAATCAGCAGTAGGCCTACGACAAGCTCCACCGCGCAGGTGACGCCGTGAACTGAGAACGCTTTCGACTTCGACCCGCCCGACCACAGAACGTTTGACATGTCGCCCAGAGGGATGATGGCAAAGACGAGTAGAGCTATGCCTACCGTCCGCGTGTCCGTGGTCAGCATCAGCGTCAGCACGACCAATCCGGATACGATGTCCCGAATGCCTTTCAGGCGTAGCCAGGCACGAGTGTCAGCATCGGGGGCAGGCGGTTTAAGGCCGAATGATCCTGTCATTCGTTGGGGAGAGACAACATAGAAACAGCCGATGACAAGGATCGCCACAGCCAGGAGAGCAGCTAGAGAAAGCGGTATAGCATTATGCATTAGATGTGTCCAGTATAGAAAATCTAGCAACGCTATATCAGATGCGCAGCATTCGGGAAAGTATCGCTATTCGCCACGGACTACGGTGTAGAGAAGATTCGCTTGTTTGAAGGGACACAACCTGACAATTTGAGTATCGACAGGAATGATCATCAAATGATGGTCAAAAAAGCACACCTATGTCCGCTTTACGTAGGCGATACCTTGCTTTGTGGGGGTCTCGCAGCGCAACGGAGGCAAGTCAACACAGTGGCTGTCCCGGCTCGCGCCGGCACTCTCTACAGTCGCTGCCCCAGATTCCCCCGGTAACAGCAGTGTTGTGTCTACCCCGCAAGCCGGTGGTGCTAGCGGCGCTATACTTACTACCGATGGCTACAACGCCGGCAGCGAACAGGATTGCGGAACGAAAACTGCGTGACAGGCAGGCCCGCCGGGCACAGATTATCAGTGCCGCGCGACGAATCGCGGAGCGGGAAGGGTGGTCCAACGTAACCGTTCGGCGGCTATCCGACGAAATTTCATACAGCCAACCCGTCTTGTATGCTCATTTTGGAAGCCGTGAAGGCATCCTCGACGCAGTTGCTATTGAGGGTTTTGGGGAGATGGGCCTGGCTTTGGAGAAGGCACGGAAACGGCCTAAGGGTGGAAATACGGTTGAATCGCTTGCCGCCGCCTATCTAGAGTTCGCCGCGTCGTCGCCGGCACTGTATGAAGCCATGTTTTCGCTCAGCCTGAGCGTGCCATTCGATAATGCGGCGACTCCTGAGGAGATGCGATTCGCGTTTGCCCAACTCCTGGAGTTGTTTCAGGGGCAGGGCTCGAAGTCGGAGGTTCTCTCGGAAGTGTTTTGGGGGAGCCTTCACGGTATCGCCGAGCTGGCAAGAACGAAGCGGTTTCCGCGCAGCCGTCAAAAAGAGCGCGTGACGGCGCTCGTCGAACTCTTCACATTTCCAAAATTGAAACGGCACCTGGGATGAAATCGCGATGGACTTTACTGGGCACGTTTTCGTCTTCTCGCAAACTCGGCGAGGGGAGTCCTCACGAACGCGTCTCCCGCCAGTGGTGACTCTAGATTGACGCGAAACCACCAATGCAATCGTCGAGAGGCTTTATCAGTCCTCAAAGGTGCAACTCTACGAACTGACACGCGAGAATTCATTGTGCGGTGAGCGAGGTTCGTAGCAGCCTCGTTCGCGGCATGAGCAAGGCACAACATCCCGGATCCCACTTAGGACATATATGACGGATAAGAGTTTTACGCAGGATGGCAAAGCAGGCAACGCAACCAGCCGGCGTGCCTTCATTAAATCATCTGGACTAGCAGCAGCGGCCACAGCCATGGCCCCGGCGGCGTACGCCGGGGGCGGCGGTCCGGCTCACGCCCACCCGCCTGCAGCCCACGCCGGGCCGGAGCCTACGGCCAGCCCCGTCGATTTTGTAAATCTTTTGCAGGGAACCCAATCCACGCCGGTGTTCTCCCATGGCAACACGTTGCCGATCGCGGCGGTGCCGTTCGGCATGGCGCATTGGACGATACAAACGGACGCGGGCACCCCATGGATGTTTCAGCCGTGGAAGCAACGCATGCAGGGTTTCCGGTGCACCCATCAGCTCAGCCCCTGGCTCTACGATTACGGCTTTGCGACGTTCCTGCCGGTGGCAGGCAAGGTGCACGCGGACGCGGCCTCCCGCGCGTCGTCGTATATTGCCCAAGAGGTACAGCTCTCGCCCTATTCGCTGCAGATGTACTTGCTTCGTTACCGCGCCAAAATTGAATTGGTTCCCACGGAACGCGGCTGCGTGCTCGCGGCAACATATGACGCGCCCGCAGCAGAGACAGCGCTGCAAACGCCTGGACTTATCATCGATATCCCAAGTCTGGCGGGCGAGGTGATACAGCACAAAGACACTCGCCGCATCCAGTTCGCTTCAAACCAGACCTCCGGCGGAACGCCGCCGAACTTTGCAACGTACTATGTGGTGGAATTTCCCGAAGCATGGGAGAGCTTCGACCTTGAGCACCACAAGGATCGTAACGGAGCGGACCGGCAGGTCCTATCGGTGTACTTCAAGGGGGGCCGCAAATTAGAAGCCCGCATAGCGACCTCATTTATCTCCTTTGACCAGGCCTCCTATAACCTGAGCAATGAGATCGGCACCAACTCCCTCGCTACGCTGAAACAGCGCGCGAGGGATCAGTGGAATGAGCTGTTGGGGCGCATTGTGATCGAAGGTGCAACCCCTGAGCAGTCCCGCACCTTTTACTCCTGCCTGTATCGCGTTCTGCTGTTTCCGCGAACGTTCCATGAACCGGTTCCGCAGGGTGCCGGAGCAAAGAATGCTGGATCGCAGGGTGCCGGATTTTCAGGGACGGGCGTCCACCACTACAGCTGTTTCAACGGCAAGGTCGAGCCCGGCGTCATGTATGCCGACCATGGCTACTGGGATGTGTACCGTGCCTGGTACCCGCTGATGACCGTCCTGTTTCCAGAAAGGCTTAGTGAGATTCTGCAAGCCTGGATCAATGCCTATCGGGAGGGTGGATGGTTTCCACAGTTTCCTGCCCCGGGTTACCGTGCCTGCATGTCCGGCAGTCTTATCGATTCGCTCTTTGCCGATGCGATTGTGAAGAATATTGGGAGTTTCGATCGCGAGGCGGTCTTTACCGGCCTGACGAAGCATGCAACGGAGCCGGGCGATCCGAACAAGGGTCATGGCCGCGTGGGCGTTGCGGAGTACATGAAGTCGCACTACGTACCCTGCGACAAGATTGTGCAATCGGTGGTCGAAACGGCTGACGCCGCCTACGGCGACTTCTGCATCGCGCAGATTGCGAAGGCACTGGGTAAGGGCGAGGAATACAACAGCTTTATGCGCCGGTCTGCCTACTGGAAGAATGTGTACGACGAGAAGATCGGTTTTTTTCGCGGCAAAAATGCTGATGGCACTTGGCTTACCCCATTCGAGCAGTTTGCCTGGGGCAGCCCGTATGAAGAGGGCTCGGCTTGGCAGCATCGCTGGGATGCGCCGCACGCCATTCCGGAGCTGATCGAGGCGATCGGCGGTAAAACCGCCGCTGCGGATGCGCTTGAGACGATGCTCGCGACCCCGCCTATCTTCGAAGTGGGGGTGTACGGCGATGAGATACACGAGATGTCCGAGATGGCCGCTGTGCCCTTTGGCCAGTACGCCCATTCCAACCAACCGTCGCATCATCTGTTGTACCTGTTCGCGCAGGCGGGCCGGCCAGATCGCCTGCAGTTCTGGGCGCGGCGTGTGATGGCTGAGCTGTACTCCCCGGATAGCTTTGCCGGCGATGAAGATACCGGCTCGATGGCGGCGTGGTACATCCTGAGCGCGTTGGGGGTTTATCAGGTATGTCCCGGCATCCCGGAGTACACCTTGGGCAGTCCGCTGTTTCGGCGGGCGACGGTGCACCTGCCCAATCGCAAGACGCTGGTGGTGGAAGCGCCCGCGAACTCAACAGAGAACGTCTATGTGCGGAATATCACCCTCAATGGAGCGCGCCGTACAGGAACGACGATAAGTCATGACGAATTAACGGCTGGCGGCACACTCACGTTTGCGATGACGTCGCAGGCCGGTGTTTGACCCATGGCGCTATCTAGGCCCTGACTAGGCCCTAACTCTCTCAGATAGGATGGCTTCGCGATAGCATGAAATGGCAAACCGCTCGCATACCCTTGATATGTTGCCTCGCCATCGCCGGCTACTTGATGCCGGCTTCCCCGATGCGCGCGGAGACTGACCGCGCCGCCGAGGTCAATCCCTTCATTGGGACGGCCAATGGGGGCAATGTTTTCCCCGGAGCCACAACACCCTTCGGCATGGTGCAGTTCAGCCCCGAAGCAACGCCGATCAATACCAAACGGATGATCGCTGCTCCGAGCGGTTATGAGTACCGCGCCAAGGCGCTGCGGGGTTTCAGCTTGACCAACGTGGAGGGCTGGGGCTGCGCGGGCGGTTCCGGAGATGTGCCGTTTATGCCAGTGACGGAGGCGGTGGCGGTTTCGCCATCGCAGGACTTTCGCAATAGCTACACGTCCGCGTTCAAACATGCTGACGAGAGGGCCGAACCTGGCTCCTATCAGGTGCACCTGGGCAACGGTGTCGACGTGCGTTTGTCGGCCGGAACGCGTATCGGCTTAGCCTCGTTTCATTTCCCGGCGGATAAAGCCGCGCGTGTGCTCATCCGGACCTCGGATTCAGAGGTGGGTTCGACGGCGGCGGCGACACGCGTCGATCCGGCCACCGGAACCGTTTCAGGATCTGTCACGAGTGGAAACTTTTGCGGCTACATCGATAAGGAAGACCGGCGTGCGTATTACACGCTGTACTTCGTCGCGAAGTTCGACCGCGCCGCCACGGAAACAGGTGCCTGGAAGGACAGCGCACTGATGCCCCGCGCGACGAGCGCGGAGGGTGGTACGGGCTTTGGGCCGACAGGCTTTCCGCAGGCAGGCCATGGCTCAGGCGTTTGGCTGGGCTTCGGACAGGGTGCGGACGTGCGTGTTCGTGTGGGCATCTCGTATGTGAGCGAAGCCAACGCGCTCCAGAATCTTGATGCGGAAAGCAATGCGACGACTACCTATGAGGCGGTTGCGGCAAAGGCGAGAGCCGCCTGGAACAGGAGGCTCAACCAGATAGAGATCGATGGCGGAACACCGGAGCAGCGAACGGTATTCACCACGGCGCTCTACCATTCCCTACAAACACCCACGACCTACAGTGACAGCAATGGGCAGTACCGCGGCATGGATGGTAAGGCCCATGCCGTGGCAGGCGGGCAGACGGTGCAGTACGCCAATTTTTCGGGATGGGATGTGTACCGCTCTCAGCTTCAACTCGTAACGTGGCTGGATCCTGATACCGGCAGCGATATCGCGCAGAGCCTGATGAATCAGTCACAGCAGGACGGTGGCCGATGGGACCGCTGGACGCATCTGGGCGGCGCGACCCATGTAATGAATGGCGATCCGGCCGCCCCGGCTGTCGCGGATATCTGGGCCTTCGGTGGACGCCGTTTCGATGCGACGGCCGCTCTGGCCTCCCTGGTCCACGCGGCGGAGGTGCCGACGAAAGAAGACCTCAGCCATGATGGCTGTCCGGTGGAGTGTGCCGGCGAACGTCCTGGGCTGGATCAATACTTGAAGCTGCATTACATCCCGCTCGGAGCGCCGGCATGGGGCGCGGCCGCGGATACGCTGGAGGACGCCACCGCCGACTTTGGCATCTCTGCACTGGCCGGCCATCTGGGAAATGGTGACGTTCAGCAGCGATTTCTGGCGAGAGCGCAGTACTGGAAAAACATATGGAACCCGAACGCGGCACCCGATGGCGGCTACTTCATGGATCGCAACGCCGATGGTACCTGGCCGCCTGTGGAACAGGATGCCGATAGCGATAACGACCAAACCCGCAAAGCGTTTACACCGGCAACGGGTGCGGGTTTTGTCGAAGGGACCGCGGCCCAGTATGTCTGGATGGTTCCGTTTAACGTGGCGGGTCTGTTTGAACAGATGGGCGGCCGCGAAAAGGCGAGTGCGCGGTTGGACCGTTTCTTCTACGACGAGAAGGGCGCACCGGCGGTGACCAAAGCCGGCCCCCTGCATGCCGAGCTCAACAACGAACCTTCGATTGAAACGCCCTGGTTATATGACTTTGCCGGGCAGCCCTGGAAGACGCAGCAGCTGGTGCGGCAGGTGCTGAACACGCTATGGAAGAATGCACCCGACGGCATTCCCGGCAATGACGATTTGGGAGAGATGTCCTCCTGGGCCGTCTTCGCCTGCATGGGTTTGTACCCGGAGATACCGGGGCGGGCCGAATTTGTTCTGGCGAGTCCCACGTTTCCGCGGATCACAGTTCACCGGACTGGGGGCGATCTGACCATTCAAGCCAGAGACGCCGCACCTGGCAACTCCTACGTGCGCGGGCTTACGGTCAATGGTCAAGTGAGCTCTAAGACCTGGTTACCGGAGACCTTTGCCCTGCAAGGTGGAAGGTTGAATTTCGATCTGAGTGACTCACCCAGCAAGACATGGGGAACAGGGAAGGGCGACGAACCACCATCCTTCGGAGCGCCTCGGTGAGTTGAGGAAAGGTATTTTTTGGAAAGCAATGACCCGGGTATGAAAAGGCAGACGGGAGATGCCGAAACGGGCCCCATGCAAGGTATGCGTTGGAGGCGTTAACGTGATACGAGAGGTCCTACGCATGTTTCATCGGGCTAAGTCTTCGGGAAGGCAGGGGCATCGAGGGGGTCGGCTTTGCAGGAACAAGCCTGCCCGGATCGGGGCCATGCTGCTGCTGTGCAGCGCGGTTCTTGCGCCCACCGTGGCCGCGCAGCGCGGCGAGGAGGTCGGCACACTTTATGCCGAGGCCAAAGCGGCGCAGGCGAGTGGTGATCTCGTTACCGCGATCGCCAAGTACAAGGAACTCATCGGAACCGCGCCCCGTCTAGCCCCGGCCTACAACAACCTGGGCATGTTGTACGAGCAGACGCGGCAGTACAGCGAAGCGGTTGAGGTGCTGCAGCGTGGCCGGGAGATTGACCCCGGTTTGCCCTCGTGGGCACCGTTGTTGGGCATTGCCTATTACGAGATGGGGGACATGACCAAGGCGCGTCCTGCGCTCGAAACGGCGCTCAAAGCCAATCCCAATGACGCCCATGCAGAACTTCTGCTGGCACGCACCCTGATGCGCACCAAGGATCTGGAACCAGCTTCGCAACACCTAAGCCGCCTGGCAAAACGCGAGCCGAACAACCAGGAGGTCTGGTACCTGCTCGGTCAGGTTTATATGCAGTTCTCAGAAGAAGCGCTGACGCGTATGAACAGCATCGACCCGAACTCCGTGCTCGTGCATGAGATGTCCGGCCAGATGATGGAGGACATGAAGAATTATGACGGCGCGCTGCTGGAGTACCGCAAGGCGGTGCAGATCGCGCCGAATCAGCCGGGCACCCACCTTCGGCTGGGCATGGTGTACTGGCAGACCTCTGCCTGGGAACCGGCTTTGCAGGAGTTCCGCAGCGAACTCGCGAACGATCCTGCGAATTGCGAGGCGCACGCCGATATCGGGGATATCTTGCTTAAGCAACAGCAGCTCCAACCCGCGCTGGACGAAGTCGAGAAAGCGTTGAAGCTTTGCCCGGGCATGCAGCAGGCCCAGGTCTACCGCGGTGAGGCCCTGGTTCGGTTGGATCGTTACCCGGATGCGATCGCCGATCTGAAAGGGGTTTTGAGCAAGGACCCGACGGACCAGACCGCGCACTTCTTTTTGGCTCGTGCCTATAAGGCAACGGGGAATGCGCAGGGTGCAGCGGCGGAGATGGCGGCCTACAGCAAACTCGAGGCTGCCGCACGTCAGAACACAGCGGCGCGAGCCCAAGAGGTCTTCGATGTCAAAGACAATGCATCGAAAGCTCAAACTCCTGTCAGCGGTTCGGAGGGTCACCCGCCGCAGTAGCCCCGTGCGCATGCAGGGCCGCAGTGCGATCAAATTGCACGCGTGCCTTCTCCGGTTGGCCGTTCTTTTGGTAGGCCTGGCCCAGCAAGAAGTGCAGCGAAGCCTCGTCCGGCGCAAGCTGTACGGCCGCCTCCAGTTCTGTCTGCACCTCCGTCCACCGTCCGAGGGTCTTATAAGCCTCGGCCAGCTTCTCGCGCGGACGCACATCGTTGGCGTTCATCTCTGCGGCTCGTTTGAGGTAGGGAAGTGCTTCAACGGTCTGCTGTTGTTTCAGCAACAGACTACCCAGGTCCAACCATGGTCCGTTGTTGCGGGCATGCGCCTCCTCGGCCCAAGCTAGCGCATTCTTGTAGGCATTCTCGGCAGCGTCATTCTGGCCTAACTCGCCGTAGGCCAGGCCAAGATTGTCCTCCGCCGCGATGTTGTGGGCACTTAGGGTAAGAGCATGAAGAAAGGCGTCTACGGCTGCGTGGTAGTCGGCTTCCTTGTACTTGATGCGGCCCAGGTAGTACCAGCTTTGGTCATCGGCTGGATTCCAGGCCAGTGACTTATCCAGCCACTTATTTGCGTCGTTATAGTCCCCGAGCAGGACGTAATCGAGCGCTACGATTTTCAGATCGAAGGCGCTGGGCACATGCAGACCGGCTCCGAGTGTGTACTGCGCGAGGGACTCCCTGGCTTTCTCATCGCGCAACTTGGCAAAGGCGGGTTGAACGCGGCTGCCGGAGGCGTCGCCGGTTTCGGTGCCTTCGGCCTGTATCTCGCGAAAGAGGATGAAGCCCAGCAGAAAATGTGCTTCGGCAGATTGCGGATCGGTGACGAGATCCTGGCGCACCAGCGCCTCGGCCATCCCGGGGTGATTGCTGTTGAGCTGCGCGCGCGCTCGATCGAGAACGCCGGCCGTCGCCGCCCTCGTTGATTCACTTGGCGCTAACGGCGGGGCCGCTACCCCGGATTGTGCTGTCTGTGCCGGCACGGTCCCGGCTGGCGAGAGCACAGCGGACAGCACAACAGTCGCGGCCACCCAGCGAACGTGCCTCATGTACCCGATTGTACGAAGCGGCACGGTGCAGTGACCAAAGATCGCCGTTGGGAGTGCCTGTGCAGGAGTTGAAACGAAGGGCAAAGGCTCTCGTGAGGGATCCTCAGCGATCAATGCAAGTGGTTTTAGCAGAAGAACAAGCTAAATAGATGCTGCGTATGCTGACCTAACGGCGCGTGAGTCGCCGGCAGTCGATCTGTTGAGGCCAGCATGCGGGTTGTGATCTTCGGCTTAACGGTTTCCTCCTCGTGGGGAAACGGCCATGCGACGCTTTGGCGGTCCCTTATCAGCGCGATGCTGCGGCGCGGGTACAGCGTTACCTTCTTCGAGAAGGATATGCCGTATTACGCCGACACACGCGACCTTGTATCGCTGCCGGCCGGCGGTTCGCTGCGGCTGTACCGCATTTTTGCTGAGGTACGCGCGGAGGCCGAGCGTGCGCTGCGCGAGGCCGATCTTGCCCTGGTGACAAGCTACTGCCCGGATGGTCCGGCGGCCTCGCAGCTGGTGCTGGAGGGCGCGGGCAGGGGGATACGAGCCTTCTACGACATGGATACGCCCGTCACGCTGAACAGCCTGCGTACCGGCGCGGAGATCGGTTATCTGCCCCCGGAGGGACTGGGTGGTTTCGATCTTGTTTTGAGCTACACAGGCGGCCGGGCATTGGACGAGTTACAGACGCGGTTGGGTGCCCGAGCCGTGGCACCGCTCTATGGTTCAGTCAACCCCGAGGCGCACCATCCGGTGCCGCCCGTCGATGCCTTTCGCGCGCAGCTTTCGTATCTCGGTACCTATGCGGAGGATCGCCAAGCCACGCTGGAGCGGCTCTTTATCGAACCGGCACGGCGGAGCCGCGGCGACCGCTTCCTGATTGGCGGGGCGCAGTACCCTGAGGGCTTTCCCTGGACAGACAACATTGTCTTTACAGGGCACCTGGAACCGGCGCAGCATCCGGCCTTCTTCTGCTCCGGCCGCGCCACGCTGAACGTCACGCGGCGGGCCATGGCGGAGTACGGCTTTTGCCCCTCGGGGCGGTTATTTGAGGCGGCGGCGTGCGGTGTACCACTGCTCTCCGACGGCTGGGAGGGCCTCAACGAATTCTTTACGCCCGGCGAGGAGATCCTGCGGGTCGACACGGCGGAAGACGTGCTCCGCACGCTGTCTTTGTCCGACACCGAACTGCGACGGGTTGCCGAAGCCGCCCAGGCGCGGGTGCTGCGGGAGCATACGGCCGACTGCCGTGTGCGTGACCTGGAAGGGGCACTCGCCGCGCTGAAAACGCGCATCCCAGTGCTAGCGGCAGGCGCATAACGCAAGCGCATGAGCCACAGGAGACGACGCGCAGGTATGTGGGGCATCATTCCAGCAGCGGGTGCGGGCAGCCGCATTCAACCGTTGGCCTTTTCCAAGGAGCTTCTGCCGGTCGGCAGCCGCGTTGAAAACGGCGACGAGCGGCCGCGTGCCGTGAGTGAATATCTTGTCGAACGCATGATTCGCGGTGGGGCCGACAAGCTCTGCTTCGTCATCTCTCCGGGCAAGACCGATATCCTTGAGTACTACGGCTCGCGACTCTGGGGCGCGGACATCGCCTATGTGGTGCAGCCGCAGCCGGGCGGCCTGTGCGATGCGATCTTTCGGGCGCTGCCGCTGATCCATCCTGATGAATCAGTGGTCATCGGCCTGCCCGATACCGTGTGGTCGCCCGAGGATGGTCTGAGCGCGTTGCCGGAGGACTGCCTTTCGTTCTTGCTGTTTCCAGTGGATCGCCCGGAGCTCTTCGATGCGGTTGTGACGGACGAGCAGGGGGTCGTGCAGGCGATCGAGGTCAAGCAGATGAACCCCGCGACCCACTGGATCTGGGGTGCCATCAAGATGCCCGGCACCGTGCTGCACGAGCTCCATGCATTGTGGTGCCGGCCGGAGCGGCGGGATGAGTATATCGGCACGCTGGTAAATGCATGGCTTGCGGAGGGCGGCTTCGCTCGCGGCATCCGCGAGGGGCAGGGGTATGTTGACGTCGGTACACTGCATGGGTATCGTGCGGCGGTGAGGCTGCTGGCGCAGGGATCGCTGCCGCCCATGGAGTCTGGGCAGCCAAGAGACACAACATCAACAGAGAAGACTGGGGAGCATGATCGAAACGCAACCATCGAAAACGCAACCATCGGAAGCACAACTATCGGAAGCGCAACCATCGGAAGCGCAACTACGAAAGGCTGAAGTGCCCGGCACGGGCGTCGCCGGGCTTTCAGATGCTGCACTGCAGGGGCGGATCCAAGAGCTCGGACCCTGGTTTCATAATTTGCGGCTGCGTGGCATCGAGACCGCCCCCGACCACTTTCTCGGCAACTACCCCGAGGTGAAGTTCGACCGCTTTCGCCACGCCCTGCCGGCCGATCTGACCGGCAAGAGCGTGCTCGATATCGGCTGTAATGGGGGTTTCTATGCCTTTGAAATGAAGCGCCGCGGTGCCGCGCGGGTGCTCGGCATCGACACCGATACAGGGTATTTGAAGCAGGCCCGCTTCGCTGCCGAGGTGAACGGGTTGGATGTGGAGTTTCGCCAGATGCCCGTCTGGGATATCGCCCGGCTAGGTGAGACGTTCGACCTGGTGATCTTTATGGGCGTACTCTATCACCTGCGTCATCCGCTGCTGGCCCTCGATCTCATCCACGAGCATGTCGCGAAGGATCTGCTGCTGTTCCAGAGTATGCAGCGCGGCAGCCGGGAGCTGGCCGAGGTTGCCGACGACTATGAGTTCACCGCCCCTGCGCCGTTCGATGAACCCGGCTACCCTAAGATGCACTTCATCGAGCACCGCTACTCGCACGACGAGACCAACTGGTGGGTGCCGAACCGTGCATGTACCGAGGCCATGCTGCGCTCTGCCGGCTTTGCGATCGAGTCGCAGCCGGAGGAGGAGGTCTACGTGTGCCGCTGGAAACCGGTCGCCATTCCGCCCGACGGCCCGCATGCGGTGTACCCGGCCGCCGGGGCCGCCGAGGGTACCGCGTAGTGGCGAGCTCCCCAACGCAGGTGGAGGGGAGTGCCGCATTCTCACCGGAGATCCTCATCCAGCGCGCGGAGGCTGCCATGGCAGAGGACGACTTCGCCGCCGCTCTGCCGCTGCTCGACGAAGCCGAGCGGCGGGGGGTAGAGCCCGATCGCTGTGCCGGCAATCGTTGGCTGGGGCATATGCTTTCCGGTGATTTCCTCGCTGCCTGGCGTGAGAGTGACGCCATTCGGCAGCGTGGCGCGGCGGATCCGCATCGTTTTTGGCAGGGGGAAGATCTCCGAGGTAAGCGCGTCATCGTGCGCAGCCTGCACGGCTTTGGAGATGCCGTGCAGATGTTTCGCTTTCTGCCTCGTCTCGGGGCTATCGCTTCACACCTGATCGTCGAAGTACCCCCGCGTCTTCTGGAACTCGCACCGTACTTCGAGGGCATGGGTGAGGTCATCACCTGGGGCGAGGGGGCTCCGGCGCAATCGCCGGGTTGGGACGTGCAGCTTGAGGTCATGGAGCTGCCCTACCTGCTGCGCGTCAGCACGGCGGATCTCGCACCCACCGAGGGCTACCTCAAGCTCCCGAACACACTGCGAGCGGAGGCGGCAGCTGTGGTTGGCGAGCGAGGCAAGCTGCGGGTAGGCCTTGTCTGGACGGCGGGGCATTGGAATCCATCGCGCTCGATACCCTCCGAACTCCTGCGCAGCATTGCAGACGTCGACGGCGTGGAGTTCTGGAGCCTCGAGGCAGAACACGTTGCCCGGCAAAGTGTGGATGCTTCCTGGCGAAGCGTACATGAGTGCGGGGACGGTATACCGCGGCTCGCAGCCGTGATCCAGCAGATGGATCTCATCCTCACGGTGGATACCCTAGCGGCGCACCTCGCCGGAGCTCTGGGTGTGCCGTGCCGGTTGTTGCTGCAGCACCGTGCGGACTGGCGCTGGATGAGCCGCCGCGCCGATTCTCCCTGGTATCCGTCGCTGCGGCTGTTGCGACAGACCGATCCCGGTGATTGGGGCGGCCTGCTGAGATGCGTTCGCGAGGAGTTAATCGAGGTGGCAGCACGACCCGCAGCGCGGCGGCGGGGCGAACTGCTAGCCTGAAGGGGATGCCCCTGAACTCTACGCTCTCCCGGCCCTGGGACGCCTTTGATGGCTACCTTTTTGATATCGACGGCACGCTGCTGAACTGCAGGGACGCGGTTCATTATTTTGCCTTTTGCAATGCGCTGACGGCGGTCGCCGGCCGGCCGCTGAACCTCCATGGTGTGGTGACGCATGGCAACACCGATGAAGGCATTTTGCGCGATGCGTTTGCCCTGGGTGGGGTAGCCGAGGCTGCCTGGCGACCGCGGATGCCCGAGATCCATACGCGCATGGGTGCCGAGGTAGAGGCAAATCGGGAGGGGTTCCGCATCGATGTGCTCGCCGGGACCCGCGAGGTCTTGGAGCATCTGCGCTCTCGCGGAGCGGTGCTCTCGACGGCCACTGGAAACCTCGCCCGCATCGGGGAGGCCAAGTTGGAGCGATGCGGTCTGCGGGAGTGCTTTCAACTGGGAGGCTACAGTGACGGTCTGGAGACGCGTGCCGACGTCTTCAGGGCCGCCCTGGGCAAGCTCCGCACCCACATCGGCAGCGCGGGCGCGGTGTGTGTCATGGGCGATACGCCGGCTGACATCCAAGCTGCCCATGAGAACGGGCTGGAGGTTGTGGCGGTGGCGACGGGAATCTTCTCACGCCTCGAACTGGAGGCGGAAGATCCGGAGCTTTGCCTTGACTCGCTGGAGGAGTTGCTGATGACGGCGCAGCTCGAAACGGCGTAATAGGAATTTCCAGACCGCTATGGCGAGTCGCCTTCAGCCACAAATTGCATTTGTTTTTCTTGTTGTCATTCCCGTAGGGAATCTGCGCCTTCGGCCACGAAAAGATACGGATCTGTTCAGTCATCTGCCCTTGCCCTTCAAAGAAGAGCAGATCCCTGCGGAATGACAAATCAAGATAGCTCTGAGCATCCGAGAGCACGTTGTCTATGGGTGTGCAGGGAGGCGAACCGCAGATTTCCTTGGGGTATAACAGAAAAACTGCGAAGGCGCTGTCTACCTTCAGGTAACTTGCTCAAGTCTCGTAACCAGGCGCTGACTTGGCAATCAGCTTCAGTCTCTTCTACGTACACCCGGCCACGATCGCTTCAAATTGCTGGGCACGGTGGGCGGAGGTGTGCTCGGCGAGCACCCGCTCGCGGGCGCGTCGGCCTACCGCAAGCCGCTCGGTCTCAGGAAGATCACGCAGAATCGTCGCAACCTCTCCCGCGTGGCTTGGAAGCAGGATTTCTGAGCCGGGTGTGAGGAACTCCTCCATACCCGGCCAGGAGTCGGAGAGGATCGCCGCACCGCAGGCGGATGCCTCAAAGAGCCGCACGGAAGGGGAGTAGCCTGCCGCTACCATATCGTCGCGGGTGAGATTCAGGGTGAAGCGCGAAGAAGAGTAGAAGGCCGGGTGCTCGGGCGGAGAAAGATGGACGATACGTTCCACGTTGCCGGCCCAGGCCACGTCGGTTGGATACTGCGGGCCGGCTACGATAAACCGTTCTGCTGGACGTAGTCCCGCAGCATCATTCAACAAATGCATGAGCTTCGGTTGGCGATCGGCGGCATAGGTACCTAGATAGCTGAGCGCACAGGTGAACTCCGGCTTAACCGGAGTCGGCCTATGCAGATCAGGGTCGACCGAGCAGTAAAAGGCCACAGCACGGGGTGACTTGAACTTCATCTCAATCTCGTGCAGGGCAGGCCCACCGGTGAAGCTCAGGTAAGCCGCATAGTGGGGGATCAACCCGGCCTGGAGGTAGGCCGTGCCCCCGTGTTCGCGAAGAGCGGCGAGGGTGATCGGGGTGTCGATGTCATAAAACAGTACCGGCCCAAAATCCGCTGTAAACAAAGCCTTGGTGGCGGCGATGGCGTCCGGAAAATACGAGCCCACCACAACGGCATCGGCATCACGACTGAGCTCTAGGAGTGCCTTGGACTCGGCACTCCAGTCCGCATAGAGCCGCACCTCGCAGTAGGAGGGCTTCGGCAGATCGCGGTTACTGCGGTACCACTCCACATCTTTTTCGACAAAGACGACCCGGTGCCCACGCGCGGCTAGCGCCTTGCACAGGGAGCGGTACGTGGTTGCATGGCCATTGCCCCAGGATGAGGTGATCGTCAGGCCATAGAGCACGATTTTCATGCGGGTTCGCCTGCCGGAGTGGATGGGACCAGCAGTGTACCGTCAGCAGCTCGTCGCCAGCCCTGGACCTCGCGCCAGTCGGCCATGGTCGCGGGGGCGTGTGTCTGGGCAGGCAGCTTGCCCCGTCGCCGGGCGAGGCATTCGCGGAAGGCGTAGTCCGCCTGTGCCGCCCGTTGCGCGTAGGTGTGGTCAGCCAGACCGCGCGCATGGAAGGCCGCTCCGATCCGTTGCCGGGCGGAGAGGTCGTAGCGAGTCAGCGCGGCGACGACATCCTCGGCCGAGCGCACGACAAGAATCTCCTGGCCGGCTCCAGAATGGGGCTCGAAGCAATCGGCGATGCCCGGCCAGTCATCGCAAAGCAGGCAGGTACCAGCGCCGGAGACCTCGAAGACCCGGGTCGGCGGCGAAAAGCCGAACTCCGCCATGGATGCGCGGTTAATGTTGAGAACCATGCTCGCCGAGCAGTTCACGCGGTTGTGATCCGCCGTCGGCACATGCCCCAGCCAGCGGACGTTTGGCGGCATACGTTTGTCTCCCCAGCCCTCGCCGCCGAGGATAAAGCTGGCGTGGGGGGCGAGGGCTGCCGCGCGGAGAAACAGTTCTTCGACACGGGCCTCCCGGTCCGGTAGCCGGTTGCCCAGAAACACGACATCGCAGGCCAACGCGGGGTCGGGCGGCACGGGAAAGTGTGTCTCCGGATCGAGGCCGTTGTACATGCTGTAGTAGGCACGGGCACCGAACTCGGCAAAGCCCGCGTAGGCCAAGGGGCCTCCGCCATAGGTAAGGATCGCGTCATAGCCCGGGGTCGCGTGCCGTAATGCATCGTTGGCGTCCGCGCGCATGCGGTGAATGGTCGCGGGCGCATCCACGTCCCAAATGAAGGTCATGGCACCTGCTCCCTGGCCGCGGGTGCCGGAGCACTCCGCCGGAACGCGGCGCTCCAGTTCGGCATCATCGCAGCCTATGCCGGAGTGCTTTACCACGATGTCGTAGCCTGCTGCTTGCGCGAGCATGCGGTTGAGATCCTGGCCGCCATCGTTCGCCGCCGGCTGGTACACCAGTGAGGTCACAGAGCTGAAATCATCGGAGTCGCGATGCTCCTGGCGCTTGTAGGCATCTGGTTCGGCGAAGGTGATGTCGTAGCCCAGGCGCGCAAGGTATTTGTAGCAACCGCGGTAATAGGTGGCGGCACCGTTCCAGTACGACGAGACAATGCTCGAGCCGAAAGCGAAGATTCTCAATGAAACAGCTCCTCTGGAATCAACGAAGTAGCTCCTCCAGGATTGAGGTTACCTGCTCGGCGCGATGCCGGCAGGTGTGATGCGTGAGCACGGTTTCAAGGCCGCGGGCCGCCTGCGCGGCCGCAAGCTCCGGGTCCCCGAGCAGTTCCACCATCGCTGTGCGCATCGCCGCACCCGAGTGCACGAAGCGAAGATCGCCCTCGCGGAACAACCCCTCCGTGTCCTCCCAGGGCGCGGAGAGCAGGGGAATGCCACAGGCAAGCGCTTCAAAGACCCGGATCGTCGGTATGCCCTTCATGGCGCCGCTGTACTGTTGGCGCGGCACATGCACGGTGAGCCCTGACTGTGCGTACACCCGCGGTGCCTTGAGATTGGGCAGGTAACCGCCATACCGCACCCCGGCGTCGTTCAGTGCCTCAACACCTTGCACTGGGTAGCGCACGCCATAGATTGTGAACCGGTACTGCCGCAGCTGAGCGGCAGGGCTGAGCAGGTACTCGCGGATCTCCGCGGAGCGCTCGTCATCGCCCCAGTTACCGATCCACGCGGCATCCTGCTCGCGTTCGGTCGCCGGAAGGGGGTGGAAGAGCCGGGTATCGGCGGCCTCATGCAGCGTCCACACCTGCGGGATGCCGAACCGCTCGCGATAGATCGTGCGCAGTGCCTCACCGAAGGCCAGTACACCGTCAAACCGGTCGATTCCGAATAGCCGAAGGCTCTCCGGCGATGACGATGCGCGATGATGCGTGTCGTGGAATAACAGCTTGAACCCAAGTTCCGCGCGCAGGCCAAGCAGCGTGTGCCCCAGCGCCGGCGGGTTCCACTCGTGCAGGATGACCACGTCCATCCCGCGCAGGCGTTCGCGCCAGGCTGTGGCCTCGGCAGCCTGCGCACCGTCATAGGTCGCTATGTGAAGGTCGGGGTAAAGCGCGCTGTACTGTCGCAGCGAGGCCTCACCGTCCGGTTCCGCCCACAGGTTTTGGATCGACCACTCCTCAGCCGGCTCAAAGGCGGTGACCTCGTGGCCGAGCATGCGGAGGTTGTCCAACAGCCCGCGCAGGAAGTGCGCATTGCCGTTGTTCCAATCCGAACGCAGTGTGTGCGACAGGTACGCGATGCGATAGCTAACCGACATGGCCGCCTTTGCGGTTGTCGAGAACGGATTCAGCCAGCGTCAGATACGCCTCCGTCATCCGTTTTACGGTAAATGTCGCTGCCCGTCGTCCGGCTCGTTCCTGCAGCATTGTCCGCGCCGCTTCATTTTCCACCAAGCGGCGAACCTGCGTGGTAAGCCCGGCCGCATTGCGGAAGTAGAGTGCGTCATCGCCCCAAACCTCCCGCAGCGAGGGCAGGTCGCGCGCGACGATCGCGCAGCCGCAGAGGGCCGCCTCGAGCGGTGCGAGCCCGAAAGGCTCATAACGCGAGGTGCAGAGATAGATGGCGCTCTCGAGAAAGCGATTCTGCAGTTCAGCGGCCGGAAGCGCGCCCAAGAGCCGAACATTGGAGGGCAGTGCGCGCTCCGGCTCGTCACCAAACTGCGTCTCGCCTGCGACCAGAATGGGTAAGGGTAGATCGCAGTTTTCCAACAGATCGAGTCCTTTTGCGGCGTCCCAAAGCCGGCCCGCGCAGATCGCTTGCAGCTGTTTCAATGGCTTGGCTGGAGGTGTGGGTAGATCGCGTCCATTTGCAATCACCATCCCGCCGCGCGGCAATGTGAAGTCCAAGGACAGATCCTGCAGCACGGCTTGCGTTGGGGCGGCAACCGCATCTGCCCGCGAGAGGCCAGCCTGCACAAGCGTCTTGTAGTGGGCCAGCCATGGCGTTGGGGTCAGCGCGGCGAGTTGGCAGGCTCGAGCCCAGCTGAGCACATCGCTGTGCGCCACAACGATCCTGGGTAGGTCCAGAGCAGTCGCCCCGAAGCAGAACTGGTTGGCAAACAGCAGGTCGGGTTTGAACTGTTCCGCGACCTTGGCCAGCGCGGGTTCCCCCTCGGACAGGGATCGTCCATTCTCTTGCGACCATTCGAGCGGTACCGTCGATGGGGTGTACTGAAATTGATCCGGGTAAGCCGCTTGCTGTCCGGCAGCCCAGTCGCTCTGCTCGTCGGAGGGTAGCCGCCCGAAGCTCATCAGCGCTACCGCGTGATCCTGTGCCAGCAGAGCACTCGAGAGTTGGTTGGTAAAGGTCCAAACGCCGCCGATGGTGTCGGTGGTCATCAGGAAACGCATGCCAAATCCTGAAGGTTTCCGGCCTCCAACTCGGCCAATGTGAGCGGGTGCTCTGCCTGAATGTCGCTGAAACCCTTGTCCGCGAAGATGTCAAGGTAGAACGAGTGAGCCCGCTCCCACGCGGACTCGTCCGGCTGGGCACCAAAGGTTTCAACGTACTGCGGACTGCCCGGGAAGGGGAACATGGGTACGGGTTCCGAGACCCAGACGCCCGCCGCCTTCATGCGGGTCTGCCAGGCCGCTACCAGTGCCGGATCATCCTTCTGGGTTTTGATCAGGTTGGCCTGCACCCAGGGAATGCGCCCACGGGCATAGATCAGCAGCTCACCGATGCGGTCCGTGGACATGCGGCAATTCTTGTTCATCTCGTCGCGGCCTTCAGCGGTGATGGATTCCACGCCGCACTCGAAGGAGACACAGTGGGCGCGCCCGAGGAGGTCCATGCCGGCTTCATCCCACAGATCGATTCTGGACTGGAAACCTATGGAAATAGGACGTTTGGCGATCTCTTCCAACAAGGTGTGCACCTGCTTGCCGACACCGAAGATCTCGTCGATGAAATAGATGTAATCGACGCCGCGGGCAATTAGCTGGTCGATCTCGGAGAGCACGGAACTCAACTCACGTTCACGGTACTTGTTGCGAAACAGGGTCTTGTTACAGAAGGAGCAGGACCACGGACAGCCGCGTGCAAACTCAACTTCGGCGCCCAGCGTGAGGTGGTCGGCCCCGTTGCCGGGGAAGATGTGGTGCTTGTGACTGTGGCGCTCGACAGGGTAGTCGCTGTAGTCGAGCGGACCGAGCAGGCGCATGTCGGTGGTGCCCAGTCCCTGACCAAGCCGCACGGTGCCGTTGCGGTCGCGCCAGCAGCAGCCGGCTACCATCTCCCAGGGGGTATTTGCGAGCTGGGGCAAGGTCTGGTCCGGCTCGCCGCGCAATACAATATCGGCTCCCGTCTTCTCCAACGTGGCCAGAGGCGTAGCCGAGCCATGCGGACCGATGATTACTTTAGTGGAGCGCCGGCCGAGGGCTGCAAACCACTGCTTCGGTACCCGCAGCTCCGGCTGTGGACAGCGCCAAAAGAGGTACGAAGGCGCGGAAGGAATAACCAGAAAATCTTCATCGAAAACCTCCAGCCGTTCGCGCACCTGCTCCGGCGACAGCCCTTCCATCAGCGCATCGACGAGCAGAACCTCCTGCCCAGCCGACCGCAGCATCTCGCGGGCCGAGAGCAGTTCCAATGGAAAATGGGCATCCGGACAGCCGAAATAGGTTGAGCCCTCAAAGCTCCAGCGCGGATTGACAAGGGCAAACTTCAAGCGACCTCCTCGGCGAGCATCTCGAGTGCGGGGGCAGCCGCACTCTGCTGACGGCGTATGGCCGCTTCGTTGGCAGACCAGAACTCACGGATCGTTGTGAGAATCTCCGGGAGCGCATGCCGAGGCCGCCAACCCGTCTCACGTTCGATTTTTCCCGTATCGGAGATATAGAGCGGCTGATCGCCCGGTCGTACCCGGGCATAGCGCAGATCCAGGGGACGGCCCAGGCTTCGTTCGATGGAATGCAGCATCTCGATTACAGACGTGGAACGCGCCATGCCTCCGCCGAGATTGTAGATCTGCCCACGCGTTGTGCGGCGGTGCTCCCGCGCGGCCATCATCGCCCCTACAAGGTCATGCACATGCAGCACGTCACGGACCTGCTTGCCATCGCCATAGACAGTGATCGGCCGTCCCGCCAGCGCGGAATACAGGAAGTGGGCGACCCAGCCCTGATCTTCGTTGCCAAACTGTCTTGGGCCCGCAATGCAGGACATCCGGAAGACCACCGTAGGCAGACCATAGATGCGCGCATAATCGCGCACATACTGGTCTGCCGTGCCTTTGGAACAGCCATAGGGCGAGTGGAAGTCGAGCCGCTCCTCCTCATTCACGCCGCGAAACTGGGGAGCTGCGGCCTCATAGCGCGTCTCCGCCGTTCCCACCGGGACACCTTCAAGCGAACCGTACACTTTGTTGGTTGAAGTGAACAATACAAATGGTTTATGGGCTGATCGTCGAGCCGCTTCCAGCACCCGCAACGTGCCCAAGGCATTGGTTTCGAAGTCGGTCTCCGGGTCGTCGATCGAGGTCGTCACAGCTACCTGGGCAGCCAGATGAAAGACGTCGGAGACCCCGCGCATGGCTTCGTTCACCGCACGCGCATCGCGGACGTCTCCCCTCAGAATTTCCAGGCGAGCAGCACCTCGCAAAGACTCAAGCCAGGCAACGTTGTGCTCCACCCCGCGGCGGGAAAAGTTATCGAAGATGCGCACGCGTGCGTCGGTCGCCTGCAGAAGGTGCTCCGCGAGATTGCAGCCGATAAAGCCGGCACCGCCCGTGATCAGGACTGTTTGCGTCCCGCTGGCCTTCATCGATGCCTCCTTCGCACCCCATATTGTCTTCGCAGAAACCAACTCGCTTCGCCCCCAAGGACCTCTTTGCGTCTGTTGCATCTTCGTCAGGCCGTAAGCCCGTAGGCTGTCAGTTCCTTCAGCATCGTCTCCGCCTTGTCTTCCGGTTCCTGCTGGCGAAGCCAACCGGCGAGTTCGCGGAAGCCCTCTGCATGGGTAATTTGCGGCTCATAGCCGAGCAGGGTTCGCGCTTTGGTGATGTCCGCGTAGCAGTGCCGGATGTCGCCGGCGCGGTACTTCTGCGTGATGACCGGCTCCATGGGCGTTCCGAGTGCCTCGGCGAGCAGCTCCGCCACCCGCCGGATAGAGATGGGCTGTCCGCAGCCGATATTGATCACCTCGCCATTCGATTCCGGACGATCCATCGCCAGCATGTTGGCCCGGACGATGTCGTGCACGCTGACGAAGTCGCGCATCTGTTCGCCATCCTCAAAAACCAGCGGCGCCTTGCCGTTTAACATGCGCGAGGCAAACACGGCAGCGACCCCGGTATAGGGGTTGGAGAGCGCCTGGCGCGTGCCGTAGATGTTGAAGAAGCGCAGCGCCGTAACTGGCAGGTCGTAGTTGCGGCCGTAGATCAGACACAACTGCTCCTGATCGCGTTTAGAGAGCGCATAGACGGAGTTGATCTCCGACGGCTTGGTCTCACTGGTCGGCACCGGCTTCAGCACGCCGCCGCACAGCGCGCACGGCAGCTCCCAGGCACCCGAACGCAGCTGCGCCACAGAACGCACCGGGGGAGCCGCTTCCGCGCCGCAGGCCGAGCAGACATACCGGCCTTCGCCATAGATCGACATCGACGAGGCGACGATGAGCTTCTCCGGCGTCTGTTTGGCGTCGAGCAATGCCTGCAATAGCTCCGCGGTGCCTTGCGTATTCACGCTCATGTAGCGGGCGATCTCATACATCGACTGCCCAACGCCCACGGTCGCCGCGAAATGGTAGATAACATCAACGCCGGCGAGCACCTCGCGCAAGCGGTTTGGATCGCGCACGTCCCCAACGATCAGCTCCACGTCGGACGATAGGTAGTCCGGCCGCCCCGCGCCGTGCACCTGCGGCGTCAGATCGTCCAGAATGCGGACCCTGTGCCCGGCCCGCAGCAAGCCGTCGGCCAAGTGGGAACCCACAAAGCCCGCCCCCCCCGTGATGAGTATCTGTTTGCTCATAGGCTCCTGTAAGTTCACTCCTCTTAACGGGATGCGACGGGCTCTTCCTGTACCGGTTGAACCTCTGCGGCCACCGCCGGCGCGTAGCGCTCCACAGCCCATTTGGCGAAGTCCGCGAAGTCCTGATTGTTCTTCGGCGGACTGGTGTGGTGGTCTTCCAGCCCCAGGTGGCCCGGTGTAAAGCATAGCGTCAGGGCGACACGAAACGGCTCCAGCGCCTTCATCTGGCGATCGAACCAGATCTCCGCATCGGGCCGGTAGCTGTCCGCCCAGCTCAGACCCGTGCGCAGGTATTCGACGCGGTGCTCCTGCATCCAGCGCACGGCATCGTCCAACCGGTGATCCTCATAGTGAAACCATTGGCAAAGCCCGGCGCTACCGTCGGTGGGGAATAGCCGTTCCGCCATTTTGGGGGTTCCGTCGGCCTTCACCAGGCCAAGGTAGTAATGCCGGTAGTAGGCCGAGCCCTCCGCTTCCTTGTGCCGCGTCTCCGCCGGCCAGGTAGGCGGTAGATCGAACAGGCTGTACCAGTGGACGCGTTCGGCACGACCCTTCAGCAGTTCGAGCGTCCGTTCCAGACCGAACTCCTGCACCTCTTCGGCACCGAAGGAGGAGACGCCGACCTCGGTGACCCAGACGGGCTTGCCACTCACCTCGCCGGCCTCGCGCACACGATCCGGCCACTCGGCCAGCTGCCAGTGATTCCAATCCAGCGGAAAGCCATGCACGCCCACCGCATCGACCGCCTCCATGACACCCTGACCGGCCATGTTGCGAAGAAAGTCGATGTCGCATGAGGACACCCCGCCCAACACAATCGGCAGCTCTGGGTTGACGGCGCGGATGGCCGCCGAGGCACGCTTGACCATGTCGCTGAAGCGCTCCCAATTGGGATCCAGCTTGAAATTCCAGTGAGAAAGGTTGTTCGGCTCGTTCCACAACACGACGGCTTCAACCATTCGACAAAATCCTTTTCCTCCGGATTACCTCCACGCTGTCCGGGGCGCAAGGTCGAACGTTGCGCGGACGAAGGCGGTGCCGGGTACAAACGTTGATTGGATGGATCATACACATTCCCGTAGCTACATAGAAGCTGAGTACGTCTGCTCCGCTTGCCTTTTCGAACTTTCTGGTGGAAAAGCGGTAAGTCTGTAGCGGACAGCGCCTTGCTTCGCCGGACGACTCGCAAGCTTTGGTTCGGCTCTACACAGGAAGATGCCTACAAACCCTCTCTTGGAGGCCTTTGTGACAGAAAAGCTTGTTGGGAAATCCCGATGACTGCCCTGGAGCTGCTTCAAACCGTCGTCTTCAGGGTGCGCACGTGACCTCAGAGCGATGCACGGAGTGCTTAGGGAGAGTCTGATTCCTTCAAAGCCGGTGAGTGCTCCGTTCACGAATCGACTCTCCACCCTAGAACAGGAGCTTAAGGCCCAACTGAATCTGTCGGCTGGGCCCTGCAGCCGTGATGACGCCCGCGGTTGGACTTTCCACGGTAGCGGAGGTGTAGACGACGGCGTTGGGGGTGAGCAGGTTGGTGTGATTGAGGACGTTGAAGACCTCCGCACGGAACTGAAGGCGTACGCGCTCGGTCAAGCGGGTGGCCTTGAGCAGGGAGAGGTCCCAGTCGGCGAGACCGGGGCCGGTGAGGGTATCGCGGCCAAGATTGCCGACCGTGCCATTGACCGGCGCGGAGAAGGCAAGGGGATTGAAGAACTGGGCAACACGCCCGGCAGTGGTGCCCTTGGTGTAAAGGCTGCCCACGAAGTTGGGGTTCACGTCCGGACGAATGGGATTGCGCGTGTCGCCGGAGTTGGTGGGGTTGTAGCCGAGCTGGGGAGTGAACGGGAAGCCGCTCTGCAGGGTGACGATCGTGCTGAGCTCCCAGCCGCCGACCAGGCGATCGACTGCAGGCAACACCGCCGACAGGAGCCTTTGGCCGGTGCCGAACGGAAGCTCGTAGGTGCCGTTCAAAGCCGCGGCGTGACGAACATCCGTGGCCGCGCGCCCGTAGTCGAGCGCGGGCCGTGCAGGCACGGAGACGAACGCCGGCGTGTTAGCCGAAACACTCGTATTCCACGCCGAACCATTGTCGAGATTCTTCGCGAAGGTGTAGTTCGCGCGCAATTGGAGGCCGTGTCGGAGCCGGCGCTGCAGGTCGACCTCCAGCGCGTCATAGCTGCCCGAGCCGGCCGAGACCCAGGAGGTGGTGTTGGCGACCAGTGGGTTGCCCTTGGTCGCGGTGGGATAGTAAATCGTCCCCCGGGAGACGTTTGCGGGGCAGGCGACGGTTGCCGAGCAGACCACAAAGGCAGGCTCGTTCTGGTCTTCGGAGAGGATCTGATGGTAGCTATGCGAACCCACATAGGCCACGGTGAGGGAGCTGGCGGAGCCAATCTGCTGCTCGATGCGAAGGTCATACGCCAGCACCGTGGGAGTGGCGATATCGGGTTGGACGTTTGAAGGGGAGATGAGGCCGGCGGGGCCGCCGGTTGGGTTAGCGACGGGGACGCCGGTGTAGGAGAGCGTCGTGTTATGCGGGGCGGCCTGATCGAAGCGGTAGTCGAGGTTATCGAGCAGCGAATGATGCAGGCCGAAGCCGCCGCGGACGCTGGTCCGGTTGCGCCCCGCAATGTTCCAAGCCAGACCCAGGCGGGGTTCGGGGAGGAAGCGCGCACGGTTTGTCGTGAGGCCTGACGAACCGGTGGTCGGGGTCGTATTGATGACGCCGTCCGTAAAGCCGTAGATCGACGCGCGCGCATGCGCTTCGTTCCAGCCGCTGGTGGATTCAAAGCGGAGGCCGCCGCGAAGCTCCAGATTGGCCTGCGGACGCCAGGTGTCTTCCACGTAGGCTGCGCCCAGGGTGCTGCGCCAGTTGAGCGACGTTGGGTTCGGAACCACCGTGAACGTTTTCACGGTGCCGGCAAGAAAGGTTGCGAGCGAAGCGAAGGACGCCTGGCCGAACTGGTTCTGCGCCAGATCGTCGTTGGATTGCAGACGCTGCACCCAACCGCCCACCTCAAACTGGTGCCGTCCGCGTGAGAAGAAGATGTGATCGTCGAAGGTGAAGAGATTACGCGCGATGGCGTTATTGGAGCCGACGTTCGCACCGGCTCCGGTAATCTGCGAAGAGCCGTTCGAGGCCGTGGAGCCCGCGATGACGATCGCGCCGACAGGCTTGCCGGGGAGAAACCCTGGGGTGTCAGCAAGCTGCGACGGCACGCCGCCGAGGAAGAAGAAGCTGGCACGGGAGTAGCCCACCCGCGCCGTGTTGAGCAGACCCGCGGTAAAGACGTGCTGTTCCTGCACACTGCCGACCTGCTCACGCAGGCTTTCGTCGATGAGCGAGAGGGGGTTTTGCGTGGGCGTGTTGGCGGTGGAATCGTCGGCCGTATAGACCGCGAAGAGCAGATCGTTTGCCGAGAGGTTCGCATCGAAGCGCGCTGTGCCGAAGTCCTCGCGGATGTGCTGCGTCGGCGAGGAGAATGCCTCCGCAATGCCGGTCAGATGGCCCTTGCTATCCAGCAGTTCGGGGCCATTTTGCAACGGCCACAGGTTCAGCAGCGGAGCGACCGCAGGCGCAAGCGTCGTCTTGGTTTCAACGCCTGCGGCATTGGGCAGAAAGCCCGCACGTGCCTGGTTGTCGGGCACCAGCGTTACGTCTGAAAGGCCGAGGTTCTGGCGATAACCTTCATAGTTGGCGAAGAGAAAGAGCTTATTCTGCCGCAGGGGTCCGCCGAGCGACGCGCCGAAGTCGTTGCGCTGAAACTCCGGAATGCGGGCTTGATCGAAGTAGTTGCGGGCATCGAGGTAGGAGTTGCGAGCGAACTCGTACGCTGAACCATGCAGGGCGTTCGTTCCCGAGGCCGTGACGATGGAGATCTGCGCGCCTTGCCGCTTGCCATAGCTGGCCGAGTAGGTGTCGGCGACGACGTTGAACTCGCGCACCGCATCGACGCCCAAGAGCTGGCCGCTGGTGCCTCCCGGCGTGACGTTGATCAGCGAGGCACCGGTGTATTCGATCCCGTTGAGGAGATACAGATTATCCTGCGGACGACGGCCGGAAACGGCGAACATACTGCCTACCGACGAGTTGGAAGTCCCGACAGAACCGCTGCGCTGCGCGGTATAGTTCACCGTCGCAGGGTTGAGGGTGATCAGCCCGTCGTAGGATCGGCCGTTCAAGGGCAGGTCCTTCACCTGGCGCTCGTCCACCAGGCCGGAGATCTGCTGCGTGGACACGTTCACGGTGCTGGGCGCGTCGGTCACGGTGATCTGCTCGGCCACCGTTCCGGGGTGGAGCGTGATCTCCACCCGGCTTGCCTGGCCTACGGTGAGCGCGACATCCGTGCGCGATTGCGGAGCAAAGCCCTCACGGGTCACTGTCACGGAGTAGCTGCCGACGGGGATAGAAGGCGCGGCATAGGCACCCAAAGTGTCGGTCACGAGGCGACGTTCGCCGCCTGTCTCCTGATTATGAATAACGACGACCGCACCGGGGATGACCGCGCCGGCAGGGTCGAGCACCACCCCGCTGATCGTGCCGCCCACCACCTGAGATTTCACCGCAAGAGGGGAAAGCAGCAGCGTGGAAAGCAAGAGGACTCGACGAAACATGAAAGATCTCCAAGGAAAGCTGGCCAAGGGCGCACGCATAGCGGCGCTGGGACGTTTTAAATAGGGGGCAGTGCAGGAGCGAAGGGCTGGGGTCAGCGGCAACAACGACACGCAAGCACGGCTGCGCTCGCGGCGGGACAAGGCTGACTGTGCTGCTCTGGGGACAAACGCGGCAAGCGGCTTCCTTGGAAGAGGACCATCGATCGAGAAATTAAGTAGAACGAAGCTCGGGAAAGCGAGCCAAGGCCGAGACCTGCTTCACTTGCAACAACAGCCGAAGGAGGCTTTGTGGAAGGTCAGTGCCATGAAATAAACGTAGCACATCCACAAAAACGTCTCGGAACAGCGGATAGGGAGCGTTTTGTGCCGATCGTACTGTCTTCGCCCTTTCATCGCTTATGCTGTTTGTAGTTGCTTAACGCCATGCCTCTTCAGCCACCACGTCCGCTATCGTCCCGCGCGCTCCGTGCGGAGCTAAGCGCTCGCAACCTGCGCCGCGGCGAAGCCTTTGCCTGCGAGGTCAGTCATAGCCGGATGCCCAGCGTTCTCTATGCCGAGGACGAGAGCGGTGGTCACGGCAACTTTCTCCGGGCCTCGTACCGTCGCATTCTCGCCAATCCTAACTGGGCGCAGCGGTTACAGAAGTCCTACACGGGGGGCGAATACCTCCCACGCGCCCATGATCGGCGGCGTGCCGAACTGGAGTGCGCCGCCAGCTCCGATGCTCTGCTCCTGAATATTTTCTGCTACCCCGGCGTGCTGCGCCGTCCGGCTACATGCGCATTGCTGGGCATCGAGACTGGCCTCGAGCCCCGCTTCGGCGTTCGGGCAGAGCTGCCCATGCGCAACGGCGAGGTCGACCGCACAGAACTGGACATGTGCCTGGCTTCGGGATCATCCGGTTTTACGCTTGCCGAAGCCAAGCTTACCGAAGGCGGTTTCGGCCGGGCCTCCCCCGATCGCCTGCTGCGTTACCACGGGGTAACCGATGTCTTCGACCTGGACAGGCTACCGCGTGCCGGGAACGGCTTTCTCGGCTACCAGCTCGTGCGCGGCATTCTGGCCGCCGACGCGGGAGAGGGTCACTACCTGGTGCTGGTCGACGGCCGCAGGACGGACCTCGTCGAGTTATGTTTTCGGGTATTGAGCGCGGTGCAGCAATCAGCGGTACGACACCGTTTGCGGCTGCGCACGTGGCAGGAGCTCGCCGCAACGCTGCCCCCTGCGGTACAGACATTTCTGGAGGAGAAGTTCGGGATCGTACCCTCCTGATGGCCTAGCAAGCGAAGCTAGTCCACAAAGCGCGGCGGTTCCGTACCCCGGCTCACATCCTCAGCCGTCACACAGATGTCGAATCCGGTCAGCAGATCTGCAATCTTCGTGTCATTGAAGCCGCGCTCGCGCAGCAGTCGGATCTCGTCGGAGAGCATGCTCAGCACCTGCGAAGCGGTGAACCGCTCTTCATCGCTGCCCGCGGCCTGCCGCAACTCGCGCGCAGCCTGTGCCACCTGATCTGCGCTATAGCTTGCTTCTCCAGCCATGATGTGTCTCCTATGCCTTCTGTACCCGCTTCAACGTTATGGTAATAGCTTGATCGAGCCTAGGTATCATCCTGCCTGCATTAGGTGAGGTAACGCTTCAGCCACGGATCCTCTGAATGTGTCAGTTCGAGCGTGGAGCCATCGAAGACGATCTTTCCTTCGTTGATGACCAGAAACCGCGTGCCCTCGTTCAGTCCCTTGTTTGCGATCGGCTGCATGTGCCCGGTTGCCGTGTTGAAGCAGTGCGTAGCCAGCGTAAACGCATCCTGCAGCCGGTGCGTAATCAAAAGCGCCGTCGCTCCGGATACGTCGCGTTGCTTTACCACAAGTTCAACAATGGTATTCGAGGTAATCGGATCGAGGCCGCCGGTGGGGGAATCGTAGAGCAGCAGCTCCGGGCCCTTGATGATCGCGCGAGCGATGGAGACCCGTCGCCGCATGCCGCCCGAAAGCTCGGAAGGAAATCTGTCTATCGCCTTATCGAGCTCCACAAACTGCAGGGCTTGCTGGACCCGGGTGCGCACCTCCGCCTCTGGGATATGCTCTTCGTGAAGTTGATACCCCACATTGTCTTCGACGTTCATCGAATCGAAGAGCGCGCTCTCCTGGAACACCATCCCGATGTGCGCGCGCAGGGCAAACATCTCGCGTTCGGTGACTTGGCACAGGTCTTTGCCGAACACGAAAATCTCGCCATAGTCGGGCTTCAGCAATCCATTGGCCAGCTTCATCAGAACGCTTTTGCCACCGCCGGCCGGCCCCAGGATAATGCGGGTCTCGCCCCGTTCGACGCGAAAGCTGATGTTCTTGAGCACCGGATCACGATCGAAGGTGATGGAAACATCGCGAAACTCAACGACCGGGCCTGCGTAGTCGGGCAGGGGAGACGAATCGGGCTTTGCTTCCTGACCCATGCGCTTATCTCCCGAAGATGCCGATCATCAGCTTGGTCACAAAGGTGTCCACGATGATCAGAAGCACCGAAGAGGTGACGACGGCCTGGGTGGTGGCTTTGCCCACGCCCCGCGTTCCGCCTGTCGTTGCCAGACCGTAATAGCAGCCCACGGTGGCAATGATAAAGCCGGAAAATAGCGGCTTGGTCAGCCCTTCCACGACATCACCGGTGATCAGGGCACCGATCGCATTGTTGAAGAAAGCCGTGCCGCTTTGTTTGAGCAGCGTGACGGCGACCAGAGCTCCGCCGCAGATACCGAAGGTGTCCGAGATGATGGTGAGGAAGAACAACATGCTCACGGTGGCAATCAGGCGCGGGGTCACCAGCTTGCGAATGGGATCGGTCCCGAGCGCGCGCATGGCATCGATCTGCTCGGAGACCTTCATCGACCCCAACTCAGAGGCCATCCCTGAAGCGTTGCGTCCGGAGACCATCAATCCGGTCAACACAGGCCCCAGCTCCTTCACCATCGACAACGAAACCAGGCGCCCGGTAAGGTTTACCGCGCCGAACTGCTTCAAGGTCGTGGTCGATTGCAACGTCAACACCGCACCGGTAAAGAAGCCCGCCAGGATAACGATCGGCACCGAACCCACGCCGATCGAATCCAGCTGCATGAATGTGTCGTCGAGGTAGTGCGGCGCGGAGAAGATCGCGCCGATGGCGCGGCCAGTCTGGATGGAGTACGCCTGCACAGAACCGATGAAGCTCTTGACGAAGGCTATTGGGGAGACAAAGTTCATGCGGCTCGCTGGCGTCAGGCTATCAGATGGGGTCTGCCCCGTGGATAGCACGCTCCTGCAAATACTGCGCAAAGACGATCCTGATGCGAAAATAGAAGGGATGAATCCAATGATGCTCGCGGCCGTATTGCATGGTGCCGAAGACCTCCGCCTCCAGCGTGTGGCGGTGCCGGTGGCGGGCCCCGGCGAGGTGGTTTTGCGTGTCGACGCCGCGCTGACCTGCGGCACGGACCTCAAGGTCTTTCGCCGCGGCTACCATGCCCGGATGCTCACACCGGATCGTCTCTTTGGGCACGAGGTTGCCGGTACCGTGATTGCCTGCGGTGAGGGCGTACCGAGGTTTGCGGTGGGCGATCGCGTTGTGCCGCTCAACTCAGCGCCGTGCGGCAACTGTTTTTTTTGCCAGAACGGGCAGGAGAATCTTTGCGACGATCTGCTGTTCAACAACGGTGCCTATGCCGAATTTCTTCGCGTCCCCGCGCGCATCGTCGAGAAAAATACCTTGCCTGTGCCGTACGCCATGCCGAGCGAACATGCGGCGCTGGTTGAGCCGCTGGCCTGTGTGGTGCGCGGGCTCCAAGAATCGAACGCCCGCGCGGGCCAAACTGCAATTGTGCTGGGTGCCGGTCCTATCGGCCTGCTGTTCCTCCACGCCGCCGCACTCGAGGGCCTGCAGGTCATCGCCGTTGTGAAGCGTGCCGATCAGGTCGAAACCGCGCGCCGGCTTGGCGCAGCCGAGGTCGTGCGTGTGACGGCGGCCGCTGACCCCGTAGCTGCCGCGCGTGCGCTTACCCCCGAAGGCCGCGGCGCCGACCTGGTCTTCGAGGCTGTCGCCACCCCAGAAGCCTGGCAGTGGGCGGTGGGCATGGCGCGCAAAGGCGGTACGGTGAACCTCTTCGGCGGCCCGCCCGCGGGTACATCGGTCGCTTTGGATACGAACCTTCTTCACTACTCCGACCTGACCCTTAAGGCCAGCTTTCACCACACGCCGGGCACCGCCCGGCGGGCCTTCGATCTGCTGCGCTCCGGTCGCTTCGACTGCGATGCCTTCCTAACCGGGAGCGCCTCGCTGGCCGAGGTGCCGGAGGTCTTCCACCGCATGCTGACGCGCTCACCCGAAGGCAGGCAAGCACAAATTAAGACCGTGATTCACCCGCATGGCTGGATCCCAGATGCGAAGATACGGGCGGAGCGCGAGATCGCCGCGGTGCCGGCATGAGCACGGCTACTCCCACCCTCTTGCCCGGCTCGCTCCAGGGTGCGCCCGTGCCCTACGGCACACCGGCGGAGCGGCCCACGCTCGCCGCAGCGCAGGTCTGGTGCAGACACCTGGCTAGGACCCACTACGAGAACTTCCACGTCGCGACATTTTTTTTGCCGGCCTCGTTCAAGCCGCACTTTCACAACCTCTATGCCTTCTGCCGCACCTCGGACGACCTCGGCGATGAGGTCGGCGATACGGCTTTAGCCGCGCATCTGCTCGCCGAGTGGCGCACGATGCTGCATGAGTGCTTCAACCATCCGGAGCGTTCGCGCCATCCTGTGTTTGTAGCGCTGCAGCCGACGATCGCGGAAAAACATCTTCCCATCGAGCCTTTCGACGACCTCATCAGCGCCTTCGAGCAGGACCAGGTTTACCCGCACCACGCCTCGCTCTCGACGCTTGAGCAGTACTCACGCTACTCCGCCAACCCGGTCGGCCGTCTCGTCCTTCTCGTCAGCGGCTACGGCGAGCCTGAGTTGATGGCCCTCTCCGACGAGATCTGCACCGGCCTGCAACTGGCGAACTTCTACCAGGACATCGTGACGGACTGGGTCGATCGCGGCCGCCGTTATCTCCCTGGCGACGCGATGAGACGCTTCGGCGTTACGGACGACCAGATTGCCACGCGTCGATTCGACGCCAATTTCCAAGCCCTTATGAAATTCCTCGTCGCCGACGCCCGCGCCCATCTCAGGCGCGGCGAGCGCCTGACAACGATGGTCAAGCCAGACCTTGCCGCCACCCTCTCGCTCTTTGTAAAAGGCGGTCACGCGATCCTAGATGCGATTGCCGCGCAGGGGTATGACACTCTGCGCTCTCGTCCTGTGGTGACCAAGACCGCCAAGCTTCGTCTTTTGGGCAGCGCCCTTCTGGGCAAGCTGAGCGCGTCGTGGCACACAGCTCGCCCCGGCTCAGGCGGACACGCCCCGGCATGACCGATATACGCAGCCCCGAACTCGCACACGCCTACGCCCATTGCCGCGCAGTCGCCAAACGCGAGGCCAAAAATTTCTACTGGGCGTTTCGCGTCCTGCCACGCAGCAAATCCGACGCCATGTGCGCCGTGTACGCCTTCATGCGTCAGGCCGACGATCTCGCCGACGACGAATCCATGTCCATCGAGGCTCGCCGCGCCGCCATGGGCGAGTGGACTGCAGCCTGGCGCGCCGCACGCACGGGCATCTCCCTTAACACCAACGAACCGATCTTTCTCGCTCTTCTCGACACGCAGCGGCGCTTCGGCATCTCCGACGCCCTGCTCGAAGAACTCGTCGCCGGTACCACGATGGATCTCCAACCGCAGCCGGAAGGCACACGCGTGATCTCGGTGGTGGACGGCAATGGGGATGCCCACGCGATGTGTGTGTACGAGAGCCAGGAGGCCCTGGAACGGTACTGCTATCTCGTCGCCTCCGTCGTCGGGCTCGTCTGCATCCGGATTTTCGGATATACCGATCCGCGCGCCGAGGCACTCGCCATCGACACGGGCAAAGCCTTCCAACTCACCAACGTGCTGCGTGATGTCAAAGAGGACGCGGAGCGCGGCCGCCTCTATCTCCCTGAAGCACTGCTCGCAGAGTTCAGTGTCACTCCGGAGCGCCTGTTGGCGCTGGTCTCCGGAGCTGCGCCAAAAGGGAATGAGCTCGCCATGCTCGGCAGCTTCGGCGCACGGGCAGAGCAGCTCTATGCGAGCTCTGAACAGCTGCTGCCGTTGCTCGACCGGGACGCGCAACCCGCCATGCGCGTGCTTGTTTCCATTTACCATCGGCTGCTCACACACACCTCGAGGCCCGAAGGCATAGTGCTGCGCGATCGCGTGTCGGTGCCCACCGCTGAAAAGCTGGCTGTGCTCGGGCGGGGTATGGTCGAATCCCTCCACGCGAGGCTCTCGTGAGGGGTGCCGGCAAGTCCTCAGAAGCGCTGGACGTCCTGATCATTGGGGCGGGTCTCTCCGGCCTTGCTGCCGCTGTCGCCCTCTCGGGTGCCGGGGCGCGGGTACGGCTGCTGGAGCGCAAGCCGCACATCGGCGGCCGTGCCTACTCGTACCACCATCCCGCGCTCGCCGAAGAGATCGATTCGCAACACGTCCTGCTCGGTTGCTGCACGAACCTCGTCGATCTTTGCCGGCAATCCGGCGCGGACCGTTACATTCGCTGGTACGACCGCATCACCTTTCTTGAACCCGCGACCGCGGAACACGGCGTGCGCCGCAGCGAGATCGGCCCTGGCGGCCTGCCTGCGCCGCCGAGTGCCACGCTAAACTTCCTGCGCGCCCCCATGCTCGGTCTGGGCGACAAACTCGGCATTGTCCGCGGCGTCATCAAATTTCTACGCGGGCAGCCCCTGAGCGACACGGAGCCGTTCACTGAGTGGCTGCAGCGCACCGGCCAGACATCGCTTGCCATCCGGCACTTCTGGGAGCCGATTGTGCTCGCCACGTTGAACGACAGCTTTGAACGCAGTTCCACCCGCTACGTCGGCAAGGTTATCCATGAGACCCTGCTGCGCAACGCGGAAGGTGGCCGTCTCGGCATTCCCACACAACCGCTCTCCACCTTCTACGCCGCTTTCGTGCGCCTGGCCGAGAAGCAGGGAACGGAGCTTTGCCTGCGCACCAGCGTCGAGCATTTGGAGCGTCTCGCGGACCATCGCTGGCGCGTGCACCTCGATGGCAATCGCTGCCTCGAAGCATCACATGTACTGCTGGCATTGCCTTTTGAGGCCACGGCCAAGTTGCTTGCCACCCTGCCCGCAACTCTACAACGGCAACAGGTCTGCGAGAACCTACGGCATTTCACGCATGCACCCATCACCACGATCCATCTTTGGTTCGATCGTGCGGTAACGGATCTGCACTCCGCCGCGCTGCTCGACACGCGCATCCAGTGGATGTTCAATAAGACGCTGATCCGCGCGGGGACTGACGCCAGCGCGCCAGGTCCAGGCCAATATCTCGAAGTTACGATCAGCGGATCCTTCGAGGAACTCCGAAGGACGCGCGAAGAGATCCTCGCACCTGCTCTGGAAGAGCTTGCCCGCTTTTTTCCGAAGGTGCGCGAAGCGAAGTTGCTGAAGTCCGGTGTGCTGAAGGAGGCACGCGCGACCTTCTCCGTGCTGCCTGGGCTGGATCAGTTCCGCCCGGCCAACGACGCCCTGGACGATGGCCTCTTTCTCGCAGGAGACTGGACCCGCACGGACTGGCCCTCGACGATGGAGGGGGCCGTGCGCAGCGGCAGGCTGGGGGCCGAGGCGATACTGCGCGCGGAAGGGCACGCGACGCCTTTCGTCTCCCCAGACCTCAAAGCGGCGGGCTTTGCTAGCCTGTTTGCCTGACGTTCTAACCAAATAGCGTCATCTCGACCTAAGCAGGCGCACTTAACCACCTCCACAGTGACAGGCCCATGTGCCATGCTTTTCTGCTTGTCATTCCCGAAGGGAATCTGCGTTTGCGGCCGGGAGCTGTAGATCTCTCCACTGCGGCTGCGCCTCCGGTCGAGATGACACCTTGATGGTGTGCCTCTAAAAGCTAGCTTCAACGCACGTTGAGGCTATTACGCGGATCCGTCGCTTCTGGAATTCGCAGAAATCTCTCAATCCAACCAAGACGAGTATCGGCATAAGAAAAAGTAAGAACTTTCCATTCCAAAATGGGTAAAGTACGACTGCCATACTTGGGACAGCTATGATTCCGGCGACTGCTATCCATCGAGTCTTTTCTAATTGCCGTCGCCAAATCTCGAAATCGCCAGTGGATAGAGTCTTCTGACGCAAATACATGTGAGGCAGCGCTCTCGAAAGTATCTGCATCACTGTCATGATTGCCATCCAACCAGCGATCATGGCCAAAACTACTGGCAGCGGAGCTGACTTGCTATCAGCCATCCAGAGCATTAGAAGACGTTCGATGTGATACATGCCGAACCAGAAGGTGCACGCAGCAAGAGAGATTAAGCTCAAGACCTCCAAGCCTCGGAATTTACGCATACATCAATGCGAGATCAGCACCACACCCACGGCCACAAAGCTCACCGCCAGCCAGCGCCGGCGATCGACATTTTCACCCAAAAACAGCTTGGCCACGATCGCATTGCCGATGTACGTCATCGCCCCTACCGCCGGCCCGGCGAGTGAAAGCTCCACCAGGCTTAGCGTGTACAGCATGGCGAAAAAGTTCAGCGCCATGCATACGGCGCCCACCAGAAACACGGGACTCGACAGCACCACGCGGACCGTTCCCCCCAGTCCGCTACGCTCGCGAATCACATCCAGGTCGCCCAACCGGTGCATGGCGCAGGCGATGGTGCATTCGCCCACAATGGCCAGGGTCGTCACCGCGACGATGCAGGCCCAGGCGGTGACGAGGCTGTGTGCGTGGTGGAAGGCTGTCATCGTCCGACTCCGGAATCCATGACGGCCAGCTCTGCCGGCTCTTGGGTTGCCAAGCCTTCCCTCGACGGCTCCGCCTTGATCTCCGTCTTGGGTGGACCGCCGGCCACGAAGCCCACAGCACACACGATTAGAGCAATGCCTGCCCAGCGGTACGGCGACAAACGTTCATGCAGCCATATGCGGCTCAGCAGCGCCACCACGACGTAGCCGAAGGCCGTAGCGGGCATGACAAAGGTGAGGTCAGCCCAACTCAGGGCAGTCATATAGCTTGAGAAGAACCCGATCAGCAGCACGATGCCCGCAACCACATACACGTTGAACAGCGCATGCCACAACAGGCCGAGATGGTGCATGTCTACGGCACCCACCTGCGCCATGCCGCGGGAGAGCATCGTGTCCCCAACCGAAGCGGTTAGGGTAACCGCAGCCAGAATGGCATATTGCGAGGCTTTGAGGCGATGTTTCATGGGCAGGGAACGCTAGGTGCCATGCTACAAGGTAAGACCCGGATCCGATACCGGACCCGGGTCGTAACTGTCAGGAACTGAAGCTCGCGCCTAGGCGTTCATGCTGACGGATTCCTGCTGGCGCAGTTCGCTCTCTTCCTTGGCCTTGCGCACCATGGCGTTGCGCTCCTTGCGCAACTTCATGAAGCTTTTGGCCTCGACATAGAGGCGCGGCACGTCCCGGTTCACGATGGCCTTCCACACCACGCGGGCCGCGGCTTTGGGACGGAAATAGTATTCGTCGTAAAACTTGTGCACCATCTCCATGACGTACTCGGTCGGCAGGCCGGGGTACTCGATGTGCGCCATCTGATGGCCGCCATGATCGTTCATGCCCTTGTTGGTGATATAGCCGTTCTTCTCGGCAAAATCATAGAATTCGGTGCCCGGATAGGCATGGGCAATGGAGACCTGTACTGTCTCGCAATCGAGCGTTTTGGCAAAGTTGATCGTGTTGCGGATCGACTCCTTCGTCTCGCCCGGCAGACCCAGGATGAAGTCGGCATGGATGACGAGCCCAAGGTCATGGCAATCCTTGACGAAGTCACGTGCCCGCTCGATCGTGGCACCTTTTTTGATGTTTTTCAGGATCTGCGGATCACCCGACTCAAAGCCTACGATCAGCAGCCGGCAACCGGCCTCCTTCATGGCTTTCAGCGTCTCGCGGTCCGTGGTCACACGTGAAGTGCAGGACCAGGTGAGGCCGATCGGCTTCAGCTTCGCGCAGAGCTCAACTGTGCGCGCCTTCTGGATGTTGAAGGTATCGTCATCGAAGAAGAACTCCTTCACATGCGGGAAGTTCTCCTTCGCCCACTTCATCTCGGCCGCAACATCATCGGTGGATCGCTTGCGCCAGGCATGGCCGGAGAGCGTCTGCGGCCACAGGCAGAAGGTGCACTGCGCCGGGCAGCCGCGTGTGGAATAAAGCGAGATATAGGGGTGCAGCAGAAAGGGAACGTTGTAGCGCGTCACATCCATGTCGCGCTTATAAATCTTGGTCGCCCACGGCATGGCGTCCAGGTCCTCGACCTGCGGCCGGTCGGGGTTGTGCTGAATCGCGCCGTTCTCGTCCTTGTAGCTGATGCCGAGGATCTCGTTGAGCGGCTTGCGCTGTGCGAACTCCACGACGGTGAAGTCGAACTCGCGGCGGCAAATGAAATCGATCGCTTCGCACTCATTCAGGGCACGGTCCGGGTCGGTGGTCACCGGCGGCCCAACAAAGGCAATTTTGATCGATGGATTGGCAGCCTTGATGGCACGCGCCAGACCGTGATCGCCCGTCCAGCCCACCGTCGAGGTAAACAGGACGAGGAACTCAAAACTCTTCGCTGTTTCAATCACCTGATCGGCGGAGATGTGATGCGGCGGAGCGTCCAGCAGCTTTGAGCCCTCCAGCATACCAGCCGGATACGCCAGCCATACGGGGTACCAGTAGGACTCGATCTCACGGGTCGCAGGCCAGCGCGAGCTGGCACCGCCATCAAAATTCTCAAACGAGGGAGGATTCAAAAGCAAGGTCTTTAGAGGTGCCATAACTGGGTCCTAGTTTACCACCCGGTAACGGTGCCTGCACCGGGATTTGTGCATGTTTGGCTCGCGTCCGCACGCGGAGGCTTTAGTTGTGTGGCGCACCGGGAGGCGCAGTTTGCGGAGCGGCTCCGGGCGTGGAAGGCGTTGGTGTGGCTGGCGTGGGCGTGGTTACAGGCGACCCCGGCAGTGAAGAGGGGGTTGTGCCCGTGGTTGGAGCCGTTGCGGGTGACGTACCTGGGACCGGCGAGCTCCCAGGCAGGTTTGCCGCACCCGGGGCCGTGCCCAGGGTCGGAGGCAGTGCCGGTGTAGTTCCTTGTGAGGCAGCGCCGGGTGCGGCTGTTGCGCCGGAGATGGTCGCCGTCAGATAGTTTGAAAGCGATCCTTCCTGGCGCATCAGCGTCACCTCTGCCTGGTGCAATTGCAGCTCCATGACCAGCATGTCGAATGTGCGCTGGCGTTCGGCGAGCCGTGCCGTTTGTTCGTCCTTGGGATTGGATTGCGGTCCGCCCCCGGCACCGTTCACCGCGCGTAACCGTAGCATCACGGCATCCAGTTCATCCTGGGCCAGATCTCGGTCCAGCGTTGCGATCCTGGCGCGCACCGTGAGTTCCTTGGCGCTGTTCCGCAGTCTTACCCGGCTCTCGAAAAAGTTTGCCCGCTGCGTTTGTGCGTCCAGCAGGGAGCGGGCTGCGTCAGCGGCGGACTCCCGCGCCCGCGCCCGGCGCACCATGTCCAGGATCGGCAGGGTGAGCTGAATCGCGGCGCTCAGGGAGTTGAAGCTGTTCAACGGTCCATTGGGCGGATTCTGTTGGCGAAAGCCCGGATAATACAGATCGTAGGAGGTAAACGCATCGGAGATGCGGCTGTAGTTGGCTGAAAACGTGAACTGCGGGCTGAGCAGGGCGCGCTGATCGCCGCGCGCGGTGTATTGACGCGCGCGCGCCGTGGCAAACGCAGCGGAGATGCCCTGCAGTATTGTAGGGTCGTCGGAGCTGCCGGAGATCTTTGCCGAGGGAAGCTCGATGGAGGGAATCGACTCTGGAACCGTACGCCAGCCTGAAGCGGGGGTGCCCGTCAGCAATGCAAGATGTTCACGGTTCTGGGCCACCTCGTCCGTCAACTGCAGTAACTGCAATTGAATCTGCGCGGCGGTTCTTTGGGTGCGGGTGAACTCAATGTGCGGATCGATCCCGGCGGCGTAACGATCGCCTGCGATATCCACCAGCTTATCGGCAATTTTTGTCTCTTCCTCTTCGATCTGCCGTCGCCGCTCGACGTTATCCAGCGCCAGATAGGTATTGATCGTGTCTTCGGAGACATCGGTACGCGCCACATCCAGCGCAAGTTGCGCAGCGGTAACGCTGCTGCGCGCCGCGCGGATGTAGTCCGGCTGCGAGAAGCTGAAGACCAAGCTTTGCGCACCGATACTGAACACCACCGGCGGCGACAGCGGTGCGCCGACCTCCCGGCCGACTCCCGCGTTGGCCGAGGCCGATGGCACAAACACATCTTTGGTTTCGCCCAGCACGGCCTTGGCACGATCCAGATCTACCTGGGCGATCTTGACGCGCGGGCTGTTCTGCAGGGCCAGGTTGACCGCGGTCGAGAGCGAGATCTGCGCATGCGCGGATGGGAGGCACATGAGCATCGCGCCTGCCGCGCAGGCGAAAAAGGCCTTGGCGCGCGGAACCCTGCCACACCAGAAGCCAATCAAAGCGCACCCAAACCCTTCTGCGCCGGTGCGTCATGAGCAGCTACATGGAGCACCGGCTCAAATTTCGCGCGGGCCTCTGCCTTGCCGCCACGCCGCGGGCGCATTGTTCCTCGTAAGGGGTGCACGCGCCAGGCAGGCGTGGTGTTGCTGTGATCGCCGCGCGTCCTGTAGGCCGGGTTTGAAAAATGGTCAATCACGGCTGCATCCGTACAGGCATGCCATCCTGCAGATCCACGTCGGTCGTGGCACCGAGAGCCACCACATCGCCCGGCGCAAGCCCTCCCGTAACCTCGACGCGCGTCAGGTTCACGACGCCGACCGATACGTTGGTCCGCACCAGCTTGCCTGCGATGATGCGGTAAACAAAATTGTTTGTGCCCTGGGTATGTAAGGCCTCACGCGGCACGCTCAGCACGCCAAAACGTTGCAGGGTAGTTACCGTCACCGTAACGTTTGTGTTCGGCAGGAGGTCACCATTGGCATCATCGACGCTGATGAGGCACTCCCCCACGTTGCGGCTGCCCACATTGGTCACCGTGGTCGGTGCCTGGGTTACATGGCCATGCCAGGTGCGGTCGGGCTTGGCATCCCAAACAATGGTCACAACCTGTCCCTTGGCGAGGCTGCCGATCACGGGCTCGTCAAAGAACGCACGGACCTGCAACTTGTGCAGGTCTGCCACGCTAATCAGGATCTGCCCCGGATTGACGTAGTCATAGCGTGCTATCGGGAGAGAATACACGGTGCCCTCAATGGGGCTATGCAGATCCATGTTGGCAAGGGTGCTTTCAGCCGTAGCCATCTCCTGACGGTCACGCGCGATCTGCGACTGACTATTCGCAAAATCTCCCTGGCCATAGCGTCCGTCAAGCCGCGTCTGTAGCTGGCCTACCCTGGCCTGATCGTCCATAACGCGCTGCCCAGCCGCGGTCACCTCATTGGCGGAGGCGGCACCATGCGCCTGCAGCTCCTTCATGGCATTCAGATTGTTGGTCGCCGTTTGCAGCTCGCGCTGCGCATTGTTCAGGTCGGAACGTTCGCCCAAAAGTTCATCATGGGTGCCACCATTACGCAGATTGCGCTCATCTTGTGAGTTCAGCGCGAGCTGGTTGCGGGCATTAGCCAAGCGCAGCTGCGCTTCCCCGGCGTCCAGCTTCAACAGCGGTTGCCGCAGATGCACGACCTCGCCCAGCTTCACAAAAAGCTGCTGCACCGTGCTGGGATTCGGTGCATGCGCCTGGTAATCCACCAGCGGCTCGACCCGGCCGTTGGTCGCCACGGTCTTTACCAGATCGCCCCGCTCGGCGCGCGCCGTGCGCACCGTAAGGCGTTCCCGTGTCGTCCGAAGGGTAAAGTAGAGCGACCCTGCCACAAGGATCAACACCACCACTACGCCGATCCAGATGCGGCTTTGGTTGCTTGAATTCGAAGCCATACGCAAAGGCACAGTATATAAGACACACCTCGACGTATGCGGTCTCAGAAGTTTATTGAGATGACACGCTCTTCATGTAGGCAGCATTTGGAGCTCCACGACCTCGAGCTCCCATCCGCCAAAATCCGGATGCCAGTTCCGGCGCAAACGGTAGGCCAGGTCAAAGCGCATGCCCGCAACCCAGTTCTCCACACGAGCCCGGGCGGACCAATCCGTACGCCGGCTCCATGCCGTGGCGCGGAACCGCCGCCCCGCCTCCGGATCCTCCACCTGCAGAGCCAGGTGGCGTTCTCCGAGCAGGCGCGGAGGCATTGCCAACCGTAGATCCCGCGTCAGAAAGACACATTCGGGGTTGCCGTGGCCGAAGGGTTCAAACTGCTCATAGGCCGCAAAAAACGACGGCGTCAGCTCCGCAAGGCGCAGGCATACATCGCAGACCGGCAGGAGATCCGTGGGCCCCGGCTGGTAGCCGGCGGTGAGGCGTTCCAGCCGCGCTCGCAGCTCCGGCACATGCCCTGAGGGCAAAGCGAAGCCCGCCGCGTGAGCGTGTCCGCCAAAGCGCGAAAAGAGGGGCGTCTCTGCCTCTCCATGGACAGCGGTTAACGCATCGAGCAGATGAAAACCTGCCACGGAGCGCCCCGATCCGTGGGCCTCGCCTTCCTCATGCGTCAGCACCAGCGCGGGCCGTCCCGTGCGGTCCACAACGCGTGAGGCCAGGATGCCCACCACGCCGCGATGCCAGCGGCCTGCCTCCGTATCGTCCAGCACGAGGCACCCGGCATACCCTTCCGCGTTCGCCGCCATAACCTCCAGCCGGGCCTCGATCTCCGCAAGTGCCTTTGCTTCCGTCGCCCGCCGGTCGTCGTTCAGGCGATGGAGTTTTTCCGCCAAAGGATGTGCCACCTTCGGATCCCGCGCTAGAAAGAGGTTCACCACATCCGACGCGATATCCATGCGGCCTGCGGCGTTGATGCGCGGCCCAATGCGGAATCCCACATCGGTCGCCGAGACTGGCCGGCCACGCTCCCCCGCCGCCAGATCGATCCCCGCCAGCTCCATCAACTTGCGCAGCCCGGGTTGGGCGGGCTGGCGCAAGGCCCGCAAACCCAGCGAGGCGATTACGCGGTTCTCACCCGTCAGCGATACCGAGTCGGCGATGGTGGCAATCGCCAACAGCTTCAGAAATGAGGGAAGCGTCTTCTCCCGCAATCGCTGCCGCTCCTCCGCCGTGGCCGCCGCGCTCTCGAGCAGCGCCTGCGCCAGTTTGAACGCCACCCCCGCCCCACAAAGCTCCTTGCACGCGTACCCGCAGCCGGGCTGGTTCGGATTGAGCACGGCGATCGCCGACGGAATGCCTGCAGCATCCGGTAAGTGGTGATCGGTCACGTGAGGTCCAGCCCCAGCCGCGCTGCCTCTTCCGCGGCCGCAAAGGCCCGGATGCCCGTGTCCACCGAGATCACCAGGCGCACACCTTCGGCAGCGGCCTCGGTCAGCCGCGAGCACTGGATCCCATAGCCCTCACGGATGCGGTGCGGGATGTGGAAGCGGATATCCGCTGTGACCCGAAGTGCCGCCGCGGCCCGCTCCAGCGCCGTTTTCAGCAGAACCGTCGCGACGGTTCCATCGACGTCGTAATCGCCGTAGACCAGAATCGGCTCACCGGCAAGCAAAGCCGCCCGCAACCGCTCCAGCGCCGGCTGCAGGCCAAGCATCGTGAACGGATCGTGCAGGTCTTCAGCCGAGGGCTGCAAGTACCGCTTTGCGGCTTCCGCTGTCGCGATCCCGCGGCACAACAGCAGGGAAGCAATCGGAACGGGAACGTTGAGCCGGTCGGCCAGCTCCCGCGCTGATCGCACCTCGACTGCCGCCGAGAGCACATGCCATTCCCCTGCCTGAGACGCAACCGGAGCTTCAGTGGGAGCTTCCATCGCCAGCCCTACTCGTCGTCGTGGTCGTCGACGATGATGCCGCCCAGCTCCTGCGCCGTGTCGAGCAGCGCCTGAAAGCGGTCGTACCACTCCGTGGCTGTCTCGTAGAGAAACACCACGCCACCGTGCGCGAACCCCAGCTGCAGGTAGCCGGTTTTACCGACATGCCGCATCAGCGCCTGCGCCTCTTCCAGATCGGAGGCCTCCGGATCGGGGTAACTGGCATCCCGCAACTGCGCGATCAGGGTTGCCACATCCTCCGGCTCCAGCATTACGTCGTTCATGGTGAGAAAGGGAACACTTGCCGCCTTGGCGTGTTCGACAAAGTCTTTCCAGCCGTCTACGTCATCGTCCTCAAACGCGACCGTCGGCACATCCTCCGGGACAAAGGCATTCATGCGCCTCAGCCCGTGCCCGGCGATGAAGGCAACCATGTCGTCCTTCAGAGTGGTTAAATCGTCAAAGGTCATCACTTCCATTTTCGCACCAACCCCCGCGCGCAACCGCACCGTTTTACCCGCCGTGCAACTCTGCTAACCTGAGTGTGCCCATGATCTTTTCCAAGGACTACATCGGCTATCTGGCGCGCCAGACGACGAAGCACCTCGTCGCGGCGAAGATGATCCGGACCGACAAACCTGCCTTAGTCGATGAGCGCGTGACCGCCGGCCTCATCGAAGAGCTCTCCCTCGAAGACCGCATCAATGAAGAGGTGCGGGTCATCCTTGAGGCTTTCCAGGACGACATGCTCAAAAGCGGTGCCAGCTATCCGGAGATGTTCAAAAAGGTAAAGCTGGAACTCGCCAAGAAATACAAGGCGGTGCTATGAGAATCAGCCGCGACAAGCTCAACAAAATCGCCCACACCGTTGCCGATACCCTCGCCGAGATCCCCGAGGTAGACTTCCTGGAAGACCGCAACACCATCCGCCAGGAAGCCCGGAAAGCCCTCGAAACGCTGCTGATGGCCGAGCTCAAGATCGATGGGGCCGCCCGGCTAAAGATCAGCTCCCAGCGCAAGATCATTCTGGAAGGCTCGCAGGAGTGGGACATCCTGTACCGCAAGTACTACAACGATGAAGTAAAGAAGCTGGGCATTTAAGAAAAGCAAACAGCTCTCAGGAAACAGCAATCAGCTCTTAGCTTTCGCCAAAAGCTCTCGGTCATCCTGAACCTCTTCTTGTCATCCTGAGCGCGAGCGAAGGACCTGCTTCTCGCACCTGCTCATCTTTGCTATACTCGCAGAGTCCCAACGGATACCTCATCCGTTCTGTGGCGATATGGTGTAACTGGTTAACACGTCGCCCTCTCAAGGCGAAGAGTTCGGGTTCGAGCCCCGATATCGCTACCATTCTCTCCTCCACAATCGAAATTGCCGGATCACTCGACGAGTACGTCGACAGTTCACTTCGTGCGCCTATAATCGCCCCAGTTTCGATCCTCGTTAACCAAAGGAGATCTGATGAAACAGATTGACGAAAACGTAAGGACGACCCGCTCCCTCTCCGTCGTAACGCTTAGCGCACTTTTGACCAGCTCGCTGCTGATAAACCCTGCGCTTGCTTTCGCGGCAATACCGAGTCCTTCGGCGAGCGCGGTACAAACGAGCTCCGCTCCCACAGCAACGTTGCCCTTGGGCGACGTCTACGCCGTTAACGCGGGCGGAGGAGCGGCGGGCGGGTATAGCGCCGATACAGATTTTCGCCGGGGTAGGGCATACACCAATACCAGTCAGACGGTGAACACGGTCAATGTGCCCAATGCCGCGCCAGCTGCAGTGTATAGCGATGCTCGCGAAGGCGACCACTTCAGCTATAAATTCAACGGCCTAAGTCCTAACACCACCTATGCTGTCATCATGCACTTTGCTGAACTGTACTGGACTCTTCCCGAGCAGCGTCAGTTTAATGTCTCCATCAATGGGGCAAACGTGTTATCCAACTTTGACATTTGCGCAACGGCTGGATCCTTCAATGCTGTAGTCGAATTCTTCCTCGCCCAGTCCGACCCAAGCGGCACCATTGAAATTGATTTCTCACGCGGTGCTGTCGACCAGCCCACGGTGAACGCCATCGAGATACGTGGTGATGTGGGTTAGACAATTTCTCCGAAGGCACCTTTCATGAGCGCAGCCAAGCAGCCAGTCAGCCTGGCAGCCTGGATCTAAGTTTGCTGAAAGCTAAAGCCTCCGCGATCGCGGAGGCTTTTCGGTCTGAACCGTTATGCAAGCCGCCGCCGAACCACGCAGGCAACGCCAAGCAAGCCGGAGCCGAGAAGCACAAAGCTGGATGGTTCCGGGGTAGTTGCCGCTTTCACCACGATATTGTCCAGGTCCGATTCGCCCCCGCCATTGCTCAACGTGATCTTCAGGGCATTGATGTCGGTTGCGCTCGCTTCCGAGGCATAATTTGCGAAGGTCTGGAACCCGGAGATTGTGCCGATCTCCGAGAAGGCCACCGTGCCGTTGAGCAGACCGACGATGTCATAGCTCCCAATCCCGGAGTAGTTCGCCAGGTCGATGGAAGAGTAAGTGAAGTCTTTGCCATTATTGCGAGCGACGGTAATAGTGGAAGACTCGATATAGGTGTAAAGGTCCGGCACCGGATCCCCAAAGGCATCCCCGACATAATACTGACCGGCGCTGTTGGTTACCGTGAAGTTTCCTTGCGTGTACGTGGTGAATGGAGGAAAGCCGGCTTTGGGTAGACCGGAGAAATTTATGGTCTCGGCCGAGGCAGAGACGGCCAGAGACGAGAGTCCACCGGCAAGGGCAAGAGTAAGGACGCGCAAATACTTCATAGGTGGAACTCCAGACAGTGTGGGTTCTTCATGAATCATGAGTCGTTGAGCGCAGAGCTCTGCGTCAAACGATGTGGAGAGTTGCAGAATTTGGCCGAGGAAGCGTAGGCGTAGCTTAGTACGACCTTCGTGGTAGAAAGCCACCCTTTAGTAACAAGTTCAGCTATTTAGTGTGTTCTATCGGGCTGCACGGTATGCGCCTTGACGCGCACGCGCGGCTGATGATATCTGGGGGATGAAATCACTGGCGGCACAACGGTGCATCGTCGGCCGGGATCGCAGAGCAAATGGAAATGTGCGATGCAACCGGCCACGAAGCTATAGTCACGCCGAAGGCCCGGCTAGGATAGCCGGGGCCCTTCGGAGCAAGTTGCTAGAAGCTGAAATCTGCTTATGCGAGCCGCCGCCGGATCACGCCGGCAACGCCAAGCAAACCGGAGCCCAGCAGGACGAAGCTGGACGGTTCAGGCGTAACCGCTGCCGCATTCCGTGCCACGATGATGTTGTCGATGTTCAGGTCATCGCCGGTGGTCTCGATGACCAAGGAGTTGATCGGCGTCAGGGCTTGGCCCGAGGCGAAGGTGCGGAATACACCAAAACCAGTCGGGTCGGTTGAAATGGTGCCGGTTACGTCATACACGAGGTTGCCGCCCTCGTATCCGAGAAAGCTGTAACTCGACGCGCCGAGATCGTTGACCAGGCTGGCGGAGGTGAAATCAAGGTTCCCACCGTTGGTCACCGTGATGTTGATAGACGCTGGGCCGAGCGTGAAGATGCTCGGAGCCGGGTTACCAAACTCATCGTTAAAGAAAAACTGACCGGAGGTGTTGGTTACCGTAAACGCACCCTGAGTGTAGGTAGTCAGCGGTTGTCGATCTCCGGCATTATTGTTGAAGTTGATCGTAATCGCCCGAGCCGCAAGGGTGGACGAAAGCAGCAGGGTACCGACGACAAAAGCGCGCAGTCGCATCAGTTCAAAACTCCATTCAAGACGTGAGCCCACGCTACTACAACTTAGGAGCCATGCCCTCATCAATCTTTGTGCACAATAGTAACCACGTCTCTGATCCAGCCTGGATGTCTCCCTAGCAGCCTCCCAGATGCGGAAACTCCCAACTGCCTGCATCTCTGTATGGCCATGAAGGAGACTGGCTCGGCGGGAATGGCCTCAACCGTTACGTGGGTATCCCCCGAAAGTGGAGTATTCGGAACACGACATAATGCCTAGCCTTGACTTATGGGCCTCGACATTCTTCATCTCGCCGCGCAGTCGCAGGACGAGATTCAAGCGATCACCCGGCATGTACTGCGGCTCTATCACCAAGCGCTTCCCGATCCCTCCGACCGGACCCTGTTCAATCGCCTGATGTGCGAAGCTCGCGCGGCGGGATTGAACTGGACGGACGGTCTGGAGTATGTAGCCCGGCAGCGTTCAGGGCGATGCGGCTGAGAGCTGTACACTCGCAAGCTCGCCGGATGGTGCAAGCTCTCTATACTAGGAGGGTGAGCAAGACTTTCTATATTGAAACCTTTGGCTGCCAGATGAACGCGCACGACTCCGAGAAGGTGGTCGGCACGCTTCAAAGCGAAGGCTACGCCCAGGTCACCGACGAGGCCGCAGCCGACCTGATCCTGTACAACACGTGCTCGATCCGCGATAAAGCCGAGCAAAAGGTCTTCCATCGCCTGAACGAGTACAAGCGCATGCAAGGGGAGGGCAAGAAGTTCGCCGTGCTGGGCTGCGTCGCCCAGCAGGAAGGCGCGAAGATCTTCGAGCGCGCGTCCTATGTGTCGATGGTGGCCGGCTCGGCATCATACCGCAATCTGCCCGACATGCTGCGGCGGCTGGAGGCAGGGGAGACCCGCATCACCGGCCTCGATGACCGGGAGACCGACGAGCCCTTCGACACCGAGTTCACCTCGCGCTCCAACCCGCACCGCGGCTATATCACCATCATCGAGGGCTGCGACAAGTTCTGCGCCTACTGCGTCGTGCCCTACACGCGCGGCAAGGAGCGCTCCCGCACCTCGGCCTCCGTACTGGCGGAGGCGCAACGCATCGCGGCGCTTGGCTACACCGAGATTCAGCTGCTGGGCCAGAACGTGAACAGCTACCTCGACCCCAGCGGTAAACGCAGCTTCGCCGAGCTGCTTATCGCGGTCGGCGAGGTTGCGGGCATCCAGCGGGTGCGCTTCACCACCTCGCATCCCCGCCAGTTCACCAAGGACATCGTCGAGGCCATCGAGGCCTACCCGCAGCTCTGCAACCATGTGCATCTGCCCGTGCAGTCCGGCTCCTCGGCCATCCTGCGCGCCATGCAACGCGAGTACACCCGCGAGTGGTACCTTGAGCGCATCGCCTGGATGCACGCCGCGGGGCAGCGAGTAGGCGGACGCGACATCTCGATCACCTCCGACATGATCGTCGGCTTTCCAGGCGAGACCGACCGCGACTTTGAAGACACCCTGACACTGCTGGCCGAAGTCCGATATGACGCCATCTTCGGCTTCAAATACTCACCGCGGCCAAACACCCCTGCCATCCACATGGCGGACTCCATCCCGGAAGAGGTCAAGATCGAACGCTTGGCCATCCTCAACGATCGCCAGCGCCAAATCCAGCGTGAAGGCTATGCTCGTCATCTGGGTGAGGTTATGCCCGTGATGGTGGAAGGCCACAACACTGCCCGCGGGCAGGTCACAGGCCGTTCGACGCAAAACAAGACCGTCAACTTCACCTGCGACACGGTGCCCGCTGTGGGGAGCTACCTGGACGTGCGTGTGACGCAGATCTTCCCCAACTCCCTGGTCGGGGAAGCGGTCGGCGTTCCGGTCGCGCCCTCCCCGGCGCTGCTCGCACACCGGGCCCTGAACAGCCGGTTTCCGATCGCACTTTGATCGGCCTCCGGTTGCATGGGTGCCGACGTGTACGCGTTACCAATGCGTGCACCGGGATCGCGCCCATGGCACACCATTCGCGCTAGACTGAAATTGGAATGCATCTGCCAGGTTTTCAATCCGACGCTGAAGAAACGGCAGATGCCGAGGTAGAGGTTCGCATTCGCGGCCTCATGCTGGACCCCTCCAACCGTTCGCCCATTGTCGTTCTGAACGATCTCACCGGCGAGGTCGTCCTGCCCATCTGGGTCGGGCTCTTCGAAGCCAATGCCATCGCGCTCGAGATCGAAAAAACCACCACGCCCCGGCCCATGACGCATGACCTCATGCGCAACGTCATCTCCGGCCTGAACGCTCGCGTCACCCGGGTCGTCGTCGGCGCCCTGCGCGGCGATACCTTCCATGCCACAATCTGGATGGACCAGGCCGGTGAAGTCGTCGCCATCGATTCCCGCCCATCCGACGCCATCGCCCTCGCCTTGCGCGCGGACTGCCCCATTTATGTCAGCCGCGAAGTCTTTGAGCACGCCCGCCGTGCCTCCTCCGGTGGCAGTACCGTGACCGCTGAGGACATGCGCCGCTGGCTCGAGAACCTCGGCGACGATGAGATGGGCCGCTACAAGATGTAGTCCAACCAGCCTTCACGCATGCGCGACCTGCTCTTCCAGATCCTGTTCCGCACCGCTCGTGCGCTGCGTCCCGCCGACAAACGCGTCTTGGCACCCCTACGCTCCAACGGCACGGTCCTTTACCTGCAGTTTGAAAAGCCGCTTGGCTGCTGCATTCACGGTACGCCGCTTGTAGACGCCCTGGCAGCGTCAGCTCCCGGCGTGCGCGTTGTCGTCGCGACACGCGGGTCGGGGGCGGCTACCCTGCTCCATCATCCGCGTGTTCACCAACTCATCGAAACCGAGAACGATCCGCTCGCTTCCACTCGTGCCTTATGGAGCACAGCTGCGGCGTTGCGCAAACAGCTCGTAGCCCTGGGTTTGCGGCCGGATGTTGTCGTCCAGGATGCCTCCAGCCGGCGCGGCACCTGGGCGCTCTTTGCCGCGCTGCTACGACTCGCACCCACAGTCGGTTTTGCCGACGCGCGGGCGCTCTACGACCAGCACCTCCCTTACGATCCACACCACAGCCTGATCGAGAACAACCTGCGCCTTGCGGCCGCACTGGGTGGACCTGCCGTGCATCGCGAACCGAAGGTTTTCTTCTCCGCAGACGACCTCCAGCACGCCCGCGAGCTTTTACAGGCTGCACCGAAAACACGCACCGGCCGCATCGGCTTTGTGCTGCAGGGTAGCGGTGGCCAGCGCACGGGATGGCATGATGAGCGTTTCGCTGAAGTCGTGCGTTTCTTTGAGGCGAACCATTACGAAACGGTCTTTTTCGGGACGATGGCGGATGCACACGGCATCGAGCGCGTCCGGACTTTAGCGCAGGCACATGGGCGATCCCTTGCCGGGCTGACGAGCATTGCGCAGGCCGCCGCCGCGCTTTGCCTGTGCGATCTGCTGATTACGGTGGACACCGGCACCATGCATCTTGGCCGCGCTGTCGGTGTTCCCATGGTGGTGCTCGGGCCCAGTTGGCAGCGCCCGCTGGAGTGGCTGCCGCTTGATGTTAAAAACGTGCGCATTCTCCGCGGCCCGGACCAGGAGACTGTGCCCGAAAATTATCACCTCGACGAGATCGAGGTCAGCGATGTCCTGGCCGCAGCAACCGCGCTGCTGCAAAGCTTTCCGCCGGCCGCGCCAACCCAAGAAACGCGTGTGCACAACAGGCTCTCGGCGATGCGCACCTAGCCTCAAGAGAACCGTCTTCTCGGCTGAAGCGAAGCATGCCGCTAGCGGACTGTCACATCCTCCAGCCACTCGAAAAATTCTGGAAACGAGATACTCACCGCCTCCGCGCCCCGAATCTCCGTGTCACCCTCCGCCCGCAGTGCCGCCACTGAGAACGCCATCGCGATGCGATGATCCATCCCCGAATCGATCGCCGCGCCATGCAGCCGCTGACCGCCGGGGATATCCATGCCGTCCTCATGCTCCGTAACCTCAGCCCCCATCGCGCGCAGGTTGCGCACCACCAGGGCGATGCGGTCCGACTCTTTCACCCGCAGCTCCCGCGCATCGCGAATGCGCACACCATTGGGCGTGTACGGCGCGACCGCCGCCAGCACCGGCAACTCATCGATCAGCTGCGCCGCCATCGCCCCGGAGATGTCCACGCCAACGAGTCCCGTGGGTCTGCACTGCACCTGGATCGTACCCGCCATCTCGCCGTGGGTTTCGGTTACTTCGAGCATCTTGATTTGCCCGCCCATCGCGGCGATCACATCCAGCAGTGAAGCCCGTGTCGGATTCATGCCCAGCCCGTCCAGCACCAGGTTGGAATCTTCAAACAGCAGCGCCGCACACAAAAAGAAGGCCGCCGAGGAGATGTCTCCCGGGACCGACAAATCCAGCCCCGTAAGCTGTTGTCCCCCGGGGATGTAGAGCCGATCCTCACGCCGCTCCAGCTCCGCCCCAAACGCCCGCAATGCTCGCTCGGTGTGGTCGCGCGTCCGCACCCGTTCAGAGAGGGAAGTGGTCCCCTTCGCCTGCAAGCCGGCAAACAGCACGGCCGTCTTCACCTGCGCGCTGGCTATCGGCGCCTCGAAGTCGATTGCTCGCAGCGGACCGCCGTGCACCGTCATGGGGGCGTGGCCCTCCATAAGCTCAATACGCGCGCCCATCGCGCCCAGCGGCGTACGGATACGTTCCATGGGCCGGTTCGTCAACGAGGCATCACCCGTGAATCGAAAGGTCCCGGCCTGCGCCGCGACGAGCCCGGCCAACATGCGCATGGTCGACCCGGAGTTGCCGCAATCCAGATCGCTGTCTGGCTGCCGCAGGCGTCCTCCAGTACCTGTCACCGCGACCGTGCGTCCCTCCGTTGCAATCTCCGCACCCATGGTCTGCATGCAGGCCAGCGACGAGTGCGGGTCGGCTCCCGTTGAGAAGTTTGCAATACGCGACGTGCCTGCCGCGAAACCGGCCAGCATGGCGTAGCGATGCGAGATCGACTTATCGCCGGGCAACATCAAGGAGCCCCGCAGACTCTTGGCAGGCTTGATGACGCGGGTTTGCGGAGATGGAGATGAGGGCAGGGGCATAGGCAAATCTTATCGAACCGTTTTTGTTGCTGTCGTTCCCGCGGGGAAATCCGCATGCTCCCATGCGCCGGAAATTCTCGGCAGAGCAGACACGCAGATCCCCTTCGGGATGACAACAAAAATGAAACGCTAGCTGCTAGGTCACCTGTTTTGCCGTTAGAAATGCCAGTGCAAGGTCATCGTGCAAGAAGTTATAGAGCAGCGCACGGCCCGGCTCATCGGCTGCCCGCAGCACCGCCGACGGGTGTACGGTCGCCATCACGCGCTCAGCAAACGCCGTTTGCTTGATCGTGCCGCGCTCCTTCATCAGCGCAAACGTGCCGCCCAATAGCGACTTGGCGGCTGAGGCTCCCAGGCACAAGATCACCTTTGGCTTAATTGCATCGATCTCGGCGGCGAGCCAGGGCCGGCACGCTGTAATCTCGCTCATGCGCGGGTTCTGGTGCAGCCGTAGCCGCCCGCGCTGCACAAATTTGAAGTGCTTTACGGCATTGGTCATAAACACTTCATCGGCAGAAATCCCAATCTCTTGAAGAGCTTTTCGCAGTACACCGCCTGCTGGCCCTACAAAGGGCGCACCCTGCCGGTCCTCTTGATCGCCGGGCTGCTCGCCCACCAGCATCAGTGCCGCTTGGAGATTGCCCACCCCGGGTACCACCTGGGTTGCATGTTCATACAGGTCGCAACCCTTGCAACCGGGCAGCGCCGATTGCAGCACGGGAATTGTGTGCTCCTCCGGCACATACGGTGCTGCCGTCGGCTGCTTGCTTTGCTTCATCACCATCGCACTCACTCGACTTTCCGCTCGCTGCATGAGTTCCGGCAGCAGCGATACCTCCGGTAGATGCCCCCAATAGCGCACGGGCATCTCCGACCGCATCGCTTCCGGGTTTAACCGCGCCGGATTGAAGATCGAGCCATAGTACGACCGCCACAACCCCTCTAACTCATCCTCCTGTGGCGCGGACTCTTTGCCCGTACCTGGCGAGAAGGTTAGCTGCTTGGCCCCCGGATCCCAACTCACCGACTCATCCGGCGTCAGAATGGTCCAGCGCATGGGCGCAAACCGCTCCGCAAAGAACGGGGCAGCCAGGTGAATCAGCCGGTGATCCGGCCGATACCAGGCTATGAAGTGTTCTTGCACCTCGCCATCCGGCCCTGGCTCCTCTACCTTGCGAAAGCGCACAAACGCATGCATCTTGTGCAGGTCACGCCGTATTTTCGCCTCGAAGCGTTTCAAGGAAGCGACATCATCATCGACTTCGACTTTCAGCAGATCGCGCTCAGTCTGCAGCCTGTACAGCAGCCGATACAGCAGGTTCCACCGCCCCGGATCGCGGTGCACCGCAGCCAGCTTCGCCGCCTCCAGAAATGCCTTCGGCACGTGGGGCTGCGACACCGGCGTGCCCGCAGGAGCTTCGTCCATAGTCAGCAGATCGAGCACGGACGGCTGGGTTGCGTCTTCTAGGTTTACCTGTTCGGGCGTGTAACCCTGCCGCAGCGCGTTGCGGGCAGCTTCGCGCCAGGTGTCGAAATCAGGTAGAAGGGAAACTCTGTGCATCAGCTACAGCGCACCGGTAAGCGCGCTGCCAGCAGCGAAAAGTTCCAATTGCGCGGGGGCGACCGTTGGTGTGGGCACCGCACCCGCAGCCGCCTTCACCATTGGCACACTCGGCAGATGGTCCGCTGCTGTGATGTAGGCCGCTGCATTTTTCAACTGCACATGCAGCTTGCGCAGGTGCTCCAATGCCAGCTTTTGGTACCGCCGTATGCGCACGATGCGTTCCACGTTCTTATATCCGATTCCAGGCACCCGCAGCAGCGCCTCCTTGGGTGCCGTGTTTACATCCACGGGGAAGAACTCCGGATGCCGCCGCGCCCACGAGGTCTTTGGGTCCTCCGCCAGCGAGAGCTCCGGCTCGGCATCCGACGTCAACTCCGCAGCCTCGAAGCCGTAGAACCGCATCAGCCAATCGGCCTGATACAGCCGATGTTCGCGAATCATTGGCGCAGCCTTTAGTGGCAGGCGCGCATCGGCTTCGGGATATGGGCTGAACCCCGTGTAATACACCCGCCGCAGCTTATATGAGCTGTACAGATGGTCCGCCCGCGCAATGATCTCGCGATCGCTCGTCGACGTAGCCCCTACGACCAGCTGCGTCGATTGTCCGGCCGGCGCAAACTTCGGTGCCTTTTCCATACTCAGCCGCGTGCGCTTGCGCTCCTCATCGACCTCATCCTTCTTTGCCTGAATCTGGCCCATGGTCGCTTCAATGACCACGGCCTTCTTCTCCGGCGCTAGCTGCACCAGGTCCGCCTGCGTCGGCAGCTCGATATTGGCGGAGAGCCGGTCGGCCCACCTGCCGGCCTCGGCCACGAGCCGCTCATCACAGCCCGGAATCGTCTTCAGGTGAATGTAGCCGCCGAAGTGGTGCACCGATCGCAGCGTCTTCGCCACAGCGATTAGCTGCTCCATCGTGTAATCCGGCGACTGAATGATCCCCGAGGAAAGAAATAGTCCCTCGATGTAGTTCCGCTTATAGAAATCCAGCGTGAGGTTCACCACCTCATCCGGTGTGAACCGGGCACGCCGGATATCCGAGGAGACGCGGTTCACACAGAACACGCAATCATAGGTGCAGAAATTGGTCAGCAGAATCTTGAGCAGGGAGATGCAGCGGCCATCGGGTGTGTAGCTATGGCAGATACCCTCACCGTCCGAGTGGCCGATTCCCTTGCCATTGCCCGCGCGCTTGGCACCTGAGGAGGCGCAAGACGCGTCGTACTTGGCCGCATCGGCAAGGATTTCGAGCTTCTGCTGTACGTTCATTGCCAACGGTGCCATTCTCCAACATCATTGGACGCCAAAAAGGTGGGCGAAGACAAATCGAAGATATACCGGATGTACAAGGTCACAGAGAGTTACAGCTTTTTGCTCCTTGCTGCACAAACGTGTCATCTCTGGCCGAAGGCGTAGCCGCAGGGGAAGAAAACGCCATATCGGTCACTTTTGAAGTTTGAAGCGCAGGACGTCAGTGTCCCGCCGGCGTGTCCGGATAGATCCGAATGTCTTTCATCCCGCGATACCGCTCCGCGAAATCCATGCCATAGCCCACCACGAAGCGGTTAGGAATTTTGAAGCAGACGTAGTCCGCTTCGATCGGCACCAATCGCCGCTCCGGTTTGTCGAGGCACGTCGCGATCTTCAGGGAGGCCGGCTTGTGCTGCAGCATGAGCTGCCGCAGGTAGCTCAGCGTTAGCCCGGTGTCGAGGATATCCTCGACCAAAATCACGTGCTTGCCCTCGATCGGGTTATCGATGTCTTTGATCAGCTTGACCGCGCCCGAGGAGACCCGCGCTCGCCCGTAACTCGAAACCGCCACAAAGTCGAAGGTATTGTCGAGGTGGATGGAGCGAGCCAGGTCGGACAGGAAGATGGCCGCGCCCTTCAGCACGCCGATCAGCACGATCGCCTCGCCGGCGTATTCGGCGCTGATCTGCGCGCCCAGCGCATGAACGCGCTCCGCGATCTCCTGCCTGGAAAAAAGAACCTCCATCGCCTCCGGGACGACGAACTCGATCGGTGCTGCAGCGGCCATGGGAGAAGGGTAGCGCGAAGCTCCGCCCCGCGAACAGCCCGCTGAGGAAAACAACGCTCTAGCTCCCAACCGAACCGGCCTAGACGCCCGGCGGAACCGCTGGATGGCATACTGAAGAACTGATGTTTCCGTTTCTGAACTTCGGTTCGCTCCATATCGGCACCTTCGGCCTGCTGCTCTGGTTAGCGGCGGTGTGCGGCACCTGGGTGCTGCACCGCAACTTCGGGCGAGGCGGTGTGAGCGCAGACGCTCTCAATGTCGTGGTATTTACCGTGATTGCCGGTATCATCGGCGCGAAGCTGTGGCATGAGTTGCAGGATGTCCGCGAGCTGAAGCTTGCCTGGGGACAGATACTGCTTCCTGGAGCCAGTCATCCACTCGAAGTCCTGAGCGGTTTCTTTTCTTGGTTCAAGGCTGGTTTCGCCTGGTTTGGCGGCCTGCTCGCCGGGGTGGCCACGTTGATGGCCCAAGGCATCTCTTTGCGATTGAATGGCCTCACCGGTCGCAAAGCGGCTCTGCGTATGCTCGACCTAGCCGCACCCGCCGCCGCGGTCGGCTACGGCATCGGACGCATCGGCTGCCTTACCTCCGGGGATGGCGATTACGGCAAGAACACCACGCTGCCCTGGGGCGTGCACATGGCCAAAAACGCCCTTGTGCCCCCCGATCCGCCGAACGCCCTCGTCCAGCCCACTCCCATCTACGAGTTGCTGTATGCCTTGCTTATCGGCTGGTGGCTCTGGAAACGTGGAGCCAAACCCCTGCCGCTCGGTTTTCTCACCGGCGAGTATCTGGTGCTCACGGGCATCGGGCGTTTCCTGGTTGAGTTCGAACGGATCAACCCTCGGCTCTACTTTGGGATGTCAAATGCCCAGGTCGCGGCTCTGGGCAGTGTCGCCGTTGGTATGGTGATAATGCTTGCGACGCGCAGTAACCAAGCTGTTATCGCAGCTCCGCTGCCAAGCGAATCACCCGCACAGGGTGTTGCTACGGCTTAACCTGTAGATCTGACTTCTTCGTAAACTCGATCGTCATCCTGAACGCAGGGAACGACCTGCTTTTCTGGCTCTTGCAGCTGGATCGGCAAGAAGCAGGTCCTTCGCTTTGCTCAGGATGACAAGATCTTGTTGAAAGTGAGCAAAAATTAGGCGGTGCGGCCATTCACAACCGCTTCAAGTACTCCCGCGCCTCGTCCAGCTCCGGAAATAACCGCTCCTCTGCCTGAAACTCCCGCGAGTGCACACAGCGGCGTCCAGCACGCACCTTCACCGGATGCTTCAGGTGCAGCATCTCGTGGTACAGCAGATACTCGATCGCGCACCGCGGCGTCCCCGGCCGGTCGAACACCCGGCTCACCACGATCGTGTTGTGCGCGGCGTCGTAATGGCCCAGCATGCGTTTGGCCACGTGTTCGCTCCAGGTAAGGGTCGGCCGGCCCAGCAATCCATGAAAAAACCGTTGGTTTACCGCCTCAAATACCTCGTCCAAATCGTAATGGTGTCCCCGCGGCGTGCTGATGCGCTTGCGTCCGCGCGTCTGGCGGATGCGCTCGGCCTGTTTCGCCACGGGTTCCGACTGCGTGTAGCGCCGGTAACGGTCTGACTGAGCGGGCGCAACCGGCTTGCGGTACAGCTTTGCCAGCAGAATGTGCGCGATCGCCCGATGCACGCTCTCCGGCGCATGCTCCAGCAGATCGGATAGCCGCACGATCAGCTGCCCTTCGCGCAGGCGAATCGTCGTGTTCAGACTCGTGAAGCGGCGAAACCTCACCTCTAATGGAGGCGTGGCCGCACGGGGCCGCAACGCCCGATACTCCTCATGGAAGATCGCGATCAAATCTGGGTTGGCGACGGGAAGGGCGGAGGCAGGCACGCTGCCGTCAGGCTAACACGCAAGGTTGTGCGTTTTATGGCAGGTGTTTCACTGCGGAGACTCGCTGCTGTGCACGGCATGCGGATCGGCGTTGCGGTGTTTTTCTTCCCTTTCCGCCTCTGGGTGAGCCTTGAAGTATGCGTCCAGCTCCGTCCCCAGTTTTCCCGCCAGATCGCGTGTGTCCGCGACGTTGTCGACGGCGATGCGCCGCACCACACCGTACGCCTCGTCTTCCGCAGGCGTGCGTAGCGCGGTAGACCAGCGCTCCGTGGCCCCTATCAGCTTCGGCAATGCCTTGCGCACATCGCGGTGCTGGCGGCTGTACTCATCGAGGTTGTCGTTCAGCTCATCGGCGATTTGGCCGAACTGCTCCAGGGCATCATGCATCTCGCCGGCAAAGTCTGTATGCCCCTTGCGCTTGGCCAGCAGCTCCTCGATGCGTTTTTCGCGGTCGTCCAGGATGTGCTGGAAGGTTAGAAGACGTTCGGTAGGCTCGAACGCCGCATCTCGCAGGGCATCGATCTCGCGCTGGCTCAGGACATCATCCTTGGCCTGTGCCATGGCGGCAACAGGTGCGGAGAGACCCAGCACAAGGGAGATAGTGAGCAGAAATGCCCTCACAACGGGTGGCCGATGATGCCTGAAATACCCTATGACCGTCTTGGAATGCGCCATGCATACCGGGCAGGGGACAGCTCTCGCTGCGTCCTGCCCGTTGATGACAGGACAGGCGCTAGTGAGCAAACACCGCAGCCAGGAGGTCATCGTGCACACTGGAGACGTGGCGCAGCACCGTTTGCATCGTCTCACGCTGTTCCATCGTGGTGACGCGCATCATGTCGGAGAGCCGGTGCACTGAGTGCTCCAGGATCAGCTCCGCGTTTTTTAACCGCTTGGAGTCGCGAGCGATGGCCGCCTTCAGCTTCGCTGCATCCGCGTCGGCGTGCTGCATGGCCGTCTTGGCCGCATCGTCGTCACCGGCTGCAAAGTCTCGGCCGGCCTGCTCGGTCCAGTTATGCAAAAGCTCGGTATAGAGGTAGCAGCGCTCGCGGGGCTCGGCGATGGCGGCGCGATCTTCCATCGTTGCCAACATGGAGAGGTCCACCATGGACTCTTCCACCGTGGAGGCTCGGGCCTGCCGAGCGGCGCAGCTGCTCCCCAGCGCCACGATGCAAAGGCAGACGGAGAGACGGAAGCGGACTTTGGGACCCATAGCGCACCTCGTGAGTGCAGCCTTACTTAGTGTTCGTGCACCAATGCAACCAGCCGGTGCCGCGCTTCAAACTCCTCATCCGGGAGCTTGCCGTTCGCCACCGCCAAGAACGCGCGATAACTCGTGCCCGCCTGCTTGTACTGGTGAAGTGCGTCATACGACGTTGCTTCGAGGAACAAGCTCGCGGGGGAGTTGGGAAGGACTGTAGCACGCGCACGCAGCGCCTGCAATGCAACCTCCGGTTGATGGTTGCGTGAGGCCGCAAAGGCTAGATGACCCTCCGCTTCCCCCCACGCCGCATCGTCGTGAAACGCGCTCCGCAAACCCACCACCTTGGTTAAAACTGTTTGTGCCTCGGCAAATTTCTTTTGCCGCACAAGGGCACTTGCGAAGTCGTCCAGCAGCACCGGATCACCAGGATCGACCGCAACAAGACTGCGATACAGCGGCTCCGCCGCGGCCGCATCACCCGATACCAGATCGAGATGCGCCAGCATTCGCGTCACCGCCGGGTTCGCCGCCGCGTCCGCATCCGCCTTGCGCAGATATTGCAGCAGCGCCACGGCCTCCGCCGTCTTGCCCTCGGCCGCATACACTGCCGCGGTTTGCGCCGTCACCTGAGGGTCCTCCGGATGCTCCGCCAGCGCCGCACGCAGCAGGGCATCGGCCTCCGCGAGCTTGCCCTCACGTTGCAGCAGGGAAGCCAGTCCCACCGTTGCCGCCGGATCTCCAGGCGTCTCCGCCAGCACCCGCCGGTACGCCGTCGCTGCCGCCGCCGGATCGCCCGCCCGCGCCGCCAGCCCGGCGCTCAACTCCGCATCCCCGGGCCCCTCGCCGGTGAGTTGCGTCGCCTGCAGCAGCTCCTCCCGGGCCTCGTCCGGATGCGCCCCCTCGTCCAGGCGCGCCAGCGCCCGCAGCGCCCGCCCGCGCAGCGCCGGTGTCGCCGTGGTCATCTTCGCTGCTGCTGTCAGCTGCGCCCGCGCGGACTCCGCCTGCCCCGCACGCGCCTGCAGCAACCCCAGCGCCACGGCCGGCTCCGCCAGATTCGGATCGGCGGCCATCGCGGCTGCATACGCCCCCGCCGCCGCCTCATCCTCGCCGTTATGCTCCTCGGTAAAGCCCAGGTCGTACTGCACCCGCGCATCCTTCGGCGAGCCCTGCGCCAGCCTGCGCAGTTCCGCCTCCGCCCCCTTGTAGTCCCCGTGCTCGAGCAGCTCCTCCGCATGACGCATCCGCTCGCCGGCTGCCTCGGCCCGCTTCGGCGTCTCCGCCGGATGCTGCGCCACGGCGGCAAGACCTGCCGATACGCCTACGGCGGCAAGCAAATATCCAACTCGCCTCACGCGAACTCCTCCACCGGCTTTGCCACCGCTGCCCCACGCCGCGGGGCCAATACCTTCGCCAGCCACTCGCCCGTGTGCGAGCCCGGCACCGCGGCAATGGCCTCCGGCGTGCCCACACCCACCACCTGCCCGCCGCCCGCGCCACCCTCCGGCCCCATGTCGATCACCCAGTCCGAGCACTTGATCACATCGAGATTATGCTCGATCACCAGCAGCGATCCGCCCCCGTCGATCAGCTTGCGAAACGCCGCCAGCAGCCGCGCCACATCCTCAAAGTGCAGCCCCGTCGTCGGCTCGTCGAGGATATACAGCGTCCGGCTTGCGGCTCGCTTGACGGCTTCATTCCCAGCCGTCGCCGCGCCCCGTGCCGCGTTGGCCGCCGTCGTCCGTGCCGCCGCCAGGTGCTGCGCCAGTTTTACCCGCTGCGCCTCACCGCCGGAAAGTGTCGTCGCACTCTGCCCCAACCGCAGATAGCCCAACCCCACCTCGTCCAGCACCAGCAGCTTGTCCACGATCTTCGGGTGCCCGGCGAAGAACGTAGCCGCCTCGCGCACTGTCATCCCCAGCACCTCGTGGATGCTCCGGCCCTTGTACTTCACCTCTAGGATCGAGGTCTTGTACCGCGTCCCGTTGCATTCCTCGCAGGGCAGCTCGATGTCGGCCAGGAACTGCATCTCCACCGTCACCGTGCCGTCGCCCTCGCACACATCGCAGCGCCCGCCGGGCACGTTGAAGCTGAACGAGCCGGCGGTCAGGTTCTTGCGCTTGGCATCCGGCTGCGCGGCGAAGAGTTCTCGGATCGGATCGAATGCCTTCGTATATGTCACGGGATTCGACCGCGGCGTGCGGCCGATCGGCGACTGATCCACCAGCACCACGTCGTTCAAGAATTGCGACCCCGAAAGCTCCCGATACAGGTGCGCAGGATCCCGAAGCTCGCCCCCTTCGCCCTGACCCAGCGCGCTCAGCAGCGCCCGGTAGAGCACCTGGTGCACCAGCGTCGACTTACCCGACCCCGAAACGCCCGTGATGCAGCACAGCATCCCCAGCGGGATCTCGACGTCTACCCCGCGCAGGTTGTGCTCCCGCGCCCCTTTGAGCACCAGCTTCTCCCGCCCCGGCTCCCGCCGATGCCTGGGCACCGCAATCTCCGCCTTGCCGGAGAGATATCTGCCCGTCAGCGAGGCCGAGTTCTCCTCTAACTCCGCGACGGTGCCGGCGGCCATGAGCCGCCCACCCAGCTCCCCCGCGCCCGGTCCCATATCGAGCAGCCGGTCGGCGGCGCGGATCACATCCGGATCATGCTCCACCACCAGGATCGTATTGCCCAGATCCCGCAAGTCCTCCAAGATGCCGATCAGCTTGGCCGTATCCCGCGGGTGCAGCCCGATCGACGGCTCATCGAGCACATACAGCGCCCCCACCAGCCGCGATCCCAGCGAAGTCGCCAGCTGAATCCGCTGCGACTCGCCCCCTGAAAGCGTCGAGCTCAGCCGGTCCAGCGTCAGGTACTCCAGCCCCACCTGCTCCAAGAAGCTGATGCGCTCGCGCGTCTCCTCCAGGATCTTGCCGGCGATCTCCTCCTGCGCCGGCGACAGCTTCAGGTCGGCCAGAAACGCCTGTGCCGCCGTAATGGTCAACGCACTCGCCTCACAGATGTTTCGGCCGTTCAGCAGCACCGCCCGCGCCTCCGCCCGCAGCCGCTGCCCCTTGCAGTCCGGGCAGGGCGCATAGCCGCGATACTTGGACAGAAACACCCGCACATGCAGCTTGTACTTCTTCGTGTCGAGCTCGTTGAAGAATCCCCGAATGCCCGGCCAGCCGCTCCGGCCCTCCCATAAAAATTGTTGCTGCGCCTCCGTCAGGTCGAACCACGGGATGTCCGTGGGGATGCCCTGCGCCTTGGCCGCCCGCTTCATCTCCGCATGCCAGGGCGAGCGGTACTTCGGCTTCGTCCATGGGTCGATCGCGCCATCGTCGAGCGACTTGGACCTATCCGGCACAATTAAATTCGGGTCGAAGTCGATCGTGTTGCCGAACCCCTGGCAGCGCGGACAGGCCCCATACGGGTTGTTGAACGAGAACAGCCGCGGCTCCGGGTCGCGATAGCAGCGATGACAGGTCGCGCACTCGAAAGCCGCCGAAAACCGCAGGGTCTCCGAATCTGCGGTCGTCCCATCGTCGGCGGCGCGGGGAATCGTACGAAACACTACCTCCCCCGACTCCCGGTACCCGGTCTCAACCGCATCCACCAGCCGCGCCCGCACATCCGGCGAGAGCGCCAGCCGATCGACCAGCACATAAATTGGTCTCCTCCGGGCATCGTCGGCCTCGGCCGCTGCCGTGAAGTCCAGTTCCAGCAACGACTCCGGCGTCGAAAACTCTACGATCTTCCCGGCACCGTGGGGGGTGTTTGCCTCCGCCTGCCAAAGCCGGTTGAACCCCCGCCGCCGCAGCTCGCCCAACCGCTCCTTCAGCGACTCCGTAAGCGCTTCGAAGGTGTTTCCCGGCGGGGGCTCCTGAACCTTTGCGGCCTTCTTGCCGGCCTTTTTCGCCGGCTTGGGCACCACCTTCGCCACGACGGGCACCGGCGCGGCGAGCTCCGCCGTCGTCTGCGGCCCCACCATCGTCTCCAGCTTCACCTCGCGACCCTGGATCGGGAACAGCGCATATACCCGCGTGCCCTCGGGCATGGCCAGCAGCCGCGTCGCGATCTCATCCACCGAATCCCGCCGCACGATCCCGCCACAGTGCAGGCACGTCACCGTGCCGCAGCGTGCATACAGGAGCCGCAGGTAGTCGAAGATCTCCGTCGCTGTGGCCACGGTCGAGCGTGGATTGCGCGTCTGGTTCTTCTGCCGGATCGCGATCGCCGGTGCCAGACCATCCATGTGGTCCACATCCGGCTTCTCGATACGCTCTAGGAATTGCCGGGCATACGCCGAAAGTGACTCCACATAGCGCCGCTGCCCCTCTGCATATACCGTATCGAAGGCCAGCGAACTTTTCCCTGACCCCGACACCCCCGACACCACCGTCAGCGCATTGTGCGGGATGTCCACATCCACGCCCTTCAGGTTGTGCGTCCGCGCCCCGCGAATGGTGATCTGCGTCGTCGCGCCGGTGGGCGGTGTCCGGGTCTCGAATTGTGTCTCTTCAGCGATCATGCTTTTCTTTCTGTTATTTCCGAAGGGAATCTGCGTTTGCCGGCTGCAGAACCCCTTCATAGCCCGCCACGGCACTGCCAGGCCGCAGCGTCTCAAGCAACAGCAAACAGGCCCCCACCACAATGCATGAATCCGCGACATTGAAGTCCGGCCAGTGATAGCTCCCGATGTGCACCTCCAGGAAATCGATCACATGCTCCAGCCGTATGCGGTCATACAGATTGCCGGCAGCCCCACCCAGAATCAGCGCAAACGCCAATAGCTGCAGACTCCACCGCCGCCCCGTCCTCACGATCAATCCCAGCACCACCATCGCCGCAAAGATCGAAAACCCGATCAGCACCCAACGCACCGTCCCCGGCGACCTCGCCCCTTCGAACAAGCTGAACGCCGCCCCGGTGTTCAGCACATCCGTGATCCGAAATACGCGTGGAATCACCACGATCGCCCGCCCTATCGGCACATGCGCCGCCACCCACAGTTTTGAGAGCCGGTCAGTGGCAATCACCAGCACCGCCAGCAGCAGCGCCCAAGGCCGCGCATCCCGCGCATAGGCTGTCCGCTCCGCCATCTATGCGGCCTCCTGATCGGGCGGGAACCCAATGGCCTCGAGCGCATCCGCGCACCGCACACACACCGCCGGCCAACGCCCGTCGGCCCCCACATCCGGCACCACCCGCCAGCACCGCGCACATTTCATGTGCGGAGCGCGTGAAACATCGATGATCAGGGAGTCCGTCCCACCGACCGCCAGAACAGGCATTACCTTCACCGTCGAAACATTGAAGAACTCAGCTAGGCTCTCCTCGTACTTGATCAACAGATCGGCAGGGGACGGTTCATCCTTACGTGCGACGGTCAGTATCACCTCAGCTTCAAGAGACTTCCCGATTTCTTTTGCCTCTCGCAATGCTTCGAGCTTTTGGTTGACCTGCTCGCGAATACCGAGCAGCCGCTCCCAATCCGCCTCCAGCGACGCCACACTCCCCGGCACGATCTCCGTCACATCCGGAAACAGCGCCAGGTGCACACTCGCGGGCCGCCCCTCCACCTTCGGCAGATACCCCCAGACCTCATCCGCCGTAAAGCTCAAGATCGGCGCGATCAGCCGCGTCAACGCCTCCGCAATGCGCCAGAGTGCCGTCTGCGCGGACCGCCTTGGCAGGCTCCCCGGAGCCAAGGTGTACAGCCGGTCCTTGATCACATCCAAGTACAGCGCGCTCAGGTCCGTGTTCGTGAACCCATTCAGCGCCTGATAGGCGCGGTGGAATTCAAAGGCGTCGTAGCTCTTCCGCATCGCCGCGTCGAGCTCCGCCGTCCGCGCCAGGATGTAGCGGTCGAACGGCTGCATCGCCTCCCACGCCACCGCATCCGCCGCCGGGTCGAAGTCATGCAGATTGCTGAGCAGAAAGCGCACCGTGTTGCGCAGCTTGCGGTAGTTGTCACTCACGCGGTCCATCAGCCGCTTGGACGCCGCAACATCCTCGCGAAAATCCACCGAAGCCACCCAAAGTCGCACAATCTCCGCCCCCAGCTGATCGGCCACCTCCACCGGATCCACGCCATTGCCCAGCGACTTCGAGAACGCTCGCCCCTGCTCGTCCAACGTCCATCCTGACGTGGCGACCATCAGGTAGGGAGCCTCATCCTTCAGCGCCACCGCGCTCAGCAGCGACGAGTGAAACCATCCGCGGTGCTGATCGCCGCCCTCCGTGTACAGATCGGCAGGGAAGTGCAGCTCCGGTTCCACCTCGAGCACCGCATTCCAGCTCGACCCAGACTCGAACCACACATCCAGGATGTCCATCTCCTTGCGAAACGCCTTGCCGCCGCAGTTCGGGCAGGCCGTCCCCGCGGGCAGCATCGCCGCGGCGTCGTGCCGATACCAGGCATCCGCACCCTCCCGCGTAAACAGCTCCACCACACTCTTATTCACCGCTTCATCGTTCAGCGGCTCATGGCATGTCTCGCACAGAAACACCGCAATCGGCACGCCCCAGATGCGCTGCCGACTGATGCACCAGTCCGGCCGCGTGGCGATCATGTTACTGATCCGCTCCTCGCCCCAGCTCGGGTCCCACGTCACGTTCTTGATCTCGGCTAAAGCGCGTGCCCTATAGGTAGTATTCGGGGAGGTCTCCTTCGGCGACAACACCGGCGTCTCCATGCCGATAAACCACTGCTCCGTCGCCCGGAAGATCAGCGGCTTGTGGCAGCGCCAGCAGTGCGGGTACTGGTGCACGAGATCATGCGCCCCCATCAGCGCCTTCCGCTCCCGCAGCAGCTCCTTGATCGGCGCATTCGCTTTATGGACGAACAGCCCGTCGTATGCCGGCAGCCCGTTGCGCAGCTTGCCCTGGGCATCCACATCGCAGGTCAGCTTCAAGTCATACCGCTGCCCCGTCGCAAAGTCATCCGGCCCGTGCGCGGGCGCGGTGTGCACGGCCCCGGTGCCCTGGTCCGTCGTCACGTAGTCGGCCATCACGCCGAGCACTTCACGGTCTAAAAACGGGTGATGAAAGGTCGCCCGGTCCAGCTTTTCGCCCCGAAACGTCGCAATTGGCTGGGCCATCGCCAGATCGCCGACCTCCGTGCAAGCCTCCATCACCGCCGGGGCCAGTGGCACGGCGATGATATAGATGCACTCATGATCGTCGAGCGCTAGGTAGTCCACCTCCGGGTTGAACGCGATGGCGAGCGACGCCGGCAGCGTCCACGGCGTCGTCGTCCAGATGATCGTGTACACCTCGCGCCCACGCAGCCGCGGATCCAGCTTTCCCGGATCGCTCGTCAGCTTGTAGCGTACATACACGCTCGGTGAGGTGTGCGTCTCGTACTCCACCTCGGCCTCCGCCAGCGCCGTCCGGTCGTGCGAGCACCAGTACACCGGCTTCAGCCCCTTGTAGACGAAGCCGCGCTCATAGAAGCCATAGAACGTCTCCAGAATCCGCGCCTCGTACGGGAAATCCATCGTCGCGTACGGCTTCGCCCAGCGCCCGAACACCCCCAGCCGCTTGAACTGCGAGCGCTGCAGGTCGATAAACTTCCCCGCATACTCCCGGCAGGCCTGCCGCACCGCCACCGGATCCATCTCCAGCTTGCGTCCGCCCAGCTGCTCGTCCACCTTGATCTCGATCGGCAGCCCATGGCAGTCCCAGCCCGGCACATACGGCGCGTCGAACCCCGCCATCGTCTTCGTCTTGACAACGAAATCCTTGATGCACTTATTCAGTGCATGGCCCAGATGGATCGCCCCGTTGGCATACGGCGGCCCGTCGTGGAGCACATACTTCGGCTCTCCCGCATGCGCCGTGCGGATCTGGCCGTAGAGGTCCATCGCCTCCCAGGCGGCCAGGCGGCCGGGCTCGTTGGCGGGCAGGTTGGCCTTCATGGGGAAGTCGGTCTTGGGTAGATTTAATGTGTTCTTCATGGAATTGCCCGAAACTTGGGCCTTACCGGCGTCCTGCATGCGTTCTCCTGGCACAGCCGCCCAGCCTAGGGGATCACTGATCGAGATCCCGGGTCCGCTGCCAAACTTCCATTGTATCGGCTGCGGACCGCCCCGCACCGACCGCCGGCTGGGCTTCATTCCGTGCCAAAACGGAACGTGAAATATGACGCGACCGTCACCCGGTGTAACAACTCCGCCCTTCCGTGCGTCTAACATGGAGTTTGCGGAACGTCGCCTCCTCGGTTAGGGCAGGCGAAGGGCGCAGAAGTGGCATACCTTTTTCTTATGGCTGCAGGTAATCACATTCATCCCGATCTCCGTCCCGCCTTTGTCTCCGCCGCGCCCCGCACCATGTTTGCGACGGCAGGCGGCATCAAGGCACCGCGCTCGCAGGCCTCGATCTGGACCGCCGTCGTGGCGCATGCCATTGCCATCGGTTTGATCGCCCTGCTCATCGCCCGTCAGGTGAAGATCGCCGCACCCGTCATCCCGCAGGTGGCCACCATCATGGCCCCGCCGTTGGCCCCACCTCCCACCCCGGTTCTGCCCAAGGCTGAAAAAATGGGTGGCGGTGGCGGCCAGCACGATCTCGCCCCGGTCACCAAGGGCCACCTGCCCAAGTTCTCCCAGGAACCGCAGATCGTTCCCCCCAAGGCTCCCCCGACCATCCCGCCCAAACTTGCGGTCGAACCCACCGTCAACGTCCAAACCAACCTTAAGGTGGCCGACAACCACATGCCGGACCTCGGCATGCCCAACTCCAACCTGAGCGGCTTTTCCATGGGCAACGGCTCCGGAACGGGCATTGGCAGCGGCAACGGCAATGGCGTTGGGCCCGGCTCGGGCGGCAACATTGGGGGTGGGCTACGCCATATCGGCGGTTCGGTACGTCCGCCGGCAGTGATCTTTCAGGTTGATCCAGAGTTCTCCGAAGAGGCGCGTAAGGCTAAATTTTCCGGAAATGTCCAAGTTGCACTCATCGTCGACGAGCGTGGCATGCCCTCGCATGTGCGCGTTGAACGCGGCGTCGGCATGGGTCTGGACGAAAAAGCCGTCGAAGCCGTTCGCCAGTACAAGTTCAAGCCGGCCATGGAGAATGGCAAACCCGTTCCCGTGGAGATCTACGTCGAAGTCAACTTCCAGATCTTCTAAATTGGCCTAAGTAAATTCCATGCAACGTGATATCGACTTCGGTCGAGAGTAGAGCAGCAAAAGCCACGTTCATGTCGCAAGCCAAGAGTAGCCAAGATTAGCCAAGATTCGCCACGTAGCTCTCATCAGTGTTTCGACGAACCCGTGGCGTTCCTTAGCGTCCGTTGCGTTTGCCTTCCGCCTTGGGTTCAGCCCACACCTCAGGCCGCGGCCATGCTCAACAGCAAGCCCGTCCCACAGCTACCGCCCCACGCCTACCATCCGTCCTTCCGCCTTCCCCGCCGGATCCATAATCTCGTGGAACGTCAGATTCTCAATCGCACTGCCATGCGCCTGCTTCCAGCTTAAAAACAGCGCACCATAGCTCTCCGTCGTACACCGCGCCTGGTCGATCCCAAGCTTCTCGAGCATGGTATCGATCCATCCCGGCTCGCCTTCAAGTTCCGCCCAGACCCCAATCGGTGTCTCGTCGAGCACAAGATGTCCACCCTCCGGCGCATTCCACTCCGTCCGGAATTTTTCGTAGCGAAATACCGGTGCAAAACCGAGTTGGGTAAAAATTTCCGCCATTGCCCCGGACTCCTCCACCTGCGTTTCGGTTTCGATGCGGGTCTTGTAGCGTAGATCCGCGCCATTGTCGTCCGCCAGGCGCTTGTGTGTGACGATGCAGTGCCCGTTGTACTCCCGCAGCCGGAGCAGCTGCCGTTTCACGCGCAGGTCACGCCCGGGTGTGTCGTAGAGCGTATTGCTCTCAAAGCTGCGTTCCGTTCGCAGCTTCAGCCCAAGCCGGGGAAGGCTCGCGCGAAGAGAAGCGATGTCGTCGACGGGGAACTTCAACTCAATTTCGGGCGCCTGCATGCGAGTCAGTATAGGCCGCGCAACCAGCCTGCGCGCCCCCGGCGCTCTCATCTTTGAAGGGAAGAATGTCAGTCCCGCTGTGTGTCCAGCTACGATGAAGTCTATGCCCCGCACCCTGCGTCTCCGTGCCGAGCACAGTGCCGATATAGCCGAGGCTGCCGCCATCCTGCGCTCCGGGGGACTGGTCGCCTTTCCGACTGAGACCGTCTACGGCCTGGGCGCGAACGCCCTTTCCGCAGCGGCTGTACAGGGCATCTTCGCCGCGAAGAGGCGGCCGACTTGGGACCCGCTCATTGTGCACCTGCCCGACACTGCCGGACTCCCCCACGTCGCGACTCTCGGGGGAGAGATCGAGACGCGTATGCGATTGCTGGAGAGTGCTTTCTGGCCGGGTGCCTTAACGCTTCTTCTGCCGCGCTCCGCCGCGATCCTGGATGCAGTGACTGCCGGACGAGCCAAAGTGGGCGTACGCATCCCGTCGCACCCCGTCGCACAATCTCTACTCCGGGCGGCAGGGCTGCCCCTTGCGGCGCCGAGTGCCAACCGATTCGGCCACATCAGCCCCACAACGGCACAGCATGTCCTTGACGATCTGGACGGACGCATCGACGCTGTCCTCGATGGGGGACCCACAGCAGTCGGACTCGAGTCTACGGTGCTCGATCCAGGGGAGACTCCGATGCTGGTATACCGCGCCGGGGCGGTCACCCGCGAGATGATTGAACGGGCGACAGGTGTGGCGGTGAAGAGCTTCGTCTCGGCTCAGGAAGCCTCCGCTACGCCGCAATCTCTTCCTTCGCCAGGCGTGGGCATTCGGCACTATGCACCGGATGCCCACCTGATCCTTAGCGGCTCCAGCGTGGACCTACTCGAAGCGGAGATTGCGCGAGCGAGGGAAGGGGGCGGCAGGATCGGCGTCCTGCTGCCGCGAAACTGGCAGCTCCGCGACGAGGACGGACTCCATATAAAACCCTGGGGAGATTGGGGAGATGAGCCCTCGCTGGCTGCGGAGGTCTTCGGCGGTCTGCGTGCCTTGGAGGCGCAGGGCGTGAACACAATCGTATGCCCGCTTCCTCCATGCGGCGGCCTCGGCGATGCCTTGCGGGACCGCCTCAGCAAAGCCAGCCGCCCGCGATAGCTTTGGAAATGATGGAGGTAGTAGGGAGGAACTACTTCATCACGCTGCCGGGGGCATGTGCATCGCTCGTCTTGAACAGGTACTTGATGCCGCTCTTGTAGACCAGCACGCGCTGCCGGCCGGCTCGCACCTTGATTGCACAGCGGTCGTACCACTCCAACACCCCATGCAGCTCCTCGCCGTCTTCGAGCACCACGGTCATCTCAGTCCCTTGCTGGATCTGCTTTTGAAAGTAGAAGGCTTCGGCGTGGGAACTTGCCTGCGCGTGCGAGTCCGACATCATCGCATGGGAGAGTGGATCGCCCGTGTGCGACGGGTCTCGCCGGCGCTCAATCGCCGAAAGCTTCGGACGGATTAGCTTGCGCGTTCCGAGGAACGAATCGCTATCGCCTCGACGCTCATTCGCTTCAGCCAAGGAAACTCCATTTACATTGCAAAGATGCATACAGAAGATACGTCACCGCAGCCGCGGCGATGGATTACGGAAGCCTGAAAGTTATTTCTTTAGCCTTCGATGCAGTGACGGTACGACGCGTCGGAATGTTTCCGGCCTCAACCAGCACGGAAGCTGTACGCTTCACCCAGCGTTCACGCGGATCTGGCCGAAGTTCCACCCAATCCAATCGCAAAGCTATCCAGGCTGAGTGAACGCAGCAGGTTGCGCCGCATGCCCGTGCGCACGGCATCCAGGCCGCGCACCGCTGCCTCAATGGCCTCAAAGTCGAGCGAGTCCGCCAGGCGTGAGAGCTCATGGCGAAGGTCGAGATTGCGGATCCCGTCGCCGGCTCCACCACGCACTAGCAGCACGTCTTCCAGCAAAACGCCCATCGCGCCGAGCAGCGCCAGCACCTTTGTTTGGCCCTCGGCACCCGCCCGGTAGGTCTCCGTCATGCGGAAGAGCGGCGCATGGTCATGGCTTTGCTCAAGCGTTGCCAGCATCGTCAGCGCATCCGCCCGCGCGGGCATATACGCTGCGAGATCGAGTCCAAGGGCACGGCCCGCAGCGCCCTCCGACAGCCGCGCGACCAGGTCCCGCTCCGCAGGCCTCAGCTCCGGACGGCGATCAGCGAGCAATGCGGCGATCTCCCCGGGCGGCAGCGCACCGAGCCGCACCAGCGCGCAGCGTGAACGAATGGTCGGCAGCAGTTCACCCGTATTTTCCGCCAGCAGCATCAGGTACACACGTTCGGGCGGCTCCTCGAGCAGCTTGAGCAGTGAATTCGCCGCCTCTTTCATAAACGCCGCCGAGGTGACGAGAAACACGCGTACGGGTGCCTCGGTAGGTACGTACTGTGCCCGCGCAATCACGGTGCGGATCTGGCCGAGCTTGATCAGCAGTTGGGGCGGATCGGGCGGGACGATCAGCACGTCCGGGTGCGTCTGCACGAGCACCCGGGTCTCCTTTTTATCAGCTTCGCGCAGGTCTTCCCGCGCTGCGATGGCTTCGTCGACACGGGCTTGCAGGTCGGTCGCTTGCAGGACGCGGGTGCAATTCCGGCACACGCCACAGAAGCTCGCCAGCGATCGTCCGTCAGGAGCAATTTCGCGCGGCTGCCGCTCGCAGCAGAGCGCCAGCGTCAGCAGCAGAGCCAACGTGTATTTGCCCGAACCAGCCGAACCGGCCAGAACCAGCGAGCGCGGCAGACGTCCCGCGGCTAGGGCCGCGCGCAGATCAGCAACGACGGCCTTGTTGCCGAGGAACTCAGCAAAGCTCGCTGGAAAGGGCACCTCTCCAGCCTACGACATCGCCGCCTCAGCTATCGGGACAGCCCCCTTTATCGCTGAACGTGCTACCAGCTTCATGCGCATGGGGTACTTGGGACGCAGGGTGATCTTTGCCTGTGTTTCGATCTTCTGTCCGGGGATCAGTTCCAGACGCCAGCGTTGGGCGACTGTTGCCAGCGACAATACACCCTCCATCCAGGCGAAGCTTTCCCCGATGCACTGCCGTCGACCGGCCCCGAAAGGGAAGTACACAAAGCGGTGCCGTCCAGCCTTGTTCTCGGGCGAATGGCGCTCCGGCCGGAAGACCTCCGGCTGATCCCAGAACTCCTCCATGTGTCCCAGGATGTACTGACTGAAGAAGAAGCTTGCCCCGGGTGGAATGCGGTACGGCCCGAGCTGAACGGGCGCAGTGGACTTTCGTCCCATCGCCCAGGCCGGCGGAAACAGCCGCATCGATTCGGCGAAGACCATTTCCACATACTTGAGGTTAGGCAGATCCGCCAGGGTCGCGGTGCGATCGCCCAGCACCGCATCGACCTCGGCATACATGCGCGCGGCAGCTGCCGGATTTTGACTGAGCAGGTACCACGTCCAGGTGAGGGCATTGGCGACCGTCTCGTAACCGGCGAGAAAGATGGTCAACAGCTCATCGCGTACCTGGGTATCGGTCATGCCGATTGTGCCGCTGCCATCCCCCGAGCCGTCGGACTCCTCGGCCTCGTAGCGGGCCGCGACCAGCGTGGAAAGCAGATCATGCCGGCCTTGGAGTTCCTCAAGTGAGAGCGCGCGGCGCGAGGCAATCATGCGATTGATCACGGCATCGAGCTTGGCGCGGGAGCGGCGAAACTTTGAGATGTAGGGCAGCGGCCAGTTCAGAAATTTCTCGAGCATGGGGAAGACAACGAGGAAGTTGTACATGCCCATAACGAGGTTGACCTCGTCGACCACCGAGAGTGCGTCTGGCGTTACCTCGGTGTCAAACAGCGTGCGCGCGACGATGCGCAGACTTAGACGCATCATCTCGTCGCTGATGTCCACCTCCGCACCATCGGCCCAGCTGCCGATCTGCTCCTCGGCGCTGCGCACGATCTCTTCCGCATAGCCGGCGATACGCTGGCGGTGGAAGGCCGGTGCTGCCAGCTTGCGCTGCCGCATGTGGATGGGATCGTCGGAGGTAATCAGGCCCTCGCCGAGCAGCACCTTCATGCGCTGTACTGTGCGCTCCTTGATGAAGCTCGAGCCTTGGTTGATGAGGATCTCGCCAATCCAGTCCGGATCGTTGACCACAATGATCAACATGCCCAGAAAGCGATAATGCGAGATGGGCCCGAGGGCCTTCTGCAGATGCGTAAAAAGCGGGATGGGGTCGCCGAAGTTCAGCCAGGGGCGCTTCAGGTAACGATAGAGCGGGCGGCGCAGGCCGGGCGGAAGTCGCCACTCACCTCGGGTGGTGGCGCCGATGTAGTCACTGTTCACGGGAATTTCGGTGCTGTCCATCACTCCCTATGGTCGCCCCAAATGGCCTCATGGCGTCAAGAACGCGTAAGTCGCTCCAGCACGGCAGAAAGAACGCGCCCCGCGATGGATTCGATGGAAGCCTCGTCCCGCAGGGCGAGTACACGTCCCGGTTCGCGTCGAGCGATCTCCTCGTATTGCGCATACACGCGGGCGTAAAAACCGTCATCCTCGCGTTCAAAACGATTCTCGTCTGTGCCGTGGGTAGAAATGTGGCGGTGATTTCGGCGGCGGGCGCGAAATAGGGATGAGGCCAACGGCGGCAGTAAGAGAATTGTCAGGATGGGTTGCATGCCGGCACAGACTGCCTCATGAACGGCGCGTACCCGCTCGGGGCCGATCCCTCGTCCGGCACCCTGGTAGGCCTCGGAAGAGTCGGTGTACCGATCGCAGAGCACCACAGCTCCCTTTGCAAGCGCCGGACGGATTACCTGCGCGAGCGACTGCGCGCGGTCGGCAAACATCAGGGCCAGCTCGGCCTCGGGCACGATGCCGCCAACGGTCTCGTCGCTGCGAGAGTCCAGCAGCAGGGCACGGATTCTCTCCCCGAGTACCGTGCCACCGGGCTGCCGTAACGTGACTACCGGAACCCCACGTGTTCCGAGCGCTCCCGCCAAAAGCCGCAGCTGCGTCGATTTTCCCGACCCGTCGAGACCCTCAAAGGTGATGAAAATGCCTTTGCTCACCAGCCGAGTCTACTGGAGCGCCGGGTGACCGAATCGAAGCAAGCAGTTGCTGAGATCAACGAACCTGTTAAAAGCCAAGACCAGAGACTGACTCCACCACCGAACCAGGTCGCCTCAGTGGTGTAGATCCTTCTGCCAGGTCGCTGCGCCAGGGCCGATGCTGATCGTGATCGAACCCTCCTGACCCTCCTCCAGTTCGGGGCCGGGTGAGGTGTGTTCCTTCTCATGAAGGTCGGTCCAGAGCAGGGTTGCCGGACCGCTGCCAAGAATCTTAAAGCGGTACTTAAAGGTTGCGCCGTCGGCCAGATCGCCCGTTCCAAAGCTCGCACTGGGGTAATCCAGTTCGACCAGCCGGACCGGCTGCCCGGAGTGGTTCATAATAACGGCGTTTACAAAGGCGGAATGACATCCAGAGAGCGCGGCCAAACTGATGGAACCGGCCAGGGCACGGAGTAGCGGCCAGGATTGGCTACGGTTATACATCGGGTACGAGATCATCGGGGCTCCTCTTTGCGGACACGACGCAGCAGTTCGGGTAGCCGCTGCAAGGTGGCGACCATGCGCAGCCAGGCCCGGTTTTCCATGGCAGGGTAGCCACTGACGATAGAGCCGGGAGCCACATCGGAGGGTATGCCGGTCTGGGCCGTCGCGACCGCGCCGTCACCCACGGTGAGATGTCCGGCGACCCCGACCTGGCCGGCGAGGACGACATTTTTGCCGATGTGTGTCGACCCTGCCAGGCCGACCTGCGCGCACAGCAAAGTGTGCTCCCCTATGGTGGAAGCGTGCCCAACCTGCACCAGATTATCGATCTTTGTTCCCCTGCCGATCCGGGTTTCGCCCACGACGGAGCGGTCGATGCAGGCATTTGCCTGCACCTCTACCTCGTCTTCAAGGACGGCAGGGTGCGGATGGGGGGTCTTCACCCAACGCCCGGAAGACTCTTGGGCAAAGCCAAAACCATCCCCGCCGATGACCGCGCCATTGCCGAGAACCACGTCGTCCCCGAGCCGGCAGCCTTCCCGCACCACCGCATGCGCGTGGGCCAGAAAGCGGTCTCCGGCCGTGACATCGGGGTAGAGCACAACGTGCGCCAGGACCACCGCGTCTGCCCCGAGGGAGCAGCGGTCGCCGATAACCACATAGGGTCCAACATGGGCGCGTGGGCCGATTCTGGCGGAAGGGGCGATCGCGGCCGTGGGGTGGCCACGGGCGGGTCAATCCACCGCTCGGTTAGCAAATTTTTTCGGAAGCGCAGCGACGGCGGGTCT
>CAXTUW010000002.1:0-198468 GCA_964247595.1 uncultured Acidobacteriaceae bacterium | reverse complement strand
CCCTACCTCCAGGCGAGTTCAAGGCGTACCTCTTCGATTGCGACGGAACCGTCGTCGACTCCATGCCGCTGCATTACCTGGCCTGGCGCCGCGCGCTGGACATCTATAGCTGTGATTTTCCTGAAGAACTCTTCTATGCGTGGGGCGGCAAGCCTGTAGCGCAGATCCTGCGCGATCTCAGCCACGCCCAGGGCCTCACGATCCCTCTCGCCGAAACCGAAAAGATCAAGGAGGACTACTTCCACGAGGCCCTTCCGCAGCTCACCGCTGTCGCCGAGGTGCTCGAGCACATCAATGACGCCCATGGCCGCGTTCCTTTTGCCATCGTCTCCGGCGGTGGCCGCGCTTCCGTGCAGCGCTCGCTCGCCCAACTCGACCTGCTTGACCGCTTCGACACCTTCGTCTGCGCCGAAGACTACACGCGCGCCAAACCCCACCCGGAGCCCTACCTGCTTGCCGCCGAACGGCTCGGCATCACCCCTGCCGATTGCCTCGTCTTCGAAGACACGCAGCTAGGCGTCGACGCCGCGGTCGCCGCCGGCATGAGCTGGGTTAAGGTGCCGCATCCGCTCGAGCGTCAGAAGCGTTAATTTGCAGCTACAGATTGGGTAGCGAACCTGACTGTCCGCGCCTACTCACTTACAACGGAAATGACTTATTTTCCAGTCAGAAATCTCTCGATATCCCTGTTGAATTTTATAGGCTCCTCGGCATAGGGGGAAGTGGGCGCTGTTTTCGAACTCGTCGTAGACAGCGTGTTGAAGCCTCTCTGCCAAGGCGCGTTGTTGCACCGGGTCGACTGCACCATCAAATTTGCCCGCGACCACCAGCACGGGCATAGTGAGCCTCTGGTAGTCAGTGAATTTCCAGCACAGAAAGGCGCTGCCGGACGTGAAGTAGGCGTTGGACATCTCGCCCGTGTTCGTCAGCCCGCTTGCGTGATCAAGCGATTCCTGTTCGCGTTCAAAGCGTTGATTGTGAAACTGCTGCCAGTGATGGAATTCAGATCCATCCACTTTGGCCAAAACACTTTGCTGCATGGGGAACATCGCCTTGGATACAGCGCATGCATCTCCAGTTCGTTTTGCCTTGCGAAGTGTCACACCAGCCTTCGTGTTCATTTCGCGGCGGAGTTCCGCCGGATATCGCATGGCTATCTCCTCCTGCCAATGTAGAAATCACTCTGGCATGTCGATTGCACCGTCTACCAGAATTAGCTTCTGCACATGGTCCGGATAGCGTGTGGCATACTCGAGCGCGATCACGCCGCCAAAGCTTTGCCCCATGATGATCAACTTTGGCATTCCGAGTTGCGTTCGCAGAACGTCGATATCGGAGGTCAGGGTTTCCATCGAATAGTCAGCATTGAGAGGCCTTTCGCTGCGGCCTGTGCCGCGCTCATCAAAATAGATCATCTGCGCGTACTGTTCCATCGCCGGGCCGGCAGTTTTTTCAAAACTATAGCTGTTATAGCGGGGGCCGCCCGCCAGATATATCATGGGTGCCAATCCTAGGCGCGGACTGCCGGCAACTTTGTACCAAAGCCGAACTCCATTCACCATGGCTCGATGCTCACCGGGCGCTGTTACCGGAGTTGGGGATGAACATTGCACGTTTACTTCAAGCACCGGCGAAATCGCGACAAGCAACGCAAACAGGATCGACTTCAACATACTCGAAGTACGCGAGCCGCGACTGCATGGTTCCCTAAGACAACAGATTTAGCTATGCTTGACATATCTGCACATTGCTGGAGAAAGGGCGTGGCCGCAGCCAACGCCCTTTTTGAATACAAAATACCGATTACAACGAATTCATATTGTGCAGAAACTCGCTATTATTCCGTGTCTTACCTAGCTTATCGGAGAGCAACTCCATGGCTTCGACGGACGATAACGGATTCAGCACCTTGCGCAAAATCCATGTCCGCTGCAACTCGTCCTTGGGGATCAGCAACTCTTCCTTACGCGTACCGGAGCGCTGAATATCGATCGCCGGGAACACACGCTTGTCGACCAGCTTGCGTTCCAGAATGACTTCCATGTTGCCTGTGCCCTTGAACTCCTCAAAGATGACCTCGTCCATGCGCGAGCCGGTCTCGACGAGTGCCGACGCAATAATCGTCAGCGAACCACCCTCTTCAATGTTGCGGGCCGCACCGAAGAAACGCTTCGGACGTTGCAGCGCGTTGGAGTCCACACCGCCAGAGAGTACCTTGCCGCTCGGCGGCACGATCGTGTTGTAGGCGCGGGCGAGACGCGTAATGGAATCCAACAGAATCACCACATCGCGCTTGTGCTCGACCAGCCGCTTGGCCTTTTCAATGACCATCTCGGCGACCTGTACGTGACGTGCCGCCGGTTCGTCGAAGGTCGAGCTGATGACCTCGCCTTTCACCGACCGTTGCATGTCCGTGACCTCTTCCGGGCGCTCGTCGATGAGCAGCACGATCAGCACCACCTCCGGGTGATTGGCCGTAACCGAGTTCGCAATCGACTGCATCAGAACGGTCTTCCCGGTGCGCGGCGGAGCGACAATCAGCCCGCGCTGCCCTTTGCCGATCGGCGTCAACAGATCAAGCACGCGGCCGGAGATGCCTTCGCGCACGGTTTCCATCTTGATCCGTTCCTGCGGATACAAAGGCGTCAAGTTATCGAATAGAATCTTGTTGCGCGTCTCTTCGGGCGACTCAAAGTTGATCGCCTCGATCTTCACTAGTGCGAAATACTTTTCGCCCTCATGCGGGCTGCGCACGTTGCCAGAGATCGTGTCGCCGGTCTTGAGATCGAATTTGCGGATCTGGCTTGGTGAAACGTAAATATCATCCGGGCCGGGCAGGTAGTTGTAATCCGGCGAGCGTAGAAACCCGTAGCCGTCGGGCAGGATCTCCAGCACACCTTCGGCGAAGATGTGGCCCTCTTTTTCGCTTTGGGCCTGCAAAATTTTGAAGATGAGGTCTTGTTTGCGCAGGGCGCTGGTGCCGGCGATCTCCAGACCGCGGGCGAGCTTGCCGAGTTCGGCGATGCTCTTTTCTTTCAATTCAGAGATGGTCATGTGCTTGGTGTTGCTTCTTTCAGGTTTCTAGATGGGATGGGACAGGAGGGAAGTGCAAAGTGCGGCGAGAACCGCAAGAGCAGCCTGCAAAGGCACGCTCAAATGGGAAGAAGGGAGGGGACCTGCGGAACGGTTGGTGCGGGGATACTCTGTAATTTGCTGCAAGCCTATCAGATTTTTGCCCGAACCGGCTTGGAAAATGTAAAAAGAAAGCGGCAAAGCCGCGCAGCTTACGCCGCGCGACGCTCCGTCGCCAACATCTCTTCGTGCTCGGGTACTTCGCTGAGTTCACCCATGGGCACAGTATCCTTGAAGCGCTCCAGCACGTCATTGGTCGTGTCTTGCAGACGCGTATTCGGCTTGTGCAGCTTGCGGGTAGCCTTTGACGCCAACTGGCACAACTGGTACCGATTGTTTACGTGCGTAAGGGCTCCAAAAATAAGATCTGAGCGCATAATGTGTCTCCTCAAAAAGGTCTAGGGGAGGCCGGAGCACTTGCGAGTCCGCTGCCTCACATACGTAAGAGGCGTGCCTTACGGGTAAGCACTGCCAAAAATCCGTTGTGTTCCCCGGTTATTGAGTTAGACGCAACTTCCAGCTGCAAAGGTGCGTCTGCCGAAAAGTTCTCTTAAAACCAGCGCGCAACGGTTACCCGCGCAGGCAAATCCTGCTCAGCGAAGAGGTGGCTCAAGAGAGGTTTGAAATGTGCCGCGACGTCACTGTCACGCCATGCGAAAGGGCTCCAAATAGAGCCTCCGCGCTTTGCAACTCTTGGAACATATCGCCTACCGATACCTGGGTCAATACTTTTTTTGACAGCGGTGATCCAGGGAACCATATTCAGAATGGGTCCCGGGGCTGCGGCTAAAGATCGGGCTGCGGCTAAAGATCGTGCTGCAGCTGAAGATCGTGCCGCGGCTGAAGATTGTGCTGCCACTGGAACTCGCGTCGCAGCCGCCGAGCAATACATCCGCCTCAGTGCGCCCAGTAACTCCGGTCCAGCGTCCGGTACTGGATGGCCTCCGCGATATGCTTCACCGCAATTGACGCCGCACCCTCCAGATCCGCCACGGTGCGTGCCACCTTGAGAATGCGATCGTGCGCCCGGGCACTCAGGCCGCCGCCCTGCATCGCACGCTCCAGCATGCGTTCCGCATCACTGGCAAGCTCACAGTGTTGCCGAATCTGGGGCGTGGACATCTGCGCGTTCGCAAACACCGCCCGGCTGGCCGCGGTTTTCGTTCCATTTGTTCGCGCACCGGCCTCCAAAAATCGGTCATGCTGCCGCTCCCGCGCCCGCAGCACCCGCGCCCGAATCGCCGCCGAGCTCTCCGCAACCGACCCGGCACGCAGTTCCTTATACTGCACCGCAGGCACCTCGATGTGGATATCGATGCGATCCAGCAGCGGCCCGGAGACTTTGCTGACATAGCGCTGAATCATCGGCGGCGTGCACAGGCACTCGCGTCCTTTGTCGTTGAAATACCCACATGGGCAGGGGTTCATCGCCGCCGCCAGCATGAACCGCGCCGGAAAGCTGAGACTCATGGCTGCCCGTGCAATCGTGACGCAGCCGTCCTCTAACGGCTGCCGCAGCACCTCCAGCACGTTGCGCGGAAATTCGGGCAGTTCGTCCAGAAACAGCACACCGTTGTGCGCCAGCGACACCTCACCCGGCCGCGGAACCATCCCACCGCCGATCAACCCGGCATCGGAGATCGTGTGGTGCGGCGAGCGGAACGGCCGATGCCGCACCAGTCCCTCATCCCGGTTCAGTACACCCGCCACGGAATGAATCTTCGTCGTCTCGAGCGCCTCTTCAAAGCGCAACGGTGTCAGAATCGACGGCAGTCGCTTCGCCAGCATGGTCTTACCTGAACCCGGCGGCCCGATCATGAGGATGTTGTGGCCGCCGGCTGCGGCTACCTCAAGCGCACGCTTGGCCATCTGCTGCCCACGCACATCGGCAAAGTCCGGCAAGCCCTCCTGCGCCTCCGCGAGCAGCGCTTTTGACGCCACGCGCAGCGGCTCGACCCCTATCGCGCCCATTGCCGCACCGTTCAGCAGCTCCCGCACCTCCAGCAAACTACGCACGGGATAGACGTTGACCCCGTCGACAACGGCCGCCTCGCGCGCATTCGAGGCGGGAATCAGCAGGTTTTTGATTCCTGCCGCCCGGGCCGCAATCGCGATCGGCAGCATGCCCTGCACCGCCCGCAGGCCGCCATCCAGTCCCAACTCGCCGACCAGGACAAAGTCGTCCATCTCCTTGATCGCCAGACCACCATAGGCACCCAGAATCCCGACGGCGATCGGCAGATCGAACCCCGAGCCCTCCTTCTTCAGGTCTGCCGGCGCGAGATTGATAGTGATGCGGGTCGGCGGCAGGTCAAACCCGGAGTTTTTAATGGCCGAACGTACCCGATCCCGGCTCTCACGCACCGCCGCATCCGGCAGACCCACGGTGCTGAAGTTCTCCTGATCCAGCTTGACCCCGGAGAAATCTACCTCAACATCGATGATGTGCGCGTCGATCCCATACACCGCCGCCGAGCGCGTTTTGAAAAGCATGTTCTGTCGTTCCGCCTGATCCTGCCTGCGAGGCTCGTAAACCCAGGCAGTCTAGCAAGCGCTGAGGGCAGCCCCAATACCACTTCCGTACCCCACGCGAAAGTGAAAACATGACAAACACCAAGGACGCCAAGAAACATATAGCCCGACCAAACCGTAGCGACCCTTGCGTTCTCTGCGTCCGTTGCGTTCGCCTTTACAGTCTGTGCATGCGCCTCCCCCGGCCTATACCAGCCTGCACCGTCGCCTACAATAGGCCAGCGCACGTATGAACACCAGCCTCTTCGAACTATTCAAAATCGGCATCGGCCCTTCGAGCTCCCACACGGTCGGTCCCATGCGCGCCGCTCTGCGCTTTGCCCGCGCCCTTGAGATGGCGGGGCTGCTTCAAAACACAGCCAAGCTCACCGTAGAGCTTTTCGGCTCGCTGGCCTTAACCGGGATCGGCCACGCTACCGATCGCGCCGTTTTGCTCGGCCTGCTCGGGGAGGCCCCGGACACCGTGGATCCAGCAACGGTCGAGGCTGAGTTGTCCTCGATCCGGACCACCGGACAGCTTAGCCTCTGCGGCCGGCACAGGGTGGCATTCGACGTAATCAACGACTTACGCTTCCACCGCGACCGTATGTATCCCGACCCGGCGCAGCCGACTCATCCAAACGGCGTGCGCTTCACCGCCCACGGTGCCGAAGGAGATGTGCTCGCAAGTGAAATCTTTTACTCCGTCGGCGGTGGTTTCATCGTCTCCGCTGAGGAGTTTGCCTTGGGAAGCACAGGCCAAAGCTTCCGTCATGTCCCTTTCCCCTACCGTTCCTCGCGGGACCTGCTCTCCATCGCAGCCGCGAATCATGTGACGGTCGCCGAGCTGGTGCTCGCCAACGAAGTGGCCCTGGCGGGGGAACCGAGCATCACGCGTCCCTCTCCTCGCGATCCTCTGGCCACTCACAACGCAGAGCGGAGCTCTGCCATGGTTGACCCTGCGGCCGTCGATATCGAACAACGCATCCTGGCCCTCTGGGACGTCATGCGCGCTTCCATCGAGCGCGGCATTGTCACCGAAGGCACTCTTCCCGGCGGTCTCAACGTCCGCCGCCGCGCTCCCGGCCTGGCCCGCCGCCTCGCCGCCATGCACGCGAACGGCAAGCCGCGCGATCCGCTCGCCCCGCTTGATGCTGTCACCCTCGCTGCAATGGCTGTCAACGAGGAAAACGCTGCCGGCGGCCGCGTCGTCACCGCGCCGACCAACGGTGCGGCCGGCGTTATCCCTGCCTGTGCACATTACTTCCTGCACCACGCCAGCCCCGGCCTCCCCGAGTCTGAACGCATTGCCGGCCTGCTGCGCTTCTTTCTTACCGCTGCTGCGATCGGCATTCTCTACAAGGAGAATGCCTCCATCTCCGGTGCCGAGGTCGGCTGTCAGGGCGAGGTGGGCGTGGCCTGCTCCATGGCCGCCGGGGGCCTGGTTGCCGCGCTCATCCCACCGTCCGATATGTCTCTCTCACCCGCCGTGCGTCAGGCCGAGATCGTCGCGGCCAACGCCGCCGTTGAACACGCCGCCGAGATCGCCATGGAACACAACCTCGGCATGACGTGCGACCCCATCGGGGGTCTCGTGCAGATCCCCTGCATCGAACGCAACGGCATGGGCGCGGTTAAGGCCGTCAACGCCGCCCGCCTGGCGATGAATGACCCCGGCAGCCACAAGATCTCCCTCGACCAGGTAATCGAAACCATGTACCGCACCGGCCTTGACATGCAATCGCGCTACAAGGAAACCTCCCTCGCCGGCCTGGCGCTGAACATCATCGAGTGTTGAAGGTGAGGTCTCGCACGTGATTGACGGCTTCTACGAAGCCCTCTAACCTACGGACATGACGATCCTGCTTACCGCCGAACAGGAACAGGAGATCGCTTCCATAGCGAGCGAGTCGGAGCGGTCGGCTCAGGACATCGTGCGCGACGTAGTCCAGAGATTTCTTGTGGAAATTGCAGAAAGTAAAGCTATGCTCGCCCGCGCGGACGCAGAAATCGCCGCCGGCAGAGTCCTGAGCCACGAACAGGTATGGCATCGCCTTGAACACCGTTTCCGCTCCTGATGCAGATTCGCTGGACAAACGATGCAGAAGAAGATCTCTTCGCTATTTACGACTACATAGCCGCCGACAGCCGGAGCGCAGCTGAGGCGATTGCAAAACGCCTCTATGACGCAGTCGACAGCTTGCAGACAATGCCAAAGCGTGGCCGAGCCCGAGATAACTCACCCCTGCGTGAGTTGATTCCTGTGTCTCTGCCCTACATCATCTTTTATCGTGTAGATCCTGACGCCGTGGTTGTGATTCGCATTATGCATGGCGCTATGGATCAACTGCCACAGTAGCTCTTCGAACTAAGCTCATGACACGCCGCCGCTGGATCGCCGATACCTGGACCGATAAAACCGCCACGCTCACCGGCGATCAGGCCCTGCATCTCGCCCGCGTCCTCCGCGCCGAGCCGGGACAGGTCTTCGACGTTCTCGCAGGCGGCTTCCTTCGCCGGGCCGAGATAGCGTCCGCCTCCGACCGAGAGGTCGTCTTCACCCTCGGCGAAGAGCTCGAAACTGACGCCGCGCTGCCCGTTCATCTACTCCTTGCGATCATCAAATTCGACCATTACGAGTGGGGTCTGGAGAAAGCCACCGAACTCGGGGCCGCCCGCATCACGCCTGTCCTCGCCCGCCGTACCGAAAAGCATCTCGGCCTGGCTGCCGCCAAACGTGTTGAACGCTGGCGCAAGATCACGCTCGAAGCCGCACAGCAGTCCCGCCGCAGCGACCTGCCGGAGATCGACGATCCACAACAGCTCAAGGCCGCACTCGCCCTCGTCACCGGGCCGTACAAGGTGTTGCTCGCCGAAACCGAACAGGAGAACACCCTCGCCGCCGTGCTTCAAGCCCGTCAAACCTTGGAGGCCCACGACGGCCCTGACGCCGAGCGCAACCGGGCACTCGCTTTGGCCATAGGCCCGGAGGGCGGCTGGGCTCCCGAGGAGTTTGCACTTTTTGAAGCTCAGGGATGGAACAAGGTGACGCTCGGCCCCCGCGTGCTACGCGCCGAAACCGCCGCCATTGCCGGCCTTGCCATCTGCTCAGCCCTGCTGTAGCCACAACGCGTTCACACAGGGCCCCACCGATAAAACTGCGTCATCCTGAGCGCAGCGCAGCGCAGTCGAAGGACCTCTGTATTCCTTGTGCGAGTTGCAAATGCCCGGAGTATTCATCCCTTGGAGCCTAAAATCGATGGCATGAGGAAACCTGCGATCGTTCAAGCGGTCTTCACTGGCCAGCCCAAACCGATCGCCGATGCGCGCGGCACGTGGGTCTCGTCGATCTTTCGCGATCGCGTGCATGGGCCCGTGCAGGTCTCGTTCCAGGGACTTGCCGGGGACAGAGTCGCACAGCCATATCACGGATCACCGGGCGCGGCGATTTGCGTACACCTGACAGATCACTACTCGTTCTGGAACTCCGAGTACGGCATGAGCCTGGAAGCCGGATGTGTCGGCGAAAACGTCACTTTGGACAACATCTCCGAAGATCAGGTCTGTGTCGGGGACAGAGTGCGTCTGGGAACCGCGCTTGTTGAAGTAAGCGGTCCGCGCGTGCCTTGCGCCAATCTGGCCCGGCGCATCGGTCGCTCCGATTGGGTCAAGCTGACAATTCAGAACAATTGCACGGGATTTTATTTGCGCGTGCTCGAACCGGGCACAGTACAGTCAGGCGATCCCTGGATTCTTGCGGAACGCTTCAATGGCGACGGTTCTATCCCGGCCATCAATCAGTGCATGTATCTGGAATTCAATGCGGATATGGCTCGCAGAATGCTCGAGATGCCCGGCTTGGCGGCATGGTGGAAGGACCAGGCGCGCCAGAAACTCGACGGTCAAACCGAGCACTGGACCTCAACGATGAAGAGCGGCGGCAGTTGATGTGGTGTGTCGTAAAGTGATTGCGCTTGTCTCAGGACCGAAGCTCGCTACATAACAGCTTAGGGCGCAGTCCCAGGCAGGCGAACTCACCACCCTAGATTCCCTGGTTTCATCACCAAAGGGCCTCTTATGGTCGTGTGCGTTGTCACGGCAAATCAGCAGAGACGAAGCTCTAGGCAAGATCCGATTCTCCCTCGAACATTCCCTCATGGCTAAAGCCACGTTGCAATTGAGCTTATGGCGGGGCTGAAGTCCCGCCTCTCACAAAGCAATCTGACCAGAGCTTCTCTATGTAGCAGAAAACCGTGCATCGATAATCCACTCACGAAAGTAGTGGCGGAGACTGGCCTGAGTCACTCATTCTCCTTACGCCCAATCGCAAGCCGAGAATTTAAAACTTAAACCTAGAACCTAGCTTTTTAACTGAACATCTCCTTCACCTTATCGAACAACCCACGCGATTGCGGCTCATTCGACATAGGCATGGTCTCCGCCAACTGCCGCATGAGTTCCTTTTGCTGTTTGTTCAGCTTGCTCGGCGTCTCCACCCGTACCTCAACCACCAGATCGCCCTTGCCATGCTGGTTCAGGTGCGGCACGCCCTTGCCGCGTAGCCGGAACTCCCGCCCGCTTTGCGTGCCTTCGGGCACCTTGATCGACTCGCGCCCATCCAGGGTGTCGAACTCCAGATCTGTACCCAGCGCCGCCTGCGGAAAGCTGATCGGCATCACGCAGTGCAGGTCGTCCCCGTCACGTTCAAAGAAGGCATGGGCCTTCACTTCGAGGACGACATAAAGGTCACCGCTGGGGCCTCCAAAGCGGCCCGCATCGCCCTCACCCGAGTAGCGAATCCGCGTCTCGGACTCCACGCCCGCCGGCACCTTTACCGCAATCGTGTGCTCCTTCTGCACCCGCGTATCGCCGCCACAGGTGCGGCATGGGTTGCGGATCACCTGCCCCGTGCCCGAGCAGACCGGGCACGTCCGCGCCACGGAAAAGAATCCCTGCTGCGAGCGAATTTGGCCGCGGCCACCGCATTGCTGGCAGGTTTCGGGCTGCTTGCCCCCTTCGGAACCAGCCCCGTGGCAAATCTCACAAGTCTCCATGCGCTTGATCTTGATCTCGCGTTCGACACCGAACACGGACTCCTCAAAGGTGAGACCCATATCGAACTTCAGGTCTCGCCCGCGCTGCGCCCTTGAGGCGCGCCCGCCGCGCCCCTGGCCGCCCATGTTGAACATTTCGCCGAATAGGTCACCGAAGATGTCCCCCAGGTCGCCCTGCTGGAATCCGGCACCGCCCCCAAACGGACTTCCACCTGCGAAGGGATTTCCGCCACCCGCGCCGCCCACCGCCTGATGCCCAAACCGGTCATAGGCCGCACGCTTATCCGCATCGGATAGTACCGCGTAGGCCTCGGAGCACTCCTTGAACTTCTCCTCAGCCTGAGGATTGTTGGGGTTGCGGTCCGGGTGGTATTGCATCGCCAGCTTGCGGTAGGCGGTTTTGATCTCACCGTCGGACGCTGTCCGCTCGACGCTCAGTACCTCGTAGTAGTCCCTCTTCATCGTCGCTGTCGCCATCGCCTGCTTATCTCAAATGTGGAACGGTGCTTCTTTCTCTTGTCATTCCCGAAAGAAATCTACTTCTCTTCGGTGGCGTTACGCCTGCTTCTGCGCCGCATTCGTCGCGATCTTTACCAGCGCCGGCCGCAACAGCTTGTCCCGCAGCTTATACCCCCGCCGAATCTCCTCGATCACCTGATGATCCGGGTATTCAGGCGTCTCTACACTTCCCAGCGCCTCATGCACATGCGGGTCGAACTGCGCGCCGAGCGTCTCCACCGCATGCACATTTAACGCCCGCAAAGCCTCGTCCATCTGCTTAACGATAAGTCCAACACCGCCGCGTAGCTGCTCAATCGAGCCTTCCGCCTTGAGAGCCAGCGCGAAATTGTCCATCACGCCCAGAAACGGCTCAATCGCAGCCTGGGTAGCGTAGTCGCGCGCATCCTGCCGCTCCTTCAACTCCCGCTTGCGAGCGTTGTCGAACTCCGCCTGCAGCCGCGCCAGCCGGTCCCGCAGCGCGTCCCGCTCGCCGCGAGCCTGCTCCAGCTCTGCTTGTCCCAGCCCGTGCTCGACTCCCTCGGGCGTCGCTCCCTCGGTGCCGGCCTCAAAATCTATCCCCTGTCCAACCTGCCCGTCCGTCGCTTCCTCGGCCGTCACAGCTCCTCTATTCGCGTCCATCTCGCGATCCTCCATGTCATGCGCACCCTTCTCATTGTTGCCCATCCGCGCCCACCGCGCGAACCGGTCCGCCAGCCCTTGCTTTTCCTCTGTCATAACCCTGTCCCGGCTTCCTCACCCGGCGCATTGCGTCGCGCTCTCATCGGCATCCCCCGCAAAGGAGGACGATTCGTACTTGCCGGCGTGTCCGAACACAAGCCCAGACTTCGAAGCCCAGACTTCTAGGATGTCCCTCAGTATCGCAGCGACTCACACAGCTCCTGGCAAGAGAATTCCCGCAATGCCTCTCAAGTTGCACTTAGACATGGCTACCTCGCCCATACGTCCATAAAAGGTGTCCTCTCGACCGAAGTTCCTGAACCGACGCAGATAGGTTGGAAGACCTTATTTCCTTATCAACCCCCCGACCGTCCCTCCAGCGCCCGGTCAAACAGCCCGGCAATATACCGAACCGCCCCCATCGTCGCTCCATAGTCCATCCGCGTCGGGCCCAGCACTCCCACGGTCCCAAGAACCTCGCCCGCAAACCGCGCCGGGGCTGCAATCAGCACCAAACCGGCCAACTCCGGGGCCTGCTCTTCCAAACCAAAGATCACGCTGACACTCTCCTGCCGGGCATCGATGTAGGCGGCAAGCAAGGCCGCCACGCGCTGCTTGGCCTCCAGCGCCACCAACAACTGCCGCAGCCGCTCCCGGTCGTCGGAGCCACCCCCTGGCCCGGCACCCAGCCCCACCAGATTTGCGACACCTTCGACAAAAACCGGTCGCTCCTGACTCAGGGCGGAGGCATCCGCCGGGACCGCACCGCTCCACAATCGCTCGGCTGCCTCCATCATGCGCTGGTACGCCGTTCGCTCGCTTTCAATGCGGCGCAGCAACTCTGCCCGTACCCGCTCCAGCTGCCAACCCCGAAAGTGCTCGTTCAGAAAATTGGCCGCGGTCTCCAGTTGTCCGGCCGAGAGGTCCTCGACCACGGCCAGCACCCGGTCCCGCACCGTCCCGCTCTTGCCGACGACCACGGCCAGCACCCGGCGCTCCGCAAGCCGCGTAAAGTGCACATGTTCCAACAGATCACTCGCGGCCAGCGCGCCGACAGCTAAACCGACGCCGCTCGATAGCGCCGCGAGCACTCCCGAGGTCCGCGCCAGCAGCGCCTGCGTCCCCGTTATGCCGGCCAGCTTGGCATCAATTGCGTTTTGCACCCCGGAGGCCAGGCTCATGCGATCCGGCTCCGCTCCTCGCCCGGCGTTGGCATGCAACTCCTGCACATACAGCCGAAAAGCCTGTGCGGAAGGCACGCGACCCGCCGAGGTATGGGGTTGCTCCAGCAGCCCTGCATCGGCCAGCTCCGCCATCTCGTTGCGCACCGTCGCGGAACTCAGCGTCGCCCCATCACTCGCCAACGCCCGCGCAATCGCCCCCGAGCTCACCGGCTCACCCGTGGCAATGTAATTCTCCACCGCCGTTGTCAGGATCTGCCGCTGCCGTGCCGTGATGCGCCGCTCTGCCATGGACCTCCTGACCAAGCTTCTAGCTTTCAGCTCTTAGCTTTAGCTTTTAGCTTTAGCTTTTAGCTCTTAGCTCTTAGCTCTTAGCTCAGCTTCTAGCTGATCTCCAGCACATCCTCATCCTGCGCCCCGATCTGCTCCGCGCGCGATGCCACTCTCCGGGCGATGGCGAGAAACTCCCGCCCGCGTGCCGTCTCATCGGCGGCCAGCGCCGCCGGCAGACCACGGTCGCCGCCCTCGCGTACCAGCGGATCCATATCGATGGCACCCAGAAACTCCAGCCCATACTGCCGCGCCGTTGCCTCGGTCGCTCCCGCGCCGAACACATCGATCACCGTTCCGTCCGGCAGCGTCATTTGGCTCATGTTTTCCACCAGCCCGATCACCTCGACGTTTACCTGGTGAAACATCTCCAGCGCCTTGCGCGCGTCCTGTAGCGCCACACTGGAACCGGTCGATACCACGACCGCGCCCGTCAACGGCACCGTCTGTACCAATGAAATCACGACGTCGCCCGTGCCTGGCGGCAAATCCACCAGAAGAAAATCCAACTCGCCCCAGGCGACCTGCTGCAAAAATTGCTTGATGATGCCGTGCAGCATCGGCCCCCGCATCATCAAGGGCTTGTCCCCCGGCGAGAGCAGCCCCATGGAGATAAATCGCACCCCATGCGCCGAAAGCGGCTCGATCATGTTGCCCGCCAGCACACTCGGCTGACGCGTCAGGCCCAGCATCGTCGGCACATTCGGTCCGTAGATATCGGCATCCAGCACGCCCACGCGGTAGCCGAGCTTGCCCAGCGCGATCGCCAGGTTCACGCTGACGGTCGTCTTGCCCACGCCACCCTTGCCCGAGCCCACCGCGACAATATGCCCGATGCCCGGCAACGCAACTGGCCCCTGCGCACCCTGTGGTGCTCCATGCCCCATATGTCCCATCGATGACCACCTTTGCCTTTGTTCCTGCCCTGCTTTTCTTTCTCTCATCCCCGTAGGGGATCTGCGTTTGCCATTCGGCCCCGCTACACGTTCCAAACATCGCCATGCCTGGCCCGCAACTCTTTTTTGCGCGAGGTTTCGTCGGTTCGCATCGCCCGTCGGTTCGCCGCATCCTCAAATCGCCGGCGCTGGTGCTCCGTCTCCGGTACCACCCCGGGAACAGGGACTTTTTTTCCAAACATATCGACAGCCACATACGTCAGGTACGCCGAAGCCACATGCCGCAGACCCCGCCCGCCCAGCATGTCTTCCACCATCGCCTTGACCCCTACCTCCAGCGAGGTATTGAACGCTCGATTGACGCTCGCCTTGAGGATCAACAGCTCCCCCACCTTTACCGGAGCTACAAAATCAAGATGATCCATACTCGCTGTCACACAGATCGACCGTGAGTGCCGGCCCGCCGACACCGCCCCGACTAGATCGATAAACTGCATCAACCGCCCCCCGAACAGGTTGCCAAGCGCATTGGCATCGTTCGGAAATATGATCTCGCTGCACTCGGCCTGCGACTCGGTCACGGTCCGGCTGACTAAGCCATCGCTCATATCTCCATTCTAATCGGCAAAAATCCCAGAAACTTTAGGAGCAGTCCCCTGAGTTTGCCGAAGACCTCCCTTATGCCGCAAAGATTGACGCCCAGGTGCTCCCCCTCGCTCTCACCATGCCAGGCATCCAAAGCCACATGGACAAGATCGCCGCCCTCACCGAGATCCTCGCGCAGAACCCGTCGGACAGCTTTGCCCGCTACGGCCTTGCCATGGCCTATGCCGCCGGGAACGATACCGCGAAAGCCCTGCACGAATTTCAAACCATTACGAACACCGACCCCGACTATGTGCCCGCCTACCAGATGTCGGCGCAAACGCTGCTGAAGCTCGGCCAAACCGAAGCCGCCGAGGCTCGCCTCACCGCCGGTCTCGCCGCTTGCCAGCGCACAAACAACACCCAGGCCGCCAGCGAGATGCAAGCGATGTTGGACGACCTCCGTTAGCCGGAGAAACAGTTTCGCCACATGGACGCGAACGCCTTCACGCGAACCGAACCCCTGTTTACGGCGTCTATACTTCATTCATGGCGACTTTGACCGAGCAGACCGCTCCCGCACGCACCTCATCCCAGTCCCTTCCCCGGACGCTCGGCGAACTGCGCAAGAGCCAGTACACCCCCGAACGCGTCAATCGCAGCGTCAAAGACGAGCTTCGCGACAACCTCATCACCCGTCTTCGTGCCCTCGCGCCGGGTGGTGCCGAGGAAGGCGAGTCGCTGTTTCCCGGCATCGTGGGCTATGACGACACGGTCGTCCCGCAGGTCATCAACGCAGTTTTATCGCGGCATAACTTCATCCTGCTCGGCCTGCGCGGTCAGGCCAAAAGCCGCATCCTGCGCGCACTCACGACCCTGCTCGACCCGCAAATCCCCTATGTCGCCGGCTCCGAGCTCCGCGATAGCCCCTACGAACCGTTGGGCAAATACGCCAAGGATCTCATCGCCTCGCTCGGTGACGACACTCCTATAGCCTGGCTCACCCCGGATGACCGCTATGTCGAAAAACTAGCGACACCGGACGTCACCGTTGCCGATCTCATCGGTGACGTCGATCCCATCAAGGCCGCGAGGTCCGGTCAAGAGCTCGGCTCCGAGCTCACCATGCACTACGGCCTCCTGCCCCGCGCCAATCGCGGCATCTTCGCCATCAACGAGATCCCCGATCTCGCCGGCAAAATCCAGGTCGCACTGTTCAACATCATGCAGGAAGGCGATGTGCAGATTAAAGGCTACCCCGTGCGCCTGCTGCTCGATGTTGCCATCGTCTTCTCGGCGAACCCCGAGGATTACACGGCGCGCGGCAAGATCGTCACGCCGCTCAAGGACCGCATTGGCTCCGAGATCCGCACCCACTATCCAGAGTCCATGGACGAGGCCATCGCCATCACCGAGCAGGAGGCCTGGACCGCCCGCGCCTACACCGATGCGCCGGGCCAGACCGGCCCCACCATCGAAGGCATTCATATCCCGCATTACATCCGCCAGATCGTCGAGGGCGTTGCCTTCGCCGCCCGCGAAGATAAAAAGGTGGACAAGCGCTCCGGCGTCTCGCAGCGCCTGCCCATCTCCACGATGGAGCTTGTCGTCTCAAATGCCGAGCGCCGTGCCCTGCTGCATGGCGAGTCGCTCGTCGTTCCCCGTGTCGGCGACATCATCGCCGCGCTGCCCGGCATCACCGGCAAGATCGAGCTCGAATACGAGGGCGAGATGAAGGGTTCTGAGGTTGTTATCCGCGAGATCATTCGCCAGTCCGTTGCGAGCGTGTATGACAGCTACTTCGCCGATACCAACACGCAGCAAATTGAGCAGTGGTTCAACCTTGGCGGCTCGGTCGAGTTGAATGACAAGCAGCCGGCCGAAACCGTCCTAAAATCCCTCAAGGAGATCCAGGGCCTCTTCGACAAGCTCGCCCCTCTCAAGATCCAGGGTCTTGCCTTCAACGCAGAACCCGAGATCGCCGTCTCCGCTGCCGAGTTTCTGCTTGAGGGCATGACCGCCCACAAGCGCATCTCCCGCTCCGAAGCCCGTACCTTCTCTGCCGGCGAAAAGAAGCGCCGCAATGAAGACGCCGCTCAACTCGCCGAACGCATGCGGGAGCGCGAACGCGAGCAGCCCATGAATCGCACGCGCAGAGGTTTCAACTAGAGCTTCCCGCTCTTGACCAACGTCATCCTGAGCGCAGCGAAGGATTCTGTAACCTTCGCTGCGCCACAGAATGGATGTGACGGCCGCCGACCCTATCTGCGATCAGCATTACAACAAACCAAGTTTGCGCAAGAACGCGCACCATCCTGGGAAGCCCAAGACAAAGGCTTCAGCAGCGCTGCTGAAGCCTTTGGTGAAGGCGTAAGAAACGCTTTCTACTTGGGTACCGAGTCGTTGGCCTTCTGCTTCTCCTGCATGGCCTTATCTTTGGCATCCATGTGAGCGTTCTTGGCGTTATCGTGGGCTGCCGTTGCCTTCTCGTGCTTATCGCCGAAGAGCTTCTCGGTGCCTTCCTTGGTCTTGTCGTAGCCCTTTACCGTGCCTTCTTTGGTCTTGTCGACTGCGACGGTTGTGCCTTCCTTGGTCTTGTCGGCGCCGGTGCGCGTCCCGCTGGCGGTCTTGTGGTACGCCTTCTTGCTTGTGTGCTTTACCGCATGGCCGGTGTTGTCAGCCGCGTTCTTGGTATCGGTACCGGCGGCATGCATATCTTGCCCAGCGGTCTGGGCCTGAAGGATCGCCGGCACCATGAGGCTGGAGGCCAGCACGAGAGAGCTAAAACCGGTAGCGAGTCTAAGATTTTTCATAGGGTGTAAAGTTCCGTTTTCTCCGAGAGGGTTGCTAGATCGCACAGTACATCGTCGATTCCGGGTTTCGCAAGAGAAACTCGTAAATTGAGTGCCGGATGACAACACGGGCGTGCAAACTCCAGCCTTTGTGCTTTTCAGATGCCGCAAGCGCCGTCTCGTGCCGGCGACCACCGGCGCACCGAAACGTCTACTCTATAGTCTGACCGAAACGCAGAGGATGGACGTATGAAGCTCACCCGCTACACAAAGTTTACCGGCGATCTCTCCACGAGCTTCGATCTCGAAGACCTTATGGAGGCCCTCAGCGACTTCTTTCTCGACTCCGGCTTCCAGGACCCGTTCTCGCCCTTTCAAAACTCCGGCGACAACTCCATGGAGGACCTGCGCGAGGCCGTACGCCAAGCCCTCGAAGCCGGCGATCTGCTCGACGAGGACGCGCAGGAAAAGTATGAGGAGCTGCCCGAAGAGGGCAAGAACGAGTTGGTCGAAAAGATCATCCAGCGTATGAAGGACGAGGCCTTTCTGAATGCCGAAGAGCCCGCGGAAGGCCAGGGTGAGCAGGGGGACGGCGAAAGCGAGAATGCCCGCTTTGAGGTCACCGACAAGGGCATGGACTTCCTCGGCTTCAAGGCACTCCGCGATCTGCTCGGTCCGCTCGGCAAGAGCTCGCTTGGCCGCCACGATACCCGCTACGAAGCCGCAGGCGTCGAGACCAACGGATCTTCCAAGAACTACGAGTTCGGCGATTCACTCAACCTCGATATCACCGCCACGCTCAACTCCGTCTTCGCCCGCGAAGGTGCACCGGACGGCTCCGGCGTACTCAACCTCGAGTACAGCGACCTGCATGTGCAGCAGGCCGATTTTCAGAGCTCCTGTGCCACGGTGGTGCTGCTTGACTGTTCGCACTCGATGATCCTCTATGGTGAAGACCGATTCACACCCGCCAAACGGGTCGCCATGGCGCTCGCCCATCTGATCCGCACGCAGTACCCCGGCGATCAACTCAACCTTGTCCTCTTCCACGATTCGGCCGAAGAGATCCCGATCTCACAGCTGCCACGCGTCAAGGTTGGCCCGCATTACACCAATACGCGCGAGGGCCTGCGCATCGCACAGCGCATCCTGAAGTCGTCCGGCAAGGACATGAAGCAGATCGTGATGATCACCGATGGCAAGCCTTCGGCACTCACGCTTGAAGACGGCCGCATCTATAAAAATGCATTTGGCCTTGATCCCATTGTGATCTCCGAAACGCTTGAAGAGGTCGGCCGCTGTAAGCGCTCCAACATTATGATCAACACGTTCATGCTGGCCGACGACTTTCAACTCGTGCAGTTCGTGCAGAAGATGAGCGCCATGTGCCGCGGCAAGGCGTACTTCACCACCCCACAGACGCTCGGCAATTACCTGCTGCAGGACTACATGACGCGCCGTTCGAAAGTGGTGAATTAAGACAGCAACCAGGAAGTAGCGAGTAGGAATTAGGAAGTAGCCGAAAGAAACAGGAAACAGGAAATAGCCAACAGGGAACAGGTTTTCTGTTGTCATTCCCGAAGGGAATCTGCGTTTGTCTTTTATCTTCTTGTTGTCATGTCCCGAAGGGAACCTGCTTTTCCTCTAACGCCGCACTCCACTCCAGAGCATGCCCCCACGCCAAGCCCACATACGCCGTGCCCGCCACTGGATTGCCAACCGTGGCTGGCGCGGCTTTCTCGATGAGGTGTTCTGGCGAGCCAGCATCCGGCTCAAAGGCCAACCCATTCCCGGCCACCCAGGCCCTGAGAATGGACCGCATCCCTTTGACCTCGCCTACAACGTCGACACAACCGGCCTGGTCTGGGGCGAAGCGCTACTTCCCCAAGATCAGCATGGAAACGGCGCGCAGTATTGGGCCACGGGCTACTACGGCGTTGCCCCATCCTCCTTCGAGGACGCGCTCAAACGCCTTGCTCTTGATTGGCCGCAGTACACCTTTGTGGACATCGGCTGCGGCAAGGGCCGTGCCATGCTGCTCGCGATGCGGTACCGGTTCCGCGAGATTGTAGGTGTCGAGCTCTCACCGGACCTCGCCGCGGTCGGCCGGCAGAACCTGTCGAGCTTCAATGCGCCATGGCGACAGGAAAACGTCCCAGCGCGCATCGTCACCGGCGATGCAACGGCCTTCACCTTGCCCGCCGGGCCCGTTCTTCTCTACCTCTATCACCCCTTTGCGGCACCGGTGATGGAGCGCTTTCTCGAGCACGTCGGCCGCTCGCTCCAGCAGGACCCGCGTCCACTGTACCTGCTGTATACCAACCCCGAACTCGCCTCCATGTTGGCGCGCACACCGTTTCTTGAGAAACTCTGGGACATGCACTTCGCCATGTCGAACGAGGATGCGGTAGCCGACCGCTTTGCCTCAAGCCACGAGAGAATGATCGCCTACAAGGCGAAACGCGTCAGCCGCTGACGCGCTGCCGGTCACGCCACACGCGATAGATCCCCCATGCCGCGGCCGAGCAGTTATCCATCACACGCCCGTCCAGCAGCATCGCCTCAAACTCTGCAACCCGAACGCGATGCACCGTCATGTCGTACTCTTCGGGATCGCGATCGTGCTCTCCCGGCTCGAGTTCCTCCGCAAGAAACGTGTGATGCAGTTGCCGCATAACGCCATAGCCAATCCAGAGTGGAGCCAGTACGGTCACACGTCCCGCACGCAGGCCTGTCTCCTCACGCAACTCCCCACGAGCCATCTCTTCGGGGTTCGCGTCGGCCTGCTCCCACCCACCCTGCGGGAACTCGAAGTAGGTGCCGCCCACCGTATAGCGAAACTGCCGCACAAGCCATAGGAATTCGCCCTCAGCCGTGCGCTCCAGGGGAATCACAATGCAAGCGGGATCTTTATCGACGACGCCGTAGATGCCCCGCTGCCCATCCGGGCGCTCGATCACGTCTTCGCGCACACTCGTCCATGAATTGCGGTACACCTCACGGCTGCTGATGGTCTTGATCGACATATTGCTCTCTTCCAAAGAGTAGTGGCAGTGGTCGCGCCGAAACGGGCTGAAACAAGATCATCGCGCCGTCGCTAAAAGCGATGTGGCTCTATCTTGCTCTGCCGGTGCGAGCCAATCCCGTCTTCTACTGCAATTGCAGCACCGCGAGGCTCATCTTCGGCAAAAACACCTCTGGGCCGTGCACGGCGATCTCGTCGCATGAGGCCAGCCTGAGCGCTTCATTGGGCAGCAACGCCTGCGTGAGCGGCTGGTCACCAAGGTTCATGACCACGCGCACGCCGTTCCGCTGCATCACCAGACTCTTGCCGTCGCCGCCGCAGCTTACCTCAACATGACCGAAATCGCCATCGTTCAAATCCAGCGTCGAGCGGCGCAGTTGGATCAAATCCTTCACCCACCGGAGCATCTCCGCATGCCTGCCCTCATGCACTTCGCTCCAGTCCAGCTTTGAGCGCTCAAAGGTCTCCGGAGCTTCCGGATCGGGCACCTCGTCTTCGGCCCAGCCAAACGCGGAAAAATCCCGCTTGCGCCCTTCTGAAACAAGCCGGCGCATCTCTTCTTCTTCGTGGTCGGCGAAGTAGAGAAACGGGGCCGTCGCCGCAAACTCTTCCCCCATCCACAGCATGGGAATGAATGGAGCCATCAGCGTCAAGCCCAGCGCGACCTTGGCCGCATCGAGGCCGACGAGGTGCTCGAGCCGCTCTCCGGCAGCCCGATTGCCCACCTGGTCATGGTTCTGGATATAGCCGAGAAAATGGTGCGAGGACAAGCCATTTACTGGCCGTCCATGCGTGTGATGGCGATAGCGGGAGTACCTGCCGTCATACACAAATGTGTGGCGGATGGACTTCACAAGATCGTCCATGCTGCCGAAGTCGTCGTAATATCCGCGACCTGGATCGTTCCATAACAGCGTGAACAGCGCATGGTGGAAGTCATCGCTCCATTGGGCGTCCATGCCATAGCCACCCGCCTCACGCGGGCGCACAAACTTCGGATCGTTCAGATCGCTTTCCGCTATTAGGACAAAGCGCTTATTCAGCGTGCTGCCCAGTCGCTCGACCTCCGCCGAGAGCTGCTCCATGAAATGCACCGCGGAACGATCGATGTACTCATGCGTGGCGTCGAGACGCAGGCCGTCACAGTGATACTCCTTCAGCCACATCAGCGCGTTGTCCAGAAAGAATCTGCGCACCTCGTCGCTGCCGGCCTCATTGAAGTTCACGGCCGCGCCCCATGGCGTGTGGTACTTATCCGTCAGATACGGGCCAAATTTATTGTTGTAATTGCCCACCGGGCCAAAGTGGTTGTACACCACATCGAGTATCACGGCCAGGTTCTTCGCGTGGCATGCGTCGACGAAGCGTTTGAAGCCATCCGGGCCGCCATACGGCTCAAAGACAGCGAACAGAAATACACCGTCATAGCCCCAACCGCGTCCGCCGGCGAACTCGTTGATCGGCATTACCTCGACATGCGTTACGCCCAACTGCGCCAAAAAATCGAGATGCTTCACCGCTCCATCGAATGTGCCTTCCACACTGAACGTGCCGATATGCAGTTCGTAAAGTATCGCGCTCGCGAGCGGCGGTGTGTGCCAATGGCCATCCGTCCACCTGAACACCTGTTGGTCATACACACGCGAGGCCGCATGCACACCGGCGGGCTGCAACAGACTGCGGGGATCAGGGTACGGCGTCGGGTCATCGTCGATCAGAAACATGTAGTCCGTGCCCGGGCCCGCTTCCTCAACGGATAGCTTCCACCAGCCATGCTCTTCCGGTCCCTTCATGGGGAGCGACTCGCCGCCGTTTACCTGCAAACGCATCTGCGCGGCGCGCGGCGCCCACACCTTGAACTCCTGCATACTTCCGATCTCCTCTGGATCCCTGTGTTTTCCGTTTACGCTCCCACACGCACCAACAACGCCACTGGAAAGCTTTCAAACACCCTGGCGACAGGCGTATCGCCGCCGGGTATGTCTTCCTCGGTCAGCCAGTTCTTCCAGCGTCCCGCGGGCAGCCGCAGCGTGGCGTTGGCGACCGCGCCGCCCTTTGTCCACCGCTGGGCCACGGTGAGCAAGCTGTCCCCACGAAGATAGGCGATGACTCGATCAGCATCGTTGCCCGTTGCAGGGAGCGGCGTGTAGTCCGCTGTCTCCCCGAACCACTCCGGGTGCTCGTTGCGCAGCTGGAGCGTGCGATGCACGACCCAAAGCTTGGGAAAGCCCTCCGCAACGCGATCCATGATCTCGCGCGCGCTCATGCCCTCAAGGCTATCCAGCATGCGCGTACGCAGAGCGTAATCGACAGGCCGGCGATTGTCCGGATCGACGAGGGATAGATCCCACAGCTCACCGCCCTGATACAGGTCCGGGACGCCCGGCGACGTATGCTTCAACAACGTCTGGGTCAGTGAGTTTACCCAAGCAGCGCTGGATTGATCGAGCACAAAGGCCTTCATGTCGCTGCAGAACGCCGGATCTTTCAGCAGAGCTTCCATGTAGCTGTTCAGGGCGTCCTCATACTCGGGATTGTTGGCCACCCAGCTCGTATGCACCTTGGCCTCGCGCATCGCCTTCTGCATGTAGGCCTTCAGCCGTTCAATGTCGATGGGCCATGCGCCGATCAGCGTCTGAAACAGAAACCATTCCGTGCCGGTATCGACCTCTTCGGTGCGATAGGGTGCCGTCATCTCATGCCAGCGCTGCACAGCGGCAAAGAATTTGTCCGGCTCTTCGCTCAGCACACACAGCCGCGCCCGCACATCATCGGCGCGCTTGGTGTCGTGCGTGCTCAGCGTCAGCATTGTGTAAGGAAAGGTGCGCTGGATTGTGCTGTTGTACGTATGGAAATCGTCGACCGAAAAGCCACTGCAATCAGGGTTGCCACCCACCTCGTTCAAGGCCGTGAGCCGGTTGTAGCAATAAAATGCCGTGTCTTCCACACCCTTCGCCATCACCGGACTGGTGAACTGCTGAAAACGGTAGACGAATTCGGACTCCTGAAATCCGGTGACCTTCATTTGCAGGACGTCGCGCATGAAATCGAACAGGGATCCATCGATGTCCAGGCGGTTGTCTTTGGCACACTCCGCGGCCTTCGCGATCACTTCGATATCGCCGTCTGTAATCTCCTTGCGAAGCGGCACGACGTAGGTGCGATAGATTGCAAAACATGAAGCAAACTCACGGATGGCGCGTCGGATCTCCGCCCGGGTAAAGTCGCGGAACTCGCGGTTCTGCTCGCAAATCTGCACAAAGATCGTGGTCAGCCGGTTCACATCGGAGCCCAACGCTTCCTGCGTGACGTTGAGCTTTTTATCGTGGGCCGTCACAGGGAAGGTCGTTTCATCGCCCGTGAAGGCGCGATAGTGCTCACCGAGCCGGGTGAGGCCCTCGGGCCTTACCAGCAGCCCGATCGCCTGATTCATAAAGTCGTAGCCGCTGGTGCCCTGAATCGGCCAGTTTTGAGGCAGAAACTCGCCTGCCTCCAGAATTTTTTCGCCGATGATCCAGGCCTCGGGTGCCGCACTGCGTAGCCGCTCGAAATATTCAAGCGGATCGCGCAAGCCGTCCGGATGATCGACGCGCACGCCATCGAGCACACCTTCGCGGAGCCAGCGCAGGATCAACGCATGCGTTTCTTCAAATACATACTCACGCTCCATGCGAACACCAATGAGCGTGTTCACATCGAAGAAGCGCCGATAGCCCAGTTGCTGATCCGCCGTCTTCCAGTACGAAAGCCGGTAGCTCTGTTGGGAAAGCAACTCATCCAGCGCGTCCGGCTCGTTGTTCATCTCCTCGATAACATGGTCAATCTGTTTGCACGTGGCATTTTCCTCGGCGCACAGGCGCTCAAGCAGACCTTGCAGCACACGCTTGTCGCGATCGCGCGCATTCAACTTCCAGCGGTCCCATTCCTCTGCCGAGGGTAAGCGGCCAAAGCTCGCGGAAAGGAAGCGCAGCGTGTCGCTGCCCGCCCGGTCCGCGGCCTTGGACAGAATTAACGGCAGCGTCGCCGGCGAGATGGGCAGGTTTTGCCCTGCCGCCTCAATCATGAACAGCGATCCCTGCCGTTGAATCTTTACACCACCGTCACGAATCACGCGCCCGTACTGGTCGCCCAGAATGGGCACCAGTACCTTATCGCGCAGGCGCTCTTCACTTGAATGCCAGTCGATGTCGAAAAAACCCGCATAGCGGCTGTTCGTGCCGTTCTCCAGCACATCCCACCAGTAGCGGTTTTGCCGGCCCAAGCTCATGTGATTCGGCACAATGTCCAGAACCTGGCCCAGCCCAAGATCGTCCAGTTGCTTGCAGAAATGCGCATGCGCCTCAGCGCCGCCGAGCTCCTCATTCACCTTGCGGTGATCCACCACATCGTAGCCGTGCATGCTGTGGGGTGCGGCCTGAAGGTAGGGAGAGCTGTACACATGCGTCACGCCAAGCTTCTTTAGGTAGGGCGCGATCTCCGCCGCCTTCTCAAAGCCGAAGTGCTCATGCAGTTGCAACCGGTAGGTTGAGTGGGGAACACGCGCCATCGTAACCGCTCCGGTTCTTGGGTTTCATTCTGGATTGTTGAAAGGCCATCCACCTTGGCCGGCACACCGCCGCCTTGTGCTTTCACCGGCCACGTCTTGGCTGAGAGTCCCGGGGCGAAGCCGGGGGTTGTATGCCGCGAAATGAGGCACTCCGGTTCCAGTGGCTCAGCGCCGCGGCTTCGCGTGGAGCTCCGGCCTCCATTGGCCGGACAGCGCGAACGCCGCATGGACCAAACCCAGATGGGACAACGCCTGTGGAAAGTTGCCAAGCATGCGCCCCGCTGCAGGGTCGTACTCTTCGCTCAGCAGCCCGACGTCGTTGCACAGCGTCGTGAGCCGCTCAAACAGATCGCGTGCTTCCCCCACACGCCCCATTAGCTGCAGGCAGATGACAAGCCAGAAACTGCAGGCCAGAAATGTACCCTCCTCCCCCTTCAGGCCGTCCGCAGACTTCTTTGTGTCGTACCGTTCAATAAGCCCGTCCTTGGTCAGTGTCTTCTGGATGGCCTCCACGGTGCCGACCATACGCGGATCATCGGGCGGCAGAAATCCTACAAAAAACATGCGCAGGCAGGAGGCATCCAGGGTGCTCGAACCGTAGCTCTGCACAAAGGCATTCAGCTTCTTGTTAAAGCCCTTCTTGCAAATTTCCTTGTGCAGCAAGTCGCGATTCTTGCGCCAGCGTTTTATGTCGCCGGAGCCGTCCAGGCGCTCATAGTTCTTCACCGCGCGATCGAGCGCCACCCAGGCCATCACCTTGCTGTGCACGAAGTGTTTCCGTCCGCCCCGGGTCTCCCAGATGCCTTCATCGGGCAGCGGCCAGATGTGGCAAAGGTGATCGATCAGCGCGCACTGCAGCTTGCTCGCCGGTGCGCGCACGTCATCGTCGATCTCCGGCGTGCGGTTCAGCGCGGCAGCAACCTCGCCATAGACATCCAGCTGAAACTGCTGGAAGGCCGCATTGCCAATCCGCACGGGCTGCGAGTTCTCATAGCCCGGCAGCCACCCGGCCGTCCACTCCTGCAGCTGGCGCTCGCCGTGGATGCCGTAAAGGCTTTGCATCTGATCCGGCGAGCCGGCAATCGCGCGCAACAGCCACAAGCGCCAGTTCACAGCCTCTTCCGTGTAGCCTGCGATGATCAGGATCAGCAGCGTGAACGCGGTGTCACGCAGCCAGCAATAGCGATAGTCCCAGTTACGCTCACCGCCGATCCTCTCCGGCAGGCCGGTCGTCGGTGCCGCGATGATGCCGCCGGTGGGTCCGTACGTCAGAGCCTTCAGCGTCAGCAGGCTTCGCTGCACGATCTCACGATACGGCCCCTTGTACTTTGACCTCGTCGACCACTCCGTCCAGAACTTTTCCGTATCCCGTATGGCTTCCTCTATATCGACCGGCGCGGGGATGTCTTCGAGCGAGTTGGCATACGTCAGCGTGAAGCAAACAGCTTCGTCTTTGCGCAACGTGAACTCCGCCGCTGTGGTCATGTGTTCGCCATGCAGGTGCACGGCTCCACCATTCACGCAGAGGCTGCGCAGCACGACCATGTTCGGCCCCGCGATCGCGCGCAGCTCCGTTTCGTCCGCAGTAACCCACGGCACGGTCAGCCCATAATCGAAGCGCAATACCAGATCGAGCCGTAGTTTCACCTTCCCGCGCAGGCAGCGCACCAAGCGAACCACATCTGAATTTTTGCCGCGCCGCGGCATCAGATCCGTCAGTAAAACTTCGCCATCGTCGGTGAGAAACGTGGTCTCCAGGATCATCGTGTCCTGCCGATAGCGGCGGCGCACCTCGCGGATCTCGCCTTTTGGACGTATACGCCAAAAGCCATTCTCCGCGGTTCCCAACAACGCCGCAAAACACGCGCCGGAGGAAAAATCAGGCCAGCAAAGCCAATCGATCGAGCCTTCACGGCTGACCAGCGCCGCCGTTTCGAGGTCGCCGATCATGGCATAGTCTTCAATCCGTGCACCGTGCAGAGCCGCCTTCGACTTGGTTCCAAACCGTTCGGGCAAATGCCCTCCTTCATGACCACGCCTTCTCGGCAAACACTTGAACGCATCGCTGCCGACAACCAGCCCTTGCCGTAGCGCATCCTTTGGGGGTGGTTGCTCGCGTGGTCTTTGTCTCCCAGGTAGGATGCAGCAGCCGGACATCTGAGTGCTGCCGCTACTCGGGGCTATCGTGTGCTGCCGGATGAACGCTTCATGAGCAAAAGCAGAAGGGGATACAGGAATGAAACCGACCGAGGGCCGACGGCGTGTTGTGATCGAGGAGATCCAGCCACAGGTGAACGCTGGACGCTATTCCGCAAAACGTGTTCTCGGCGATCGTGTCACGGTCACCGCGGCGATCTTCTCCGACGGACACGATCACGTCAGTGCGCGCCTGCTCTACCGCCACAGCTCGCAACGGCGCTGGAAGATCGTTCCCTTCACCGCGCTGCCGAACGATGTGTGGACTGCGCGTTTTCCGGTGGATCGGCTCGGCACCTGGGTCTATACCGTCGAAGGCTGGGTCGATCACTTCGACACTTGGGTGGCCGACCTCGGCAAGCGCCTGGTCGCGCAACCCGATCCCGAGCAACCCACTCAGCAGGTCGAGCCGCAGGACATTCCCTTGCAGTTGCAGATCGGCGCGGGCTTGCTGGAGGGGACCGCCGCGCGCGCCAGGGGCACCGATGCCGCGAAGCTCATGAAGGCTGCCGCGGATCTGCGTGCGCTTGCCGCGGAGAACCGCGCCCACTATAAAGAGCCATTCGCCGACGAACTCGTCGAGCTTGCAGCCCGCTACCCGGATCTGACGTACGCCACCCGTTACGAAGCCGAACTGCCCGTGTGGGTGGACCGTGAGCGGGCGCGCTTTTCCGCTTGGTATGAGCTGTTTCCGCGCTCCTGCGCACCGCAACCTGGTACCCATGGCACGCTGCGCGATGTAATCTCACGGCTGCCGGAGATCGCCGCGATGGGCTTCGATATTCTTTACCTTCCGCCAATCCATCCCGTCGGCGTGCAGTACCGCAAAGGCAAAAATAACGCCGTAAAGGCCGAGCCCGGCGATGTTGGCAGCCCCTGGGCGATCGGTGCCGCCGAAGGCGGACACACGGCGATTCATCCGGATCTCGGCACCCTGGAGGACTTCGACGCGCTCTCGGAGGCGGCGAAGGTGCAGGGTCTGGAGCTCGCGCTAGACATCGCCTTTCAATGCTCGCCCGATCACCCCTGGGTGAGCTCACACCCGGACTGGTTCAAGATGCGGCCCGACGGCACAATCCAATACGCCGAGAATCCACCCAAGAAGTACCAGGACATCTACCCGATCAACTTCGAGTCGAAGGACTGGCGGGGGCTTTGGGATGCACTCTACAACGTCTTTAAGTTTTGGATTGATCGTGGCGTGCGCGTCTTTCGCGTCGATAACCCCCACACCAAGGCGCTGCCGTTTTGGGAGTGGTGCATCGCGGAGATCCTCGCCGACACCCCTGAGGTGATCTTTCTCGCCGAGGCCTTTACGCGGCCCCACGTCATGTACTCGCTCGCCAAGGCGGGCTACACGCAGGGTTACACGTACTTCACATGGCGCAACGCCAAGGCCGATCTTCAGGCCTACTTCGAAGAGGTTTCCAACCCACCCGTCTCCGACTTCTTCCGCGGTAATGTGTGGCCGAATACACCGGACATTCTGCACGAGCAGCTGCAGGAGACCGACCCCGCACGCCGGCGAGCAATCTTCATGCAGCGTGCCGTTCTGGCCGCCACGCTGAGTGCGAACTGGGGTATCTATGGACCGGCCTACGAGCTTTGCGAGGGTCGCGCCGCGGTGCCCTCCGCGGGTAAAAAAGGCTCGGAAGAGTATCTGGACAGCGAGAAATATCAGCTTCGCACGTGGGACCGCGCCGACCCGATCTCCATTGCTCCCTTCATCACGCAACTGAACCAGATTCGCCACGCCAACCCGGCCCTGCAGCGGAATGAGCGTTTACATTTCCATAGCACCGAGAACGATCAGGTGATGTGCTACTCCAAATCGTCTGAAGACGGGGTAAACACCATCCTTATTGCTCTCAGCCTCGATCTCGACGGAGAGCAAACGGCCTGGATCAAGCTCGCGATGGCACATCTCGGCCTACCCGTGGATGCCGAGTTTGACGTGGAAGATCTACTCACCGGAAAGCGTTTCACATGGAAGGAATGGAGCTATGTCGCGCTGAAGCCGGAACAGCCCGCGCATATTCTGCGTGTAACTTTAACTCCCCACACAGCAGGCGTCGCTCAGGAAGCCTGAGGGTATACGCGGTGGCGTTCACTCTTCCTTTTGTCAATCCCGCAGCGCAACGGAGGGATCTGCTTTTCGCTGCGGCTGTCGATTGCATAGAATGGAGGTCTGTTCAACGACTAACAAGACGAAACGTAAAACTTCACGTGTCACCGTGCAGTACGCGCGGCGTACCCGATGTTCTGTCAGTAGGGCAACAGCTTTCTTGTCAAACGACAGGAATTCTTTGCCGCCCAACCACCGGCCTTGGTACGCGATGACACCGTCAGCAAAATCCCCCTGCATCCAGGGTTGCGAGGCCTGCCTCGACCGCCGAACGCTCCACAGCCAAGCTTCCGATCTGCAACAGTGTCCTAATTGCCTTTGCCACATCATCCCGTACCAATCCGTACACCGTGCGCAATGCCCGTACGAACTCACACAAGCAGGGCAAAGACACCGCAATCAACTCGGCATATTGCAGCACCTTCTCCGCGGTTCGAGCCTGAGCGAGGTCATCATGCACAAAGATGCGGACCAATACATTGGCATCGATCGCAACCCTCACACTAAGCCAGCCCACCCCTTCCGCGTAGCCTCTTCGGTCTCTTCCAGCGTAGCGACCTTGTTGGTCTTGCCTGCCAGCATGCCGAAGATGTCTTCGATCTTTCCAGCAGGTCGAGCCAACTTCAGACTTGCCCGCCCGTTCGGCAAAAGATCCAACTCAATCTTGCCGCCAGGCTGGACGCCAAGGTGCTTCAACACTTCTTTGCGAAAGGTCACTTGCCCGCGCGCAGTGATGGTTAACGTCGCCACAGATCCCTTCCGCGCTTATTGTAATGCAGCTCTGCCTTACACCGCCCCGAGACGGTGATCACGGTGAAGCCGTGACTACGCGGGCGGTACCAAGGCCGTTACCTTTACCACCCTCATGCGCCCCCTCGCATCCAACTTCGTCTGATGAGTACCGAAGCCGCTCAGCTCGCCCCCGTCAAGAAGCCCTGCAGCACCACTGATCCGCTTTGGTATAAGGATGCCGTTATCTATGAGTTGCATGTAAGAGCCTTTGCGGACTCGAACGGCGATGGCATCGGCGACTTCCAAGGCCTTATCTCTAAGCTGGATTATTTGCAGCAACTCGGCGTTACCTGCCTGTGGCTGCTGCCGTTTTTTCCTTCTCCGGGCCGCGACGACGGCTATGACATCGCGGACTATACCGACGTCAATCCGAGCTATGGCACCATCGCGGACTTTCAGGAGTTTCTGAACGCCGCGCACGCCCGCGACATGCAGGTGATGATTGAGCTCGTCATCAATCACACCTCCGATCAGCACCCGTGGTTTCAGGCCGCGCGCCAGGCGTCCAAAGGCTCGCCCGAGCGCGAGATGTATGTATGGAGCGATACCGACAAACTCTACGACGGTGTACGCATCATCTTTACCGATACCGAGAAAAGCAACTGGACGTGGGATGAGGTCGCCGGGCAGTACTACTGGCACCGCTTTTTCTCGCATCAGCCTGATCTGAACTTCGACAACCCGCGCGTCATGGATGAGGTGCTGAACGCGATGCGCTTCTGGATGGACATGGGCGTGGATGGGCTGCGGCTGGACGCCATTCCTTACCTCGTCGAGCGCGACGGCACCAGTTGCGAGAACGTGCCCGAGACGCACGTCAAGATTAAAGAAATCCGTGCGGTGATGGATGCCGAGTATGAGAACCGCCTGGTGCTTGCCGAAGCCAACATGTGGCCCGCCGATGTGCGCCCCTACTTCGGCGACGGCGACGAGTGCCATATGGCGTTTCACTTTCCGCTGATGCCGCGTATCTACATGGCGGTGCGACAGGAGGACCGGCTGCCCATCACGGACATCATGGCGCAGACGCCGGATATCCCGGCGAACTGCCAATGGGGCCTGTTTCTGCGCAACCACGACGAGCTCACGCTGGAAATGGTCACCGACGAAGAGCGCGATTACATGTACATGGCCTACTCGGCCGATCCGCGCATGCGCATCAATGTCGGCATTCGCCGGCGACTCGCGCCGCTGCTCGACAACAATCGCCGCCGCATCGAGCTACTGAATTCGCTGCTGCTCAGCTTTCCCGGCACGCCGATTCTCTACTATGGCGACGAGATCGGCATGGGCGACAACATATATCTCGGCGACCGCAACGGTGTGCGCACACCGATGCAGTGGAACTCGGATCGCAATGCGGGCTTCAGCAAAGCCGTGCCCGCGAAGCTCTACTTCCCCGTGATTATGGACCCGGTGTGGGGCTACCAGGCGATCAATGTGGAAGCCCAGCAGGGCGACCCTTCATCGCTGCTGCACTGGACGCGCAACATGATCGCGCTGCGCAAACTGTTTCAAGTATTTGGCCGTGGCAAGCTCGAATTTCTGCATCCGGAGAACCGTAAAATTCTCGCCTACGTGCGCTCGTATGAGGCCGAGGACGGCCATCGCGAGCAGGTGCTGTGTGTTGCCAATCTGTCACGTTTCGCGCAGCCGGTGGCGTTGGACCTTACCAAGTACGCCGGCAGCCAGCCGGTGGAGATGCTTGGCTATGTGTCCTTTCCGGAGGTGGGCAAGTCGCTCTATCCACTGACGCTTGCCCCCTACAGCTTTCTCTGGCTGGAGTTGCAGGAAGGCGAGGCCATCCCCGAGGCCCCTGTGGTGGAAGAGCCTGCGGCAACACTCGCCGACCGGCTGGTGCCCACCACGGCCAGGAATGCCGTGGGCTTGCCGGCGCTGCTCACCGAATCCAGCCAGGCGCTCTTGGAACAGGTGCTGCCGGGCTACATCGCGCAGCGCCGCTGGTTTGGCGGCAAGTCGCGCACGATCCGCTTCGCGCAGATGGCCTCCATTTCGCCCCTGCCGGAGACGGAGGCCGCGCTCGCCAGCGTGAACGTGCTGTATGACGACGGCACCTCCGACCTGTACCAACTGCCGCTTGCCATGGCCAACCATGATGAAGCCGAGACCCTGCGCAGAACCGCACCCGCCGCCATCATTGCCACGCTGAATCGCGAAGATGGCCCCGTGACGCTGTATGACGCCACGGCCAGCGGTGAGTTCCGCACGGCCCTGGTGAAGCTGATTGCCCGCGGTTCAGAGGTCGCCTTGAATCTCGGCGCTTCCTCGGCCTCAATAGCCGCCAGCAAGGCGGCCGGGCTGAATGGGCCGGAGTTGCTCGAGTTGCCGTCCCGTGTGGGTTCGGCGGAGCAGTCCAACACCAGCCTGATCTTTGGGGATCAAGCCATCCTGAAGCTCTTCCGCCGCTTACGCGCGGGGGAAAATCCGGATGTCGAGATTACGCGCTTTCTTACCGAGGTCGCCCAATTTCCGAATATCCCTGCATACCTCGGCGACATGCACCGCACTGACGACGGCACGACGCTTGCGTTCCTGCAGGCGTTCGCCGCCAACGAGGGCGATGGCTGGGCATGGACGCTCGGTGAGCTCGACATGTTCCTGGAATCTGTGGCGAACTGCCCCCCGCCTACACACCCCAGCACCCCGGCAAACTTCGATATGGCTCTCGTTGTGCCGGAGGAGGCACGCGATCATGCGGGGCTCTTCATGGATGCGGCCCATCTGCTCGGGCGCCGCACCGGGGAGCTTCATGTGGCGCTGGCCACGCCCACACAAAACCCGGCATTTGCCGCCGAGCCTTTCTCCGCCATCGATCTCGCCGCCGAACGGGAGCGCATTGGGGAGCAATCGCAAACAGCCTTGGAAACCCTGTCGGCAAACATGGCTCGCGTGCCGGAAAACACACGCGAGGCTGCAACGCGTCTGCTGGCACGCGCTGCGGAGGTGCAGCAACTGCTCTCCGGACTGGACGGCGATCCTGCACTGTTCGGCCAGCGTATCCGCATCCATGGCGATTACCACCTGGGGCAGACGCTGCGCTCGCACTCCGACTTTGTCTTCGTCGATTTTGAAGGCGAGCCCGCACGCACACTCGAGGAACGCCGCCGCAAGCAGTCACCACTGCGCGACGTAGCCGGCATGCTGCGCTCCTTCAACTACGCAGCGCAGGCTGCGCTCCAGCGTGCGGCCCTGCGCCGCACGGATGGCGGCGAATCCTTGCGGCCCTGGATTACCCTATGGGAGAACAGCAGTTCCGCCGCGTTCCTACAGGGTTACACGGAGGCGATGGCGGCACGGCCGGAGCTTATGCCAAAGGCTGCGGAGGCGCGTACACTGCTTTCGTCACTCCTGATCGAGAAGGCCTTTTACGAATTGCTATATGAACTGAACAATCGGCCAACCTGGCTTTCCATTCCGCTCAACGGGCTCCTGCAATGGCTCGATGGGCCGACCGATCCATCCCCTTCGGGAGCGCACTGATGTCCACTTCGCCCATCGTCGATCTCCAGGCGCAGGAGACACGTCCTTCTGCCGGCAATCGCGTCCACGATATCCCGCCGCTGCTGGTCTGTCTTCCGTCGATGACCTCGGACGCATCCGCAGCGGTGATCTCCCAGCTTTCGGCTGTGTTCGCCGGCCAGCCTTTTGTGATCGCCACACCGGACCTGAATACGGAGGGGGATGCGGAGCGGCCCCCAGCCGAGAGTCTCCCGCACCTGATCCCCTACACCCAGGCGCGCGGTAACGGCGAGTGGGTGCTGAATACGGAAGATTATGTCTCAGCCGCCGCGCTCGCAGAACAACGCGGGGCCGGGGCCGTGCTGCTGCTGGGCACGGATGTGAGTTCCTTGGACCCGCTGGCCTTGCGCACGATGCAGGCTGGGCTAGCCGCCGGTGCGGACCTCGCGCTGCCGCGTTACCACACCGCACCCGATGATGGCCTTGTCAACTCAGCGCTGCTGTATCCGCTCAGCCGTGCCCTGTTCGCCGCCGATATACGCTTCCCCTTGCCGCTGGATGCGGGACTCTCGCTGCGCATGCTGACACGGCTGGCCAACAGCGCCGAGCGCCTGAGTGCGCAGCCCGAAAGCGCTCTGCTCTGGCCGGTGGCGGAGGCCTCTATCGCAGGCTTCTCTGTACGCGAGGTCGATGGTGGTGCCCGCACCCTGCCCCAGCCGCAGGAAGGCGACCTGAATGAGCTGTTCCCCGCTGTCACCTCTTCGCTGTTCGCCGATATTGAAGCCAAGGCGACCTATTGGCAGCGCGCCCGCGCTCTGCCTGCCGCGCGCCCCGCCGCTACACGTACGCCAACGGTGCTGCCGCAGGAGGTGGGGGATGAGATCCGGTCGTTGATCGACGGCTATCGCATTGCCTTCAACAACCTGCGCGAAATCTGGTCGCTTGTGCTGCCGCCGCAGTCCCTGCTGGCCCTCAAAAAACTTTCAGTGAGCACACCGGAGACCTTCGTCTATCCGCCCAGTCTCTGGGCTCGAACAGTCTATGACTTTGCGCTGGCCTACCATCTGCGCACGTTGAATCGCGGGCATCTCCTGGGTGCCCTTACACCGCTCTACCTTGCGTGGGTTGCGAGCTTTCTGCGCAACAGTGGGGGCGACGCGCAGGCCGGCACGGATTTATTGCAGGGAACGGCCTCTGCCTTTGAGCAGGAAAAGCCGTACCTCGTCTCACGCTGGCGCTGGCCCGATCGCTTCAATCCTTAACATTCTTTCAATTCTTAACATTCTGTAGCTGCACAAGATTTGTCCCTTTTAGCGTTTCGCCATAGATTTTTAGAAAGGATCAGACCATGGGACCGCAGATTGAGTTCGCGCTCAAGCAATCAACGCAGCGTGTGCTGGGCGTGCTCGTCAGCTTTCTTCCCGGATTGCTGGTATTCCTCCTCTCCATCGTCATTCTCACGGCGGTCGGGATGTTGCTGGCGGCGGCCTGCCGCGCGGTGCTTTCGCGCCTGCATTTCGATGAGAAGCTGGCCTCGCGGCGGCTCCCGGGCGCGACCACCAGCCTCGGCGACTGGTCACCCGCACACTCGCCCACGCTGCTGCTGTCGCGCACGTTGCTCTGGCTCTGCATCATCGTCGGCATCGCCATCGGCATCACGGCCTTCGACGCCGCCTACCAAGCCAACGCACAGGTAGAGATGTTTGTGCTCCCCTATATCACGCACCTGATCGGGGCGGTTCTGTTGCTCTTCGCGGGCGGGCTGATCGCTCGCTTTCTGTCGCGTTCGGTGCTGATCGGCGCAGTCAATGCGCAGCTGCAGTATGCCCGTGTACTTTCTTTGGGCGTGAAGTGGCTTGTGCTTGTGCTCACGGCGGCCATGGCGCTCGATCACCTGCGCATCGGCGGCACCATCGTCGAGCTTGCCTTCGGCATACTGTTCGGCGGAATCGTATTTGCGCTGTCGCTTGCGGTCGGTCTCGGTTCGCGCGATCTCGTTACCCGCTCGATCGAGCGCATCGAACGCCCGGCCGTGGTGCCCACACCGGAGACGGCACGCGCCGGCGACAGCCAGGTACCACGGCCCAAGCTTCGGCACTTCTGATCCCAAGCTGCGCCATTTATGATCCAAGCCTGCGGCACTTCTGATCTTGAGGTATCGCGCATGACGCCGCGCCCGGTTTGCGCTATTCTCTTGCGAACACCCGAGGGAACAGGGGCGTTCACATGGGCGAGGGCAAGCAGGGCAGCGTAAATGAGGGTCTAGGCACATCGCCGCTCCGCAAGGAGGGCCGCGCCAAGGTGCTGGGCCACGCCCAGTATGTTGATGACCTGCTTCTGCCTGGCATGTGGCACGGTGCCACCGTACGCTCGTCCATCGCACGCGGGCGCATCCGTGCCATTCACTTCCATCCCGACGTGGACTGGGCTGCGTATGCCATTGTGCGGGCAGCCGACATTCCCGGCGAAAACACGATCGTGCACCTCACAAAAGATCATCCTTGCCTGGCTGTCACGTACATCAATCATCCGGAAGAGCCGATCCTGCTGCTGGCCCATGCGGAAAAAGCTGCCCTGCTGAAGGCCGCTGCCGGGATACGGATTGAGTACGACGAACTACCCGGCGTGTTTACCATTGAGGCCAGCGAAGCCGCGGTGGCGGACGAAGATGTCGAGCGCATCCTCTGGGACGGTGCAAACTTTGGCGGCTCTGCCAACTGCTTCAAGCAGTACACGATGTATACAGGCGATGCGGAAGCGACGGAGCAGGGCCTCGCCGATGCCTTCGAGACGGCCGATTTCATCGTCGAAGGCGAGTACACGACCGGCGCACAGGAGCAGCTCTACATCGAACCCAACGGCGTCATCGCCGAATGCTTTCGCGATGCCCATGGAGATATCGAAAGCGTCTGTGTGCGCGGCTCAATGCAGTGCCCGTATTATCTCGTACATGCGTTGACGCTGGTCTTTGGCCTGCCCGCGGAACGCTGCCGCGTGATCCAGACCGAGACCGGCGGGGCCTTCGGCGGCAAGGAGGATTTCCCTTCTGTAATCGGTTCGCATGCCGCGCTGCTCGCGATGCAATGCGGCCATCCGGTGAAGCTGGTATACGACCGCGCTGAAGATATGGCGGCCACCACAAAGCGGCATCCCTCGCGCACACGGCATCGCACCGCGGTATCGAAAGAGGGCAAGCTGCTCGGCGGCACGATCGAGTTCGCCATCGATGGCGGGGCCTACGCCACCCTTTCCCCGGTGGTGCTTTCGCGCGGTACCATTCACGCACCCGGGCCATACAGGTGGCCGCATCTGCGCGTGCGTTCCAAAGCGATGGCAACGAATGTGCCGCCGCATGGAGCGTTTCGCGGCTTCGGCGCACCGCAGTCGCTGTTCGCGCTGGAGCGGCACATGGACAAGATTGCACGGGTCATCGGCCTAAGCCCTGAAGAGCTGCGCCGGCGCAATTTTCTTGGTACGGGAGACCGCACCGCCACCGGCCAACTCTTGACCGAATCTGTCGACATGCCGGCATTGCTCACGCGTGCACTGGATGAGCACGGGTACTACGAGAAGCTCGTGCGCTTCGCTGCAGAAAATTGTCATAGCGCCATCAAGCGCGGGGTTGGCTTTGCTTGCTTTATGCACGGCGCGGGGTTTACCGGCTCTGGCGAGCGACGCTTGAACTCAGAGGTGACGCTGGAGGTCGATCCTGAAACGCTGTGCCCCGTGCTGCTCGTGTCCGCAACAGAGTTCGGCCAGGGCACGAACACGATCCTGTGTCAGGTCGCTGCCAATGCATTGAGGCTGCCTTATGAGGCCGTCACGATCGCGCGGGCAGATACTGCGCGTGTACCCAACTCCGGTCCGACGGTCGCCAGCCGCACGGCCATGATCGTTGGCAAGCTCGTGGAGCGTGCCGCAGAAAAGCTGCTTGCGAAACTGCGGGATTATGCAAATCTGCCTGGAAGCTATACCGCGGATGATTTCCGTGCAAGCGTGCAAGGCTACATGGCCGCACACGGTGCGTTGCAGGTATCGGTTCACTACGAGCCGGTGACGCCGGTGCTCTGGGATGACACTCTCTACCGTGGCGATGCCTACCCCGCCTATGCCTGGGCTGTGTATGTGGCCGAGGTTGCCGTCGATCTCGCCACGTATACCGCTACCGTGACGCGCTTCGATGCGCTGCAAGAGGTGGGCAAGATTCTGCATCCCGTGCTCGCCAAAGGGCAGATCGAAGGCGGAGTGGCGCAAGGGATCGGCTATGCGCTCTATGAGAGGTGCATATGGGAGGACGGCCGCATGCGCAACAACCAGATGACAAACTACATCATGCCGACCAGCGCCGACCTGCCGCCGATCCACGTGCACTTTGCCGAGGTGCCCAGTGTGCATGGCCCGGGTGGAGCCAAGGGCATCGGCGAGCTGCCCATGGATGGCCCCGCACCCGCGATTCTAAACGCGATTGAGAACGCCACCGGGCTCAGCTTCACAAGCATTCCTTTGCTGCCCGAAGACATCTTCGAGCGCATGGTCAGCTTCACGGAACCCGCGCACGGCGGCAGCGAAGAGCTCGATCCGGCGGTGGATCGCGATACGCGTACCGAGGTACTTGCATGAGTGTGCAGCGCCTGCAAATAACGGTGAACGGCACACAACAAACTCTGAGCGTGCCGCCCATGAAACGTCTCTTGGATGTGCTGCGCGAGGATCTACAACTCACCGGCACCAAAGAGGGTTGCGGCGAAGGCGAGTGTGGGGCCTGTGCGGTGCTGCTTGATGGGGAACTGGTGAACTCCTGCCTTTTACCCGCATTGCAAGCGCATGGCAAAGAAATCTGCACCATCGAAGGCATGGGCTCCCCTGAGCATCTCCATCCGATCCAGCAGTGCTTTCTTGAGCGTGGCGGAGCGCAGTGCGGCATCTGCACGCCAGGCATGATCCTGGCCACACAGCACTTGCTGAGCCGCCATCCCCAGCCCACACTTGCCCAAATACATGAGGGCCTCGCGGGGAATTTGTGCCGCTGCACGGGCTACATGCGCATCTTCGAAGCCGTGGAGGAGGCCAGCCGGTTGGGGAAGAGCTTGTGAGTTTTTCCCTTGCAGCCGCAGTAGAGCATGCACTCCGACGCCACCCAATACGATCTGACCGCCGCGGCTTCACTCCAGGCCGTGTTGCTCCAGCTTGCGGCCGAGCCGGGGCGGCATACACCCATTGCGGGCGGCACGGAACTTATGGTCGCCTTCAATACCGGGCGACTCACGGCGCGTTCGCTCATCTCCATCCAGCACCTGCCTGAGCTACGCTTCATTCGCGTCGACGAGGCGGGGCTGCACATCGGCGCGGGCACGACATTCACCGACATGCGCCGGCACGAGATTATCACTCGCGAATTGCCACTGCTGGCGCAGGCCGCCTCCTGGACAGGCGCGATCGCAAACCAAAACCGCGGCACGATTGGCGGCAATCTATGCAACGGCTCACCCGCTGCCGATACCCCGCCGGCACTGCTCGCGTACGACGCAGACCTCACGCTTATCAGCGCGGCAGGAAAACGCACGCTGCCCTACCACGAGTTTCACCTCGGCTATAAACGCACGGCACTGCGGCCGGAGGAGCTGCTCCATAGCGTATCGCTCCGGTGCAAATTCGCCGATTGGCAGCAATATATCCGCAAGGTGGGCACGCGCAACGCGCAGGCGATCTCGAAGACGGCGCTCGCCGGTGTGGCGCGAATGGAAGGCACTTCGATCAAAGAGATCCGCTTGGGCGCGGCCTCATTGGCCGATCGCCCACTGCGTTTATCGGCAACCGAGCATGTTCTGCAAGGCGCTTCGCTCCAGGCAGAACAGATCGACAGCACCGTCCGTCGTGCGCGAGCGGCGCTTGCCTCAGAGGCAAGACCGATCGATGACATACGCTCGACAGCACGCTATCGCGTCACCGTCGCTGCCAACCTGCTGGAGGAGTTTCTTCGCCAGCTTGCCGCTGCCTCGTCTATGCCTTGAGTGCCCGATCGCCTTCGAGGAGAGCCCTCGCCTGCTGCAGGTCGTGCTCAGTATCGATATCCAAAGCAAGTTCTTCGGCAGGAATCGATGGTGCCGATTGCAACAAATCGCGAGCGCCGACATCGCCACGCAGCCGTAGCAGCTTATCGAACGTGGACCGCGGAAAATAAGCGGGTATGCCTATGCGCCCAGCGTAGGCCGAGCCTGTAAGCCGATCGTGCACACCGGCAAGCGCGCGCAGATGGTGGGCACTGGTACACACCTGGTCACAGGTCATGATCACGGCACCGGTTACCTCGTGAACTGCTTGAGCTGCACCCAAGCCGGCGCGAATCGATGAGGCGATACCCTCTTCGGCGTCTGTGTTCACGACCGCAATATGCGGCCCTGCATCGAGTGAACTGTCACCCTGGAAATGCGGAGCGACGACGACGAAGATGGGGTTGAGCCCTGCTTCATGTGCCACCCTTACCGCGCGGCCAAGCAGCGTTTCGCCACCGATCTCGACCGTCTGCTTGGGAAGCCCGAGACGGCGGGAAAACCCAGCCGCCAACACGATCGCGGCGACACTCACAGTGCGCACTGTGCTTGCAGGTAGCGCGAGCCACCGCCGCGCTCCACCTGCTCGGCGACGGTATCGGAGGTCATGCGGCGCGAGTGCGGGAGCTTGCCTTGCATGCACGCCTGGATCTCGGCGATGGCGCTGAGGGCGATCGCTTCCGCACCATCCCCGCCTAGATCAAGACCCACGGGAGAAAACATGTGTTCGCACGCCTGCGCTACACTCCAGCCCAGCGCGGCGGCGGCTTCGCTCACCAGCAAAGCACTGCGATGCCGCGAGCCGAGCAGTCCGACATAGCGCGGCTTACAGGGCAGAACTTGTTTCAGCCATTCGCGGTCTGCCTCATAGCTGTGTGTCATCAGCACGACCGCATCATCACACGTCGGGCGCAGATGGCGCAGTTCGGCGTCAGCAATCACAAGCTCCGCTTCAGGTAAACGCTCCGGCTTGGCCCACTGGACGCGCCCATCCTGCACAAAAACACTCCAACCCAGCAGCGCCGCCATGCGCACCATTGGCCCTGCATCCTCGCCCGCGCCGAAGAGGAACAGACGCTGGGGTGGCTCAAGCGCCTCAAAAAAACGGCTTGCCTCAGAGAAACTGGCCGTACCCGATGCATGCCGACTGCGGAAGAGAATCTCCCCGTGAGCGTCCTTCACCTCGCGCGCCAGGGCCTTTGCGCCTGCCGGCAACGTTGTGGTGATAAACCTCGATTCCCCTGCAAGCGAAGCGGCCATGGCGGTCATGAGAGCCTCGAACTCCGGTGTGTTTACCGGCTCGATCAGCACATCCACGGTGCCGCCGCAACCCAGACCGTAGGGGATCTCCGCGGTGTCGTCGAACAGCGTGGAATACCGCTCCACCGTGGCTCCGGCGCGTGTGAGCCACGGGGCTTTACGTACGATCTCCGCCTCCAGGCAGCCACCGGAGATGGATCCTACACAGGCACTGTCGCTGCCAATCAAGAGGCGTGCGCCTTCAGTGCGATAGCTTGAACCCTCAACGCGGACGAGCGTTGCCAGAGCAAGGCTTTCACCGCGCTGCCACATCTCAACGATTCTGCGACGCTCGATCATGCTCTGCCTTGTGTGGTTAACTCTTCTCGCTAAAGGTGTGGATGCCGCATTCGAGCTTCTTGCCGCCCCATCGTCCGCTGCGCGGATCGGCCCCGGCCTGCGGGACCGCCGTGCAGGGCTCGCAGCCGATGGAGGTGTAGCCGTCGTCATAAAGCGACAGCCGCGGGATGCCATGGTCACGCGCATACTCTTCCACCTGCGCCCAATTCCAATCCGCGAGCACGCTCACCTTCTTGAGGACCGTGCCGGTGGGCAGCTTATGGTCTTCGACTTTCTTCAGGTTGGCGCGTGTGGGCGACTGCTCGCGGCGCAGCCCTGTGAACCACCACCGGTACGGCTCGAGTGAACGCATCAGGGGCTCGACCTTGCGGATCTGGCAGCACTCCGTCGGTTGCACAATGTGCAGCAGACCGCGCGTGCTTTCGTGTTCTTCACGTGTGGTGACGGGGGAGGCGTTGATGAGATTCAGCCCCCATTCGCGCGCCATGCGATCGCGATACTCCAGCAGCGCGGGGAAGTGATAGCCGGTTTCAAGGAAGAGCACAGGCACCTCCGCGAGATGCTCGCGCAGCAGATGCAGCACGATCATGTCCTCGGTTTGGAAGCTGCTGGTAAGGCAGACATCGCGGCCCCCGGATGCTTCCATGACCGCACCGACCAGATTGCCGGCAGAGAGCGTTTCCGGCTCAGCAAGTCCGTTGTGCGCAGCCGGTGGCTGCAGGCGCAACTCGGTCAACAGGTACCGTGCGGTACTCATGGCTTTTCCTTCAATAGACGATGGGCAGATTCAAAATCCACCATAAGACTTTCTCCCAGAAGACTTTGCAAAACACTCAGGATCTCTGGCGACAGATCGGCATTGGCAGAGAGCCCGATCACGCCGGCGATCTCAAGCGCACGCACGACGGCGGGCAGCGAAGCCGCCGGAATCAGCGGATCATCCACGATGATCGCGGCCTTGCCCTGTGCGGTCAGCTGCGCTTGCAGATCGTGCACGGCCTCGGGCTGTCCGGCCAGGTGAATGAGGAGGCCGCCCCGCTTTTTCTCCGGCTCGCCCATGTCTTCGCTCTGGGCAAGCAACATGCCCGCACCGAGCGTGGCATTGTTGAGTGGATCGATCAGAATGAATGAGCCGGTCGTGCGGTTCTCGGCATAGGGATCGAAGAACAGCGGCAGACTGGTTTCCAGCTCGAGCTCCGCGATGTCATTCATGGCGAGCTCCGTCGCGTTGAGGTGCTCGGCCGAGTTGACATCGACACGGTAGCGCAGCGAGCGCACCGTGGCGCGCACCGTACGCGTGGTGTGCTTCAGGAGACAGGTGGTGCCAAGTGTCAACGGCTGCTCGTGCATCCAGACGAGCATGGCGCGTAGTCGTGTGCTGATGGCCGGGGCCGCTCCATCCTCCCCGACCAGCATCTCGCCGCGGCTCAGGTCGATCTCGTCTTCGAGCTCCACGGTGACGCTCTGCGGCGCATGGGCAGACTTGAGTTCACCATCGAAGGTCACCAGCGAGCGCACGCGTGTGAGGCGTCCGCTGGGCAAGGCGCGCACACGCAAGCCGGGGCGCAACTCCCCGCGCTCGATACGGCCGGCGAAGCCGCGAAAGGTCGCATCGGGCCGCACCACCAGCTGTACAGGAAAGCGCAAAGGCCCGGCGAGTTCCCGTGCTGTCAGCGGCACGGTTTCCAGGTAGTCGAGCAGTGTGGGTCCCGTGTACCAGGGCATCGCTCCGGTTGCTTCCACGATATTGTCGCCGACCAGCGCACTCACCGGAATGACCTCGACCGAGCGTAGATCGAGACGCTTTGCCAATGCCGCAAAGTCACCACGAATCTTCTCAAACAGCTCTTCGCTGTAGTCCACCAGGTCCATCTTGTTTACCGCGGCAACCACATGCGGTATGCGCAGCAGGCTCGCGATGTAGGTGTGCCGGCGCGACTGCGGCAACAGCGTCCCCGCCTTCGCAAAGGCCTTCGCATCGATCAGCACCACCGCTACGTCCGCAGTCGAAGCCCCCGTAGCCATGTTGCGCGTGTACTGCTCGTGGCCGGGAGTATCCGCGATGATGAACTTGCGTTTCGAGGTGGAGAAATAGCGATATGCCACATCGATGGTGATGCCCTGCTCGCGCTCGGCACGCAGGCCATCGGTCAGCAGCGAAAGATCCAGCGCGCCACCCGACCGGTTTACGCGGCTGGCGCGGATAGAGGCAAGCTGGTCTTCGTAGACGCTTTTGGTGTCATGCAGCAGGCGGCCGATCAGCGTGCTTTTGCCATCATCGACGGAGCCGGCCGTGGTGAAGCGCAGCAGCTCCTGATCGAGATGCGCATCGAGAAATGCACGAAAGCGCGTTTCATGCTCCGCGTCCTGGAGGGGAAGTTCTTCAGGGGCCATTAGAAGTAGCCCTCACGCTTTTTGAGTTCCATCGAGCCTTCTTCGTCATGGTCGATCGCACGGTTCTCACGCTCTGAGCGGCGGAAGGTGATGAGCTCTTCAATGATCTTGGGCAGCGTATCGGCGTCGGAGCGAATGGCCCCCGTGCAAGGGAGACAGCCCAGCGAACGCATGCGCACCCGCACACTCTGCGGTATTTCGCCGGGCAGCAGATGGATCATCGGGTGCACCATCTGCAATGTGCTGCCGCGCACGACGACCTCCCGCTCCTCGGCAAAATAGAGCGGCACGATGGGGATCTGCTCAGAGTAGAGGTAAAGCCAAATATCGAGCTCGGTCCAGTTCGAAAGCGGAAAGACGCGAATCGACTCGCCTTTGCGCAGGCGTGCGTTATAGAGGCTCCAAAGCTCCGGCCGCTGATTCTTCGGGTCCCACTGCCCGGCCCCGTCGCGAAAGCTGTAGACACGTTCTTTGGCGCGGCTCTTTTCCTCATCGCGCCGCGCACCGCCAAAGGCTGCGTCGAAACCACCGTCTGCCAGCGCGTCCAGCAGCGACCGGGTCTTCAGCGCACCGCAGCAGTTCTGCGTGCCCATGCCCCACGGACTCATACCGCCGCTAATGGCCTCTTCGTTGCGATGCACGATCAGTTCGGCACCGATCTCGCGCGCATAGGCATCGCGGAAAGCGATCATCTCGGGAAATTTGTAGCCGGTGTCCACGTGCAGCAGAGGAAAGGGGACCTTGCCTGGAAAAAAGGCCTTTTGCGCGAGCCGCAGCATCACGCTCGAGTCCTTGCCGATGGAGTAGAGCATCACCGGCCGCGCAAACTCCGCGACCGCTTCGCGCAGAATGTAGATGCTCTCCGCCTCGAGCGCCTGAAGATGATTCAGGCGTTCACGGCGGAGCGTCTTTACATCGTCGGGTGCTGCGCTGGGTACGGGCAAACGAGACCTCCAGGAAGGGAGCAAAGGGGAAGACTACATGCAGTCTAAGGATAGGATGTCTCCGCAAGCGATACGTCGCGGGGAGCCTGTGCCGCCCGAGACGTGAAGGGTTCGCGGGAACGCGTTCTGCTAGAATGATAAAACCGGCGACGGTGCAGCTCTGCCCTTTTGTACCCAAGGTCTGTTCAGCTACAACGTCACCCGAGGCCGGCGTATACACAAGCACACAGGTTCGGGGCGTAGCGCAGTCTGGTAGCGCACCTGCTTCGGGAGCAGGGGGTCGGAGGTTCGAATCCTCTCGCCCCGACCACTTTCTGCTTGTGCTTTTCAGCGTTAAGAGTTTGTTCTCTCACTTTGGATTAAGAACGGTCTGCGAAAAGGCGCGTCTGCCGCCATTCCGCTCCGCAACCCCTTTACGCTTGAGGCTACCGCCAGGGAGGCTGTGTGTTGCATCAGCATGCGGTCGCGCCCGAATGCCGGCGCCAGGAACTTGTGCTCGCCGCCGAGCAGCTTGCCGACGAGATTGTGGCCGAAGGCTGCAGCGCCTCTGTGTGCAACGAGGCACCACAGGCCGAGTTGCAACTTTTGGCGGAGGCCGGCCTCCTCACTGCGCCTCTGCCCCAGGCCCTCGGCGGCCTTGGACTCGGTACCGAGCCGGGCGGCCAGCTCGCTTTGCTGCGAACCCTGGCAGCGGTCGGCGGCGCGGACCTTGCCCTGGGGAGAATCTTTGAAGGGCACGTCAACGGCCTCATCCTGATCAGCGCCTTCGGTTCATCCGAACAGTTGCGCCGCGCGGCGGAGGACGCCCATGCAGGCCTGCTTTTCGGTGTTTGGAACACAGGGGAAGGCGAACCCATGCGCCTTCACGAGACCCCTGGCGGCCATCTGCAACTGCATGGCTGCAAAGGCTTCGCCACCGGAGCCGCCTTTGTGCAGCGGCCGGTTGTGACCGCGGATTGGCATGGCTGGCAGATGACGCTGCCGCGTATGGACGCCCCCCGGGCCGCAGACCCGCTGCGTATCGACCGCAGTTCCTGGCAGCCGCTCGGCATGCAACGCTCTGAAAGCTTTACCGTCGACTTCACCGGCATAGAACTTGCCCCGGACGATCTGCTCGGTGCTCCCGCGGATTTTTATCGCGATCCCCTTTTTCGCGGCGGGGCCATCCGCTTTGCCGCCGTACAGGCCGGTGCGCTCGTGCGGCTTGCGAGAATGTTTGCGGATTGGTTGCGGGAGCGCAAACGGGGCGAAGATCCCTATCAGTTGCAACGCATGGGCGAGATCGCGCTGGCAGCGCAGGAGGCGGTGCTGTGGATTGAACGCGCCGCTGCCGTCGCGGAGTGCGGACTCGATCTCGACAGCAGCGACGATGCGGCTCAGGCGACTGTGGAGTGCGCCAATATGACGCGGCTCGCCATCGAGCGGCTGGCTACGGCTACCATGCCCAAGATCATCGCGGGTGTGGGCGCGCATGGGTTGCTGCGACCTCACGGCTTCGAGCGCCTTCTGCGCGACCTGACCATGTACCTGCGTCAGCCGAATCCGGACGGTACACTTGCCGATGCAGGGCGCAGCGCTTTGGAGCAGGCCAAGAGCGGTTCACGTAGCCGCAAGCATCAAAGTCTGTGGAGCCAAGCTCTCCGATAACGACCAGGAGTTTGCCATGGCAGAGCCGGCACGGCCAACACTTACCCCAGCGTACTTCGACCAGGTCTATGCGGCCCGGGAAGATCCCTGGGAGTTCAGCACCAGCGCCTATGAGCAAGCTAAATATGCCGATACACTGGCGCATCTGCGACGCAGGCAGTATGCGAATGGCTTGGAGGTCGGCTGCTCCATCGGTGTCCTCACCGCACAACTAGGGCAGCGTTGCGATAGGCTGCTGAGCGTTGACGTCTCCGATGCGGCGTTAGGCCAAGCGCGTAAGCGCTGCGCCGATCTTCCCCAGGTACAGATTGAACGCCTGCAGATCCCGGAGGATGAACCTGCGGGCAGCTTCGATCTGATCGTGGTTTCCGAGGTCGGCTACTACTGGAATCGTCGCGATCTTGAGCGTGCCATGGAGATGCTGGCCGGGCATCATGCAGCCGGCGGAAATCTGCTACTTGTGCACTGGACGCCGCCGGTCCACGATTACCCGTTGATGGGCGATGAGGTGCACGAGGCCTGGTGCGCACGGCCGGAGTGGCACACCCTCTCCGATGAGCGCCGTGAGACATACCGTATCTCCGTGCTAGAGCGCCTCGGTTAATTCTTTCAAAGGACAATCTCTTCAGCGGCACTGCACGCCAACGGAGCCTTAGAGCAAATTACCTGAAGGGATACTGCGCCTTCGATGCTCTTTCTTTCATTCCCGAAGGGAATCTGCGGTCGCCTCCTGCACAGCCACAGAGAACTTGCTCTAAGTGGAAGCAGCGCCAGTAGGGGATCCGCTGTGGCGCGCGATCTCCATTTCCAAGTTTGCAATCGCGGCGGTGACCCACTCTTCACGATCGCCGTGAAATGTCTCAGCGATCAAACCGTCGCAATCAATCGCTGAAAATAACGCGGGCATACTGTCCGCCTCGTTCAAGGCGGTAAGCAACACGTCTTGCTTTTCTCGCGGCAGCCATCCACATCCTCCGATGCTCCCCGCGGTGAAAGCATGGCGTAGCCGATGCAAGGTACGAAAGCGATGCAGCAGATAGGCCGCGGACTGCACCTGATGCTCATGCTCGCCCGCGAAGCCATTCCAGAGCCGCAGCTGTCCTGCGAGGCCGGTCTTGGCGCGGCCGTCCAGGCGCGCGGAAGTGAACACACGGACGCGCGGTTCATGGCGCAAGCGTAGATCGGCGCGGCGCAGCCGGTCCACAAAGGCCTCATCCTCCAGCGTGTCGGTGGCCGGCATGCCGCCAGCACGCGCATACGCCGCCGCCGTACAGGCCAGCGAAGAGCCAAAGTGATCCAGATGCCGCGGCCAGGGGTCACCCCGTTGCGGGTCGAGCAGGTGTTCTAACTGCGCCACGAGCTCAGCATAACGACGGTCGCGAAGATAACAGCGGCGCACGGCGGCTGGAAGCGTTTCGAGCTCCTCGGCGCATAGATGGATGGCACCTCCGACCGCATCCGCACCCGCGGCCACCGCCGCCAGATTTTGTGCAAGCCAATCGAAAGCCACAATCGAATCTCCATCGGTGGCGAGGATCACGGCGCAACGATCAGCCTCTTCCCCGCCCAATCGTTGCCAGGCTGTGTCCATCAGCAGTCGCCGTGCTGTGCCCGCATGGGCTTCCGGTTCATCGAACACACGTTCCGCAACGTAAAGCTGCACCTGGGGGTGTGCGGATCGCCAACGCCATGCAACCTGTGCCGACCGATCGGTACAGTTATTCAACAGCAGCAGAATCTCAAAGCTGCTTGGTGGAAAGGCTTTGCCCTCGAGATCCACCTGCTGGGCCAGTGCTTGAAGGCAGGCCGACAAGGTCGCCTCCTCATTGCGCGCGGGGATCGTCACGCAAGCCCGACAGCCATGGTTTGCACGTCCGGGGATGAGGGCTTGTACTGGTCGATACGTTGCAGCCTGCAACACGGCATCGCTCATGCAGGGGTCTCGCTGGTCGCCTCGGCGGCCCATGCGGAGCTGCGCCACGCCTCGTTGGCCCACAGGCGCTCGCGCCCGCCATACCGTTTGCAGAAGGAGGCGATCAGCCGAGCCTCGTCGGAGTCGATCTGGGTGTCGTAGCACTCGGCCATGCGCTGCTTGCGCGCGAGCTGCCTGGAGAGATCATCCGTGGCTGTGCTGTCGTACGCAGCTGTCGCAAAGCTCGGCTGCAGCGAGAATCCCGTTTCCTCGGCGGCGGCGGGGATGCCCTCCGCCACGTTCGGCCGGGCGGCATAAGGCAGATCCTCATAAAAAGTGACAGCGCGTAGCGATCCTGCCAACGCTTCCAGGCCGGCAAGACGTGTCACCCGATGATCGATATGCCCGCCCAGAGCGAGCGGTAGGAGGATCGCAAATTCGTTGCGCGCCAGCTTCGCTACGGCCCCAGCTACCCTAGAGACCGCGCGGTCTCCCGCACGGATGGGCAGCGTCAACACCTCGTCGACGGGGCAGGCCAGACGCAGCGGAGCGTCCAGCAGATCGAGGTCCGTGATGTGCAGCTTGCCTCCAAGCAGCTTGTTCCACGCGGTGTCCTCCCGCTTTCGCGTTGCGGAAACAAACGAAATGCGGTCATTGGGGTGCAGTGAATCTGCATCTGAGAAGGGGGCGTATGCGCTCTGCGTAAAGCAGTTCAGCACATGCACCGTGTGGCCCGCGGAGAGCCACGACTCCATGCTGAGCCCGAGAGAGAACGCGGCATCATCGCGATGCGGGGATAGGACGACGATCTTCACAACATCCCCTGTGATGCAAGGATGCGGAGTGACGGCAAGCTATGGCTGAAGAACAACATGCGAAGAACCGCATGTTTTCCACCTTCTTTTTGGGTGGATTTGAATGCGCGACGCACCGGCGTCCCCAGGTTGGGCAGATCGACGTTCTGCACGCCACCGGGCACGATATCCACGCCGAAGCAGATTACCGCCTACTGGCCTCCGCCGGCGTGCACACCGTGCGCGACGGCCTGCGCTGGCATAAGATCGAGCGCTCGCCGGGCGTCTATGACTGGTCGAGCTTTCTACCGATGCTGCATGCCGCCCTAGCAAGCGGCACGCAGGTACTTTGGGATCTTTGCCACTGGGGTGTGCCGGAGGGCCTCGACCCTTTTTCGCCTACCTTCATCATACGGCTGGAGCGGTTCGCCGCCGCCGCCGCTCGCGTCGTGCGCGACCACACCGATGCCGTGCCCTTCTACTGCCCTGTAAACGAGATCAGCTTCTGGAGCTGGGTCGGCGGTGATCAAGGTGTGTTCTTTCCCTATGGCGAGGGACGGGGCGGTGACCTGAAACGCCAGCTGGCTGCAGCTTCCATCGCTGCCGTAGGTGCGGTGCGATCGGTCGACCCACGTGCACGCTTCCTGCACTGCGAACCCATCATCCAGATAGCGGAAAACCCCGCGAGACCGGAGAGCCGGCTCGCCGCGGAACTCCACACGGCAGGCCAGTTTGAAGCCTGGGACATGATCGCCGGACGGCTCGCACCCGAACTCGGCGGCGCGGAGGACTGCCTGGATATCCTGGGCTGCAATTACTACTGGAACAACCAGTGGATCGATCATGGCGAATTGATGCCGATAGGGCACAGGCAGCATCGCCCTTTGCACAACATGCTGCTTGCCCTGCAGGAGCGCTACAGTCGACCTATCGTGATCAGCGAAACGGGAGCTGAGGGCGAAGCCGCCTGCGGCTGGCTCGGCATGATCTGCGCGGAGGCTCATGCAGCCCTGCGCAGCGGTGTAAATTTGCAGGGTATTTGCCTGTATCCGGTGATGGATTATCCGGGCTGGGACGATGGGCGCCACTGCGCATGCGGATTGATCGCGCTTGATCCGCAACTGCAGATTCGCCGCTTGCGGAGCGATCTCGTGGCTGAATTACAGCTGCAGAAAGAGAACTTTGCGAAGCTGCTCACCCCTGACGGCCTGCATGGGTTGAAAGACAGCAAAGTCGAGCCCATGCAGGCTATACAGAACCTGGCTTAGAGTGAAGAGCTTTTCACACGATCCGCCACACGCGGCAGATCATGGGCGATCGCAGTGACAGCCGGAGCCTTCTTTAGAACCTGCGCCGTCGTTTCTTCGTCAGCGATGTTGCGATACAGGTGCAGCGATTGGGCGACGACCTGATCCATGTTGAAGTATTTATAGTTGGCCAGCCGGCCACAAAAGTACACGTTCGGTGTCGCCTCGGCGAGCTCGCGATACATCTCGTAAAGGCGAGCATTTTCAGGGCGCGGCACAGGGTAGTACGGATCGCCTTCCGCCATGGGGTACTCGTAGACGATGCTGGTCTTCTCGTGTTGCTGCCCAGTTAAATATTTGAATTCCGTAATGCGTGTATAGGCGTGATCGTTAGGATGGTTCACGACACCAACAGGCTGAAACTGTTCCTGGTCATGCGTTTCATGCTGGAACCGCAGTGAGCGGTAAGGCAAACGTCCGAAACGGAAATTGAAAAATTCATCGATGGGCCCGGTGTAGATCATCTTGGCGTGCCGATACTCCTCGACGATCTCGCGGTAATCCGTCCCCAGCATGACCGTGATCTTGGGATGGGCGAGCATGCGCTCAAACATGCGTGTATACCCTTCGAGAGGCATCGCCTGAAAGATGTCCGAGAAGTACCGGTCATCACGGTCCAGTCGCACGGGTATCCGCCCCGCCACGGAGCTATCGAGCTCCGAAGGATCCACGCCCCACTGCTTGCGTGTGTAGTTACGGAAAAATTTCTCGTAGAGCTCGCGCCCTACCTTGGAAACAACGATGTCTTCTGAGGTGCGGATATCTGTTCGCGTCTCGGCGCGCTCGGCTAGAAATCGCTCCATACCCGCGGCATCCAGATCGAGCCCGTACAGCCGGTTGATGGTATCCAGGTTGATCGGAATCGGAAGCAGTTGCCCATCAACGGAAGCGAGCACGCGATGCTCATAGGGCCGCCATGCGGTGAACTGCGATAGGTAATTGAATACTTTTTGCGAAGCGGTATGAAAGATATGCGGACCGTAGGGATGCACCAAAATTCCGTCCGCGTTTACTTCGTCATACGCATTGCCGCCGATGTGCGGCCGCTTGTCCACAACGAGCACACGTTTGCCCAAGCCGTGAGCCAGCCGCTCCGCCAATACCGCGCCGGCAAAGCCCGCACCGACGATCAGAAAATCGTAAGCTTCTGCCCTGCGCTGCGGGATACGCAGAGCAAAGACCTCTGTGGAACTGGAGCTGCGCACGGAAGCGCCTTGCGCTGGCCGCACGCCCTCAATCTCTGCATGCATCGCCGCCCAGGTTGAATCCCAGGAGGACTCCTTCAATTTCATTTGGACACGCGCCTGCCAATCCGGATCAGGCGTAGCCTCCAGCGCGCGATCAATTGCTTCGACAAAGGCTTGCGCTGTCTCGGCTATCTCCACGAGACCGCTCTCGCCATAGTCCGCCACGACGTCACGTATCGGCGTTGAGACCACGCGTTTGCCCGCCGCCAGATACTCCGGTGTCTTCGTCGGCGAGATGAAACGAGTCGCTTCGTTCAATGCAAAGGGAAGCATTGCCGCATCCCAGCCCGCCAGGTAAGCCGGCAGATCGCGATAGCTCTTGGCCCCGAGATAGTGCAGGTTGGCCGCTTGCGGCAGCGCCGCGGGATCAATCTTTATAACAGGGCCAAGCAGCACAAACTGAACCTCCGGACGCAGCCTTGCCGCTTCACGAATGAGTTCGAGATCAAAGCGTTCGTCCAGCACCCCATAAAAACCAATGCGGGGATGGGAGATAGCGGCCTGGTCCTCTGGATCGGCTTGCGGCGTGAGCGCCTGCTGAAAGTGTGCCAGTTCGATGGAGCTGGGGAAGGCGTGCACATTTTCGTGCTGCGTTCTTTTGTGCTCAAAGAGCGAACGCCCGCCCGTGAAGACCACATCGGCGCGGCCAAACAGGGTGCGCTCATACGCCAGCAGCTCGGGTGGCGCGCCGGCGAACGCGGAGAGTTCATCCATCGCGTCGTAAACCGTCACCTCAGGGGCCAGATGCGCCGCGAAGGCCAATGCCAACGGCGTATAGAACCATGCATCCAGGCGCGTGATGTGGGCACCGGCAAGAAAACTATCCAGCAGCCGCCGCTGACCGGCTTCAGCATCTTCATCCCAGGCAAATTGCGGCCGAATAACTGTAAGATTCGGCTCACCCTCAACCCTGAGGATCTCCAGGAAGCCACCGGGAACCGCACCTGCTGGTGGTTCCGCAGGGTCATAGAAGAGGGGTTCTTCCCAGAACACAACCGGTCGCGTTGCCGCAGCGCGAACCAAAAGATGCTGCGGCCGTTGCGTCACGAAATGCCAACGGAGATGCGAAAAGACAAGAAGGGTCGGCGTGCCGACGTAGGCGTGTTTAGACAACTCCATGCCACTGCGCAGATTCAAGTGAACTCCAAACGCGTCCGCACGACGGCACCGCTCATCAACCTTCGCGTTCGCAGGAATAGCGATCGATCTAGCTGTGGCGCGCCGCGGATCAAAGAAAAATCAGTAGACTCCTATTCTTAGAGCACGTCCGAGGCCTCCGAGTTGTCGCCGCTCGTTCAGGCGTTTTCACGCGCCCACATATGCCAGTGTTACACGCTCTTAAGATCAGCGGTTAAACCCTAGGCAAGAAACAGCCGCGTGTGCAGCGCGTCGCGTTGCACAGGAGTAAATCCGGCATCGCGGATGAGGCGGCGTATCTCCTCTTCGGCCACCGCTGCATTGCGTCCGGAGATCTTCGCGCCCAGCTTCGAGAGCTGACGAGAGGCGTTGATGCAGCCCGCGTCATCCGCGCCAAAACGCAAGCCCATCTGCAGCACCTTGGTCCCTTGCGCCAACCCTGCACTTTGGAAGTGCTCGATGCTGTCGAGATACATGCGGCTGATCGCCAGCGTCTTGAGGTACTCCACCGAGGTCGGTTCATCGAGGACCGGCGCTCCGGGGTATGGCTGATAGGTCAACAGGGTAAAAGCGCGGAAGCCGCCCGTCTCCGCTTGCAGTTGCGCAAGTCGCTCCAAGTGCTGCACGCGATGCTCAGCCGTCTCGCCACCGCCTATGGTCATCGCGGCCATCGTGGGCATGTCCAGCGCATGTGCGGAGAGGTGCACCGCCGTCCACTCCTCCTGGCTGCAGACGCTCTCTTGCGAGCGCGCAGACGGGAGGTCATCGCGAACTACAGCATCATCACCGGCAATCGCATCAAGACCCGCATCGCGCAAACGCAAGAGTGTGTCGCTGACCGTAAGCGATGATCCGCGTGCGATCGTGACGATGTCGCTCGCCGTCAGACCGGACAAGGACACTTGCGGAAAGCGCTGCTTAATCGAGTCGAAAAGCGCTCCGTAGCGGCTCACTTGGGGGTGCAGTGTAGAGCTTCCCCCCACGCTGATTGCTGTTCCGTCGACCGCGACCGTTGCCGCGATCTCATCCAGGATCGCCCCACGTTCGAGCGATGCATCAATGCTGCAGCCGACGGCATAGCTGACCACGCCTTCAGGATGCCATTGACGGCGCACAGCATCGGCTTCCATGCCGATGCCGATCAGATCGTCGGAGGCAAAGCAGTCCAGCGCCTGTTGGCGGTTGATCCCCACAGCTTCCAGTCTACCCTCCGGCATGCGGCACTTCAGACGCAGCGCTGCACGGCCAGCGCGAGATCTCCGTGCAAAGGCGGAAGCAGCACAGGCGATGACTCACAAAGCGTCTGCGTGGACGACGCAATCAGCTTGCCCTCCACCGTATCCCAGGCTGAAATCGTATACCGTCCGGGCGTAAGCATCGGCAACGCCAACGTGAGCCTAAGCGGTGTTGCCGATCGATCAATCTGCCCATTGGGTAGGAGCGCATCGCGGCGCAGCAGGTAGGCAATCGCCTGATCGGCTGCCGCACTTCCGAAGCGAGCCACCTGTGCGGCTTCGACGGTATCGCCCACCTCAGACTGCAGCGTGATTGCTGCGGTGGCATCTGCGCGCTTAAAGCGCAGCCAGTCGAGGAGCGGAAGAAAGCCCGCCATGGCTCGCTGTGCCTGCCGCATGCCGCCAGTCAAGCTATGCGGATGGCGATTGGGCCAGCGCATGCCGCCACCGGCACCGCCGCTGGCCAGATGCGCCCATTGCATGTGGCGAAAGTACTCGTCGTCGAACGGCTCGGGAAGCGTTTCATGGCGATCCTTGAAGCGATGGATGGGGCCATGCTCGGTATCGAAGAAAGGCCGCCCATCGTGAATGTGCCCCAACGACTCGCGCACGATGCGTCCCATGCCGATCGCGGCATCCACGGTGTTCTGCGGATCGTCGATAGTGCCCTGCTCATAGATGTGAATGGTCGCAAAATCCAGCGACGGATGGCGAAAGATGGCGGGCTCCATCTTCATGTGCGCGCGCCACTTCAGCTCCGGCCCGAAGAGGGAGACTGTCTGCGGATGCGCACGGCCGAACTTGCGCATCTCTACCTGTCGCAGATGCGTGCTCAGGTCTTCAATGAACTCCATAAACGGCTCGGCACTCATGCCGCCCTGTGCGGGATGGATTTCATTCCACACATCCCACGCAAACAGCGCGCCGGAGCCGCCCCAGCGCTCGGCCGCAAAGGTGAGCCGCGCCTTGATCGCCTCGCGGGCTTCACGCGAAAGCAAGGTCTGCGAGGGATGTTGCAGTGGCCCGCCATTCTTCCGGCTGTAGGGGTGATGCTTGAAGTGCAGCCACATCCAGAAGGTGTCGAAAGGCGTGAGCAGGATGCGTATGCCACGCCGTTCGCAGAGCAGAAACAGATCGTCCCAGAACTGCACCATGTTCGGCGACCACGTACCTGCCGTTGTCTCAAAATACCGGTGCCGCACCTGCGCGTACTCCAGCATCAGGCGCATACAGGTCACGCCGTGTTCGACGAGCATCGCAAGATACGCATCGACCGCGGCGACGTCCTTGCGGCGAAACAGTGGATTCAGTTCACTCCAACTCACCGCGTCGTTTTGGCCGATGGGGTGCCACGGCCGGCCGTCTTCGGTCTGGAAGTACGGCACACCTGGGATGGTCGTAACCCAGGGCAGCGGGGTCTGTGGTGCGGGTGCCAACAGGCGCGAAGAATCTTTGGTCAACGTCTCAGTCCGTCAGTTTTGCTTAGGCTTCATCTATCAGCTTGCGAACAGCATCGCGTGCATCCCGGATCAGATCGGGCACACCTACGCCATGGTAGCCGTTGCCGAGCAGCGACAGATGACCGAGGGCCGCTATGCGCCCATTGAGCCCTTCCATGCGCTCCTTGTGTCCAACCTCATACTGCGGCAGACTGCGCGCCCAGCGAGCGACCGTGGTCAGCGCCGCGCCGGGTGGCGGCAGGTTGGGCAGCACGGCCAGCAACTCTTTCCAGGCCTCGGCCGCAACGGCTTCGTCCGATTGAGCACGGAGGGCATCCGCCATCGCTCCCCCGAAGAACACACGCACCACCCGAGCCCCTTCGGGAGCGCGGCCCGGAAACTTCTGCGTTGTGAAGGTACCCGCCAGCAGCTTGGGACGATCGGCACGCGGGGCCCCGTGCTGCGGCGCCTGCTGCGGTACGAGGAAGCCGAATCCGGGGGGCATGCTGAAGGTGCTCGCCACCGCCGCAGGCCAACAAAATGTTCCAAGCACAGCAGAGCTGGCATCCTTGGGAATCAGTTCCGTCGCCTCATGGTCAATGTGGGCAAGCAGCTGGCGTGTTGCGTCCACCGGTGTGGCAAGCAGCACATGGTCGAACGGCACATAGCCGATCGCGCAGGAGGAGTGGTCAGAAGCCTCGAAGCGCACAAGCCAACTCCCACGTTTGGTGAGCGAAGCGGCGGCCGTTCGCGTGTGCAGCCGATCCGCAGGCAGCGCCTTTACCAGAGCTTCGGGGAGCATCTCCATCCCGCGCCGCAGTGTGGTGAAGGTGGGCTGCGGAGGCTTCGCTCCCCGCTCGGCACGACCTTTTTGCAGGGCAAGGATAAGTGATCCATGCTCGGCCTCCATCTTTGTAAATGCCGACATCACGGCATGCACACTCAGCTTCGCGACATCGCCGCCAAAGACACCGGAGAGCAACGGCGCACCGATCTTATCCAGCACCTCTTCGCCGAAGTGGCGACGCACAAAGTCCGCCACCGATTCGTCTTCGGCAGGGATTGATGCTTTCAGCTCCCCGGCGCGCGCGAGCTCCTGCGCATACGCCGCTTTGGCCTGCTTTGAAAACAGCGGCGAAGCATCCAGGGTAGCGAGATCTTCGGGCACCATCATGCGCATGCGATCGGGCATCGCCGCGAGCGCACCCTCGACCCACACATAGGTCTTCTTACCGAGATCGTTGGACGTGATGATGTCGCCGCCGAGCCCAAGCTGCTCGGCCAGCTCGCGCGCCCACGGCTTTTCGGTCACCCAGGCATCGGGGCCGCCTTCAAGAATCCATTCTCCGTCGGCTGTGATGTGGCGCGTGGTTTGCACCGTGCCGCCGAGTCGATCCGAAGCCTCGTACAGATGCCAGTCGAGCGGCTTGCCGGCCTTGCGTTGTGCTTCGAGCTCATAGGCAGCGGCAAGGCCGGCGATACCGCCGCCGAGGATGGCAATGCGTTTCATAGCTTCCTGTCAGATGCTTTCGCTCTTCGTGAGGGACCGCATTCTCTTCAGAACTGTTCTGAGCGAAGCGAAGAGTGGCTCGCCTTCGAAAAGCCGCTGCACAACAGAAAAGCAGGTCCTTCACTGCGTTCAGGATGACAAGGTCTGAGGTGGGGCCAGATGACAGAGTGTTGGTACGTCTCTGTTCGCACTAGACCTCGACGGGTGCAGGCTCTGGAGTCAGGTCCGGTATCGGCGCTGTGCGCACCTCAGCCGCCACGCTCCATGGACCACCGATGAGCGGTGGTGCCTCATCCGTTCCAGTACGCGTCGCGAGCACATGCTCGATGCCGCGAATCAGTGTCGGTGACTCGTTAAGGCTTTCCGCACGGGTTACGTCGAGTCCGAGGTCTTTGCCGAAGTCGCGGAAGTTGATGTCGATGTCATAGAGGATCTCCACGTGATCGCACAGGAACCCAACAGGCTGCATCACGACCGCCGTATGGCCGGCCTCGGCCAAGGCCTTCAGCGTGTCCTCCACCGCAGGCCCGATCCACGGTGCACCGGCCACGCCCTGGCTTTGGAAAGCGAAGACCCAATCGTCTTCGGTCATGCCCACGGGCGCGAGGCAACGGGCAATCGCCGCGGCCGTTCCTTTGCACTCGATCGGGTACGGATCACCCGCTTTGGCCATGCCGTAGTTCTGTATGCCTTCAGCGGGCGGGGCGGCACCGGGGCGTGCCGCAGAGCCGCGCGCGGCCTCCTCCGGCGTGGTTGAACGAATGGTTCGGCAGGGCACGGAGTGCGCGGTGAACAGCACGGGGACGCGCTTGCCGGTACGGGCGCAAGCCTCTGCCCAGGCCGGCCACATGCGTTCCGCAAAGGCTTGCGCGAGCAACGGCTCATCGGCCCAACCGGCGATGAACTCGAAGCTGAACGGCTCGCCAGGCGTTTCACGCAGCGCCGCTTCGAGGGCCCGGCGATACAGTCCCGTAGAGGTGCGCGAGTTCTGTGGAGCCAGGCATAACACCTTCGCATGGCGAACGCCGTCAGCCTTCATCCGCGCGACAACATCGGCGATATAGGGATGCCAATTGCGCATGCCCACGTATACCGGACGACCGAGTTTTTCGGCGAGCAGACGGCCCTGCAGCAGCGTCCAACGCGTAAGCGGCGGACCTTCGGGCAGGGGCTCTTCCCCCAGGCCGATCTCGGCATAGCGATGTTGCAGCTCTTCAACCACATGCTCGGGCATGGGACGGCCGCCGGTGACCTTGCGAAGGTACTCGGCCATCTCCGAAAGGCGATCGGGCGTGCCGTGCGCGAGCAGGAGGACGGGGGCATTGATGAAGTTTGAGTCAGCCATGGCTACCCTTCAGGTTAGAGCAACGAGGGTGTGAGGCGCGAGGTCTGGCTTCCCTTACACCGCGTGGGATCAAAACGGCCACCGCGTGCGATCCAAAATGCTGGTGCGAGGCGACGACTACGCGCGCACGGCCCAGTCGCTGCGGGCCTCATCATGGCCACGCCCACCTTGCGCGTTAAGGCCATACCTGCGCACCAGGTCCATGACGAGGATTACATTCTCCACTGGTGTGCCGGGCACGATGCCATGGCCGAGATTGAAGATGTGTCCCGGCCGGCCGTTGGCCAAGGCGAGGATCTCCCGCACCCGGGCCTCGATCACTGCCTCGGGAGCAAACAACGTGATGGGATCGAGATTCCCCTGCACCGCACAGCCGGCACCCGCCGCGCGCCAGCCCCCATCGAGTGGAATGCGCCAGTCAAGGCCGAGCACATCCGCACCCGTCTCCCGCATCGTGGGCAGCAGACTGGCTGTGTCGACGCCAAAATAAATCACCGGTACACCGAGCGCCTGTACACGCCGTACCAGCTCGGTGGTGGGGCCGAGAATGAACTGGCGGTAGTCGCTCACTGAAAGCGCGCCGGCCCAGGAATCAAAGATCTGTATGACGTCCGCGCCAGCTTCCACCTGCTGGCCCGCATAGGCGATCAGCACCTCGACCAGTTTGTTCATCAGCAGCGGCCAGAGCTTTGCCTCAGCGCTTCCCGTCAGCACGGACGCGTACATCAGCCGCTTGGTCTCGATATAGTTGCGCGACGATCCACCCTCAATCATGTAGCTGGCCAGCGTGAACGGCGCGCCGCAGAAGCCGATGATGCCGAGCCGATCGCCGTCCGGCCTTGGAGCATCGAAGTGCTTGGCTACACGTTCAATGGCCTGGGCGACGTAGCGGAGTTCCTCGACGCGATCCGTGCGCAGTGCTTCCACGTGCTCCAATGTGCGGACCGGGCGATGCACCACGGGGCCTTCGCCGTTCACGAACTCAAAATCCAGTCCCATAGGCGTGAAGGGCAACAGCAGATCGGCGAAAATGATCGCCGCGTCGACCCCGAGGCGTTCCGCCGCGGTGATCGTAACCTCGGCGGCGATGTCCGGATTGCGGCAGATTTCGAGCAGGCTGTGGTGCTTGCGTACAGCCATGTACTCGGGCATGTAGCGGCCCGCCTGCCGCAAAAACCACACCGGGGTGCGATCGACGGGCTGGCGCAGGCACGCGCGGACGAACCGGCTGCTTCCCTCGTTGCCTCGTAAGCCTGCTGTGCTCATTCCTGCCTTCACGCTGCCTCAGACTCAAGCCTAGCATCGCCTTGATCCAGGCTCTTACCCTGGTGTGGCGAATCCTTACCCAGCCTGTGCGTGATAGCCCATGCGTTTCTGTCATGCAGGTGTATTACGATGTGCTTCAGGGATAGCCTGATGCCTGCGAATGCTCTTATACAAACCCGTATCGATCCCCGCGTGAAGGCAAAAGCTGCTGCCGTCCTTGAGGAGCTAGGCATGACGGTTTCAGATGCCGTTCGTATCTTGCTCACCCGAACCGCCAATGAAGGCGCACTGCCGTTCTCTTTGGCCGCCCCAAACGTGGCGGCGCACGACGCGTGGTTTCGTTCCAAGGTTCAGGAGGCCCTGAATGATTCTCGTCCTCCGGTCGCCCATGAAGAGGTTCGAGCTCGATTTGCCCGACGCCGGGCTGCTGCGCGCCGCATGGAAGAGTAAAAGAGGGTAAGGCTGAGGATTATTTGGAGCCCCCTGGCCCTTTCGGACCGAGAGGCCATCTTCGCCTACATCGAAGCCGACAGCCGCGTGCCGCCGCCCGGATCGACGATCAGATTGAAGTTCAGCTCGATAGCCTGGCGCGTTCGCCTGAGATCGGGAGGTTGGGCCGCGTTGCAGGAACACGCGAACTCGTGCTGCAGCAGACGCCCTACATTGCCGCTTACCGTGTTGAGGGTAAAATGGTGCGCATCCTGCGCCTTCTGCACGGAGCCCAGCAATGGCCGCCGGATTTAGGCAGATTCTAGCGTCCGCCGACCTTTGACCGGAACGGGATGCGGTAGCTGACACCGATGATGCCCACCACCGGCTTGAAGTTGAACGTACCCGTATTCCATCGCTGCTGTTGCAGGTCGAGCTTGAGCGAGAAGTGCCGTACCGCAGCTATATCGATACCGCCGCCGTAGTTGTACACGGTCGAGTTGTCGCCTGTGTAGGTCAGGTTCAGCGGGTAATGGATGTTGCCGGGTCCGATTAAAAAGTCCACATAAGGAGTGAAGATGCGGTACGGGTACGCCCCGCGCAGGCCGAAGAGGTAAGAACTCTCATTGGCATAGGTGCCACGATTGAAGTTGGCACGCAGCTCCAGCGAGGGCTGGATCGGGATGCGGAAGTAGCGGGTGAAGTCGAGCCCGATCGCGCCGCCCACGTTGTCCTTCGGACCATACTCGGGGTTCGCAAACTCGATGCCACCGAAGACATCGACATCCTGCGTTTTACTCGCAGAGGTGCGGGCCTGCGCCGCGCTGCGCCGGACCGGGAGGAAAATCATCAGCAAGAGGAAGAGAACAGCAAAGCGCTGAAGTCGAACAGGATGCATACCGTTTCACCATGAATTTGTGGAGCCGAGGGTGATGTGTCTGGTTGGATGCAATAAGCCGGGTACCGGCAAGCGGGGATGGGGCGGCTTGGGACAGCAGAAGCCGGTTCGGATGAATGGCACCTGTCCCCGGCGGCTCGGCTACACTGGTGCGGGACCGAAGCGACGGCAGGGACAAGAGCGAGAACCCTGCCGGTTTGCCACTCCCAAAAATGCCACATGAGAGTTGGTTTCAACCTTTATGCCGAACTACCTCGAGCTGCCCATCGGACCCAAGGCTCCGCAGCTGATCAACGCCGTCATCGAGATTCCCCTCCAGTGCAGCAGCAAATATGAGTACGACAAAGAGCTGCACGTGTTTCGCCTGGACCGCAACCTGTACTCGCCCGTGCACTACCCCGGCGACTATGGCTTCATCCCCAGTACGCTGGGCGATGATGGCGATCCGCTCGACGTGCTGGTGCTCGTGGATATGCCGAGCTTCCCAGGCTGCGTGATGGAGGTTCGTCCCATCGGTGCGCTTGAGATGACTGATCAGGGCAAGGGCGATGAAAAGATCCTATGCGTGGGCGCGGGCAATCCGCGTTACGACGATGTAACGAATTATCAGCAGATCTATCCGCACATCCTCAAAGAGATTGATCACTTCTTTGCCACCTACAAGGACCTCGAGGGCAAGCGCGTCGAGGTGCATGGATGGAAGGACGCTGATGCCGCGCGCCAGCTGGTAGTGAAAGCGCAGAAGGCGTTTCAGGACAATCAGGGCAAGTAGCGTTCAGAGATGGCCGTGCATGCAACGTGCACGGCCATCTCTGCATGGAGCAAAGGCCTGCTTCTCGCCTGGGATGCCATAACAGTACAAGCAACAAGCAGGTTATTCGCGGTGCTCAGGATGACCGTTCCTGAGGTATGTCGGGCGGCTGTGTAGGCTGTTCTCTCCCTCTTGCGAGGGACGCATACACCACGTAGACTACAACGCCGCTGAGCCCGACCAGCACGGCAAAGGATAGCGCGGATACTGGCCCTACACGCTCCCCGCGTGCCGCCCACAACGCAAAGGCAATCAAGAGCGCCGGCCCCAAGCCCGCCATTACCGTTCCAGGGAAGCCGCCCGGCACACGGAAGGGCCTGGGAAGGGCTGGCTCGCGGCGGCGTAACACGGCGAGCGCCGCAAACTCCAGCAGCAGCGACGCGCCGTACAGCACGAGATCTATGGAGATGAGCCGCTCGAAACTGAAACGCAACGCGCTCGCCCACAGCACGGCGCAGGCAACCAGTGCGGCTACGGGAACGCCGAAGCGGTTCTCGCGCGCGAGCACCCGTGGCATCAGGCCGTCTTTGGCCATCGCATACGGCACGCGGGCGTAGCTCATCATGAGCGCATTGAACATGCCCGTGCCGTTGATCATCCCCCCGATCACCACCGCAAGCCCAAGCCATGGTCCGACCACCGTGCGTGCCGCATCGGTCCACGCGCCCGTGGAGAACTGTGCCGTGCCCAAACCCGCGAGTCCCACCGCGAGCAGCGGGAGGATGTACGTGAAGGCCACCAACCCGGCAGCGGCGAGCATGGCTCGCGGATAGTTGCGTTGCGGGTTATCCACCTCCTGCACCACGGTCGAGGCATTATCCCAACCCATGTAATTCCACATCGCCACGGAGATAGCCCCGGGCAGGTCCGTCTGGGCAGCCGGGGCGAAAAGTGTACCGGTGCCCTGCCCACCCCAGCGCCATAGCCCCACCGCCACAAGCACCGCGAATGGCGAGAGCAGAACGGCAAACAAGGCAATTGAGCCGTCACCGACGGCCTTCGCCCCGCGTAGGTTCCACAGCAGGCAGCCGATGACCACAGCCAGCGCCCACGCTGTCCCACGATAGCCGGCGGTCCACGCCGGCGCGATGCGATTGAGATACAACACAAACGTGACCGGGTAGATGGCCATGTCGAAGACGCTGGCCGCGAGCGACAGCCACGCGGTCTGGAAGCCCCAGAAGTGTCCCAGCGCACGCCGCGTCCACACGTAGTAGCCGCCTTCGGCGGGGAGCGCGCTGGCCAGTTCACCCACCATCAACGAGGTGGGCAGGCTCCACACAAAGGGAATGACCGCGAGCATCAGAAGTCCTCGCCAGTACCCTGCCTTGCCGATGATGTCTTCCAGCCCATACGGTCCGCCCGAGACCATGAAGTAGGTCACGGCGATGAGCGGTATCAGGCGCAGCTTGCGCGTGGCTTGGGCGATCGCGGGACACTCCTGCGGGATGGGGTTCTGAGCCAGACTACCGTTCCGCGCGGCTGACTTTGGACCGAGCGGTTGACTCTGGACCGTTTCACCGCATTGTTTATGGCGTTATGGCATCGGCAACTTGCTGCGCCAGTTGCGGACGCCACAATGCCTGCGCGGAGGGCTCCATCTCGTCCACCCGCCGCAACGCGGTGTGCAGCGCTTGGGCAGCTTCAGCAGGTTTGTGCTCCGCCTTTAGTGCTTGCGCCAGGAGGAGCAGCGCATCGAAATTGCCGGGTGAGAATGCGAGCGCCTTTTGCGCTTCGGCCATTGCGGTACTCGCGTCACCGGCCTTCAAGGCACGTGTGGCGCGCTGTGTGGGGGCGATCGCCGCGGCATCGGGCAGGTAAAACGTCCCGCGGAACACAAACACCCCATCGTCGATGACGGCATCGGGAGTTCTCCCCACCAGGGGTTGGTAGGGATTGCGTACCCGGGTGCCGAACTCAAACCCGTTCAGGTCGCCCTGGCTGACCAGCAAGGTGCCGCTCACGGTGGGCGCGATGTCGATATTGACTTGGTCGGAAGAATCAAAGGTCGGCAGGAGCGCGCATGGAATGCCGTAGTCGGATGGCTGCAGGAACGGCGTTACGAAGTAGGCGAAATGGCAGTCGTTCCCCGCACCGTTGGCCCGGACCCAGGCGTCGACCTGCAGCAGCTGCTGCCCCCAGTCCACGTTGGAATCTGAAAGGTAGCGCCAGGTGTTGGCCGCACCTCCCCAGGCCTCGTTGGCATAGGGCAGATAAAGCGGAAAGGCACGGGCGGAACTCGCCGCATGCGCGAGCACCAGCAGGACCGCAACAGCGGCCCAGCCCCGTCCGCGTCGGGCCACGGCAACCGCTCCCGCAGCGGCGAAGATCAGCAGCAGGGGAAGGCATGGCAGCACGTGGCGTACCCCGATGTTGAGCCCGGAGCCGGACGCGATGAGGAAATAGAACGCCGCGGGAAAGAGAACAAACCACAGCTCACGCGCGCCCACAAGCCACCCTCGCGCAGCCGCAAACAGGGCAACCACCAGCAACGCCAGTGTGCCCAGGGTGAGCTTGATCAGCATCACAGCAGGAAAATAGGTCCAGATGCCATGGGCATATACCTTCCCAAACAGGTAGGTGGGCATGGCGTTCGCCACGAGTCGCACATCCGCGAGGCCGTACAGCCAGCTCTCCGGAAAGATGTGAAGGCGCGCCAGCAGCAGGATGCCATGAGCCTCCACGGGCCGCAACGGCAGGACGTAGTGCGCGAGATCCGGTGCAAGCGCCAGTCCAGCGGGACGCGCGGCGTAGCGAAAGCCATAAAACGCCCAGAGCACAAGCAGGGCGATTACACCGATGGCCGCCAGACCGCCGAGCAGATGCAGGGCATCGCGGCGGAACCATGGCTGCCTCTCTGCTTCCGGCCTGCGACGTCGTTCGATGGCTCGCAGCAGCAGTTCCCCCGCGAAGAGGGGCACCAAGGCCAGCAGCAGGACGAGGCCGGAGTGCTTGGCCGCAAGCACGAGACCGGCCGCCAGCCCAGCCATGGCGAGACGGGAGGCTGTGGGCCGAACAGCGTAACGGTAGGCGGTCCAGACGAGCGCAACAAGCATCGCGGAGACCGTCGTGTCGGTGGTTACAAATGGTCCGTGCGCCAGCAGGTTGGGTTCAAGGGCGACCAAAGCGAGGGCCAGGAGGCCCGCAGACTCACCGAAGAGCTCACGTCCGAGAAAAAACACCAGCAGACCGAGAGTGAACGGAAACACGAGCATGGCGCAGCGGGCACGGAAGATGAGTTGCTGACCGGAGTACCGGGGCAGGTTGCCGAAGAGCAAGTCGCGGCCATCCAGGTAGGCCTCCCCTTTGAAGAAACGGCCGCGCAAGGGAGGTACCCGCAGGGATAACGGCAGGAGAGGCAGGGCGGCAACCATCTTTGCGAGCGGTGGATGCTCCGGATTGAGGCCGAAATCTCCGGTACGGAGACTCATGAATCCGGCAAACAGGTGGTCGCCCTCATCCCAGGTGACGGATTCCCGATAGGCGCTGAGCGTCATCGGCACCAGGAAAAGAGCGAGCAGGGCAGCAAGGAGGGCTGGCGTTAACCACGAGGCACGACGAAATCTCATCCTGGGCAGTGTAGCTACTGTTTTTGGGCGTTGTCTTGGAGTTTGCTTCATTGCCAAGCGGTGAGCACAACTTTATGCCACTTTTGCGGCCCGGGTAGTCCCTTTTGGGGACTGCATTTCCCCAAGGTTTCAAGGCACCCTAAGCTCTCTACCCTTCACAAAGGGATTTCTGAACTGCCGTGAAAGCCGGTGATGGACCGAGTGCAGGAAACACTGTCAACGAAGAGCGGCGGAACGAGGGCGCACCTGGCAGTGCCGATACTGGCTCTCGTGGGGGTGGCGCTGCTGACCCACGTCGCTGTCGTGCTGTTTCGTCCGCAATCGCCTTTGCCTTCCAATCTCCTGCAGCTGTTTTTCCCTTTACTGGCAGTGGTAGTCAGTCTTGACCAACGAAAATTCAGCACCAATGGGGTAGGCACACGATGCTGGTCGGCGGTGGCGGCCGCCTTCGCCATTTGGTCCGCTGCGCAGGCCATCTACATCTATTTCCTTTACTTTCCTGTATTCAAAATTGGAGGCGTTCGTCCGGACGATGCCCTCTGGGTGTTATTTGGTTTGCCCTTGCTGCTTGCGGTGCACACCACGCACGATGAACTCGACTCCGTGGAGTGGCTGGATAGGGTCCAGGCGATCTTCTTCTTTGTGGTCTTGTACCTCCTTGTGTTTGTGCATTCCGGCCGCTTCAGTCTGAGCAGAACCTACCTGATTCAAAACGTGGCCTTGATCGTCTGCTGTTTTCTGCGGCTTCCCATCTGCACCATGGCTCGGGAACGGCGCTTCTTTGTGCGGCTTACGATCTTTTTGCTGGTCTACGGTGTAGCTGAGACGGTGGGTGAGCTGCTGTACCTGCAAGGTGCGCAGGTCGGCAGCCCAGTGGACCTGATCTGGACCGTACCGGTTGCGACCTTTATCGTCCTTGTGGCTCTGGACACGCGGCGCTCCAGCGAAGAAGGGGTGCACGCCAGCCGGCTCCTGACGGCGGTCCGGCGCATGAAGGGGCTGAGCATCGCCGCGCTCACCTTTCTCTGCATGGGCGTATCGGCCTTGGTCGCAACGCGCAGCTGGATTCTTGGCGCTCTATGCGTCATCTGCTGTTTCGCCTTATTCGCGCTCCGCACCAATGCGCGTGAACATGCCTGGGATGAGGCCCACTCACGACTGGAAGAGACCGTCCTGCAGGATGCGCTCACAGGTTTAGGCAACCGCATCCAGCTTCGCCGCAGCCTGGAAGAACGTTTGTCCTCCGGACGTCCGGATACCAAGACAGCTCTACTGTTTGTGGATCTCGACCGCTTCAAATCGATCAACGACAGCCTTGGGCACGCCCTGGGCGATCGCTTACTGATTGAGGTGGCCAGTCGTCTCCAGACAGCCGCGCCCGCCGATTCGCGGGTGTGCCGCATCGGTGGGGATGAATTTATTGTTCTTGCCTCCGCAAGCGCTGAGGCCGAAGCGGAAATAGCCGGGAAAGTACTGCTCGATGCGCTGCGCGCACCCTACTATTTGGGCGAGCACATGCTGCGCTGTAGCGCCAGTATCGGCATCGTGCTGGCCACGCCCGGGGAGACTACCGACGACCTGATCCGCACCGCCGACCACGCGATGTACAAGGCCAAGCAGTCGGGCAAGGACCGCGTCCAGCTCTTCGATAAGGAACTGCTGGCTCAGATCGACATCCGCTGGCGAATGGAATCCGACCTGCGCGTCGCCATCGATCAGAATGAAATCGATGTGGCGTTTCAACCTATCCTAAGCGTTGCCACAGGCGAGATTGCGGGATTTGAGGCGCTTGCCCGCTGGTCACACCCCAAGTACGGCAGTGTTCCACCCACGGAGTTCATTGCGCTTGCGGAGAATATCGGCCGTATTTCCATTCTGGGCACCCAAGTTCTGGAAAAAGCCTGCCGCCAGGTGGCCGAATGGAATCTTGCCTGGGGTACGCAACTTTCAGTGAGCGTCAACGTTTCGCCAAGGCAGTTCGCGGAGACCGGCTTTGTCGCCCTTGTTCTGGCGACGCTGCATCGAGCGGGACTTGACCCTCACCTGCTGCGGCTGGAGATCACGGAATCGGTTTTGATGGTGCACGAGAACACGGTGAAAGATGTTCTCAGCGAAGCTCGTGCCCATGGCATTCGCATCTCCCTCGACGATTTCGGAACGGGCTACTCGTCCCTGAGTTTTCTACTCAACCTGCCGGTGGATGAAGTGAAGGTGGATCGCAGCTTCGTCTCGGACATGCACCGCGATCCGCAACGCCGCGAGTTGGTTCGCACGGTGATTCAGCTGGGTCATTCGCTGGGAAAACGGGTAGTTGCGGAAGGCGTGGAAACGGAGCAGGAACTGGCTGAGCTTGCCATGATGGGTTGCGAGTGCGCGCAAGGCTGGCTGATCAGCCGTCCCCTGCTCGCCCCGGCTCTCCAAGCAGATATGTCTGCCATTACCGCACGCAGTGCCCGCTCCGTCCGGGAGCTGCAGTCTGCCTCCGACATGCCGCACAGGCACTCTCGCTTCACCGAAAGCTGGAGGAAGAACCTGGCAAGGGTTGCCTTGGAGGCCGTGCGCTAAAGCGCATTGCCCTTCATGACCTCACCTTGAAGCAGCCCGCCACTCATTCAGGGTGGCTTCTCGCCGAGGCGAGCCCCTCCGTAATTTTAGGCAGCAGATGAGCCCCTTCCAAATCAGGCTGCACGGTCCGGACGATCCTGTCGGCAGCCTCGTAATGCGGCAGCGCCTCCTTCCATTGCCTACCCGCGGCGAGCCTGTCGGCCACGTTCAGTTGAGTGATCGCGGAGCCTGGAGCAAGGGTCACCGCCTCCTGGGCAACGTGCAACGCAGCCTCCCTCTTGCCTGCCTTGGCCAGCTCACCTGACGTGCGCACCTCGACCAGCGCCGCGGCCAGAGGAACGGCGAAGCGTCCCTGATAGACATCGACGCCATGCTGAATGACGGCAACCGGTTGGACGCCGCGAAAGGAGTCATACGGATTCAAAGCGCCATCCCCGAACTCGATCCCTTCGAGAACGCTATCGCTGATCAACACCGTCCCCGCGATGACCGGCGGCACGTCCATGGGCAATCGCAACCACTCCAGTGAGGTTCCGGTCGGTAGCCGACGGCAGGGCACACCGTAGTCGGCAGGTTGCACCGCGCCATCCGGAAAGTAGGCGAACCAGCAGTCTTTTATGCCGTTTACATCGAGGTACGCCTTCACCGCTTTGAGCTGCTGGCCCCAGTCCACATTGGCGTCGCTCAGGTAGCGATGAACCTGCGCGGGTCCGCCCCAGGCTTCGTTGCCGTAGGCCATGTACGCCGGTGCCACACGAACGGTCGTCACAATTTGCCCTACGAGCAGGAGACCCACAGCCGCAGCCCAGACAGGCCCCCGGCGACCAGCTGCCGCCCCGCCCGCGGCCGCCAGCACGTAAAGGAACGGGTAGATCGGCAGGAGATGTCGCGCGCCGATATCAAAGTGCGAAGAGGTAATGACCCCGAAGTAGACGCACACCGGGACGAGCAGAAAAAGCAGCTCACGGCCGTGGCGGTCTTTGCGCCAAAACCAGAGCAAAGGGAATGCAAACAGGGAGATAAGCAGCGGAAGGGTGGATTTTATGAGGAAAGCTGCGGGAAAGTACTGCCAGGGGCCGTGCCGGTACATGCGGCCGAAGAAGTAACTTGTGTACTCCCACTCGGTCTTCTTGGTGTTCGCCAAACCCCAGATGTAGGCCTCGGGCAAGAGGTGATACTTCGCATTCGGCATCGACTGAATGTAGGGGGCCAGCCGCGGAGAAAGCTCCTCGCCCGCGGGTGCCGCTTTATAGCGGAAGCCGTAGAAGGCCCACAGGATGAACCATGCGCAAGCCAGTGCAGCGGCGCACGCCGCCAGTCGCTTTCCAAATACCGCGAAGCTGCGCGCGCGGAGACCTTCTCCGACAGCAAGCAGCACGAGCATGGGTACCAGCAGGATGCCGGTGAATTTGGCAACCACGGCCAGCCCAGCGGCCAGCCCGGCAAGCGCGAGCCAACGTGCACGCGGCTCCTTCGCATAGCGATAGAAGGCATACACGGCTCCAAAAAGACAGCAGGCGCTGCCGATGTCCGTGGTCACCAATGTTCCATTGGCGAGAACATTCGGATCGAAGACAAAGAGGGTCAGCGCGATCAGCGCCGGAACAACCCCGAATATGGTTCGGGCCGCGGCATAGATCAGGCAGCCGAGCAGCAAGGGAAACAGCATGCAAGCCATGCGGGCCGGAAACAAAACGCGATCGCCGCCATTGCCGAAGACGAATGCCCTGCCATCGAGAAATGCGTCAGCGGCCTGCGATCGACCAGCCCTCGGCGGCACCGCAAGGTGCATCGGCAAGAGCGGCAGCGCCGCCGTGAGCTTGATCAGTGGCGGTACCTCCGCGTTGGCTCGATAGTCGTGCTTTGTCCAGATGCTGTAGCCGTCATAGAGATGATGCGGCTCATCCCAGGTCGCCGAATACACCCGTGCCACGTGGACAAGCTGCAGCACGAAGAGAAGCAGTAGCGCTCCGGCAAGGAGGGTTTCCTTGCATTGCGTGAGGCGCGTCGGAGGTGTCGGCAAGTTCGTTCCCTTGGGAGGTGGTGCGGCTAGAGCAGGTTTCCATGAGCGTACCGTGGACTGTTGTAGCAGTCTGTTATTTTTACGAACCTTCCCGGCTAGCGAAGGAATACAGGGATCCTTCCCTGCGTTCAGGATGACGGTATCTATGGGCTATAAACAGTGGGTTTGGGTTCAGTGGTGTGGGTTTTCAGATGTCTAGCCGATTTGCCGCTGCCACGCGGCCGTACCACAGGCCCGAATCCTTCACTGTTCTTTGCCCGTTGCGGAAGTCGACATAGGTCAACCCATACCGCTGGCTGTACCCATCTGCCCATTCGAAGTTATCCAGCAGCGTCCAGGCATGGTAGGAGCGGACCTTGGCCCCATCCGCGATAGCCCGTGCCAGTTCGGCGAGATAGCTGCGGAAGAACTCGATCCGGCGCGCGTCGGGAACATGCCCATTTGCCCCGGCGTAGGGCGCGTCCAAATAGCTGCAGCCGCTCTCCGTAATTTCAATGACGGGATGATCGTATTCGCGAGAGATCTGCGTGACGAGGTCGTAGATGCCGCGCGGATATACCTCGAGCCCGGCATCGGTGAGTGGACCTTCGGTGGGCATCTCGGCATGAAACTGGGTGTAATCATCCCGGCTGCCGGAGCCCCCACCATCCAGTTCCGTCTCCGTGCCGAACTGTGCTCCTCCCGCGCTCCGGCCCGGCTTCACCGCCGACACCACCCGGCGCGTGTAGTAGTGAAAGCCGACCCAGTCCAGCGGTGCCTTCATGATCCCCTCGTCGCCCGGCTGGAAGCCCATCTCCTGGTAAGGCATGTCGCCAACAAAGGCCTTCGGGTATTCACCACGCATGGCGGCGTTCAGAAAAAACACGTTATTCATCGCATGGTAGCGGGCCGTTGCTGCCCGATCCGCTTCGCTCCCGGTCTTCGGATACGCGGGTGCCATGCCATAAGCACTGCCGACCGTGGCCTTCGGGGAGACTGCCTTCAGCGCACGCAAAGCCTGCGACTGCGCCAGGCTGATCGTATGGGCAGCCCGGAGAAAGAGCCGGTAATCCGCTTTGCCCGGCGGGAACGCTCCCGCCCCGTACCCCAGGTACGCGAAGGTCCAGGGCATGTTGAACGGGGCCCACACTGTGATGCGGTCGCCGAGATGCTTTCCCAGAATGCCCGCATACTCCGCAAAGTAGTTCGCCAGATCGCGATTCGGCCAGCCACCCTTATCCTCGAGCGCCTGCGGCAGATCCCAGTGATACATTGTGCAGAAAGGCCGCAGCCCAGCTTCGAGCACAGCATCCACCAGCCGTGAATAGTGGTCTAAACCTTTCTGATTGGCCGCTCCTGTCCCGCTCGGCTGTACCCGCGGCCAGGCGATTGAAAAACGGTAGCTCTTCAAATTGAGCTGCTTCACAATGGCAATGTCTTCGCGAAAGCGGTGATAGTCGTCGCAGGCCACGTCCGCCGTGGCACCACCACGGATTTTTCCGGGGGTATGGGTGAAGCGGTCCCAAATCGACTCACCCTTGCCGTCCTCGTTCCAGGCACCTTCAATCTGAAAGGCTGCGGTGGCGGTGCCCCAAAGAAAGTCCTTGGGAAAGCGGGAGCCGGTAAAATCAGCGTGCACTGCCGAACTCGGTGCAGGATCTACGTGAGGGGACGCCCCGGCAAGAGCCCGGACAGGCAGCGCGAGCGAACCGGCGCTGGCGAGAGAGCGGCTTACAAATTGGCGGCGATCCATATCCTGGCCAACTCCTTGTGGGGATGTGTCTCGAACACTACGGAAGATCGTCCGGGCTGCGCAAGTGTGAACGGGCACCGCGCCGGCATATTACGGTGGCAATACGGGAGATAAAAGCCATGCCCTCGGCATTTTTGCGAGTTGAATTCAGGCCGACCACCAGAGGTAGCGAGAGGTATCATACCCACCGCTTGAGCGCTCCTGCATTGCCGTGAGTAATGAAGTAGCTCCCTGCCCTAGGCAAAGGACATTCAAAAGTTGCAGCGCACTCATTTTCAGCGAGGATTGCCGAAGAAGTGCATCAGAGATAAAGCACAGCCAAATTTTGGAGGAGAACGAATGAAGATACGTGTAGGTGTTTTAGCACTCGCCAGCCTGTTACCCGGGGCGGTCCTGGCCGCAGGACAAGACGCTCCAGCGAAGCTTACGGATAGACTTTCGGCCGCAACCACCGTGCTGCAAGAGCTTTCGACGGTAAAGGATAAAGGAATTCCCGATCGCATCGCCAAGAAGGCCCGTTGCGTGTTGGTCATCCCCGGCTTTAAGAAGGGGGCCTTCATCGGTGGAGCGCAGTATGGGCAGGGCCTCGCCACGTGTTACGTCAGCGGTAAGGGCTGGAGCGCTCCGGCCTTTGTGCAGATGGCGGGCGTGAGCTTCGGCCTGCAGGCGGGTGGACAGGCGACGGATTTGGTTCTGGTCGGCATCACCAAGCAGAGCGGCGATGACCTGCTGAAGGCCAAGCTCAAGTTGGGTGGAGATGCCGCCGTGGCAGCCGGCCCGGTAGGCCGTGACTCGCAGGCAGACACGACCGAGCTCGCGAATGCGGAGTTTCTGACGTATTCGCGGAATAAGGGGCTGTTTGCGGGCGTCGACCTTTCAGGCGATGAGGTCAACCAGAACAGCAAGGACACGCAGGCGTTTTATGGCAAGGAGATTGCCTACCAAACGATCCTGAACGGAGGCACCCCGACACCCGCAGCAGCAAAATCATTCGTGCGGGAAGTTACGCGCGTGTTCGGTGGACCTAAGACGCGCAAATAAGGGATCATCGGTCTGCGCGAGATCGCAAGTGACGCTGTGGAAGAAACTAAACGTTTGCAAAAAGGATCGATCGCATGCGCGGTCGGTCCTTTTGCCTTACAGCGCAGCTTGCCATGTCCAGACTCCTGACGCACTCCTGCATCAAACGGAACAAGGTACTCCATGCTCAATAAATTCTGGGACTCGCGGACCGCGCGCGTCCTTTTTACAACCCTGATCTTCGCCGCTGTGCTGTTTTTTCTCCACGGTGCCCGGGAAACGCTCACGCTGTTCCTCTTCGCGATTCTGTTCGCGTACTTTGTGGAACCGCTCGTGAGCCGGCTGCAGGGACCGCTCAAGGGACGGATGAGAGCGGTAGGTCTGGTGTATGTGCTCCTGATCGCCGTGCTGATCGGCATCGGCTTTCTGGTGGGGCCGAAGATCGCGGATGAAGGCAAGGCCCTCTCCGCGGTTCTGCCTTCCCTGGTGACGAAACTGGATTCGGGGCAACTGGTCTCGGACTTCGGCAGAAATCATAACTGGACAGAAGCGCGGCAGACCCAGATCCAGAACTTCTTTATGAGCCATAAAGGAGACCTGCCGGCCTTTGCGCGGGTCTTAGGCAAGAAGCTGGCGGCCCCCGCATCGCATATCTGGTGGTTGATTCTGATTCCGATCCTTAGTCTGTTTTTTCTGAAAGATGGAGAATCCATGGCCGCCGGCATGGTTGAACTCGGTCACGATCCTCACGAGAAAGTGACGCTCGCCGGCATTGTCACGGACGTAAACATCATGCTGGGCAGCTATATCCGCTCGCAAATCATTCTTTCGTCTCTGACCCTGGTCGCCTATACCGTGTTTCTGAGCGTGATGCGCGTGCCGTACGCCTTCATTCTTGGGCCCCTGGCCGGCGTCTTCGAGTTCATCCCGGTGGTGGGTCCCGCAATCGCTGCGCTTTCGGTGTTTCTGATTGCCGTGCTTTCAGGTTACCCGCATCTGGTGCCGTTGTTTCTCTTCCTCGGCGCGTGGCGGCTCATTCAGGACTATGTCAATGCACCGAAGATCATGGGTAAATCGCTCGAGATCACGCCGCTGGTACAGATCTTTGGCGTGCTGGCCGGCGGGGAGATCGGCGGCATTGTTGGAGCGCTGATCTCCGTTCCTGTCATCGCGATCCTCCGCATTCTATGGCGACGGATGAGCAGTCCGCAGAGCGCAGACCAGCCCGCCACCGCCAGCTTGCCGGCGAGCGATCTAGCAAAACATAGCTAAGCGAGTCCGCGCGCGACCGTCGTGGCGTTCGCGCGATTGTAGGATTCCTTGCAGAGAGTTTCGCCCCAAAAGGAAACGAATGAGGAGCGGCCGAGTTCCTTCGTACCGTTGGAGTTGCATGCCGGCCGTATGCTCGCGCGCGCTCTGGTAGAGCATGGCTTTTCGGCTATCTTCGATGTTGGGCTCATGCTTACGGACGATCAGACCCGTTTCACGTCTGACTCAGCGAGCGAACTACTACGCATCAACCGCACCGCGCTTCATCATCTATACAGAGGAGGGGGATACTTTTCGCTGCGCAGATGCTTGAGAACCGTCGGTAGAAGCCCTGCTTAGGAATGGTTAGCCGCCTAGTGAAGCAAGGCGGCATTCGGGGGCGTCGGCGTCACGATGATGTCTCGGCGGTCGGCGGGCATCAAGAAGAAGTCCCGATGGCCCTCTGAAATCTGCGTGTTGTAGGCCTATGCAGTTCCTAGGTGATTGACCATCTAATACGACCGCCCGTATTATTTCCACATGGGACGCCAGTCATTTCGGGACAAGATCATAGCTTCGGGAACGCAAACTGTGCATCGGCGAGGATTCGGGACTGCTGGGCTTCGTGAAATTACGGCTGCGGCAGGCGTTGCTCAGGGCTCCTTCACCAACCATTTCGCCTCGAAGGAAGAGTTCGGCGTCGCCGTACTAGATCACTATTTCGATCAGATCCGCGTTGTGATGGCACAAACGCTCAACGATCAAAGCCGTAAGCCTCTAGAGCGCCTTCGTGCCTACTTCGCCGGGATTACCGATCTTTTCGCAGCGGATGGGTGGCGGTATGGATGTCTCGCAGGGAATATGGCGTTGGAAGCCACAGAGCACAGCGAACTCATTCGCCATCGTCTCAGCGAGATTTTTGCCGAGTGGACACCGGCCTTCGCCAAAGTTATCCGGGAAGGACAGAACGTTGGCGATATCCACACCAAGCTGGATTCCGAGGAGGTTGCTGCTGCGCTGCTCGAAGCATGGCATGGTGCAATGCTCCGCATGAAAATCGAGCGTACATCCGCGCCTCTTGATCGGTTCAAGCGATTAACGTTTCCGGCCTTGCTTCCAGGCCCTGCGCCCTCACAAGCCACAGCTCTTCATTCAACTAGATCGAAGGAGAAGCAAAGTTTATGACACATCCAGAGGCCTGGAAGCTCTATCAAGACTACCTGGAGGGATGGAAGGCGATTTCGGACGAGCAACGGGCGAAGATCGCGGCTGAGGTCCTCTCCGAAAACCTTCAGTACTCCACAGCTCGGCACGAGTCAGGCGGCCGACAAAATGCCACTGAAGATATGGCAGCCTTTCAGCAGAAGTTCCCGGGAGGGCGCTTCGATGTCGGAGATGTCTCCGCTCACCATGACATCGCGCTCCTCACCTGGGTACTTGTACAAGCCGATGGGACCATCTTTGCCAAAGGTCACGACCAGATTCGTGTATCGCCGGAAGGCAAGATAATCAACCTCATTACGTTTCCACCTTCGGTTCTGAAGCCCTAAATAAGATCGCACCTTAATTCAACTTGTCGGCGCATTGTCATCGCCGATCAACCGGAAGGACAAGAAGATGATTGCTTTTACCGAATCGGATCTGAACCGCTTCCTCGCTGAAGATGACGGCAAGCCTATTGTGATGCTCAACCTCCTGCGCTTCAAGCCTGATGGTGGCCGCGAGCGCTATTTCGAGTACGTGAGTAGCGTAGGACCCTTGGTCAAGCGCCATGGAGCAGAGATCCTCTATGCCGGCGACGGTGGAACGCCACTTGCGGCCGAGACGGGCCAGGCATGGGACGCTGTGGCGCTCGTGCAGTACCCGACGCGGCGCGCCTTCGCAGACATGATTGCCGAGCCGGACTACCACGCTGCCGATCACCTGCGCATGTCAGCACTCGAAGAAGCCGTTCTACAGCCCGTCCGCAGCATGTTCGGCTGAATCTTCAGCCGGATGACGTTCGTCGATGCGGCGCGGGTCCTTGCGGGTCATCGCTAAGCAAACTCAGAAGTAGGAGGCCAGTAGATGCGCCATTCTCAAGTCGATGTCGGTGATGTCGAGCTTCACGTCGTCGAGCTCGGACAAGGCGAGCCCGTTTTGTTCTGTCATGGGTTTCCTGACGTCTGGATCGGGTGGCGTAAGCAGATGGAGGCAGTCGCCGCGGCCGGCTACCGCGCGATCGCGATGGACATGCGTGGCTATGGACGCAGCACGGGACCGGAAGATCCTGGCGCTTATACGCCCTTCCACACCGTAGCCGACCTGGTTGGGCTGCTCGATGCCCTGGGACTGCTATCGGCGACGGTCGTGGGACATGATTTCGGTGCGGCGACGGCTTGGTCTGCGGCGATGATGCGCCCGGACCGTTTCACCGCGGTCTTTGGAATCAGTGTTCCCTACCTCCCCTTGGGTGGCCCTAGTCTGTTCGAGGCGATGGAAGCGGCCGGCAAGGCGGATAGGTTCTACATGTTCAAGCAGCGAGAGCCGGAAGCGGACGCGCGCTGGGCGGACGCGAGGATCACCTATCCGGGTCTCCTTTACTGGTCCTCGGCATCGCCAGCGCCTGAAGACCGCTGGGACCCGTTCGATACCACGCGGGCGATGTACCGACAGGCCCCTGTCCCTATTCCGCCGTGGGCCGATCCAGCCGACGTCGAGTATGCGATCACGGAGTTTGAGCGGACCGGCTTCCATCGGCCACTGAATTACTACCGATCGTTGCAGGCCTTCTTCGACCTGGGTAAGGCGTATAAGGGGGCAGTCATTCGCCAGCCATCGTTTTTCCTGACCGGGGATGCCGACGGAGTGAACAAAATACGTCCGGTGGACGAATCCGAACTGCGCATGACAATACCGGGATTACGAGGAGCTCGCGTGCTGCCCAACGCCGGTCACTGGGTACATCGCGAGGCTCCTGAGGCTACCAACGCTCTGCTTGTTGAGTTTTTGCGCGGGCTCCCACGTTGAAAGGGATGCTTGGCAGTTCCTTATGATGTCACCTTGCCACAAGTTACCATCCTAGGCTCTGGTATGGCCTGTCGGGAAACAGGCGATCCTGAACTACTGGCCGCGCTTTTTCTGTATGGCAACTCGACCTCTTCGTACATAGGGCGAAGCATTCTGCCGCTGGTGGCACCAGTAGCGCATTGCATCGCGCCTGACCTCATCGGATTCGGCCAGCCAGGCAAACCCGATATTGAGTATCGCTTCGCCGACCATGTGCGATACCTCGATGCCTTTCTCGACCAGGCCGGGGTGTCGTCAGCATTCATCATTGCGCAGGATTGGGGACCGGACTAGCGTTTGATCGCTTTATAAGGTAAATCAACGGTACAGGACAGAATTGGTGGGAACCGTATAGACGCCGCAGAATCACCTGGACGCAGCTCGATCAATAGACACGGGCCTAAACGTGAAAAAGCCCAACTTCTCAGTGGGCCTTCTTGAGGAGATGGCGGAGAGTGGGGGATTCGAACCCCCGATAGAACTTTTGGTCCTATAACGGTTTAGCAAACCGCCGCCTTCAGCCTCTCGGCCAACTCTCCTACGGTGTTGCCCAAATTATAGCCTGAGCCGCGAAGATTCCGCTGTACGGCCTTTGCGCTATTCCCTTTTTGCGTGCGCCGGGACGTGCGGATCACGACGCCCGCTGCCTCGCGAACACCTGCCTGTCCTATCCGGCTTATGAGATTACGGCGTGTGTGGCCATGCCTTGTGCTCGAACCACCAACTCTGCGGCCAGCAGACATTGTGCCTGGTCCTGCGCGATATGTGTGCCGTTCGCGACATCCGCGATGAACTGTGGGCCGAAGGGCAAGGGCACGTTCTTGCAATCCATATAGCGGGCCGCGCTTTTGTCGACGAGGAAGAGATGATCGCCGCCTTTGCGGCCGGCAATATCGGTGTACTTCCGCAATTCGATGGAGCCGTCCGTGCCCAGGATGAAAAGGCGTCCGTCGCCCCAGGTGCCCAGGCCGCGTGGTGTAAACCAGTCCAGCCGCACGTAGCCGAAGCCATGATTGCCGCGCAACATCATGTCGCCGAAATCTTGAAACTGCGGATGCTCCGGATGGCGCACATTCGCGACCTGCGAGGCCACAATCTCGGCCTGTGTGCAGCCCGTATAGAAGAGAAATTGGTTGACCTGGTGCGAGCCGATGTCGGCCAGGATACCGCCGTTTCGCTGCGGGTCCCAAAACCACTCCGGCCGGCCGCCACCGCCGCCGGCGTCGCCCGCGTGCTGAAACACCTGGTGTGGGGCGATGTTGATGGTCTGGATTACCTTCCCGATCGCGCCGGCCTGCACGAGATAACCTGCCTGCACCGCAGCCCGCACCTCCAACAGTTCGGAGTACATGATGGCGTAGATCTTGCCTGTAGCGGCGACCGTTTTGCGTATCTCCGCCAGTTGTTCCAGCGTTAAGGCACCGGGCTTATCGGAGAGAAAACTCTTGCCCTGGCGCATGGCGCGAATGCCGATCGGCGCACGTTCGTTCGGGACCGCCGAACTGAGCACCAGCAGCAGACTTGGATCGTTGAGCACGGCGTCTTCAGTCGCCACCAGCTTGGCTTGTGGAAAGCGCTTGGCAAAGGCCGCGCCTCGCTCGGGCTCGGCGGCATAGACGCTGACCAGCTCGCCGCCACCGCGAATCATCGCCTCGACCATGCCGTAGATGTGGTCGTGGCTCATGCCGCACACGCCGAAGCGCACGGGCCGGCTCGGCTTGGCGACCGGCGGCACCGTGCCCGGTGCCAGCTCCGTCAACGGCGTTGCTGCCTGGCCCGCGGCAAAGTCGGGTAGCAGCGCGCCGGGCAGCGCGGCCATCAATCCCAGGGAGCCGGCATCGCGTAGAAACGACCGCCGGTCCTGCCCGTGCCTATTTTGCGTCTTAGCTTCGCGTTTGCTGTTCTTCATAGTTTGTATTGTGCCGAAGCGGCGGCCATTGCGGTAGAGTTCGACCCGCAGATCTTTCCCGTCGACCGCCGAACCTTATGCTACTCGGGACAAAACTGGCAAATCAGCTATCACCGTTGAGCGTAGGGGTGCGACGGGAACCCGGATGGCGTTGGCAGTACGCGGCACAATCGCCGCCGGCCTTCAGCAACTACGGCTTTAGAATGAAGCTGTTCGCCTGAACCCGGAGACTGTCGCCCTGCTTTCCTCGCTCAATGCACTCGCCTGGTTTGTTGCCTCGCACGGCCTCGGGCACTACTGGAAGACGCACTACGCGGATCGCACCTTCCGCAGCGCCTATCGCTGGAACAGCTTCGACATCAGCCTGCTGGTTCCCTATTTCATAGTGATGATCATTCTTGCCTTTTACGGCATTCATCGTTACCAGCTCGTGTGGCTTTATTATCGCAACCGCCGTAAAGAGTCTCACTCGCTTGCGCCGGTGGCGCGCTTCGCTGAAGGTGAATTGCCGTTCGTCACCATTCAGCTGCCGATTTTTAACGAACAGTATGTTGTGGACCGGTTGATCGACGCCTGTTGCCACATCGAGTACCCACGTGACCGCTTTGAAATTCAGGTTCTGGACGATTCAACGGATGAGACCCAGGAGGTTGCCGCGGGCATCGTGGCGCGCTATGCCGTCGGGGTTGATGGGTTGGGACCGCAGCCGATCCACTATCTCCATCGCACCAACCGCTACGGCTACAAGGCGGGTGCGCTCGAAGAGGGCTTAAAGTCAGCCAAGGGCGATCTGGTGGCGATCTTCGATGCGGACTTCGTGCCCTCGCCGGACTGGCTCCGACGCGTGGTGCACCATTTCGCCGAGCCCGGCATCGGCATGGTGCAAACGCGCTGGACGCATTTAAATCGCAACTACAGCTTTCTGACGCAGGTCGAAGCAATTCTGCTGGACGGTCACTTCGTGCTGGAGCATGGCGGCCGCTCCCGTGCGGGCGTCTTCTTCAACTTCAACGGCACCGCCGGCATGTGGCGGCGTGAGGCTATCGCCGAAGCGGGCGGGTGGCAGCATGACACGCTGACCGAAGATACCGACCTGAGTTATCGCGCGCAGCTGAAAGGATGGAAGTTCAAGTACCTACAGGATGTGGAGTGTCCCGCTGAACTGCCGATCGAGATGACAGCGTTTAAGACGCAGCAGGCACGCTGGGCCAAGGGTCTGATTCAAACGGCGAAGAAGATTCTGCCGCAGGTGCTGCATTCGGATGCTCCCTTTCACATCAAGCTCGAGGCCTGGTATCACCTCACGGCCAATATCAGCTATCCGTTGATGATCGTGCTTTCCACGCTGCTGATGCCGGCAATGATCATCCGCTCGTGGCAGGGGCCACTACAGATGCTGCTGATCGACTTACCCCTGTTTCTTGCATCGACCGCCTCGGTCTCGACCTTTTATATGGTGAGCCAGAAAGAATTGTTTCCCAGGAGTTGGTGGAAGACGGTGATTTACCTGCCATTTCTGATGGCCATGGGAACAGGCCTCGCGGTTACCAATACAAAGGCCGTGCTGGAAGCCCTGTTCGGCATCAAGAGCGCCTTTGCCCGCACACCGAAGTACCGCGTACAGAACAAGGGCGAGAAATCAAATGCTAAGAAGTACCGCAAGCGCCTCGGCATTATTCCGTGGATCGAGATCCTGATTGGCTGCTATTTCGCCGGCACGGTGTGGTATGCCGTTACGACCGAGAACTTTTTTACTGTGCCGTTTCTGCTGCTGTTCGTGCTTGGGTACTGGTATACCGGCTTTCTGAGCCTATTCCAAGGTCTCTTTGAGCGTAAGGCAGCGCAGGGTGAGAGCTTGCACGAGAAACCCTACCCTGTGGGCGTATAAAGCTATACGCTCCAGATAATCATCTAACTGTCATCTTGAGCAGAGCCAGTTGGCCGGTCATTGATATGCAGGCAAGACTGCCCATCAGCGGGTGATTTCGCTTTAGCGGTAATGGGCCCATGTCATTCGCGTCGACCTCCGAAAAGAGGCCCGCCGAAGCGGGCTTCTTTTCAAACTGCCATATTGATCTTAGAAGCGGATACCAAACTTTACCGGCAGATACGAGGTGTGATTGCTGTTTTGTGGGAAATCGTTGGCAAGCGTCGCATTGGTAGGTGAAGCCGTAGCGATGGTTACACCTGGACGAGCCGAATTGACTACGTATACATATCGGACCTCGCCATAAAGCCTTTCGTTCGCGAAACGGGAGAACTTATAGGTGAACCCTACGCCGCCGTTAAAGCCAGGCGCATTGGATGTGTAGTGATCGATTACCTGATTGGAGGTGTAGGAATAGGCAAAACCGTACGGATCGACGTACACGCCTGACTGCGGAAGAGTGAAGTTAGCTACCTTGTGGTAGAAGCCCGCGCCGCCAATCACATACGCTCCAAAGGTCTCACTTTGATGGAAGGTGAAGGTGGGATCGAGTGAGAGTGACCAAACATGGTTGTTGCCACCAAGACCGCTGATCGGCGAGACCTGGTTCGCTAACGGCTGACCGGCATTGTAGATAGCGATGTTGTAGTTATAAAGGTTCTGCTGATTATTCAGAGTGTCGGTCGTCATGCCGAAGTGATCGTAATCGAACTCGACATTTACGCCAAAGCGCTTATTGAAGTTGCGTCCGGCACCCACCTGCGCACCCCAGCTCGTGGTGGCGTAGTTGAAGGGGGTTCCCACCGGGCTGGCGAAACCGCCACCGGCATAAACCGTATATTTTTCTGAGCCGTCCGCATTCGTGTTGCCGCCGCGATAGCGAGGTGCACCGTACCGCCGGCGGCCGTTGCCATACTGCGCATGGACGCCGGGTAAATTGATGCCCTTTTCGAGCGAGGCCAGGTTCGTCTGGGCGGCGGTGCTGGCTGCGTCGTTTGCGTCCGAAGTAACCGAGCTGGAGAAGAGTGCAGCAGGGGCCGAGAGAGCAGTCTGCGCGTCGGCAACGGTGAAGGCAGAGCCTGCGAGGGCGGCTATGGTGAAACTGCGGCGCAGGGCACTGGAGAAGGAAAAGGACATCGACATCAGGGTGAACTCCTTGTTGCGGTTAGCTCTCACGCGTGTAAACCCGCGGAGATACTGAATGTTGTGCGGCTCAAATCGCCTCTTCTCTGAGACGAACGAACGCCGGAAGTGGATGCAGCGATGCCGGGAGCGACCCTGCCGGTTTTCGCCCAGAGGAGGTCCGGCGCTCCCCATACACTGGGATCAATGTCGATTTCAATGCAGACTCCCATGCAGATCCAGGTGAACCTCGAACGTGTGCGGCGGGAGCTTGCGGACGCTTGCGCGCGCGCCGGCCGTGCGCCGGACGCGGTGCGACTGATGGCCGTCAGCAAGACGCATCCGGCCGAGGCCCTGCGCGAAGCCTATGCTGCCGGCCAGCGGCTCTTCGGCGAAAACCGCGTGCAGGAGATGCAGACCAAGGCCCCCGCCCTTGCAGACCTGCAAGGCCTGGAGATGCACCTGATCGGCCCGCTGCAGAACAACAAGACAGGCAGAGCCGCCGAGTTATTTTATGCAGTCGATACGCTGGATTCAGAAAAGACCGCCGCGCGCTTGAACGCAGGCGCAGAAGCGCTGGGACGCGTGCTGCCCGTGCTGCTTGAGGTAAAGCTCTCGCCGGAGGAGACCAAGCACGGGCTCGCCCCCGAAGAACTGCCGGCTCTGCTTGCGGCCGTCGCTGCCCTGCCCTACCTGCGCGCCGCGGGCCTGATGACCGTACCGCCCATGGGTGAGGGTGCGGAGAGCGCACGGCCCTATTTTCGCCGCCTGCGTGCCTTGCGCGAGGAACACGCCGTACAGCATCCGACGCTGGTGGAGCTCTCCATGGGCATGTCCGGCGACTTCGCGGTGGCTATCGAAGAGGGGTCCACGACCGTGCGCATCGGCACGGCAATCTTCGGAAAGCGGGAGAGCGTTTAACCCGCAGCGACTGTTTGCCCTCGCAGCTTACTCCTTGTCCTAGCAGCTCACTCCTTCTTGCGCGTTGCTCGCCGATCCAGCAACAGCAGGATCACCCCAGCAAGCGTGGCTACGGACCCTCCGATAAACAGCCCAGCCATGTAACTCGCCAGGCGCACGGCATACTCCGGCTGGCCCTGCGCCATGGAGCGTGCCAGCACAAGGCGCGCAGCCCAGATGCCGGTACCGGCGAAGATTGCCACCAGCAACAGCACACGAAGAAGGAAGCCCATCACGCGCATCGGCCTTTGCTCCTGCCTTGTCTAAGGCCTGCTTGCCCATAGACGAAATCTTATTCCCACTCAATGGTGCCTGGTGGCTTGGAGGTGATGTCGTACACGACGCGGTTGATGCCGCGCACCTCGCTGACGATGCGGCTTGAGATGGAGCGCAGCACGTCATAGGGCAGCGCGGCCCAGTCGGCCGTCATGCCGTCCTCGCTCTCCACGGCGCGGATGGCGCAGGTGTAGGCATAGGTGCGCTGGTCGCCCATCACGCCGACCGTTTTCACAGGCAGCAGGACGGCAAAGCTCTGCCAGAGCTTTGTCGTCAGCCCCGCGCGACGAATCTCCTCCGCACAGACGGCGTCAGCCTCCTGCAGGATGGCCACGCGCTCCGGCGTGACCTCACCGAGGATGCGTACGGCGAGGCCGGGCCCGGGGAAGGGCTGGCGTTCGAGAACCTCTGCAGGCATGCCCAGGTCGCGGCCCACGCGGCGGACCTCGTCTTTAAAGAGATCGCGCAGGGGCTCAATCAGTTTGAGCTTCATATCTGCGGGCAAGCCGCCGACGTTGTGGTGGCTCTTGATGACGTGCGAAGGCCCATGCACACTGGCCGATTCGATGACATCTGGGTAGAGCGTGCCCTGCACGAGCCAGGCAAGCGTCATGCCCGCGGCCCTTTCGGCCGCGAGCAACTTTGCCGCTTCGTCGTCGAAGACGGCGATGAACTCGCCCCCAATAATCTTGCGTTTCCGCTCCGGATCGGTGATTCCGGCGAGCTTGCTCAAGAAGCGTTCGCTCGCATCGACAGCTACAACGTTCAGCTTAAGATCGTCGCGCATCGTCTTCTGCACGGTTTCAAACTCATCCCTGCGCAACACGCCGTTGTTGACGAAGATGCACGTCAGGCGATCGCCGATGGCGCGCTGCACAAGTACAGCGGCTACAGAGGAATCGACGCCACCGGACAAGCCGCAGATGGCGTGCCCGGTTGGCCCAACCTGCTCGCGGATGCGCGCAACCGTGGTTCCGATGAAGTGTTCCGGCGTCCAGTCTTGCGCCGCGTCGCAGATATCGATGACGAAGTTGCGCAGCAGCTCCGTGCCTTGCCGCGTATGAGCGACCTCGGGGTGAAATTGCACGGCCCACATGCGACGCTGTTCGTTCGCAACCGCGGCGATAGCGTTGCTGGTGCGCGCCACCACCTCAAAGCCGGGCGCGAGCGCTTCGGCATGGTCGCCATGGCTCATCCAGACCTGCAGCTCTTGCGGCAGCCCATGGAACAGCGTCGACTCCGCCGTTACCTGCACCTCGGCGTAGCCGTACTCGTGCGCGGTGCCGGGGACGACACGGCCGCCTAGGTGATGCATCATGAACTGCAGCCCGTAGCAGATGCCAAGCAGCGGCAGCCCCGTCTGCAACAAGGCAGGATCGGCCTTCGGAGCGTTCGCGTCATAGACGGATGAGGGGCCACCGGAGAGCACGATGCCGCTTGGCTCGAGCGCAAGCACCTCCGCAAGCGGGGTTGTGCACGGCAGCACAACGGAAAAAACATCCATCTCACGGATGCGGCGTGCAATCAGCTGTGTGTACTGCGAGCCGAAATCGAGGATAACAATCGTTGCCGTGCTGGAAATTGCCACCAACCTAGTCTAACTGCGCGGCCTCTAAGGGAGGTATGCAATCCATCTCCCGGCATCAACGCCGCGCGCTGTGCGCGATGACTACAGCCCTGCTCGGCAGCGCGATCATCGGCTGCCGTCCAGCCAACAACGATGCCGGCGGCAAGCTGCCGGTCGTGCCGTCCGACTCACGCGCGCTGCCTGGCAGTGTGAACAGTGCCGATGCGCCTGCCGCGCCGCGTGTGCAGACGGGCCGCAACGAGGTGACCACCTTTCGCGATGCCGCAGCTGGGGTGAGCTTTCGCTATCCCAGTACCTGGCGGCCCTTGGTGGCAGGCGGCCCCGTGGATCCGCCAACCTTCACTGAAGCGTTGGGGCCGGCTAGAGGCACGCAGGCGTTTGTCCCCGCCGGAACGCCTCTGGCCAGGACAAACCTGCTGGGCATCAGCTTTTCCTGGACCGTAAAGCCCAAGCTGGATGCGGCCGGCTGTGCACGGCTGGCCACCGATGCGCTGCCCATGGGCACGGAGTTACCCCCGGAGACGGTTGGCGGCCTGCAGTTCAACCGCGGCACGGGCGGCGACAACGGCATGTGCCATCACGCTGCCGCCACGCTCGACACCGTAAGTCGTGCGGGAGGTTGCTTCATCTTCGAACGGGATCTTGAGACAACCTGCCCGGACATCAATGCGCCCGGCCAGGATGCGGACCTCACCCCGGCACAGCGCAATGCGCTCCAGCATGAGCTCGATGCCGTAATGGCGAGTGTGACTTTGCGCTAGTGTGGTGAACCGTTAATAGATCCACAAACCTGTCATCCTGAGCGAAGCGAAGGACCTGCTTTTGTTTGATCAAGGCGACGCTCCTTTCTAGCAATATGTCATGAATTTAATGACTCACCACCAGATCCTACGTTCGCAAAGGAACCGGCGTGCGATCGTGCTTCGGTCGCTTGCTACAGGCTGTGAGACGGCACTGATGTTCTCTCTGGTGACCGGGGGCTCCCTCGGACTGCTCGCCGGCCGGGAATACGGAGATCCTTCGCTGCGCTCAGGATGACGGCGGCGGAGATGCAAGACGACGACGATAGAGGTTCAGGCCGACGGCGGGGAAGACTGAACTCTCTTTAGCTCGGGTCCTTCTGGCGCGTGTTGCTGACCGCACCCATGATGCCCGCGCCCAACAGCAACAAGGCAATGCCGATTACCCAACGCTGGGGAATGTGTGCCAGATGGCAGACGTAGATGACCCCGGCAATCAGGATCAAGGTTCCAACGGTGTAGATGCCAAAGGACATGGGGGCGTGCTCCGTGCGTTGAGTTGGTGTGTTTGGGACTTCAGCCTATGATGCGGGTCGCAAGGCAGGCGGCATGTCGGTTTCGGGCGTCACGAGTGCCTGGAACAGGCGAAGGTACGCGGCGCGGCGGATTACCTGAAAAAGATCGGAGAAGGCAAGGTAGAGCACACCCACAAAGCTCCACCAGCCCATGAGAAAGGCGGTGGTTTCCACGCTCGCAAAGGGCAGCGGGCATGCGGAGAAGACCATCGCCAGCACCAGCAGCGCGACCTTGACGATGCCCATTACCAAATTGGTCTCCATCAGCTTCGGACGCAGGGCCCGCGCCTTGGAGGCGGCACCGATGCTGGCAAGAAACGTCCCGGAGGGTTGCAATGTTGCCGGCTCTTTCGACATGGCAAACAGCGGCGCAGCATCGAGAATCCAGCTTCCCAGCGACCACGCCATAAACAGCAGCAGAGAGGACGCTACCGCGAGCGCCACGAAGAGCACGAGGTTGGGCTCGGCTCCACCGCTTGCGGGTCCGGTCACGGCATAGCGACTGGCCCATAGCAAACTCCACAGCCAAAGCGTCAGCGTGCCGAGCAGAGCCACGCTGCGCAACAGACCCAATGCGCCGGTAAGCAAATATCTGGCTCGTAACCGGGGATCCAGCCTGCGCCATACGGCCGTGCGGCCGATGGCAGAGGCAACGGCCCAAAGCAGCAACGCAAGGGGCACCCACCAGCGCAGAACAGGCACCAGCGGCGGCAGCGTGACGGCGAGTTGCCGGTGCACCGTCGCCACAGCCTCTGTGGGCTTGAAGACGGTCATGGCTTCAAGTGCCGCGAGGTCAAATGGGATCCGCCGCAGGGCATGCGCTCCAACCGTCCAGAGCAACAGCAGCAGAGGCAAACCCGCACCCCAACGCCATACGAGTTCTAGAGCTGTGAGCGAAGGCCGCTTCCACACCTGGGCCATGACGGAGACAAAGGATTGCGTTCCGCGCAGAGGCGTACGCGAACCGCGAGCGCTCTCCCGCATCAGGTCAGTTTGCAAATCAGTGGCAGCCACGCCCTTCACCCCTCTTTAGTGTAGGTGGCCCAGCGCTACAGGGGGATCCGGCGGTGCGGTGAGGTCGCGCCGGACTGCATATAATCAAAGCTGCCCGATGCCATCAATCAAGAACATCCAGGGTTTCGGGCCCAATGCCTCTATTCTGCTCGACCTGCTGCGATTCGGCGCGGCGCTCGCGGTCGCCCTCACCCATCTGCCGCTCTTCATGACGGCGGGAGGCTTCATTCCGGAGCGCTCCGGCAACACAGCCGTATGCGTTTTCTTTGTGCTCTCCGGCTTTGTGATGCGCTATGTGACGGTGACCCGGGTGACCTCGGCGCGTGCCTATTGCATCGACCGCATCAGCCGCATGTACTCCGTCGTCGTGCCCGCACTCTTGCTGACGGTACTGCTGGAGTGGCTTGCGCAACGGCATGCTCCACTCATCTTCGCGCATGCCGCTGCCCCATTCGCGTGGCGCGATCTGCCGGCGCAAATGGCAGAGAACCTGACCTTTACCGTGGGCTGGTGGGACTTCGGGACACCGCCGCTTTCAAATGGCGCCTTCTGGTCCTTATCGTTTGAATGCGTGTACTACGCGCTCTACGGGCTGCTTGAGTATGCGCCGCGAGCGCGCTGGGTGCTGGTGCCCTTGCTGCTGGTGCTTGTCGGACCCTCCATTGCACTGCTCTTCCCTATTTGGCTGCTCGGCGCGGGACTGTACGACGTATACGCTCGCCTGCAGGCACGCGGCACGGGGCTGCGCTCATCCCTGCTGGTGTGTGCCGGCTATCTCGCGATCCTGTTTGTGCTTCGCCGGCAGGTGCTGGCGCTGCTGCGCGCAACGCAGGTGGAGGCACGGCAGCAGGCCCTCACACACTTCATCGCCAGCTTTGCCTGGGGGCGGAGTACATTTCGTGGAGAACAGCTCCATTGGCTTGATCGCTTCAGCATCAGCTACTTCATTACGGGATCTCTGCTTGCCGTTGCCATGCTGCCCACCCTGCTGATTTTGGAGCGTTTCTTTCGCGCAGCCTCTCGGGCCTGGGTCGGTCGCGTACGCTTGGTCGCCGACAGCACGTTCACGCTGTACCTGATCCATCTGCCGACACTGCTGGTCCTGATGAGCTTCTCGCACGGTCCATGGGCGAGCCGGCAGCAAGGCCTTTGGGCCCTGCTTGCCGTGATCGCATTGAGCATCGTGCTGGGACGGGCCTTCGATCAGCTGAAGAACGCCATGCGGTCTGGTCTTCGGGCGCTGGGTTAGCTATCAGCGCTCAACGTACCACGAAGTTCACCAGCTTGCCCTTCACGACAACAACCTTCGCGAGCGTCTTGCCTTCGATCCGCGCGAGAAGTTTTGGATCGAGCAGCGCAGCGGCCTTGATGGCTTCCTCATCGGCAGCGGCGGCAATCCGCATCACGAGGACGAGCTTGCCGTTGACCTGCACCGGCACCTCGATCTCGTCTTCGGCTGCAAGGGACGGATCGGCTATCGGAAAAGGATGGCGGAAGGGCGCGCCCGTGCCGCCGAACTCCTCCCAAAGCTCCGCCGCGAGGAACGGCGCAAACGGCGCAAGCATCAGCACCAACGACCGGAACAGTTCGGCAATCACCGTTGCAGACACCTCGCCGGAGTCCATCTTGGCCTCGGCGGCGGCAATCTCATTCACCAGAATCATGATCGAGCTGATGCAGGTGTTGAAGTGCCAACGGCCGGCAAGCTCCTCGACAATCTTTGCAATCGTCTGGTGCAATGTGCGCAACAGTGCCTTGCCGGTCGGCGATGGCGCCTCGCTGGCTTGCGAGCCTTCCGCAACGGAACGCACGATAGGTGCGTACTTGAGGGAGAGCCGGTAGATGCGCGCGAGAAAGCGGCTGATGCCGGCAACCCCGTCCTCCTGCCAATCGAGGTCGCGGTCCGGCGGTGCCGCGAACAGCGCATACATGCGTGTGGCGTCGGTGCCGAAGCGCTCAATCATCTCGTCCGGCGAAACGACGTTGCCCTTCGACTTGGACATCTTCGCGCCATCTTTGATCACCATGCCCTGCGTGAACAGCCGCTCCGCAGGCTCGTCATTGGCGATCATGCCGAGATCGCGCATGACCTTGGTCCAGAAGCGCGAGTAGATCAGGTGCAGGATCGCGTGCTCCACACCGCCGATGTACTGGTCGATGGGAAACCAATAGTTCGCTTTGGCCGAGTCGAACGGTGCGCTCGCGTTGTGGGCATCGGTGTAGCGGTAGAAGTACCAGCTCGAGTCGACAAAGGTGTCCATCGTGTCGGTCTCGCGGCGTGCCGGGCCACCGCAGATTGGGCATGTGGTCTCGACGAACTCGGGCAGCTTGCCCAGCGGTGATCCACCCTCCTGCGTGATGGTGACGTTTTCCGGCAACAGGACGGGCAGGGCGGACTCGGGCAGCGGCACAACGCCGCCGGGTTCAATTCCAGCATGACCGTTTGTGCAGTACACCATTGGGATCGGCGTGCCCCAGTAGCGCTGGCGGCTGACGCCCCAATCCTTCAGGCGAAACGTGGTGGTGCGTTTCCCGAAGCCGTGCGCCTCGGCATAGTGGCCCATCTTCTCCTGGGCCTCAAGGCAAGGCTCGCCGGTCCACTCGCCGGAATCCACCAGCACGGCTTCCTCTTCGCCCGTGTAGGGCAGGGCAAGATCGTCGGTGTCGTCGCCGGAGCCGCCTGAAACGCTCGGCGCGACAACGCGCTTGATCGGCAGGCCGTACTTGTTGGCGAATTCAAAGTCGCGCTCGTCATGGCCGGGTACGCTCATGATGGCACCCGTGCCGTAGTCGGCGAGAATGTAGTTGGCCGCCCAGATCGGCATACTCGCGCCGGTAAACGGGTTCGTCGCGTGATGCCCAGTGAAGACACCGTGCTTCTCAATGTTGCCGAAATCGCCGGATTCTTTCGCGGCTCCCTGCTGTGCCAGCATCCCCTCCACCTCACGGGCAAGGTTCGCATCGGTCGCAGCCCACTGCCTGATGAGTGGGTGCTCGGGCGCGAGCTGCAGGCTGGTCGCACCGAAGATGGTGTCGACGCGCGTGGTGAAGACGGTGATGGTTTGTGCTGTATCGTCAGCCCCGGCAAGGGCAGAAACAAAGGCAGAAGCGGGTCCTTCGCTGCGCTCAGGATGACAAGGGGGAGGGGATGGATGACGAAGTGGGAGATCGGAGGCTGTGGAAGGCGACGCGAGTCCACTACGAGCCATCAGGTCCTCAGCGATCGCAGAACTTCCTGCTCTACCTGCCCTATCTGCTACTTCCCGCTCGCTCCTTCCTATTGGCTGTTCGCTGTTTGCTGCTTGCTCGCTACTTCCTACTTCCCGCTCGCTCCTTCCTGTTGGCTGTTGGCTGCCTTTCTCTCCCTGCACAGGGAACGTCACCTCCGTACCTTCGGAGCGGCCGATCCAGTTACGCTGCATGGTGCGCACCTTCTCGGGCCAGCCGGGCAGCTTGTCCAGGCCATCGAGCAGCTCATCGCCATACTGCGTGATACGCAGAAACCACTGCACCATCTCGCGCTGCTCCACGAGCGTGTCCTCGTGACGCCAGCAGCAGCCGCCGACCACCTGCTCATTGGCCAGCACGGTCGCGCACTTCGGGCACCAGTTCAGCTTGCTAGTCTTTCGGTAAGCCAAGCCGCGCTCGTACATCTTGAGGAAAAACCACTGGTTCCAGCGGTAGTACTCAGGCAGGCAGCTGGCGAGCTCGGTTTGAGCCCAGTCGTAGCTGAATCCTAAAAGCCGCATCTGCGCCTTCATCTGCGCAATGTTGTTTCGCGTCCAGTCGCGCGGCGGCGTGTTGTTTTTCAGTGCCGCATTTTCAGCCGGCAAACCGAAGGCATCCCAGCCCATGGGGTGCAGCACGTTGTACCCGCGCATCCACATGTAGCGCGCCAGTGCATCGCCGATCATGTAGTTGCGTACATGGCCCACATGAAGCTGGCCGCTGGGATAGGGCAGCATGTCAACGCAATAAAACTTGGGCTTGCCGCTCGTGTGATCTTCGGCGCGATAAAGCGCAGGATCGGCGTCCCAGCGCTCGCGCCACTTGGGCTCGAGCGCGGCAGGGTTGTATCGCGCAGGGTCGCGCTGTGACGTATCTTGGTCGAGGAACTCCGGCATAGAGTTCCATTGTAAGGAACGCCATCCAGGAGCAGTCGCTCTGGGCGACTTGACCTACTTCGGCTCGGGGGCCGCTTCGACCTTGGAGCCCTTGGGCGCGTACAGCCGCGCTATCGTATGTGCCGCTCCACGCGTACAGAGACGGTAACCCTCCCCTATCGGCGCATTGCACGACCAGCCCGCGCCCAGCATGGGCGGCACCGCGGTGCTGCCGCCACGGCCCACCGGGCTGAACAGCGCCACCTCGGTCTTGTCCAGCACATGGCTGCGCAGCGCCGGCGTGTCCTTTAGGCGATAGCCAAGGATCAAGGGCGAGTTCGCCAGCAGCGGCGGCAGAATAGAACCCGGAATCACACTTGTTTCCGCCAGGGGAATGATGGGTGAATCGAGCCAGGGCGGATTCGCCATGATGCCGTCGTTATGCCGCAACAGCGCAACGGTGTCCCAGTAATAGGGATCCCAGGGGGGCCCGGCCCACCGGTATCTGCGTTCCTGGTCGCCATCCAGCACCATCGCCAGATGCCCGCGCAGGGGCAGTTCGGTATGCGCCAGCCGGTAATCACGCTCCGCAAACGGCCGCAAGGTTCTGTCCAGCGAATGAATCAGAATCGTCGTAAGGACCAGCGCGAACACAGCGGTCGCGGCTCCCGCCAGACGGGTCTGGCGCGAGAGCTGCATGGCAGCTTTGGGATCAGACAGCGTCGAGACGCCCTGCGACTCCGCCCGCGTCTGTGGCGACCACCCGCTGGCGGCGAGCAACGCTGTGATCCAAAGCATGATGTTCAGGCGCTCGAAGAAGTAATACGCTCCACTGATGTCCGAGGGCAGAAAGGGCATGATCAGGAAGAAGCAAGCGGCATAGACCATCATGCTATCGCCCGCAGTCCACACGCGCGCCGCTCGATGACGACGCCATTGCTGCACGGCGAAGACGACTGCAACGACGAGGATTAGCCCGAGGCTGATGCGGTATAGCTGAATCTCCCACCAGCGTCCGTAGAGCACCTCGACGTTCTTGACGATCAGCAGATCCTTGATGCGCCGAAGGAAGTGCTGACTGAAAGTGCCATATACCTTTGTGCGCTGCTCCAATGGATGCGCCACGGTGAAAGCTTTGACATACAGCATGCATAACGAACCGCACACGAGGGTAAGCAGTCCGGCACCTAGCTCATGGCGCTCCAGCGGACGCCACGCCTTACGCGCTGCAATGTAGCGGCAGATCAGGTCCAGCCCACAAAACCCGAGTACAAGCAACAGCGGCACAGGATGCGTGAGGGTAATCACGATCAGCAGGGTAAAAAACGCAAAGCGTTTGCCCAGATCCGGTCCTCGCCCAAGCCGCAGCCACAGTCCGATCGCCCATAGAGCGAAGGAGAGGGACAGACAGAAATTTGCAAACCCCATGCCCAGTGCCCAATTGAACACAAGCACTGATGCCAGCAAGGAGGCGACATTGGCATTGGGACCGATTGCCCTGGCGCAGTAGCGAAAGCCCAGGATGAACGAAACGACATAACAGCAGATGACCACACGATCGGCTGCCAGCAACGGCATGAAGTGCGACAGCGCCAGCAGCGCGTAGTAGTACAACGCATATGGCGGCAGCAGGTGCTTAATGAAGAAGTACGGCCGGAACGGCGAAGCAGCCCCGGAGAACAAGGTATCCAGCACCCGCGTGTAATACAGGTGTACGGGACCATCCTGAGACGGCCACGCGGGCATGGAGAGCAGCCAGATCACATAGGCGGCCACGATGGCGAACAGCACTACATTTAAAGAGATCTGGACAGCGGCGATGGGGCGCTTCAACATAAGTTGGCATGACCTACAGCGCAGAGAAAGGGTTGGGTGATGTCGCAGCGCGGATTTCAGTTACTTATTTTGGATGCTAACAAAGCGCCGGGGCTGGACAACGTGAAATCAGCCGATGTAGGCGAAAAGCCGCAAAGTAAAAACATCAACTTAGCCAATGTGAATGCTTGTCTAGCAGCAGGAGAATGAGGCAACTCTTATGTTCGTTCCTGCATCCGCTTCTGCATCTTTAGCGATATCTTATGCAGCTTGAGTAAGTTCCTCTAAGTCCTGATAGACATCTTCCCCATCGGGGACGAACGCTCACCGTTGCTGGTCCTCCATTTTGGAGGCCGCTACAGTCACTCCCTTGGGCAGGGTCGTTGCGAACCGACGGAAGTCGCGCGTGAGCTCCGGGGCGTCCCCCACGGCGGTTGCATAGAAATGGACGCAGGGTTGCGAAAGCATGACCGGCGTTCGCACGAGGCAGAGCACACCGATCGGCGTCCAATCCGAAGGCAGCTTGCCGAACCACTCCGGGTAGATCATCGCCAGACCCGTGTTGTGACGGCGCGTTATGCCGTCCAGCCAGGCGGGCGACTTGTCCCGGTGCCGCGCCGACTCGGCCGAGCCAAGACCGACGAGATCCAGCACATATTGCCCCGGTCTCCGATCAAAGCTCACCAGGCCAAGATCGTTCACGGCGATGTTGCCGGTGTAGAACTCCGTGGCAAAACGATGCATCTGCGCTTGCTGTAAATAGATATCCTCCGTGGCACCGATCAGCGTGCGCGTCGCGTCCAGGTAGGGCAACGCGCACGCAAGCAGGCCCAGGGCGAACCATCCGCGCAGGATGCGAGGCTGCTCCGCGAGAACATGGAGAACAACAAGGGTGCTGAACAGCACCATGTAGACCTCGTAGCGATGAAACCAGTTAAATTGGCCGACAAGCAGGTGGAGTCCAGCCGCCAGCGCTGCCGCTCCCAAGGCGATGCGGCGAACGCGATCCCTGGTTTGCCGGGCAAGGTCAGCCAAGGTGAGAAACAGGACTGCCAGCAGCAGGCGGTCGCGCTGCCCCACAGCCCCCTTTATGGCGTCCAGCAGCAACTGCACGAGTCTGTGAGGCAGGCCCCCACTGGCGACACCGCCTTTGACCAGTACGGAGGTCGGCAGCAAAGGCAAGCCTTCACGATGAAGAAAGATTGAAAAGGCCAGCAGCGGAAGGAGGCTTACCCCCAGCAGTGCCAGCGCTTTTCTACGCTCACCCCGGCCCGCGAGGGCGAGGGCAACAGCGAGGGTCAAGCCCACTGCCTCATACCGCACAGCCGGTCCCAGTGCGACCCCGATGAGCACAGGCCAAGGAATGGGCCGGCCCTGCAAAATGAGGATGATCGCGTAGGCCGCAAGAGCCGCCAGCAGCGCCTGCAGCGTGTGCTCCATGCCTATGAAGGTGAGGCATATCAGGTTGCCGATAAACACCAATGCCGCAACGGCGAGTAGACGTCGCATCCGCTCATCCCAGGTGTTGGCCACCCCCGGCCAGTTGGCGACGATCACACCGAGCAGCGCCGCAACGGCCGTTCCGGCGAGCAGGTTGAGCAGAAAGGGAGCCCAGACGAACCACGACAGATGCACAAAGGGCACAAGCAGCAACGGCCAGAGAAGGCTGGAAGAAGGCGAGGCCGGCTCACCCGGGTTGATGCCGTAGCTGCCGTGCGCCATGGCTTGCGCTAGCGCCAGATGAATGTATGGATCGTCTAGGGCGTAGACGAGATGCCCGCCATCGGTGTGCCGGATGCGCTGCAGATAGGATCCACACAGCCCGAGATACAGCAGCACGGGAAAGAGGATCAGTACAGCTTTGAATCGCTGCCCACCAGGCGTGATGGCAGGAGCCGACAAGGAGGGCATGGCCCCGAGTGTACACATTTCATGCATGGGCTTCGGGGACGACCTGCTCAGGGTTGAGAGATCGTCGCCGGCATTTTTGTAGAGATGAGCGCGGGCACTCTATCGAGGAGAGGTGAACCTTTATAGAGGTACAGGCGATAGCTGTCCGCTTCGCCCGGAGTACGGGGTGTGGCCGAGTAAAGCATGAAACGCTCATGCGGAAAGGTGCGTTCGGCAACGAGCACGTAACGGCTCGCAAGATAGGACTCGAACTCCGGCCAGTAGCGGATCCGGCTGTAGCTGTTGGCCTCGAGTGGAGACTGATTGCTGACCACAAGAACGGAAGCTGGATCGCGCTGGGCGAGGCTCCAGAAGCGGGCACGATAGTATGCGCGCGCTGCACTTTCTTGCGGGGAGAAGAAAAGCAGATCGCCTGTAAAACCGGTGTTTTCGACAATATGTTCGTGGTAGAGCGCGTTCAGGCAGCCGTACACAAGATCGAAGCACTGCACCTTGTCATCGAGGTTGCCTGCACCGCGAAGCGTGCGTAGATCGCTCCCGAGCGACCGCGCGAATTGCGTCTCGCCAGGCACCTGGGAACCGGCGCGCACCATGCGGGGCGCAAATCCGGCCAGCGCGTACAGGAGCACGGCGGCGGCCAGCAGACGTGGCCAGCCTGTCGCTCGGAGCGCGGTGAAGATCTCCAGGCCCATGAGCAGAAACAGCAATGAAACAAAGGCGTAGCGATGATGAAAAAAGCCTTTATGCTGGGCCAGAAAAGAGCCCAGGGCCAGAAGCATGCCGGCAACGAGGGCGCGGCGCTCCCAGGACGGGGGACCTTCGCGCCGCCGGTTTGCGAAGACCAGCGGGATGGTCAGCAACGCCATCAACAGCACGGACCGCGGCAGTGCCGCACGGAACATGGTGCCCCAAGATGGCGCGGCAAAGCCGGCATAGGTCGGCAGGACCTTGAGCAGGATAAAGAGAAATCCGCCCAGCACGTGGTATCGCAAAAGAAACCCGAGGCAAAGCAAGCCCACGGTCAACATGCCGCCGAGACCCCACAACAGGTAAGGCCAAGGGGATACGGAGCGGCGGCGCAGCTCCCAGCTCATCAGGAGGAGCAGGACCAGGGTGAAGAGCAGATACGTCGGCTTGATAGCCGCAGCCAAGCCACCGGCGATGCCGACAGGGAGGAGCAAAAGTGGCGACAGTCTACGCACAGCCGCGAAGAGCCAAAGGTAGGAGAGCAGCAGCAAGGCAGCCACGGCCAGTTCACGCTCACCGGCGTATTGCGGGCCTTCGGCACTGTGCAGAGCGATGAACATGCCCGCGCCGAACACGCCGGCAGCCCATTCGCTGCGCCGGGCAAGCAGGATCATCGAGATCGTCATCGTGGCCAGCAGGGCATACTCATAAAACCGCCATGCGAGGTCGCCGGGGCCGAAGACCCGCATCGCCAGCGCCTCCGTGAAGTAAGCCCCAGGCATGTTGTTGTCGCTGATTTCGAGGTAAGGCCGCATCCCGTGCTGCATGAGATAGACGACGTAATGCATCACCGCTGAATCCAGCATCAGCTTCCAGTGGAAGGAGAAGAGGATGTAGTACGCGGCAGCCGCGCCAAATACGGCTACAGTGAGAATGCGGGCCAGGCGCACCATGCCGGGGGACGCCGGGGCATGGGCGCTGCGCTTTGTGCCGCGATCGCTGTGCTTAGTGTGAATATCGCTGCGCTTAGTGTCAATATCGCTGCGCCTGGCTCCAATATCGCTGCGCTTGGCTTGGGTATCAGGGATGCTTGGCCCCCTCATGTCTGAGTACGTAAGACCTTTTCCGTAGGGAAACCGGGCCGCACTGCCATCAGAAAGCCGCACACGTCACCCAGCGATCTCCGAAATTAGAGAAATCAAGCGCATGCTGGGCAAAGTCAGATAGATTGGATGGGTCAAACAGATGACAAGGGAGCCACACGCTCCTGTATTCTATAACGACGCCTTTCTTCGAAGGCATCCAGAGGAGAGTGCGCGGTGAGTGGCCCCCAGGTAAGTATCGTTATCCCGGCCTACAACGAGGAAAAACGTCTCGCGCGAACGCTCGAGCATGTGCTTTCCTGTGTCCGGGAACGCGGCTGGGAGGCCGAGGTTCTGGTGGTGGACGATGGCTCCTCCGATGCGACCGTGGAGGTCGTTCAACGCTGGCGGAAGACGCATCCTGAGCTGTTCCTCATTGAAAACCCCAGCAACTGCGGCAAGGGGTTTTCTGTACGCAATGGCCTGCTGCAGGCCTCCGGGCAAATCGTCATGTTCACCGATGCCGACCTTTCCGCGCCCATCGAGGAGGCCGAGCGGCTGTTTGAAGCCATCCGCAACGGAGCGGATGTTGCCATTGGGTCGCGCTGGCTGGATCAGGCAAAGCAGACCAGGCACCAGCCGCTCTATCGACGCTTCTTCGGCCGTTGCTATAACTGGCTCACGCGGACGGTGATGGGTCTGCCCTACAAGGACACCCAGTGCGGCTTCAAGGCGTTTCGCCGTGAGGCCGCGCAATCGATCTTCCGGCTGCAGACGATCGAGCGCTGGGGCTTCGATCCGGAGATCCTGTTTATTGCGCAGAAGCTCGGCTTTCGCATCGTGGAAGTGCCCGTTACCTGGGGCCATGACGAACGCAGCCGCATCAGCTATCTGCGCGACGGCACGCAGATGCTGCGTGAGATGTTTGAGATTCGCACCAATTCCATGCGCGGCCGCTACGATAAAGCGATTGCAGCCCTGCGTGATACCAGCGGCTTTGTTACGGAGCGCGTGGACCAGGCCTTTACCAGCCCCTCCGCAAGGCCAGAGATGGCAGCGAGTCTGGCCCGTGCGGAAAAAACTGTATAAAGCCGCCCAGGTCAGGCCCCTGAAAGGGCTCGCAGCGCAGCGACGTTGCGCTGCTCATCGCCGGGTTCATCGACCGGCGTTTCCGCGATAAAGGCCGCATGGGCGAAACGCGCATCGTGCAGCAGTCTGCCAAAGGCGGCCGCGCCGATTGTGCCTTCGCCGATATGCTCATGGCGATCGAGCCTCGAGCCCAGCGGGGCTTTCGCATCGTTGCAGTGCCAGACGTACACGGCGTCGGTGCCGATGGTGTCTGCCACCTTCGACATCGTCGCATCGTAGCCCTCGGTCGAGACCAGGTCATAGCCCGCAACATGCGTGTGGCAGGTGTCCAAACAGACACCGACCGGCGCACAGGGCTTCAGCACATGCACGAGTTCGGCAACCTGCTCGAAGCTGCCGCCCAGCGAGAACTCCGCGCCTGCCGTGTTCTCGATCAGAACGCGGAGGTTGCTCTCCGTCCAAGGCAAACCGGCGATGGCCTGCTCATCCCCTGCGCGGCCAAGCGTAAGCCCCTGTCACGGGTCAACCCCTTCCATGAGCCGGGATGCAGCACAAGAAAGCCGGCGCCCAGAGCCAGCGCGCGCTCCACCTCACCGCGAAATCCGGCTATCGAGTTGGTACGCACGGTTTCACTCTGGGAGCAGAGATTGATTAGATAGCTCGCGTGAATCACAAGCGGACCCACGTCGTTGGCTTTCAACTCCGCCCGCATTCGGCTCGCATCTTCCGGCTTCACCGGCCCGCACTTCCAGGTGCGCGGACTGGCGGAAAAGATCTGAAACGTATTGGCTCCAGCATCCACCGCACGTTTCACCGCAGTCCAGGCACCGCCTGCGGTGCCGACGTGCACGCCGATACGTTTGTCTGTCATGGTTTCAGGCTATCGCACACCCATCTGGCAGAGGCGATCGAGACTTGGCGCAGCGACCTGCATCGCGTGTAATTAGGGCAGCATGTAGCGCCGGCGCTGGAGCAGGTAGACGACCCTTCCGAAGTCGATCGGCACAGTCTCATACGCCGGATCGTTGCGGGCGGCATCCTCAAAGGGCCACTGCCCATGGTGCATGACGATGTAGTCCGGATGATCCTCGGCGAGCCAGGAATGCAGGTCGCGATGGGCGATATGGTCGGCATTCTTGGGTGAGGTCAACCCAAGGATGTCCTGCACATCGCAACGCGGGCAGTACCAGCCGAGCATGCCGATCTCCGCAGCCTCCACGCGTGCATGCTCCGGAGCGTTTGCCTGGAGCCAGCGTGCGATGCCGGGGTAACCGTCGTTCTCGGCAACTGCGGGCCGGATCACGGGTGCGGAGATTCCCGGCGGGTTAAAGCGGCGCTCCGCGGACCACGCCGAGAGCAGGATCACGGGCAGCGCCGCCCAACGCCACCAGCCGAAGGCGGGCAACGCCGCACAGGCGTACACCATGGCAAAGCAGAGGAATGGCGCGTAGTACCACTTATAACCAGGAATATTGAAAAGGAGGTAGAAGCAAAGGAGAATGCCGAGAAATGGCAGGCCTACGCGCAGCAGCGCGGTGTGCCGCAGCTTGCGTAGGCCAGGAATCACCAACAGCACGACAGCCAGGACCACATACAGCGTCGGCAAAAACTCCGGCTTGAGCTGGTATGCCGTGTTGAGAAATGCGAATGGCCACCGCCCCCAGTAGCCGGATTTGCCTTGCCCGAACTTTGCGCCTGCCGAGGCAGGCAGATACGAGCCATACCAGTGGTGATTCATAGCGAGGTAGGCCGCGGCAACCAGCACGGCAGGCAGGTAAGCCCGCAAGGCCGGCCAGCGACGCCGTCGATGAAGCTCCCAAGCCAGGGGCAGAAGCAGCGCGCCACCCTCAAAGCGCGTCAGCATCAACAGCATGCACACCGTAGGAAGCCAGTTTTCCTGTCGCCGCTCGAGCAGCAGAATCGTCGTGAGCAACATGCCGAGGAAGAGCGCAGTTTCCATGCCGACGAGCGTGTAAAAATACCCCGTGCCAGCCAGTAGAATGCCCGCGAACGGCACCAGGATTTCAGCGATGGCGCACGCCGCCAAAAATGCAGCGCTTGATATAAAAGCCGCAGCCGCCAGTACATGGCCGCCGCTCAGCTTCGCGACAGCGAGAACAAGGTAGGAATAAAGCGGGGAGGTCAGCGCGTTGACGTGCTCCCCGGCATTGAACACAAGGCCCTGCCCATGCAGGGCATTAGCGATGTAACGCGCGTAGATAAGCGCGTCATCGATGAGGGCATGGCGGGAAAGGTAGCCGAGCACCCCGACGAGCACGGCAACGAAGGCGAGACGGATCGCCGGATCACGCCCCGTCTTCCCCGCTTGTGCTGACTCCGCGTCCACCGGCGAGGCGCTAGTACACGTCGCGCTGATACCGCTTGGCTTTCTTCATCGCGGCGAGATACTCGTTGGCGTGCTCGAGCGTGCTATCCGCACCCTGCGCAATAACGTCCAGGAGAGCAATTTCGACATCCTTGGCCATGCGCGTGGCATCGCCACAGACATAGAAGTAGGCTCCGCGCTCCAGCCAGTCATAGAGCTCCGCCGCGTGCTCGCGCATGCGGTCCTGCACGTAGACTTTTTTGTGGCTGTCACGCGAGAAGGCGGTGTCGAGCTTCGCCAGTGTGCCATCGGCCAGCATGGCATTGAACTGCTCCTCATAGAGGAAGTCCGAGACGCGGCGCTGCTCGCCGAAGAAGAGCCACATCGGGCCTTTCTCGCCGAGCGCCTGACGGTGTTCCAGGAAGGCGCGGAAGGGGGCGATGCCGGTGCCGGGGCCGATCATGATCACCGGCGCGTCCCCGCTTTCGGGCAGGCGGAAGGCGTTGTTTTCGTGTAAAAAAATCGGCAGTGAGCCGTTCACCGGCGCACGCTCCCCCATGTGACCGGAGCAGACGCCCTGCCGGTCCAGGCCGTGTGCGTGGTACTTGATGACACGGACCGTCGTGTGCACAGAATCACGGTGCGCGGCTTGCGAACTGGAGATGGAGTACATGCGCGGCGTTAGGCGCTGCAGCACATTGAAGCACTGCTGGGGGTCGGTGATGCCGCCGGGAAACTCACGCACCAGATCGACAAACTCACGGCCCCAGACGTACTCCTCGGCCTGAGCCTTGTTCTCCTGCCCCTGCAGCGCCTTCAGGCCCTGCGGCACATTCTCGCCGAAGAGCTTGGCATAGTTGTTCACGCTGCCGCGCGCCAGCTTGCCGATGCCGAGATGCTGCGTGAGCGCATCGTGCAAGTCAGTTTCTTTTTTGTAGAAATCGAGCACGCGCTCCGTGCCCATGAAGCCGAGCACCTCGAGCACCTCCATCACCTGCGCCTCGCGATTGGTGGGGATGATGCCGACCGCATCGCCGGGCGTGTAGGTCATCCCCGGCTCCACCGCGAGCTCGATATGAATGGTCTCCTTCTCGCTCTCGGGGCCGGTCAGACGGCTGTTCACGAGCACGCGCGAGGCGTAGGGCTGATTGCGGGTGTACTTGGTCGCATGCGGCTTGGTGGCCGCAGGTGTGGCAGCTTCCGTTTTTGGGACCGCAGGGGCGTCCGCGACGGCTGTGGCAGTCTGTTCGCTCATCACGCTTTATTGTACTAGCCCTGCTAGGCTGGTTTCCTATGAATTCCGAGCTCCCCAAGGCGTACGACCCCGCGGCCATTGAAGAAAAATGGGCGAACTATTGGATTGCTGAAAAGCTTTTTGACACGCCTACACCGGCGGCAAACGACCCAGCGCAGACGCCCTTCGTCCAGCTGCTGCCGCCGCCCAACGTCACCGGCCGCCTGCATATGGGCCATATGCTCAACCAGACAGAGATGGACATCCTCGCGCGCTGGCACCGCATGTGCGGTGAACGGAGCGTATGGGTACCGGGCACCGATCACGCCGGTATCGCGACGCAGATGATGGTGGAGCGGCAGCTTGCGGCCGAGGGCGGACCGGACCGGCAGCAGATGGGCCGTGAGGCCTTCACGGAACGTGTGTGGGCGTGGAAGCAGCAGTACGGTGGCGCTATTACCGAGCAGATGCGCCGGCTGGGCGCGTCCGTTGACTGGGCCCGCGAGTTTTTCACGATGGACGAGCGGCTCAGCGTGGCCGTGCGTGAGGCGTTTGTCCGCCTGTGGGAGCAGGGGCTTATCTATCGCGGAGCCTACATCGTGAACTGGGATCCACAGCTCCAGACCGCCGTCTCCGACCTGGAGGTCGATAATGAGGAGCGCGCCGGCAAGCTGTTTCACATCCGCTATGATCTCGCCGACGGCACAGGCTCCGTGGTCATCGCGACCACCCGCCCTGAGACCATACTGGGCGACGTCGCCGTCGCCGTGAACCCGACCGATGAACGCTATCAGCACCTCGTCGGCAAGCTGCTTGTCCTGCCGCTTGTCGGCAGAGAGATCCCTCTCATCGCAGACACTTGGGCCAACCCCGACTTCGGCACCGGTGCCGTGAAGGTCACGCCCGCGCACGACCCCAATGACTTTGCCATCGGCCAGCGCCACAACCTCCCGCAGCCGTCCATCATGGATGAACAGGCGCGCATCCAACTGGAGGGCTCACCGTACGATGGCCTTGACCGTTTTGCCGCCCGTGAACGCATCGTGCAGGACCTCGAAGCCAGCAGCGCGCTGGTGGCCGTAAAGGATCATGCGCTGACTTTGCCGATCAGTCAGCGCACAGGCTCCGTGATTGAACCTCGTCTCTCGACCCAGTGGTTCATCGCTGTTCACAAGGAGCCCGCGGGGGGTGGCCCTTCGCTGGCAGCCAAGGCCATGGCGGCCGTGCGCGACGGCCATGTGCAATTCACGCCGGAGAACTACACGAAGACCTATTTTGAATGGATGAACAACCTCCATGACTGGTGCATCTCGCGTCAGTTGTGGTGGGGTCATCGCATCCCCGCATGGCACTGCGACGCCTGCCACGAGATCATGGTTACGCGCGACATACCGGTGGCCTGCACGAAATGCGGGGGGAGCGACCTGCGTCAGGAAACCGACGTTCTCGACATGTGGGTCTCTTCGGGTCTGCTGCCCTTCACCGTCCTTGGCTGGGACGGCACCGACACGCTCACGCCCGATCTCGCTGCGTTCTATCCGACGGATCTCCTCGTCACCGGCTTCGACATCCTGTTCTTCTGGGTGGCGCGCATGATCATGCTCGGCTGCCACCTGGTGGCCGATGTGCCGATGCCGGATGGAAGCCAACGTACACTCGGCGACACGGTGCCGTTCAGGCATGTGTACATCCATGGGCTGATCCGCGATGCGGACCGGCAAAAGATGTCGAAGACCAAGGGCAACGTGGTCGATCCCATCACAATGATTACCCAATATGGCACGGATGCGGTGCGCTTCACGCTGGCTTCGCAGGCCTCGCCGGGCACCGACATCGCGTTCAGCGAGGCACGCACGGAAGGCTATCGTGCCTTTGCGAACAAGATATGGAATGCCGCGCGATTTCTTGCGATGCAGATCGAACGGGGACGCGATGCCGGCTACCGCGTCTCGCTGCACTCTCCCCTGGCGCAATCTCCTTCCCTTTCTGCCCTTCCCGAAGGGCATCTGCGTTCCTCCGACGCTCCCGGTTTGCTCCCCGAAGGCACCCCTCTCGAAACGCGCTGGATCTTCGCCCGCCTCGACGCCGTCGCGGTCTCAGTACAGAAATCACTTACGGACTACCGCTTCGACGAAGCGGCCAACGCCGTCTACCAGTTCTTCTGGGGCGAGTTCTGCGATTGGTATCTCGAGCTTTCGAAGCTGCGGTTGAACTTCGACGGCGAGAAGAACGATGCCACCGCGCTCACCTTGGGCGCGCTGGTCAGCGTATTTGAAGCGGCTTTGCGTTTGTTATCACCCTTTATGCCGTTTCTTACGGAGGAGCTGTGGCACGCGCTGCACGGGCAGGTAGATGTGTCTGCCCCGGCGAAGTCGATCGCACTCACACGCTATCCGCAGCCCAATGATTTCGTTGCGGACGCCGCCAGCGTGGAGGCCATGAACCTGCTGCAGGAACTCGTGGTGACGGTGCGGGCGTTGCGCAAGGAGTTGGGTGTGCCGGAGAAGGAAGCCACACCCATCCAGGTGCATGCCTCCAACCGCATCGCCGCGCTTGCCGACAGGAATGCGGATCTGCTGGCACGGCTGGCGCGTGTCGCTTCCGTGGAGCTCGCAAGCGAAACGCTGCGGGGCGCCAATGCCCGTTCTACAACACAGTTCGATGTGGCGGTTGTTTACGAGCGGCAGATCGATGTGGCGGCGGAACGTGAGCGGCTGACGAAAGAGCTCGCGCGGCTCGACAAAGGCCTGATGGCTGCGGAAAAGCAGCTTGGCAGCGAGAGCTTCCTTGCCAAGGCCCCTGCGCCTATTGTGGATGGCCTGAAGAAGCAGGCCGCAGAGACGCGCGCGTTGAAAGAAAAGGCCGAGGCTGCGCTGAAAGCGTTGCCAGCGGCATAGTGCAGGGTGCCCCGTTCTTTGTCGCTTCTGGCAAAAGGCGGGGTGCTTTGTTTACACGAGTCTCCGGTTCAGGCCAGCCGAGAAGTCGTTTGCTTCGCAGACGGCACCCCACCCCTTTCACGATGGTACGGTGAAAGCATGGGGCACCCATCCGGTTCCTCTCCGGCGTCCTACGGCGTGAGGAGAAACACCATGGCAATGCAGACAACGCCGCACACAGAGACCGAGCAGGACGTGAACTCCGCCGAAATGGACCTTGAGCCGAGTATGAATCCACAGGATATGGGCCGCGGCGAGGATGCCAAGATCTATGAGAATGCCGATGGCGCGCAAACTGGCGGCAATCGTTCTTTTCACTCCACGGATGGGCGCGACAACCAGCCTAAATCCATCGACGAAGGAACGGGGCTGACCGAATCGCGTCATGCGCAGGTGCCGACGGGAGATGGCCAGGGCATCACCAACAGCGTGGGCAGCAAAGAGCGTGAAACGCAGGAGAAGGTTCTCGGAAAATAACTGGTGCTTCCTACAGCAAGGACCAAAAAGAAGGGCACCGGTCAACGGTGCCCTTCTTTTTTGGAGATCGCAGAATCAAGCGTTGCGGTAGCTCTCCGTGGCCCGGCCATCCTTGCGGGTTGATTCTTCTTTATCGGCGATGGCGCGCTGATCGCCAACAGGCTTGGTGTGGGCCTTTGCACCCGTCTCGTGCGCTGCCGGTGAGTGAGCGTGGGCTCCGCCCGGGACCGCATCGTCATGCCCTGTGGCATGCCCATCATTCTCTTTCATGGCTTCGACTGTGTCTTTGCTGGCGTGGGTGTTGTGTTCTGACATCTGAATTACTCCTTGCCTTCCGTGCTGATTGTGGCGGTCTTGTCCTGCAGTTTGTCTTCATGGTCGATTGCGGTATTCACGGGCTCGTCACCAAAATCGCGCGCGCCGTAGTCATAGTCCGTGCCGCCGTCGGTGTCCTGCGGGGCATGCGCCTGTCGCGTGCGCTCGCTCTCATCGAGACCCCAGCCCTGTTCGTGCGCGTACTCACCGGCAAGCCCGCGGGTATGCTCACCGAAGCCGCGCGGCTCAGGCATCTTTTGCGGATTCGCTTCATCGCTCGCCATTGTGTTCGTCTCCCTCCCCCATAGGATGACGGGCTTGCGCCAGGCGTTAGCTCAGGGGTGGACGTTCACTTTGCCGCGGCCTGCGGTGACTCCGCGGGCAGGGCTACCTGCTCAACGGCGATCGCCACGTTTTCGTGTTTGATATCAAGCCGCAGCCGGTTGTAGAGGCTCATGTAGAAATTGGCTACCCACACGGTACCGAACCACGCAACGAGGTAACCGCGCCACCCCGCATACAGCAGCTGGAAGCGAAACAGGAATAGTGCCAGGGCTGTGATGTAGTGCGAGAAGCAATACTCGCAGGTGAACAGGTAAAAGATCTTGCGCACAGGCAAGGCGCGTGCCTTCTCGCTCTGCTTTTTGCAGAAGTCCCGCGGTTCGCGAAAGATCTCCTCATGCGTGACGGTCCAAGAGGCGCAAGCGACCGACAGGGCCAGCAGAAACAACATGGCGGCCTGATGGGGGAGCGAGGAGACGAGTTGAACCGGCATGATGGGGGTGAGCGGTGCCATTTGCGCACTTACTTCAGCATTGGATGCGGGCCGGAGCGATAGCATAGGAGGCGCATGCCGCCGTTGCCTCGCGTCACCCCTTCCATCGATGTCGCCGAGGTAAATAGAGCCCTCCGCCATACACGGCTGGGTGGCTCGGTGCAGCACTTCCCCGTGGTGCTTTCGACCAACGATCTAGCCCTGGAAGCGGCGATGCGTGGAGGCACATGCGGAGTTTGGGTTGCCGATGCGCAGACAGCCGGACGGGGCCGCGGAGGGCACGCCTGGCACTCCGCACCGGGTGACGGCTTGTATGTGAGTGCGCTGTTCACACCACGGCTTCCGGCCTGGGCTGCGCATCTTTCTCTGATAACAGGTCTGGCGGCCTGGGAAGCCATTCTCGAGGTGAGCGGGTTGGTCACGGACATTCGCTGGCCCAATGACCTTGTGACGCGGCAAGATCCGGACGGCAGGAAAAGTAAAAAACTGGGCGGCATTCTAGTTGAGACCGCAGCTCTGCCCATGGCTGGTTTGGGGGCGGGGGAGTCCTCCCCGCTTCGCTATGCGGTAATCGGCGTAGGCATCAACGTCGCCCACCGGGAGTTCCCTGAGGATCTGGCGGCAGTGGCAACCTCGCTGCGACGGGAGGGTTGGGCGGAGCCCGATCGGCAGGCATTGTTGATCGCTTTGCTGGTGAAGATCGATGGGTATGTCGCCGCGCTGGAGAGAGACTTTGCGGCGGGCGGGGATGGACAGGGGATCCTGGCGCGGCTCACACAGGCCTCCACATGGCTGTGCGGCAAGCGCGTGAGCGTGCCCGAGGACGGCGGCTATACTGGCACGACGGCGGGCCTGGACGAGCGGGGATTTCTACTGGTCGATGGCGATGACGGCACCCGCCGTGCGGTGCGCTCCGGCGGCGTGCGGGAGCTATAGGAAAGACTTCGGGGCAACACGGAACGCATGCTACTGGCACTCGACATCGGCAACTCCAATACAGTGATCGGGCTCTTCGATCTGTCCGTGCCGGACCAACCGCGTGTGGTGGCCGATTGGCGCATCACCACGCCCTATCGGCAGACCTCCGATGAGATCGGGGTCGTCTTCCAGAGCCTTTTTCAACTGCGCGCCCTAAACCCGAGCGAGGTGACAGGAGTGGTGGTCTCTTCGGTTGTGCCGCCGCTCGATGCGACGATGCGACGCATCTGCGAGAGCACCTTCCACGCGCGGCCGCTATTTATCGAGCCGGGCGTGAAGACGGGGGTACCCGTGCTGACAGACAACCCCGGCGAGGCAGGTGCCGACCGCATCGTGAACTGCGTCGCGGCGTTCGATCTAGTCGGGGGACCGGCGATCGTGGTGGACCTCGGCACGGCGACCACCTTCGATGTGGTTTCGAGCAAGGGCGAGTTTCTGGGCGGGGCCATTGCGCCGGGGCTGGGCATCTCGGCCGAGGCGCTGTTTGCACGCGCGGCGCGATTGACGCGCGTGGAGATCAAGAAGCCGGCCAAGATTATCGGCACGAACACGACGGACAACATCCAGATTGGGTTGTACTACGGCTACATCGGCCTGATCGACGGCATTCTCGAGCGGATGATCGCGGAGCTTGGACCGGAGACAAAGGTGATTGCCACCGGCGGTCTTGCAAACCTGATCGCCGCCGACTGCAAGCATGTGGAGCGCGTGGAGCCGATGCTTACGTTGAATGGGTTGCGGCTGATCTGGGAGAGGAATCAGAAGAGTAGAAAGTAAGCAAACAGCAAGCAGAAATGAGCAAACAGGCAGATCATTGCTACGTTAGCAGCCACGGAAAGAACACCATACGAACCATCGACCCTGCCCTGTTCCACGGGAAACTGTTTGCTGTTTCCTGTTTGCTGCTCTTATCTGTTCGCTGTTCGCTATTTCCATGAACTACTTCGAATACTTCAGCGAAATTGAGGAGCGTTTCGTCGCGAGGCGCGGCTCGGTGCTGCTGTTATCGACACTGGATTGGGCGCTGATTGAGACGTGGCGCGAGGCTGGGGTGCCGCTTGCGGCGGTGCTGCGGGGCATTGACGATGCCTTCGACCGGCATGAGGCCCGCAAGGCGCGTGCCAAGGGCAGGCTCGCCAAGGTGAACGGGCTGGCCTGGTGCGCGCAGGCCGTGATGGCTGCCGCGACTGAGATGGCTGAGGCGGCCGTGGGCGTGCAAGCACCCGAAAAGACAAGCGCAGACACGGGTTTCGAAATAGCGCGTGTGGCTGGATTCCTGGACCGCAACGCGGCTCTGCTGGAGCTCGCAGCCGGGGCAGAGGCGTTGCCCGCGATACGGCCTGTGTTGGTGGGCACAGGCTCGCGGCTGCGTGAGTTGGCTTTGGAGACATGGAAAGGGGGGCATCCAGCGCTCGATGAGCTGGACCGCAATCTCACCGTTCTGGAGGAGCGTCTGCATGCGGGTCTGGTCGCCAACCTACCTGAAGCGGAGCTGCTCACTCTGCGCGAGACCGCCGAGCGGGAACTGGCCCCCTTGCGCGCGCGGATGGGAGCCGTGCAGCTGCGACAGGTGCGGGAGAGCTTCGTGCAGAAAAAGCTGTTTGAGGCGAGGCGATTGCCCCGCCTGAGCCTGTTTTACATGCCCCTGGACGAGGTCGCGGGCGATGAGGCTCTCGCGTGATCCCCGCCGAGAACACAGGCAAATCGCTGCGCATCGAAAAGGCCGTATACGGTGGCGATGGGCTGGCACACACCGCCGCGGGCGAGGCCGTTCTGGTGCCCTTCGCGTTGCCGGGTGAGTCGGTTTATTTGACCCAGAGGCAGCAAGGGCGCGATGCGATGGAGGGGCCATCGCCGCTGGCCGTCCTCGAAGCGTCACCGGATCGCACCGCACCCCGATGCGTGCACTTTGGCGTTTGCGGTGGCTGCCAGTACCAGATAGCGGCGTATCCGGCGCAGCTCGCGATGAAGGAGGCGATCCTGGGCGAAACGCTCGCCCGGGCAGGCGTCTCCGCCGTGCCGCCGGTGCAGCGCTGGGCTTCGCCGGAGCCGTATGGGTATCGCAATCGGATTCGTATGCGGGTCCGGCGTGTGGGGGGTGAGCTGCGGTTCGGCTACAGCGTCCGGGAGACGAAGGAGTTCCTTCCGATCACCATGTGCCCGATCGCCGCGCCGCCCCTGTGGCGCAGCGCGGAGGCGCTGTTGGCCGCCGCCGGCAACAGCCGAGACATGGCACACCTGCTCGACGCCACCGAGGAGGTTGAGCTGTTCTGCGACGGCGATGCATCTCGCGTGCAAGCGACGATGCTTTGCGTTGGAAAGCTGAAGATCGAGGCAAACGGCTTCGCCAGGGCGGTCGACGCGGCCCGCGCACTGTGTCCCGAGCTCAGCGGTGCCGGAGCCGTGCGCGTGGATCCGCGCTCCGGCCGTGCGCTGGACACCCTGGCGAGTTGGGGAGCGGCGGGGATGGCCTACACGGTCGGAGATGAAACGTACTGGATCACGCGCGGCGGCTTCTTCCAGGTAAACCGTTTTCTGCTGCCTACGCTGGTGCGATTGGTGTGTGGGGAGCGCCGGGGGGAGCTGGCCTGGGATCTTTACGCCGGGGTAGGGCTGTTTTCGCGTGTGTTGGCGCGCCGCTTCGAGGCTGTTACGGCAGTTGAGGCCAATCCCGCAGCCAGCGCCGAGGCGGCGCGGGCACTCGCCAAACTTGGGCCGCAGCACCGGGCCATACCCTCGACGACACTGGATTTTCTGCAACGCGCCGTCCTCGAGCGGGAGCAGCCGGAGTTGGTCGTACTGGACCCACCGCGGGCGGGGGCGGGAGCGGAGACCTGCGCGTTCCTGGCGCGCCTTGCTCCCCCGGAGATCGTGTATTTATCCTGCGATCCGACCACGCTGGCACGCGATCTCGCCGTGCTGACCGGCGCAGGCTACCGGCTCACGGCACTCCATCTGATCGACCTATTCCCCCAAACGTACCATCTGGAAACCCTGGCCGTGCTATGCCGCGACGTGGGAGACTGGAGGGGAGAGGTTTAGCTTTTAGCTCCTAGCTCTTAGCTCATACAACTCACGTAGCGCTTCTCATGCCGGCTGTCGGTGCTGCCACATTCTGGATGTTTGGGCGTCCGCTCGTTGAACCGCTGCGGGCGCGGCGCTTGCCTTTGCTGCTGGCCGCCCTGGCCTTTGCCGGCGGTATCTCCCTGGCGCGAAACTGGCACACCCCTCCCGTGCTCCTGGTTTCCGTGGCGCTGCTCTTGTTGCTGAGCGTGGTGAGTTGCTCGCGCGGACAGACTGTCGGCTGGCTGAGTGTACTCGCCTTGTGGGCAGGGGTGGGCTGCTGGTGTGCGCAGCTGCAAGCACCGGTGCCGCGCCAGACCGAGTTGACGAGCTACGCCGACGGCCTCAGCCGCGCGGTGCGGGGGCGAGTCGTCTCCCTCCGCACGCTGAGTTCGCGGGAGAGCAACAGGGCCGCACCCATGTCTGCGTCGCCGGCACCATGGTTGATTGAACCCGGGGGGTGGGAGGGGGACGCCGGTGAGCCCTCCACATCCATCGACCTGGCCGTAGACGCGGTCGAGCGGATTACACCGGATGTCTCCGCGATGCAGCCTCTCAGCGGGGGCGTGCGCCTGACCGTAATCGGGGGCGGCTCCGCTTTGCAATGCGGCGATCTCGTGCAGATCGCCTTGCGGTTAAGGGTTCCGGAGGTTTATCGGGATCCCGGAGCCTTCAGCTATGCCGATTGGCTGCTCGGCCAGGGAATCGGTGCGACGGCCAGCGCCAAGGCGAGCCGCGTAAAGGTGCTCGGGGCGGGACGCGGCACGTTCGCCTGCCGTTTGCAGACGGTGCAGCGCTGGGCGGCGACGCGCCTTGAGGCTCTGCCACGCTCTTCCCTGGAGGCCAGGCTCCCGGCCGCGATCCGGCTTACGCCGTCCGATGCCGCCATGCTCGCGGCGATGCTGTTCGGCGATCGCACCGCCCTCACGACGGAGCTGCGCGCCGGCTTTGAGCGTACCGGCACCTTTCACCTCTTTGTCGTCTCCGGATTACATATTGCGCTGTTCACCGGTGCCGTATTTTGGCTGCTGCGGCGGCTGCGGATGCCGGAGTGGCCGGCCGTTGCGGTGACGCTCGGGCTGGCATCCGGCTACGCGCTCGTGACCGGCTTCGGGGTTCCTGCGCAGCGTGCCCTGGCCATGAGCAGCGTGTATCTGATTGCCCGCGCGCTGGACCGGCAGAGCTCGGGGCTGAACGCGCTGGGGGCGGCGTCGCTGCTGATTCTGGTACGGGATCCCCGGGCGCTGTTCGAGCCCAGCTTCCAGATGACCGCGCTCGTGATCCTGGCAGTTACAGGCTTGGGCGTGCCCGTGGCGGAGCGGCTCCTAGCCGGGTGGCGCAGCAGTTACAGCCGCCTGGAGACGATCGAGCTGGACGCCTTCTTGCACCCCGATACCGCATTACGACGGGTGCGCTTGCGCCTGTGGGGTGCGCTTTGCCGCGATCTCTCCGGCTACCCCGGGGCGCGCGTCCTGCCGGCCCTCGTTGTGCGTGCGGGCGTGCTGGTCGCGGAGGCCGCGATCTTCTCGGCAGCAATCGAGCTCTGCATGGCGTTGCCCATGGCGCTGTACTTCCACCGTGCCGTGCCGCTCGCCATGCCGGGCAACCTGCTGGTCGCGCCATTGGCCGCCGTGCTGGCGGGAGCCGGAGTCTTGACCTTTCTGGCGGGCCTACTGGGGGCGTGGGCCGCGGCGATCCCGGCGGCCTTTACGGCGTTACTGCTGCATCTTGTCCGGGGCGTGGTGGATCACCTCGGGCATGCAGCACTGGGCGACCTGCGGCTGCCCGGGCCTCCCCCTGTATGCATTGCGGGCTTCTGCATTCTGCTTGCGTTTGCGTGCTGGGCCTTGCGAGCGCGTCGTAAGGCGGCTATCTGGTCGGGAGCCTTGGCTATGGGGCTGCTGCTGCTCGTCGTGCTGTGGCCTGCACCGCCGGGGCTGCACCCGGGGCTTATGGAGGTGACCGCGCTTGATGTGGGCCAGGGCGACTCGCTGCTGGTCGTCTCGCCCGAGGGCCGCACGTTGCTGGTCGATGCCGGGGGGCCGGTCGGCAATCTCACCACACGCTGGGATGTGGGCGAGGAGGTCGTGGCACCGTACCTTTGGTCGCGGCGCATCCGACGGCTCGACGCCCTGCTAATTACCCATGCGCACAGCGACCACATCGGCGGCGTACCGGCGGTGCTGCGCGACCTGCGCCCGCGTGAGCTCTGGCTAAGCATCCAGCCGGGCGAGTCGCCCGCATTGCAGGCGATTCTCGGGCAGGCACAGACGCTTGGGATCACGGTGCACAGCTTCACCGCCGGCGACCGCTTCGCCTGGGGCGGGGTTGAGGCCACCGTACTCGCGCCCGAACCCGGTTACGGGAACCCCGGTGAGGCGCGTAATAACGATTCGCTGGTGATGCGGCTGGATTGGCAGCAGGCGAGCGTGCTGCTGGAGGGCGATGCCGAGGCTCCCAGTGAGGCCGCGATGCTGACTCATAACCGGCTCGCCCCGGTGACGCTGCTCAAGGTCGGCCACCATGGCAGCAAGACCTCCACAAATCCGGATTTTCTGGCCGCCGTGGCCCCGCGAGACGCGCTCATCAGCGTCGGCCAACACAATACCTTCGGGCATCCGCGCCGCGAGATCCTCGATCGCCTCGAAGCCGCCCATATTCACACCTTTCGCACCGATCGTGCCGGCGCGGAGAGCTTTTTGCTGCACCCGGACGGTACGGTGACGGCGGAGGCGGCGTCTCCCTAAAGGGCCGCGAGGGGCAGCGTATAACTAAAGAGCCGCAAGGGCATCCGGGCGGGGAGGTGACAATGGCCGAGGGCGAGAAGAACATCCAAGCACACGAGAACGCCGCGAACGAAGTTGCGAGAGACCGGGGCGCAGCCCCTGAGCCCTCCACCGGCAAGGCTCCGTTAAGCCCGGAGTTTCAGGAAGAAGCCAAACTGCTCCGCCGTCTGCAAATCATGATGAACATGGTGATGGGCGTAATCGCGCAGGACAATACGTTGAGCTACGACGAGGCCGCGGCCATGGTCGCCGATGCCCGTACCGCCGCGCTGGCGATGTTTCCCGGCAAGGAGCTCGCCTATGACCTCATCTGGCGGCCACGTTTCCAGCGGCTCATGCGAGAGCGATTCCGGCTGGTTTAGGAAGGCCGCTCCTTCGCCCTCGAGGGTGGCTTGGGAAACAACGCTATGGCACCCGCGTAGCCCCGAGCAGCGGCGTCTTCACCGGAGCCGCCAAGCCCACGTACTCAACCAGCCGGTTATCCCCATTGCTGGCGACCCAGATGTTTCCCGCGGCATCGATAGCCAAGCTTTGCGCCTGGAGCATATTCAGGTCCGGTGCCCATCCCGCGCTGGGGGAAAGCGCTGCCCCTGGCTGGGCGGCCGAGGCACCGGCGAGCTCCGAGATGCCGGGAGCACGAAAGTTTGCGATCCATACAGTCCCGCTGCCGTCCGTCGCCAGACTTAGCGGGTGGAAGAGACCGCCCCCGGTGAAGCCGCTGCCGGAGCGGACGACCCCACCCGAAACCAGCCCCACGCTGTCGCCGAAGTAGTTGCCGGACCAGACATTATCGTTGGCGTCGATGGCGATGGCGCTCGGCCCGGAACCCACCGTGTAGCTCGTGAACGATGACCCATCCGGCGCGACTTCGGTAATGGTGGTGTCGTCACTGTTGGCCACCCAGCCATTGCGTTCCGAGTCCACGGCAATGCTGTTGGCGAAGCTGAACTTCGAGGAAGAGTACCCCCCCGCACCCGATTGCGGCACGCCTGCGTTGCTCAGCAATGTGACCGCGTTGTCGTAGTAGTCGCAGATCCACGCGGTGCCGGTGGTATCGATGGCGATGGCGTTCGGCTCATGGATGCCCCCGGCACTGTAAATCGAAGAGCCCGGCAGCGCGGGACCGGTGCTGTTGAGCACCGTTACGGAGCCGAAGCCGCTGTTGACCGAGGAGTCGCTGCCCTGGTTTGTGACCCAGAAGTCGTCCCTGGCATCGACGGCACCACCCGAGGATTGATTCAGACCGTAACCGGTGACCCCGCCCGGAAACACAGCGACGCCGGTGTTGCTGAACAGGCTGGCGGATCCGACAAAGTTGGCAACCCAGACCCTGCCGACGCTGTCGACGGCAACAGCGGTGGGCTGGTTGACCCCGCCTCCGGTGAACGCGATCGGCAAAGTCCAGTCCGCGGGCGCGGCGGATAAGGCGGGACCGAACGCCGGGGCGGTGCCGCTGAGCGTGTACAGCGACCCGACGTTGTTCCCGGGGTGATTGGCGATACCAAGAGCCGCGTCCAGGGTGTCTGCAGGCTTCACGCCGCCGGCTGCGGTCTGGCTGAAGAGCGCGGCACAGGCGCTGCTACCCGGTCCCGCGGAAAGGACGCACCCGTGAAGCAGGTTGGCCAGTGAATGAAGCCTCGGCGACGGGGCCGTGCCTGTCGATGGAAAACCGGAACCGGGTGCCATCCCGGTATTCAGGTTGACGAGGCTGGCCAGGGTCGCCGCGCCCAGGGCTAACCCGCTCGTGTTGCTGACGCTGGATCCCAGCTGCGCGCCGGGTGCGAGGAAGGGACGCAGGGCGAAGGCGCTGCCTGCGGTCGTAAGCTCGTTGAGGGTGTAGGTGCTTCCTACCTGGATGCCGCTACAGATGCCGGGTACGGTCATCAGCTTGATCGCGCTGTTGGCATTTGAGCCGGTTGCTCCTGCAGCCACCGTGCCCCCAGCTGCTGTCAGGTAGAGCACGGAGTTGGCCGCCGGGCAGCTGTAGGATCCCCCGGCGATGCTAAAGCTGCCGTTCGCGTCGGTAAGAAGCGGAGCGGAAAGCAGAGCCATCGGAGTGGAACCGTTCCCTGCGAACCCCGCCGAGAAAAGCTGCACGCTCGCGCCCACAATCGGCATGGTTCCCGACTGCACCTTCCCCGTGATGGTTATACCGGTGCCGGAGGGCGCTGCCGGGCCGGTGCTTCCACTTGTACCCGTGCTCCCGGTGCTGCCGGTTGTTCCACTTGCCCCGGTTGTTCCGCTTGCGCCCGTGCTGCCTGTAGCTCCGGTGCTGCCCGTTGCGCCAGTCGAGCCCGTGCTCCCGGTGCTGCCGGTTGTTCCGGTAGCTCCTGTACTGCCCGTGTTGCCGGTACTGCCCGTTGCGCCAGTCGAGCCCGTGCTGCCTGTTCCTGTGTACGAAGAGCCGCAGCCCATGAGGCTCAGGGCCGGAAATGCGAGCAGCAGCAGCAGCAGGGATAGGCGGAAACGAGACATAAGGGCCGTTACCTGCTAGCCTACCGCACCCTGTAGGGTCGTGTGAGTCCCCCTAACGAGGTACCTGCGATGAAATCCCTGAGCTGCGTGACCAGTTGCGCGCGTGCCAGCTCCGGTGGCAGCGAAGCGTCCGGGGTTTCCACCTTGAGCAGCACCGGGAGCGGCCGCGTCGGCTCGCCGGACAGCAGCGATGCCGTCCCCGGCCGGCTGTATACAAAGCCGAGGTGCCGGCGAGCGCTCGTCCATTGGCCACAGGTATCGCCGGAACAGACGGTCGTGGCTTCCAGGTATTCGGTCGCTCCATCGTTATAAAGCGATGCGCTGAAGTTCACTGGACCCGTGGCCGTTGCCAGCGCCATCCCCCCATGCCAGAGCCAGTCCTCGCCGCGCGCCGTGTGGCACAGCAGGGTGTCATGCGCGCCCAGCACCGGCGAGAGGCCCACCTGGACGGCCGTGGCGCTGCCTGGGCGGGCGTACTCGGCCCAATCGAAGATGGTCTGGCCGCCCGAAAGCTTCTCCTCCCAGGTGCGCCGCAAAATGTACGCGCCGTGCCGCGCTGGAAAGCCGGGAGGAGCGAAGACCCTGGGATGCACCTGCCGGAGGTCACGCGCGTAGCTGAGCGAGCCTGCCGCAACCAGCGCGAGGAATGCCCCCCATCGCGCCCAGAAGGACCGCCGGCCGAGCTCCATCCGGCGTTTGCTTCCCGGCGGCAACAAACGGCGCTGGAGCGGTGGGGGCCGCAGATCCCCTTCCGGGTTGAAGCGCTGAATGGCAGCGAACAGCAGCAGGGTCGCCGCAAAAAACAACCCCGCGCCGATAAGGTAGTCCGCGGTCTCCGCGCGGCTTTGCAGCCACGGCATCCGCAGCGCCACGACGTAGTACAGCACCAGCACGCAAAGCCGCACGAGATTAAAGACGTAGCCCAGCAGCACAGCCCCGGCGACCACCAACACCCAGGCCCGGAGCCGGAAGCGGTATAGAAATCCCGCAACCAGCGCGATGAACCCCATCGTCACCGAGCCGCGAATGCCGTTGCAGCCGGGTGCGATGAACATGCCGAAGTCCGGCGTAAACATAAGGTACAGCTGGCTGGGGGTGAGCCGCTGTCCGAGCGCCTGCGCAAAGGCGCGCGCGGTGGCCGCCGAAGCATGCTGCAGGGGAAGATCGATGAAGCGATTAAAGACGTGCGGCACCGGATTCACGAGCAAAATCAGCGCGATGGGAAACAACGCGGCGCGATACAGGGCCGTGCCCCCAAACAACAGCACCACCCCACTCACATAGGCGAAGGCCACAAGCGAGTGTGGCGGCAGAAAGATCGTCCACGCAGGCGATAGCACCAGCTCGAGCACCGCGTGGTCGCGCCAGTGCACCAGGGCAACCGTGGGCAGCAGTATCGCCAGCCCCCACCAACGGCCGCGGGTCTGCCAGCCCAGTGCATGCCAGGCACGCAGGATGAGCATGAGGCTGACAACCGGGACAAATCCTCCGATCGACTTCAGCGGATCGGTGCGCCACAGGTCCCACAGATACAGCACCGTCGACCAGATGCTGAAGACCCCGGCGAGGCTGAGGGCCGTGGCACACACCGCCGGCCAAGGCACAGCCAAACTCGCCAAGGTTCGTGGCCATCGAGGGCTTGCGGCGATGTTGGGTGCTGCCGCGAGGGGCGGGGTCGCCATGACGGCATTCTACGCACACGCTCGCAACGCCCTGCATAAGGAACGCTGCTTTTCTTCTAGCGTGATGACTCCTTGCTAGAGGCTGCTGCTTAACTGTAACTTTGCCGCTTTTCCTTCTGTCCTTCTCCGGCGGGAACCGGCTTGCCGAATTGTCACGGCGCGCGCCAGGCAAACAGCAGGTCCTTCGCTGCGCTCAGGATGACAACGGAGTTGCAGGTCCTTCGCTGCGCTCAGGATGACAACAGAGTTCAGGATGACAATAGGGTGAGGAGCGGACAATAGAGTAAGAGACGGGCAATGATCTGCGCTGAATAGCAGGGGGCGGATAGAGGATCGGCGCTGGAACAAAAATCTGCGCTAGGTCGGTAACGACGCCGCGCGTTCCGAACGCCCGGAGAGCTCCGCCGCGCGCGTCTCCGCATAGGCCGCCGCTCCCAACAGGGCGCAGGTGTCGTCGAGGATGATGCGTACCGGCATGGCCTCGAGGATCGGACGCATACGTCCCTTGTCCAGAAAGGCGTTCGTGAAGCGGCCGTTTTGCATCAGCTGCAGGACCTTGGGCGCGATGCCGCCGCCGAGGTAGATGCCCCCGGAGGCCAGCAGGGTAAGGCCCAGATTGCCCGCAACTGCCCCAAACGCCGCGGCAAAGATGTTCATGGCCTCGACACAGATAGCGGCGGACCCTTCCTCCGCGCAAGTCCCGATCACCGCGTTCGGGTCCTCGGTCTCCATACGCTTGCGGAGCCAGTCCGGCTCCTCCATCTTCTGGCTGTCGCGTAGAAACGCATACACGTTGCGGATGCCGATGCCCGAGACCACGCGTTCAAAGCTGACGCGGCCTTTCAATGTGCCCTGCAGGTAGCGCAGAAGTTCGATCTCCTGTTCATTACGCGGCGCAAAATCCACATGGCCGCCCTCGGACGGCAGCGGGGTATGCCTGCGCAGCTTCGGGTCCCACACCAGCACCGATTCACCGAGCCCGGTACCAGCGGAGAGCAGCCCACGATGCCCTACGGCACTGGAATCAGCTTCGTGCAAAACGAAGATCTGATCCTTACCGAGCTCGGGGATGCCATACCCATTAGCCTCAAGATCATTGATCAGAAAGATGTGCTCGATGCCGATGCTGCGTTGCAGGCCACGGGTGTCCAGCGTCCAGGGCAGGTTCGTCAGCTTCAAGCGGCCGTCCTTCACCGGACCGGGGCAGCCGAAGCACGAGGCCACGATCTCGTCTTTCTTCTCGGGGCCCTTGTTAAGAAAGGTGTTCACAACGTCATCCAGACAGGGGTAATCCGCCGCCGGGAACTTCTCGTCACGCAAGCGCACCAAAGCGCCGCTTGAGAAGTTATACAAAGCCAAATGAACCTTGGTGCCGCCGACGTCCCCAGCCAGAATCATGCGTCTTCCTATTCGTCCTGTTTCCGCTTCGTGCGTTAGATGGTCAGCGTTCCCAGCTTGCGGCTGCCCTCGGTCGACGAGATCCCGGTAGCTGACGGTAGCTTAGCGGCGGCGGCCTCGTCCAGTTGCAGCAGCAATCGGCCGTTTGTGGGCCGAATCAACTGCGACGGCAGGCGTTCCGGATCGCGTGGACCGGTAAAGACTTCAGACACGATGGCGGTTTTGGCCGCGCCGCCGATATCAAACGCCACCTCCGCCGCCGCGTTGATCACCATCCACGTCAAAGAGATGCGCCAGGTGTTCTTCTGGGGTACATGGTTGGCGATGGCAAGCCGTCCCATCTCGTGCAGGCCGTCCGTGTGCGGAAACAGCGAGGCGGTGTGGCCGTCATCACCCATCCCGAGCAGCAGCAGATCGAACATGGGCGACTCGGCCCCTTCGAGCTTCATCGTGTTGCGCAGCGTGCTCTCATAGCGCGACGCTGCTTCTTCCGGGTTGAGCTCGCCTTCCATGCGGTGCACGTTCGCCGCTGGGATCGCCACGTGGTCCAGCAGCAGGTTCTTACAGACACCGTAGTTGCTCTCTGGATGCGCCGGCGGAACGCAACGCTCATCCACCCAGTAGAGCTGTAGCTTGTCCCAGGGAATTGTGTTGGCAAAGGGCTGGGTGGGGTCGGCAAGCATCTGAAAGGCAGCCTGCGGTGTAGAACCGCCGGAGATGGCAATGCGGGCGACACCACGCTTCTTCGCGGCATCCTCGACCTTGGTGGCAAAGAGTCTGGCGGAGGCCAGAGCCAGGTCAGTCGCCGTAGGCCAGACCTGGTACGTCACAGTGATGGGCTGAGGCATAGGAGGCAGTTCTCGGTGGAAAGCAGTTGGTAGTGAAAAGCAGTTGGTAGTAAAAAGCAGTTCGTGAAGGGCAGTTGTCAGTTCGTTGATTCATTAGTTCTTTGGTTCCGGTGTCTGCTGTGAGGGCCCGGTTATCGATCTGCGTCCATGCCGGGTGCCCTGCGCCAGAACTGAAAACTAAGAACTAAGAACTGCTTTTACAGCTTCGCCCAGTGGCGGCCGTCACGCGCAAGCAGATCGTCTCCGGCTTTGGGTCCCATGGTGCCCGACTCATAGTTGGGGAAGTCGGCAGGCTTCTGGGCTTTCCACGCCTCCAGGACGGGCGTCATCAGCGCCCATGTGGCCTCCACGCCGGCACGCTCGGCAAACAGTGTTCCATCGCCCAGCATCGCGTCGAGCAACAGCCGCTCATAGCCGTTGGCGGAGCTCTTGCCAAAGGCGTCGGCGTAGCTGAAGTGCATCTCCACCGGCTTCACGTTGGTGGTCGGCCCGGGGATCTTCGCACCGAAGATCAGCGTGATGCCTTCGTCCGGCTGGATGCGCATCTTCAGCACGTTGGGGCACACCTGGTTTTCGGTGCTGTTCAGCTTGAACAGGTGCAATGGCGGCTGCTTGAAGGTGACCGTCACCTCCGTGACGCGCTTGGCCAAGCGCTTGCCCGCGCGGATGTAAAAAGGCACGCCCGCCCAACGCCAGTTTTCGATGGAAAGCTTCATCGCCGCGAAGGTCTCGGTCGACGAATCCGGATTCACCCGGTCTTCCTGCCGGTAGCCGATGACCTTTTTACCATCGACGGTACCGGCACCATACTGGCCGCGCACGGTGTCTTCGACGGGGATGGGCTCGATCGCTCGCCAGACCTTCAACTTTTCCGTGCGGACCGCGTCCGCCTCGAAGTTATCAGGTGGCTCCATCGCGACGAAGCTCAATACCTCCATGACGTGGTTTTGCAGCACATCGCGCAGCGCGCCGGCGGTCTCATAGAACGGCCCGCGGCCTTCAATGCCGATCGACTCAGCCGCTGTGATCTCGACGTGATCGACGAAGTTGCGGTTCCAAACGGGTTCAAAGATGCCGTTGGCAAAGCGGAACACCAGGATGTTCTGCACTGTTTCCTTGCCAAGGTAATGATCGATGCGGAAGACCTGATCTTCGCCGAGCACGGCATTTATTTCGTCGTTCAACGTCCGGGCGCTCTCCAGATCAACGCCAAAGGGCTTCTCGATGATGACGTGGACGAACTGCCCCTCACCGGCCTGGGTCATGCCGTGCTTGGCCAGGCGCTGCGCGATGTCGGCAAAGAACTCCGGTGCCACTGCAAGGTAGAAGAGACGATTGCCTTTGGTTCCCAACTGACCGTCGAGTTCGACGAGAAAAGACTTCAGCTTTTCAAAGCCGGCATCGTCGTCGAAGTTGGTCGCGAAATACTTGACACGCTCCATGAACGGCTTCAGCTTGGAATCGCCGCTATCGACGCCGCCGCCTTTCAAAATGCCATCCTGCATGTCCGGGGCAAAGGTGGCGGACAGGTCACGCCGGGCTACACCCACCACGGCGAAGTCCTTTGGCAGCAGATTTTGCTGTTCCAAATGAAACAGTGCCGGCAGCAGCTTGCGCTTGGTCAGGTCGCCGGAAGCTCCGAAGATCACCACAATGCACGGCTCGGGAACGCGCTCGTTGGACTTGATCTCACCGGCTGTTTCGCGGTCCGTCAAGGACTGCCCTACCTCTGCCACTGCTGCCATACCCGTTCTCCCCTTACGCTTTCGCGCGAGCGCCACATCTGGCTTCTGCGCCTTTCGATGCATGAACAAGACCCGGCGGTGCGTTCACACACCAGGCTGGTTGGTCCGCTTAGGCTTCTCTGATCGGATGCCCGCGAAATTTGTTGCGCGTAGCCGCTGCCGCGCCGAAATTAGAGCCGGCTTCTATACGCCTGGTCACACAGACGTTCAGCCATGTTGCCGAGCCTATTGTTCCCAGTCCTCTGTTTAAGTCCTCCGAGCGAAATGCGCCGTTCCAAGCCTACCTCATGTAAACGCTATGAGACGGCTCGACGAACGGCGCACACCGCAAATGGAACCGAAGACTCTATCGCTTATCGGCGTAGGGTGCGGCCGTCATGGAGCTTTGACCCTCTGGAAAATCGGCCCCCTCGGTGAGACTCTGCCACCGGTCGAGCTCCTGTGACCACTCCTCGATCTGTTTGCGAAAGCGCGTCAACGCCAGCTTGCCAAGCAACAGATGCTTGGGCGGCTCAGGCGAGTTGATGGCCTGCACGATGGCCTCCACCGCCCGTTGCGGATCGCCGGCCTGCTTGCCCGCCTGCGTTCTGAAGTACTCGCGCGTTTTACCGACTGTGTCCTCGTAGTCGGAGATGCGACGGCTGGCCTCTTTGCCCGAGCGGCCCAGGAAATCGGTGCGGAACGGCCCCGGTTCAACGACCATCACGTGAATGCCCATGGGCTTGAGCTCCCCATAGAGCGCTTGGCTAAGCCCTTCCACGGCAAACTTTGAAGCGTTATAGAAGCCCCAGCCCGGCGATCCAATCAGCCCGCCGATCGAAGATAGATTGATGATTGCTCCCGAGCGCCGCTCACGGAACATGGGCAGAAACGCCTGCGTCAGGTTGACGAGGCCAAAGACGTTCGTGTCGAACATCGGCATGTATTCATGATGGGTCGCTTCTTCAATCGCGCCGCATAAGCCATAACCAGCGTTGTTTACCAGCACATCGATGTGGCCCACGCGCCCGATCGCATCGGCCACGGCCCCATTGATCGAATCGCCACTCGTGACGTCAAGCGGCAAAATCGTCGCGTTGCCGGGAAAACGTGTCGTCAGGTCGGTGAGTTGACCTACATCGCGGGCCGTTGCGACAACGGTAGCTTCCCCCTGCAGCAGGTACTCCGCGAGCAGCCGTCCAAACCCGGTGGACGCGCCTGTAATGAACCAGTTCTTGCCGCGTTGCATGCCATTCTTTTCAGTTGCCATATGTCATGGGATGGCGATTCGGGCGGAGGCGATGCTAGGGCCGAATGGAGACTACGGCTTGTGGTAAGCAATGTACGTGGTGATTGCCCAGCCAAATAAAACCGCTATGGTCCCAAGCAACCCAGTGATCCATCGAAAGCCAATTGTAGTCATGCATCTCCTGCGCCACGGACGCAAGTTTGTCGCTTTGATCCTTGCTGTGAAGCTTGAGAGTCTCTACCGCTTCCAGCAGCTTTCCCATCGAGGCCTGCATGTTCATAACAATCTCCAGCGTGTAGCTGTAATCGCCCGATGGAGAGGGTGATGGAACAGGATAGTTCTCTGGAGTCGTCGGTTTTGTCGACCTTACGACGCGCGCTTTTGGTCAGGCATGCACAGCCGCCTTCGAGGCTAGCCACTCCCAGATATCCGGTCTAGCTCGACCGTAATACCCGCGGACGGGCATGATCAGAAAGGTGATTTCATCTGAAATGCCAAGATGGTCGGAAACCTCTTTGCTGGTCGCCTTGGGGCTATTGAGTAGCCACTTACCCGTCTCGATACTTAGCCGCTCGCCGGAAGAGTATCGCGTCTCAACCGCAGCATCCACTGCAGTTTCCGTTCCTCCTACCGAGATGAGCAAATACATCGCCACAGGCTGAACCCTACCATAGGACGCCCTGCACTGGCGTCCCCCAAGTAGATGCAAATCTATACATAACTTGTAGCCATCATTGCGAGGCGATTCGGCGAGGTGCCGAACACGTGTAAGAAGTTTAAGGCCGCAGTTCTTCCACGCCGGTCTCCCCGGCGACCAGCGCCAGCGTCGCCATATGCAGAAACAATCCATGCTCCACGACGCCGATGATGGCGCGGATCTCCGTCGCGGTTCTCTCCGGATCCGGGATCGCACCGCAATGGCAATCGAGAATCAGATTGCCTTCATCGGTGATCCATGGCCCTATGCCGTCCCGTGCGGCGCGCAACTTCGGGTTAAATCCAAGAGTTTCCAACCTGCGCTGCACCAAGGGTAAGGCCAGCTCAAACACCTCCACCGGCAGCGGAAACTTGCCCAGTGTGCCGACGACCTTCGTCGCGTCCGCCACGACGATGAACTGCCGCGCGGCGCTGGCAACGATCTTTTCGCGCAGTTGCGCCCCCCCGCCGCCTTTGATCAGATCCAGCCCAAAGCCAGACCCAGATCCAGATCCAGGGCCGGGCCGGACGCACACCTCGTCCGCTCCATCGACGTTGATGTCGAGCACAGGGGTCTCCGCAAAAGTCGTGATCGGGATGCCTAATTGCTGTGCCAGCGTGCGGCTCGCGTCGGAGGTGGCGATGGCACGAATGCGCAGACCGTCCTCCACCCGCTTCCCAAGCTCGTGGATGAACAGCGTCGCCGTGGTACCCGTGCCTAGGCCGACGGCCATACCGTCTTCGATGAACTCCACGGCACGTTTCGCGGCGAGTAGCTTCGCTTCGTCCTGCGTCATGCCTGCCATGTTACCCGTTCCGGCTTTACCATCCGCCATCGATCTGCTGTCTCTACCGCGATCCGGGGATGCACAACCCATAGAAACCGATGTATGCTTCCCGCCATGTTCCCCCACCGGCACCAGCGCGTCGCCAATCTCCATCGATGGTTTCTCATCTCGGGAGGCATTGGTCTCGCCGTGGCCATCATCCTCGCCGATCTCATGTCGCATGACCTGGCTTCGACGTCCGTACTTGAGGTCCTGTGGCCGAGCGGTATCGTCGGGATCCTCGACCCATCCACCGTGCCTGTCCAACTGCTGACAACGGCCGTGATGTATGGCGGCCAGTTTGTACTGTATGGGCTGATCGGATTGCTGGCCGCCGGCACCGTGAACACCTTCTCGGGTCGCCGGCATGGCGGGGGCAAGCAGCCCATTCTGGAAGATGGGATGACTCAGCCAGAAAGCAAATAGGGACCAGAGCCGAAAGCCCCGATCCCTCCTCTGCTCCTAGCTGTTTGCTCCTAGCTTTTAGCTCCTAGCTCCTAGCTTTTAGCTCCTAGCTGTTTGCTCCTACTTCTTCACCAGCGACTTGGCCTTCTCCACCACATTCGAGACATTGAACCCGAACTTTTCGAGCACCACCGGCCCGGGCGCCGAGGCACCGAAGCGGTCCACACCGATCGCGATGCCGTCGCGGCCGATGTATCTCCACCAGCCCATCGTCGCGCCGGCCTCGACGGAGATCTTCGGCACACCGTGCGGAAAGATGCTCATCTTGTACTCCTCCGGCTGCTCCTCGAAGATCGCGAAGCTCGGCATGGAGACGACCGTTGCATTGATGCCCTGCTTTTTCAACTCCTCGGCAGACTTCAGCACCAGTTCCACCTCGGAGCCCGTGGCGACGAGGATGATGTCTTTGCCGTACGCCTTGAGCACGTAGGCACCCTTGGGCACACCCTCCATGATCTTGTACTCGGTCGCATCCATAACCGGCAGGTCCTGACGCGAGAGTGCAAGGAAGCTGGCGTTTTTGCGCTCTACCATCAGCTTCCAGCAGGCCGTCGTTTCGTTAGCGTCCGCGGGACGGAAGTCGGTGAGTTGCGGGATCGCGCGCAGCGCCATCAGGTGCTCGACGGGCTGATGCGTTGGGCCATCCGCACCGAGGCCGATGGAGTCGTGGGTGAAGATGTACAGCGAATGCGAGCTCTGCAGCGCGCCCATGCGCAACGCCGAGCGGCAGTAGTCCGAGAACGTAAAGAACGTCGAGCCGAACGGCAGCAGACCGCCGTGCGCGGCGATGCCGTTCACCGCGGCCATCATCCCGAATTCACGCACGCCGAAGAAGACGTTGCGGCCCTTGGGATCCATGTGGAAGTTCCCGGAGTCCTTGAAGATCGTTTTCGTCGAACTGGTCAGATCGGCCGCGCCGCCGAAGAGCTCCGGCAGCACCGCACCCAGTGCGTTCAGGATGACCTGGCCGGCGTTGCGCGTGGCCACAGGCTTGGCATCGGGGCCACCCGGAAACGTTGGCAGCGCCTTCTCCCAGCCATCGGGCAGCTTCATCTCCGTGCAGCGCGTGTACTGCGCGGCAAGCTCGGGATTCTCCTTTTTATAGCTCTCAAAGCGTGTCTGCCACTCGTCCTGCGCTTCTTTGCCCTTGGGGACAGCCTTCCGCCAGTTTGCCAGCGCCTCGTCCGGGATATAGAAGCTCTTGTCCTCGGGAAAGCCGAAGAACTTTTTGGTTGCCTTGGTGGCCTCGGTACCCAGCGCCTCGCCGTGCACGCCCTTGGTGCCCTGCTTGGGCGAGCCATAGCCGATAACTGTGCGTACACGGATGATCGACGGCCGGGTGCGCTCCATCTTTGCCGCTTCAATGGCCATGTTCAGCTCGCCGAGGTCGTTGCCGTCGGAGACGAATTGCACATGCCAGTCGTAGGCCTCGAAGCGCTTCGTCACGTCCTCTGTGAAGCTGAGGTCGGTGGGGCCATCGAGCGAAATCAGGTTGTCATCGTAGAACACGATCAGCTTGCCGAGCTGCAGCGTGCCGGCGAGTGAGCATGACTCGTGCGAAATGCCCTCCATTAGATCGCCATCGCCACAGATCACGTAGGTGTAGTGATCGACGATCTTGGATTCGCCGGTGTTGTAGACGGCCTCCAGGTGCTTCTCGGCGATCGCCAGACCGACAGCCTCGGCAAGCCCCTGGCCCAGCGGCCCGGTGGTGACTTCGACGCCGGGGGTTTCGCCGTACTCCGGATGCCCAGGGGTGTGCGATCCCCACTCGCGGAAGTTTTCGAGCTGGTCGAGCGGCAGATCGTAGCCCGCCAGATGCAGCACGCCATACTGCAACGCCGAAGCGTGGCCATTCGACAGCACAAAGCGGTCGCGATCCGACCAGAGCGGATCGTGCGGGTTGTATTTCATGAACTTGTGGAACAACAGATACGCGATGGGCGCGCAGCCCAGCGGGGCACCGGGATGGCCGTTCTTGGCCTTTTCCACCTGGTCGACCGCGAGCAGGCGAAGCGTGTTGATGGAAAGCTGGTCGAGATCCGAGCCGGTAACGGGTTCGGCGAGGGGGGAGGTCTGCGTTGAGCTCATGCGGGTCCGGTTTCCTTCACACAAAGGGAGTGAGCGGGCGCGCCATCGGTTGCCTTGCCGCCGGTGCCCCTTATAGAGCGGTCCTGAAGAGTGGCCCTGGCGCGCGTCACTTCGCGAAGCCCAGTGTACAGGCACCAGGCCCGCTTTGCGTGAGGAAGGCTCGAACAGGGACTCGCGCGACGGCTTAGCCCGGCTTTGAAGCCAGGCGCGTGGGGCGGTTGTATAGCGCGTCATAGCGGGCCCGCAGAATGGGGTAGCACTCGCATACGCGCGCCTCCAGAATCGCGCGGTTGAGGATGCGCAGACCACCGCGCCGGCCCTCAATCCCGCCTGCGCGTCCCAGTTCCGCACAGACCTCGGCCACCGTCGTCCGGCGCGTACCGAGCATATTCGACAGAAACTCCTGGGTCATCGCTAGATCATTGCTTCCGAGCCGGTCGGAGACCATGAGCAGCCAGCGCACAAAGCGGGCCTCAGCGCGGTGCAGCCGGTTGCAGGCGGCGATTTGATTGCTCGCAATGTTTTGGTGCTGCGCGTATTCCAGCACGCGCTGGCGCAGCTCCGGTGTAGTGTCGAACTCGCGCTGGATGGTAGCGAACGGGATACGGTAGCCCGCGCCGGCGACCTGCACATTACAGGTGGAGGCATCCAGCAGGGGCCCAAACAGCCGGTCCCAGCCGGTCAGGCCTTCCGCGCCCTGCGTGGCAAGCTCAAGCCCGGTACCGCCTACCGAGATGAAGACCACAGAGGCGATACCGGATGTTAGAAGATACAAAAAACGAGGCTCTTCTTCCCGTCCGAAGAGCGGCATCGCCTGCGGCAGATCCACAAGGGTGGCGGCAGCGATCAACCTTTCCGCACAGGACGGAGGAAGCGCCTTCAGGAGGCGGTTGGAGGGTACATTTTGCATGTCGTGCGCCGGTTCTACAGGAGTCGTTTACCCAAGCAGCGTCCTACACACCGCCCGAGTTATACGCAAGTCTGCCTGTCGCAACCAAGTTCTCGCGGCTTATTTAGAAGGTAAAACTGCCGCGTTCTCCGGGAGGGATCCATTCTTCCCGGCTGACAGAGGGCAGAAGGGACGCATCAGCCGCGCTCTACCCCGTCCGCCTGCGGTCCTTTGGTGCCCTGGATAATGGAGAACTTCACTTCGTCACCCTCGCTAAGTGACTTGTATCCCTCGGATTGAATGCTGGAAAAGTGCACAAAGACATCCGGACCCGCATCATGACTTAGGAACCCATAGCCCTTTGCGTTGTTGAACCAGGCAACCTTACCGCTCAGCTTATCCATATGCTTGCCTCCCAAGTACGAGATATTCGGAGCATAAGGACGGGTACATAGGCGTGTCTGTTCGATAGGCGACACTTCTGCCGTCCGATTTCAACTTTGAAAGAGGACGCAAAATCAGCCTTGATCCGGGCGGCGCACTGACGGCCAAGACTTCAGCAGCCATTGTTTGTCATCCCGTAGAGATCTGCCGTTGCGCTTGCCTTTTCCAGAAAAAAGCAGATCTCTGCGGGAGGACAGCCAAGGAGGCGGCGCTGCCTCAGCGACTCTTTAATGGTGTTCTCGGGCTGGGACCATGTCCGCTGGAGCCGGTGCAGCGCGTGGCGGCGGGGGTGCGCTGTGGACCGGCGCGGGCACATGTCCAGCGGGCAAACGCACCCCATTGGCGCTGCTTCCGGGAGCATGCACCGCCCCTACCCCGTAGCCGGGAGCAGGGGCCGGCGGCTCGGCGCGGTGGAAGAGGGTCGTGACGCCCAGTGCGCCTCCGTGGCCGGCCGGCAACGGACCGCCGCTCAACACCGGGCGGCTGAGCACCGGTGGCAAGGCCACAACCGCGCGCGGCGCAGATACAGAGCGCGCCGGTTCCGTGGCCGGACGCAGCAGCAGGGGCGCTTCGGCGAGGGTTGCAGCGGGCAGGCGGAGGGCGGAGTTACCCACGGAACGTCCGGCAGCAAAGGCCGTCCCGGAGACGGCGGTCGTCCCCACACCACGATTGACGTACCCGCGGCTAGGGGAAGGAGTTCCCGAAAACACGCTCACGGTGCGTTCTTTATACAGGCCACGGACCGCGGCCGTATTTCCGTCGTAGATGTTGCTCACATTCACCCGGTTCAGATAGAGCGTGCTGCCGCGGTAGGGGGGCACGTAGGGCTCGCGCGGGCCTAGCGGAAACCACGCCGCAAGGCCGATGCCCGGTGGGTAGCCCAGCGAGGAGGCAAACTGCGGTCCGCCGGCAAAGACCACCATCGCCGGCGCATACACCGGGCGAACCGCGCGCGGGCCGGGAATCCAGCCCCAGCGGCCGCCGATCCCGTCGCCGAAATGGGCCCAGCGGCCATAGTGGAAGGGGGCAAATCCCCACGGCTCCGTTCCAACCCACGTCCAGCCCCAGGGCGCCACAAAGCGCCAGTGGCCGTGGCTGTAGGGGTGCCATTCGACGCTCACCACCGGATACCAGACCGGCCCGAAGTCGCTCGAATCCCAGGATCCGGACGAACCGAGGTCTGCGCCACCCACTGTATCCGGGTTCAGATACGCGCCCGCCGCGTCCGCTCCACTGGCCTGGAGGTTGTCGCGGGTGTCGGAGAAGGTGTCCAGGCTGTCGGCGGTCTCAACGGGAAGCGATTCCGCGAAGGCGGCCTGTCCGCTCCCGGAGTCCTCACCGTGCAAACGGATTCGTCCGCCGGGCGTGAGGAACTGGCTGGAACCGGGGCTATCGACCTGCACATGGCCCGAGAGCAGCGCCACCGTCGTGGTGTGCGTCGCGGTATCGACGTCCACGCGCACGTCGCCGGGCTCGAGCACGGTCACAGCGGCTTCGGGGCTATCCAGTTCCAGCACCGTTCCCGGCGTGATCGCATAGGACCGGAGGTGCACGGAGCCCGCCGCCACACCAAACTGCGTCAGCGTGTCCGTCATGGCTGTGACCGTCAGATCGGCACCGCCGCCGAGCCGCACGGCGGTCTGGCCCGCCTCAAGCTCCGCTTCGGCAGCGGTATCGGCATAGACGCGGTCGCCAGTGGTGAGCACGCCGTTCAGTTCGGCGGGGGTGAACTCGTTTTCCCCGGCCGGCTCCACCGACACATCACCGTTGAGCAAACTCAGCCGCAGTACCCGCGCGGGCGGATCTGTATTTGCATTTGCGGCAGCCACATTTACGGCGGCCGGAACCGTGCCGGTTACCACCTCAGCCCCCGCCGGCGGTTCCGGATTGGCTGGCACCTCGACCGTGCTGGGAACCTGCGCGTCCTGAAGGACGAAATCGGGTGGTGTGCTTTGGGCGAGGGCGATGCTGCCCAGCGCGCAAAGAACCGTGAGGCCGAAGAGCCGCAGCGCAGGCAGAAGCGGGCTCCCGCTAAAGGCTGCCCCTCTCCGCCGTCGTGCACAGCTATCGGAGGATGCGGACGATACAAACGATTCAGACGATGCGGTGCTGCTGGCGTTCATGGGGACTTGCGCTCCTTCGGTGGAAACGGGGAGCGGACGTGCTCCAAGAGTGAGACACAGAAACGTGGGAAAGGACACTGGCAAGCCATTGGAACCGGGGCGCAAAGGAACTGGATTGCAAATGAACCGGAGTGCAAAGGAGCCCGGCTTCCAGGATTGTGATGCCCAAGGCTGAAAGATTTGTGTGAACCAAAGTTCTGGATCGCTCGTATGCTTCGAGCACGCCACCTCTCGTTGTTTATCGGCGCTGTTTGCCGGATGGCGATTGTTGGTGCACTTTATTCGCTTCATTCTAAGGGGGCTGATTATGGCCGTCACGCACCGTCTGCTCTCGTCCGGCACCTGCATTTCGCTGCTGCTGCTGGCCGGCTGCCGTATCGACACGGAAAAACACGGGGACGATAAACATGTGGACATCGGCACGCCCTTCGGCTCCCTGCACGTAAAAAGCGATGAGGGCACCGGAGCCAAAACGGGGCTGACCTCGTATCCCGGTGCCACGCCCGTGGGCAAGCACGGCGACGATAACGGCTCGGCGGACGTAAACATGAGCTTTGGCAGCTTCAAACTCGGGGTTCACGCGACGGAGTTGCAGACGGCCGACCCGCAAGAGAAGGTGCTCGCCTTTTATCGCAAGGACCTGGGCCACTTCGGCGCGGTGCTCACCTGTCGCGGCAACAAGACCGTGGGCGAGCCCACCCGCACCGCCGAAGGTTTGACCTGCGACCGCGAGCACCACGAAACGGACGGCGATGAGCTGCAATTGCGAGCCGGCTCGCCACAGCACATGCACATCGTCGGCGTGCACAAGGAGGACGGTGGCACGCGTATCGGCCTGGTTGCGCTCGATCTGCCGGTTGAGGGCAAAGACCACGACGGGGACCAGCGCGAGTAGGCCCTTTGTCGGTTGTCTTTGTCCATTATCTGGCGACGCATGGGCCAAGCTCCACGGGCGCGCATTGCCGAAGCGTCGCGGCTCGGATAGCTTCAAAGAGGTGATTGAACGACCTTGCATCCGCTGCCAGCAACCGCTCGTGTTTGACGGCGGCCAGTTGCTGTATTGCAGCAACTGCGGCGCGCCCCAGATTTTTCTCTCCGAAGAGCTGCAGGAGCAGACCGCGCTGGAGGTCCAGCGCTACAGCGAACGGGCGACCGCGGGCCCGGAAGATCCGGCGACCGACCTCCCTACGGAAGGCATGTCCGCCGCGGAGCGCAGGGAGCTGCGCCGAAAGCGCCAGGCCCGGGACGGGCAGTGGCCGCTGGCCGTGGAGTATGCCCTGCTGAGCGGCGGCGTGGCGCTGGGGCTGGACGCCGCCGGACTGGCCTTCGACCCGATCTTGCTGCTCGCCTGGCTGTGGGCGGTGAGCGCCCCGATTCTCGTCGTCGGTTTCTTCAACGCAAAGTCACGCTCCGCCGGCACGCAATCTGGGCTGACCCCCGGCTTTGCCGCGCGACTCGGTCTGCTGACAGGGCTGCTGGTCGCGGTGGGCTGTGCGGTTGTGCTTGCGGCTGACCTGGCCCTGTCGCGTTTTGTGTTTAAAAACGGCGTCGTCGATAAGCAGATTGCGGCGGCAATCGCGCAACTGCACGCCAACGCGCAGAGCCAGTATGGCAGCACCGCGGCCGCGCCCATGTTTCACCTGCTGGGCATCCCTGAATTTCGTGTGGGGCTGATGCTGTGGGCCGGCGCCTTTTCGGCCGGGCTCTATCTTTTGGTTTCAGTGACGAGCGCCGGCATCGCGGGCCTGCTGCTGAGCCGCCGGCGGTCCGCGTAGCGGCTCCACGCCACCGGAGGCCGCTGCTATCATCGCGGTGTGATGAATGAACCAGTGAAGCCCGCCATGACGGCGGATCCGGCTGCGAATCTGGCCCCAGATCTAGCTCCAGATCGGGCGGCGGATCGGGCGGCGGCACACCCTCCGCAGCTGCGCGAAAAGGGCCGTCTGATGTCCGGCTCGGAGATCGAGCGCACCCTCGTGCGGCTCGCCCATGAGATCGTCGAACGCAATCACGGGGCCAACAACCTGGGATTGGTCGGCATAAAACGCTGCGGCGTGCCCCTTGCCGAACGCGTCGGCAAACTTATCTCCACGATCGAGAAGCATCCGATCGATACAGGCGTGCTCGATATCAGTTTTTATCGCGACGACCTTACCACCCGCGGGTCGCGGCCCGTCGTGGAAAAAGCCGATGTGGGCTTCGATGTCGCCGGCCGCGACATCATCCTGATGGACGATGTGCTCTATACCGGGCGGACGACCCGTGCCGCTCTGGATGCCCTCTTCGATCACGGCCGCCCCAAAAGCGTGCAGCTGCTGGTATTGATCGATCGCGGCCACCGTGAACTGCCCATCGAGGCAAAATACGTCGGCCGCGTCGTGCCCACCAGCCGCCGCGAGATTGTGGAAGTGAAGCTGCGCGAGATCGACAACGAGGAACAGGTGCTGCTGGTCGAGCTGGTGGAGCCATAACAACTTTGGTCGTTCAACTCGTTTCCGGGCTTCGGTCATTTAACTCGTTTCCGGCTTCGGTCATTCAACTCGTTTCCGGCTTCGGTCATTCAATTCTTTTTCGCTTCGGTCGTTCAACTCTTTTTTGGCTTCGGTCGTTCAATTCTTTTTTGGCTTAGGTCGTTCAATTCTTTTTTGGCTTAGGTCGTTCAATTTTTTCGGTGTAGCCGTGGGCTTTAGTCCACGGACAAAGGCCGCGACAAAGGGTGCCCTTTAGGGCTGGTTCGCCGGGGAAACCTCCGTTTTAACTGCCCATCAGCCCTTAAAAGCCGTTGCAACACCCCAGAACGCTGCATAGACCTGGAGGAGCATCCATGAGCACACAAGCCTCCGCCATTCCAGCCGCAACCCCCGCCGAGATTCCAGACGGCGTACCCCTTCCCTCGCCGGTTCTACCGGATCCGCTCAGCATGGGCGCGGTGCTGCGCATCGTGCCCATGCGCCGCATGTGGTATGCGCAGATCGTCAGCGTGCTCGGCGATTTCCTCGCCCTCTTTGCCGTGATCGAGGTGATGACCTTTTCGCTGCACGCCAATGCGCAGCAGGTCACCGGGCTGCAGATCGCCTATCTGCTGCCCATCGCCCTGCTCGGCGTGGTCAGCGGTGTCTTCGTGGACCGCTGGCCGCTGAAGCCCACCATGGTCTCGAGCGACCTGCTGCGCGCCTGCCTTTGCCTGCTGCTGCTACGCGTGCACAGCATTGCCGGCTACTACCTGGCGATGGCGGCCATCAGTGTGGTTTCAAGCTTTTTCTCTCCGGCGCAAGGCGTCGCCATCCGGAGCATCGTGCCCACCCACGGCCTGCGTTCGGCCAACGCGCTGCTGCAACAGGCCTTCTTCATCATGCGCATCATCGGGCCGTTCGCCGCCGGTGCGCTGGTCGGTTTGTTCGGCGCGAAGTTTTGTTATTGGGCAGACGCGCTCAGCTTCGCGGCCTCGGCGAGTTTTATCGCTTCCATCCCGCTGCTGCTGCCCAAGAAATCACCCCTGCCTGCGGAGGCCGCCACGGCTCCAGGTACAGATGCCGGCGGCATGGCCAAGATCTTCGAGGACATGCGCCAGGGCATCAGCTTCATCGTGCACCACGCCGCATTGCTGTTCGTGATTGTGGCGCTGGCGGCGGCGATGTTTGTGATGGGCTGCTTCGGCCCGCTGATTGCCGTGTATGTGCGCGACGATCTTCACGCCGCCATCAAGGTGTTCACCGTCGCGAGCATGTTGATCGGCGTGGGCATGCTGATCGGCGTCAACGCGCTGAACGCCTTTGCGAAGCGCGTGTCCAACTCCGCGCAGGTGTACTTCGGGCTGATCGGCATCGCCTGCGGCACGCTGCTGATGGCCGCGTTGCCGTATGCCGCGTCGCTCTTCGGGGGCTGCTTCCTGATCGGCGTCGCTTGCGCGGGCATTATTGTGCCCTCGCAGACGATGATTCAGGGGGAAACCCCGCACGCACTGCTGGGCCGCGTCGGCTCCACTGTGATGAGCGTCATCTTCGCCGCGCAGATCGCCGGCCTGCTGCTGTCCGGCGTGCTCGCGGAACTAACCAGCATCCGGCGCGTCTTTGGCCTATGCACGGCGATGCTGCTGGTGCTGGCGCTTGCCGGCAAGCTGTGGATGGAACCCAAACACTCCGGGCCTGCTGCCGGTGCCGCAGCGTAGAAGCCTACTCGCTTTTCTCGTTGTCATCCCTGGAGGATCCGCTGTTTCCGGCCAGTAACGACAGGCAAAGATGGGTTACAGCATGGCGCATGGGCCGCGAGAGTGCGACGTATCGCTATTCCCCTATGCCCTAATGCAGCCGCGCGATATTCAGCTTGCCCCAGCGATCATCGATGTTCACCTCGGAGCCTTCGCCCAGATGCATGCGCTGCGCCAGCCACTCCGGCAACAGCACCACAAGAGCATCGTTCTCCACAAACGACGTGGCTTTGGCGACCAGCTGGAGCCTGTCGCCGCCGGCGTCCATGGGAATGCGCAAAACGAGCCGGTTCTCCCGGCGCTCGACTGGACCTTGCAATGAAATGTAATTCTCGGGCATCGGGGAGTTGTACGCGGGTGGCCTAAGGATTCGCCATACAACTCCCGTATATCAGGCGGTAACCCCGGCGAGTGCCTCGCGTGCAGCGCTCAGGATGAGCTCGATCTCCCGCTCGCCATGCGCTGCCGAGACAAAGGCCGCCTCATACTGGCTGGGCGGCAGCCACACCCCACGTTTCATCATGCCGCGATGGAATTGTGCGAACTTCGCTGTGTCGGATGTGCTCGCGCCCGCAAAATCATGCACCGGCAAGCTGGTGAAGAACCACGTAAACATGCTGCCGACCCGATTGGTTTGCAGCGCGATTCCCATCTCCCCCGCGATCTTCGCTACCCCTTCGGCGATTGCCGCGGTCGTGCGGTCGAGCCGCGGGTATACCTCACCGCGGTGCGCGAGCAAACACCCAATCGTGGCTATGCCGGCCGCCATCGCCAGCGGATTGCCGCTGAGCGTTCCCGCCTGGTAGACCGGCCCCAGCGGTGCCAGGTAGTCCATGATCTCCGCCCGGCCCCCGAAGGCCCCCACCGGCAGGCCGCCGCCGAGAATTTTGCCCATGGTCGTGAGGTCCGGCCAGGCCGGGGTCCGGCCGTCACCACCCAGTTCGTCTTGATACAAGATCTGGGCGCCACCGGGGGAAAGCCGAAAACCCGTCATCACCTCGTCGAAGATCAGCAGCGCGCCATGCTTCCACGTCAACTCGCGCAGACCCCGCAGAAACCCCGGTGCCGGCAAGACAGTGCCCGCATTCCCAACAACAGGCTCCAGAATGATGCACGCAATGCCATCCGGATGCGTGGCGAACGCCGCTTCCACGGCTCCTAAATCGTTATAGGGCAGCGCTAGGGTGTGCATCGCTGTTTCAGCCGGTACCCCCGCCGAGCCTGGAATGCCGAAGGTCGCCACGCCTGACCCGGCCTTGACCAGCAAGGCGTCGGCGTGGCCGTGGTAGCAGCCCTCGAACTTAATGATGAAATTACGCCCCGTGTAGCCGCGCGCCAGCCGAATCGCCGACATGCAAGCCTCGGTGCCGGAGCTCACGAAGCGCAGCTTCTCCACAGAGGGAAAGCATCCCTGCACCAGCTCGGCCAGGTCCGCCTCAGCCGCCGTGCTCGCGCCAAAGGAGGCAGAGCGGCCCGCGGCCTCGCGAATTGCTTCCACCGCCGGAGGGAAGGCATGGCCGAGCAGCATCGGTCCCCAGGAGCCGAACATATCCACAAAGCGGTTGCCATCGGCGTCGGTGAGATAGGCCCCTTGGGCGCTGGCGATAAAGGGCGGGTGCCCACCCACGGCGCGAAAGGCGCGCACCGGCGAATCGACGCCGCCGGGCAAAAATCGCTCCGCACGGGCCTGCAGCACCGCGGAACGGGAAAATGTCAGAGCCATAAGAGTCCAGTATAGGGAGCCGGCGTCTCAGAGGAGGGCAGAGGAGGGCGGGCCTGAGCCCGCTTTGCGGTACTTTGGAAGCAGACTCAAAACATCTCCGGAGGTCGACCGCGTGTCTGCCAAAGGTTTTTCCGGCGGGGGTTCTTCACTTCGGGAAGCGGGCATACCCTCGCCCACCTGCCGTATTGGATTTTTGATCAGCGACGGTGCCGGCCCGTGCCTTGCGGTGCAGGAGGCGATCGAAGCCGGCGCGCTGCCCGGCTGTGTGATCGCGCTGGTGATCTGCAATATCACCGGTGCGCCCGGTATCGACGCGACTCGTGCCGTAGGGCTGCGCGCCGTGACGCTTGAAGGCCGCGGCCACGAGCAGCGCGAGCACGAGGACGCCATCGATACCCTACTGCGGCGGATGGGAGTCGATCTGCTGTGCGTCTCCGGCTACCTGCGTGTGCTTTCGCGTGATCTTATCCGTCGCTGGCCCGGCCGCATTCTTACCCTGCACGCTTCCCTGCTGCCGGCCTTTCCAGGGTCCCATCCGGAACGCCAGGCGATCGAGTTCGGCGCGCAGGTCACGGGCTGCACAGTTTCGTTTCTTGATGAAACGACGGACAGGATGGGCGTGGGTCCCGTTATCGTCCAACGAGCTATCCGTATCCACGACAACGATACCGAGGTCTCCCTGAGCAAACGCCTGGCCCCCGAAGAGGATGATGCCTATGTGGAGGCTATCCGCCGGGTGGTAAGCGGGCAATATGCGCTTGCGGGCCGGCGTTACCTGCCCTGCAAGGCGGCCGAGGAGGCTATCGCGTTCCCGGAAGAGGCGTGAGATACAGCAGAAAACCCAACAACAGCAACAGGGAGAGAAACATCACCAGCGTGCGTGTATGCGGCGTCTCCGGCGCATCGTTCGTGAAGCAGCGCCAGCCCATGCCGGCCGCCACGATCAGGAACACCCACTGCGTGCCGGCGCGGTTCGGGTTGCTGTCCGCGAGTGTCAGACCGAAGAAGAGCAGCGACGTCGCCGTGAGTAGAATCCGCTGCACCCGCGAAAGCGCATAGGTGGCCTGTGCGCCGTCGAAGCCCATGATCGGCGTGAGATTGAAGAGGTTGATCCAGGCCGCGAAGTTCGCGATGATCAGGAACACATAGCTGTGGGTAGTGAAGGCGAGCGCCGCACATAGCGCCGCCGCGCCCAGACCGTACGTTGGCCCAGCCAGAGCGATCGCAGCAAGATCCTCACGCGAAACTCCCATCGCGTACCACTTCACATACGCTCCCATGCCGGGGATAAACATGGGCAGCTCGGCCTTGAGGCCGCGGCGCTTCACCGCGACGAAGTGCCCCATCTCGTGCACAAAGATGCACAGGGTTGCACCCAGCGCGAACCGCCAGCCCGCCAGCGCCCAGTAGAGCGCAAAAAAACCGAAGAGCCCCAGAAAGAATTTGAGCTTGAACAAAAGAAACAGCGCCGACTTGGCTTTGAGCAGAAAGAAAAACACCGGCGCAAACGGCCCCAGGCGCTTGGTCCACTTCGCCTTGCGCTCATCCTCGGCGTGCAAGCGGGCATTGATGGTCGAGATGTGCCCATGGATGGTTGTCGCCTGTTCTGTGTTTTCAGGCAGCCAGGCGAGCGTGGACTGCCACCGTTCGCGGGCCTCCGGCCATTTACCTTCAACCTCCAGCTGCTGCGCAGTGCGCGCGAGATCGCTGAGGTGACGGCCATAGGTCAGCGTCTGGCAGTCCGGGCAGGCCAGCGTGCCTTCGGGCAGCCAATGGCTGCAGCTTGGGCAGTTGTGGATTGGCTCGGGGGCGGCGGGTTCGGGCGGAAGTACGGCTGTGGTGGACATCGTCTGTGACACTTCTATCTATTGGACGCTAAGCGTCATGCCGAGATGCGGAGACCGTTGATGCCGTTGCCTGCGGCGGCATCCCTGTTGGCCGGATGATAACTCCTAAAGTGGCGCTTGAACCGGATGTTTACTCCCGTGATTCCTCCACCGCTCCTGCAACCTTCGTGTCAGCGGCAGCCCGGAACCGCGAAAAGCACTGGTTCGCCGCCCATCCGAAACCTATACTCGGTCACAACGCAACGAAGCGGGACTCCAATTCCACTTCCTGCATTTCCTAGATATTGCGCAGATTTCAGATGTTGCGCAGAGTGGGCAATCCATTATGGGCATTCAACCAATTCGCAAGCTGGTCGCGCCGGAGATCCCGGACAAGCTGTACTTCCGCATCGGCGACGTCGCACGCATCTGCGAGGTGCCCGCCTATGTGCTCCGCTTCTGGGAGACCGAATTTCCGCAGCTGAAGCCCACCAAAGGCGGCACAGGCCAGCGGCTCTATCGCCGTCGCGATGTGGAGATGGCGCTCCGCATCAAGTCGCTGCTCTATGACCAGCGCTACACCATTCCAGGAGCCCGCCAGGTCTTCAAAGATGAGGCCAAAGCCCGTGAGGCCGCTGCCAGCGAGGCGTTTACGCCCGTTCCCGTTCCGGGGGAGGGATTTGCACAGGAAACCCAGCAGAAATCCGAACCGCAGCCTAAAATCACCTCCATGGCGGCGAGAACACAGGTTTCCACCCCTGCGGAAAACAGCGGCACGGACCTTCGCCGACAATTGCAGCTTTCGTCCCTGCGTGATGAGATGAGTTCCCTGCTTGCCCTGCTCGAGGCTCCGAGCGGTGGGGGAGCTGGTGTGGTCCCGGAAGTCAAGCCGATGCGTCCCCGGCTTGTGCTTGAGCCCCGCCCGGCTGTCGCGCGAGCCGATGTGCCGCGTCCGGAGATGCTTCGGCTGGTGCGCGATGCGAACCGCGAGATCCCGCCCGAACCAGGCCGTGAGCTGAACCAGGGCGACCTGTTCTCCGTCGAGTAGTGCCGGTGGCATCGCCCTCACCCTTTCCGGACCTCTCTCCTCCTTCGCGCCGCTCCCCATTCTCCTTTTTCGTCCCCAAAGCCGGCCACACTGCCGGCTCGGCTGCCGTGCTGCTCATGATGAGCTCTTTGCTCTCCGGCGTGCTCGCGCTGGTGCGCACCAAATACATCAATTACCTCTTCGGTGCTGGAATCGCCCAGGACGCCTATCGCGCGGCGTTCAAACTTCCTGACCTGCTGAACTACTTCCTGATCGGCGGCGCGGCGTCGATCTCGCTCATCACCCTCCTGAACCGTTACCGCGAAGCCGGAGACGATGAGGGTGCCGACCGGGCGCTTTCAGTCATCCTGACCAACATGCTCATTGTGCTGGGCGCGGGCATTCTGCTGGCCGAGGTCTTTGCCCCCCAGTATGTGGTGCTGGCGAATAGGGGCTTTCGCGGCGATGCACGCGCCGCGCTGTGCACCTCGCTGACGCGGATCATGTTGCCGGTGCAGCTGTTTATCTTTATCGGCAGCGTGATGAGCGCACGCCTGCAGGTGCGCAAGATCTTCGTCTATCAGGCTTTTACCCCGCTCCTCTACAACGGCGGCATCATCACCGGCGCGCTTCTACTTCATCGGCAGTTTGGGGTCTTTTCTTTAGCCGTCGGGGTACTCGGGGGCATGCTGGTCGGCTCCGCCCTGCTAAACACCCTCGGAGCCCTGCGCACCGGCCTGCACTTCCGGCCTTATCTCAACTTTCGCGATCCGGCCTTCCGCGAGTGGTTTCATCTGAGCCTGCCGCTGATGATCGGTGTTTCGCTCGTCATGTTCGACGGCATCTTCATGAACTACTTTGCGAGCATACGTGTCGGCGGCGTCACGCTGATCAACAACGCCAAAGACCTGTTTAACGCCCCCTTCAACGTGATCGGTCCGGCTGCCGGGGCGGCTTCACTTCCCTTTTTCGCCAGCCTGTTCCAAACCGGCCGGTTGTACGACTTCTCGGCTTCGGTAGGGCGTTCAGTCTCGCGGCTGTTCAGCGTGGGGCTGCTCGTCTCGGCCTGGATGATCGCGCTGGCACCTTGGCTGATGGATCTTTTCCGCGGCGGTCGCTTTCACCGCAGCGACACGGCGGAGATGACGCGGCTCTTCGCCGTGCTTTCGGTCACACTGGGCATCTGGGCCGTGCAAGGCATCTACGCCCGCGCCTTTTACGCGGCGGGTGACACCCGAACACCCGCCATCACCGGAACGTCCATCACGGTGCTTTCGGTGCCGCTGTACTGGTTTCTATTCCGCTCGCAGGGATTACAGGGCTTGGCCATTGCTTCGGACATCGGCATCACCGCGCAGACGCTCAGCCTGGCACTGCTATTACACCGCAAGCGCTTGGTTAGTCTGCTGCATCTTGAAGGTTGGGAGATCGCCCGTGCCGCGGCGGCCGCGATCTGTGCGGCCGTGGCAATCGGCTTTGTGGTCTACCGCTTGCCGGAGGCGCATACGCATCCACAGGATGCGGAGATCATCGTGGTTGGCAGCCTGATCTGGGCGGCCGTAGGCTTCGGCGTACTCTACCTCACAGGATCGAAGCTCCCCACAAAATTACTGCGGCGGCGCGGGGCATAGAGCGATCACCGTCAGCTGTGGCAGTGCCTTGCTTTCTGTTTGTCATTCCGGAGGGGATCTGCATTTGCAGAGCTGCAGGTCTCTCCACTGCGGCTGCGCCTCCGGTCGAGATGACGCTCGATGGGAGTAGCTAAAGTTTGCTCAGCCCAGCTTGGCATCCTCGTACTCCTCGTTCCACGCCGTCTGAATCGCTTCAAGCAGGCTCTCGTTCGACTTACCTGGATCGCCGATAAAGCCGGGGATCTCTAAAATCCACTTGTGCAGATCCGTAAAACGTACAGAGAACGGCTCCACCTCCGGATGCAGCTCTTGCAGTTGAATTCCGATCTCCAGCGTGTCGCTCCAGTTGATCTCGCGCGGCATGATTGATTGGCTCCTATGGCGGAAAGCTTAGTGTGCTAAGTAGGCGATGGGTGTCAGAATGATCGTAGTGCGAAATGGGTGTAAAGCAAGCAAATCGGCATCGCCGGTAATGATGAAATTGGCAGAACCAGCAAGGGCAAGTGTGAGAAATTTGTCGTCCTTCGGGTCACGGCAAAGGTAAACCGGATCAGCCACATTGATCGAATCCATCGCTTCGATCAACTCTTCCAAATCGCGAAGACGCCTTGTCCGGGGCACATAGCGATCGAATTTAGGTCTACTAAAGACCTCGCGAAGCTCATTCCTTGTGCTTGAAGATGAAAGTACCCGCCCCTGTCCAAAAGCTCTATCTAAAGCTAGGCGGGGTTGGGAGTATCGAAAGAGCAATGCACTCACAATCACATTCGTGTCTATGACGACAGCAGGCTCAGGCCTTCCGATCAAGAGTAGCCTCAAGCTCCTTCAGTTCCTCCTGAGTCGCACCGGAGGCCTCGATAGCATCACTCAAACGGTCCATCGCGGCAAGGGCACGTCGGCCCCGCGCCTCTCTAAGTTGCCGGAATTCTTTCTCACCCACCAAAGCGGCGACAAATCGATTCTCATCTTCGATGATGACTACGTCGTTTCCGATTGCGCCAAGAATTCCTGGTGCATCCGCCATGAATTCTTCTTTGGAGACCTGACGCGTCATGAACAAAGTTTACCTTGTCGTAGGTAAACCCCGTAGGGGTAAAATTAGCGCTGCCGATGTCCACTGCTCACTGCCCAAAACCCGATGCACGAGCAGCCTCCAAGCTCCGCCCCACGGCCGTACACCGCACCGCGACCGCCCGCCGCCGCATCCTGGCCGCCGAGCGCCGTTTCCGCGAGCTCGGCTCCATCGGCTCCGCGCTGCTTGATACGGCGCACCCCTACATGGCGCATATCGTGCCTATGCGGCGTTGCAATCTCGCCTGCACCTACTGTAACGAGTTCGACGACATCTCCAAGCCCACACCGATAGCCGAGATGCGCCGCCGGGTCGATCATCTCGGCCGACTCGGTACCGCGGTCATCACCATCTCCGGCGGCGAACCGCTGTTGCACCCTGAGCTTGACGACGTCATCGCGCGTATTCGCCACAACGGGGCGATCGCCGGGATGATCACCAACGGCTATCTGCTAATGCCGGACCGGATCCAGCGCCTCAACCGGGCCGGGCTGGATCACATGCAGATCTCCATCGACAATATTCTGCCCGATGAGGTATCGAAGAAGTCGCTGAAGGTGCTCGACGCAAAGCTGGTGATGCTCGCCGAACATGCCAACTTCCACGTCAACATCAACTCGGTCGTCGGCGGCGGCATCCGGAACCCCGAAGATGCGCTGGTGATCTCGAAACGCGCCCTGGAGCTGGGCTTCTCCTCGACGATCGGCATCATCCACGACGGGTCGGGTCAGCTAAAACCTCTCGGCGAACGTGAACGAAAGGTGTGGAACGAGGTGCGTTCGCTCACCCGCCGCTCCTATTCGCGCTTCAACGGCTTTCAAGAAGCCATCGCCAACGGCAAGCCCAACGACTGGCGTTGCCGTGCGGGCTCGCGCTATCTCTACGTCGACGAAAACGGCATCGTCAGCTACTGCTCACAGCAGCGCGGCTACCCCGGCATCCCCATCGCCGAGTACACCAAAGCGGACGTTGAGCGCGAGTTTCTCGTCGAAAAAGGCTGTGCGCCCAACTGCACCATCTCCTGCGTGCACCAGGTCAGCTACATCGACCACTGGCGCGCCCCACAGGGCCCCGATCCGACACCGGCCGGCATGGCGCACCACGGTACCCCTTCCGGGTTAGTGCAGATTCAGTAGGCTTCGCGGTACTTTGGCTATGTCTACTGGATCATGGACGTCATTCCGTAGTGCAGCGGAGAAACTTACTGTTCGCCCTTCGTCCGCGGTGCCGCTAAAAGCGGATCCCTCCGCTTCGCTGCGGGAAGACAACCTAATGGGCGGCGAAGAACAAGAGGCGCACAAGTACAAGAAGCGCTATAGGAGTTCCTGTGCGGGAGAGAACGGATGCCGGCTGAGTTGCAAAGCAGGAGGCTGTCCTGGGAACGCACCGCCTTCCTGCGCCTGCGCCGTCTCGCCGACCGCCGCCTCGCCGAGCGAGCCCGCAAACGCGGCCGCGATCCCAAGCCCGAACACCTGCTCACCGGGGAACGCGGCGAAGATCTGGCTTACTTCCATCTCCGTGCGCTCGGCTACACCGTTGTCGCGCGGCGCTGGCACTCGGCGCGCATGAAGGGCGACCTCGACCTGCTTGCCTGGGATGGCGACACCCTCGTCGTCTTTGAGGTGAAGACCCGGACCGCACGTGACCTCGCGCCCGCGGAGACCGCCGTGAACCCGGCCAAGCGCCGCACGCTCAGTCGCATGGCCATGAACTATCGCCGACGCTTGCCCGAGCCCTGGCGCGATCTCGTGCCGGTACGTTTTGACGTCCTCAGTGTCTACGATCTCGCTACCGGCCCTGAGTTCGAGCACATCTGCAATGCTTTCCCGCTGAGCCTGCGGGCTCGCTAAACCTCGGCACTTGGGCTCCGTACCCATCTATCGCGCCCCGGTGTCTAATAGCGCAGACGAAGACTTCACTTCCCTGCCCAAGGACAAAGCCACCGATGAGCCTGATGGACGCCCCCATATACGACCAACGCCGCGCCCGGCGCAACAAAGCTCTGCTGATCGCGGCAGCGGCCACCCTCGTGCTGCTGATCGTGCTCACACTGCTGGGCTACATCCTCGGCCACGGCTGGCTATTCAGCAATCTGCCGGCCGAGCATCACGTCAGCGCGTTCTACGACGCGCTCGAAGCCAAGGATTATGCCAAGGCCTATGGCCTGTATAACAACGACGCCACCTGGCGGGCGCACCCGGACAAATACCGCGGCTATCCGCTTTCGCGCTTTCAGGAGGACTGGACGGCTTTTAGCCCCGTGAAAGGTCCCATTACCGCGCATCACATCGACGTGTCCAAGGTGGACGGTACCGGCTTTTGGGGGACAGGCATCATTGTCGGAGCAACGGTGAACGGCAGCCAAAAGGTTTTCATCTATGTGGAGCGCTCAGACGGCACCCTCACGTTTCCCTCCCCTCATATCATCGAATATTGAGAGGATTGACGGCCTCGCTTGGCGAATTACGGAGTTACGGACACATGCCGGTAGCCGCAAAGACCGCTTCTATGCAAGACGCATGCTTTGCTGCGTGCGCTCCGAAACTGCACGCTCAGAAGCAGCCATCCCCGGTGGCTTTGCGTTTGGCGTCGATCACATGCGCCTGGATGGCCGTCGAATGCGGTGTTTCGGCCTACGCCGCGGCTTCCGCCCACAGTCCCGCTATGCTGGCATTCGGTGCTGACAGTCTTGTGGAGTTGCTGTCCGCCTTTGTTGTGCTTCTGCCCTGGATACCGGGCATTTCGCTTTCGGAGCGTTCCGCGACACGCACCGCAGCCGTTCTGCTGTTCGCGCTGGCTGCCGTTGTCGGTACGGTAGCGGTCGTATCCCTTGCACTGCATGGGCAGCCCGCTCGCAGCTTCGCCGGTATCGGCATCACGGCAGCCGCGCTCCTGGCGATGCCTGTGCTGGCTACCGCCAAACGTCGCGAGGCTCGCCGCTGCGGCGATGCCGTGCTCAACGCAGACGCTGCCCAGTCCGCCACCTGCGCCTACCTCGCGCTGATCACGTTGGCGGGTCTGGCCGCCAACGCCGCCTTCGGCATCGCATGGCTCGATTCCGCTGCCGCCCTGCTCGCGATCCCCTTGCTCGTGCACGAAGGCAGTTCGGCCTGGCAAGGCCACAGCTGCGGTTGCTGCTAACGCCTACGGCGGCGGATGGTGCAGACGATTGGTGGGCCCACCAGGACTTGAACCTGGAACCAACGGATTATGAGTCCGCTGCTCTAACCAATTGAGCTATAGGCCCGCGTCTCCGCCCCGTTAGTGTATCGCTGTGACCTGGTTCAGGGCCATTTTCTGAGCGATGTGCAGGCATGGTACGTTGCGGAGATGCACGGAGTTACTTCAATCCAGAGGTTCTACGCCATGCTTCGTCGTTTCGTCGCTATGATCCTCCTCGCTTGTGCGCTGCCCGTATTGAGCACGGCCCAAGCGAATCCGGCTCCGCCACAACCGGCCGACAACAAGAACTTCGTTCCCTTGGAGAACGTTGTCACAGCCCTGGAGGGTGTGCTGACCCAGATCAAGGACCAGATTGACAAGTCGGACCCGCAACTCACGTCGGCGGAGTTCGATTTTCAAACGGTGACGGCAAACGATACGAAGGGTGGCCTGATCGTGAGCGTCCTCACGCTGGAAGCGGCACACGAAAAGGACATAACGCGAGAGACCGACTTCACCTACTCGATCCCTAGTCCGCCCAAGGGCTCCCCTATCGGGGCAAACTACAAATCGAGCGCCGAAGCGCTCGCTCTGGCAAAGTTCACCTGGGTCAAGGACCTGTGGAATCGCCTGCATAGCACCGCCAAACCCGAGGACTTTGCAACCTCCCTTCCTGCTGCCATCGTTGCCGCGGCGGACACGGCTCGCTCTGTGAAGCGGATCGCAAATCCCTACGGAAAGGATCTCAGCCGCCGTCAATTCGTGATCACCCTGACCTTTGGGGTGAGCAACAGCTTCAACGGCAGCCTGGATGCTTCCACGCTGGTTCCCCTCGGGCCGGAGGGCAGGTACACGCGAACCGGCAAGGTGACTCAGTCCCTCAAGCTCACCTTTGAAGATCCATCCTGAGCCAGGGGTGCCCTTCTCCCGCAGAAAACCGCGCCGCCCGGCCACGGACCGGACCCAGCGCCCACAAACCGTCGCGCGTGACGCCTGCGGTAGCATTGGCCTATAGTTCACAAGCAGTCTTTGAGAGTTCACCAGCAGCATCTGAGGCGGTCTCCTCATGGGTCCGTCTTGCAACACCTTTGAGGAGCGTCCCCCCGTGGATGGCATCGGAAGTAGGCTGCGTGCGGCCCGTGTGCGTTGGCAGCTGACATTGCGAGAGGTGGAGGAGCGAAGCCTCCGTCTGGCACAGCAATGGGGCAGCCCCGCTTACCAGATCTCCGCCAGCTGGCTGGATCGGATTGAACGCGAAAATCGCGCCCTTTCCGCGCGCAAGCTGATCGTGCTTGCCTTCATCTATGGGCTAACCGCCGAACAGATGCTCGGCCTGTTCTCACCGGCCACCACCCGCCCCGCCCAGCTCGGCGAGGTTTCCAGCCCAAACAGCACGCTGCTGCTGAGAGAAGGGCCGCTGGAGGAGCACGCCCGTTTCTGGCTGCCGGAGACGCTGGTCACCGACCCGCCTCCGGAGGAGACGATGCTGCTTCCCACCGAAGAAGGAACTCTGCCCGTGAACTACCGCCGGGGTGTGATTGGCCGCCGCGATCGCACCCTGGAGCCGATGATCCGTTCGGGTTCGCTGCTTCTGATCGATATGCGCAAACGCGCCATCGCCGGCCGCAAGGAATGGACGCACGAGTTCGATCGGCCAATCTATTTCCTGCTCACCCGCTCCGGCTATACCGCCAGTTTCTGCGAACTGGATAAGAATTCGGAGTGGCTGACATCCGTGCCCCACCCCTTGTCCTACGAGAGCAACAAGCGTTGGCGCTATCGCAAAGAGGTTGAGGTGATTGGGACAGTGGCCGGCGTATTTATGCGCAAGGTAGCCTGAAAGACATCAGAGCGCCTTTAGCAGCTCAGGATAGCCCGGCAGATTGGCTCCCTCGTAGAGGGAAAGTAAGGTCTTCGTCATCACGTAGTACGTAGAGACGGCACGCTGCGCATAGTTTGGAAATACCGCATGCAGGCTTTCCGCGCGGTCCGCACCGCGCAGCCGTGCCAGGTGCCATTGGATCTCGCGCGCATTCAAACGGAGCTGTTCGGCCACCGGCAGGGCCTCAGGGTACACCTGCTGCACATGGCAGGCCAGGTCGATTAAAATGTCGCAGTTCGCACCCAAAGCCTCCAGGCCGGCCATCCCGCCGATCAGCTCCCAGATCTCCTCCGGCTCAAGCTCCGCTTGCGGCACGGCATCGGCGACCGGGGCGGCAAGGGCATCGGCGGCGATCAGAGCGACGCTGTAGCGATCCACCACACGCAGCTGCTGCAAGAGGCTCTCCCAAGACTGCGCCCCGGAGCGCTTCGCCCTGAGCTGGAAGAAGACAGCCACGGCGATCAATCCCAAAACAAGGATCGCCAAAGCCCAGAGAAAGAGTTGTGCCCGCAGGTTCATTCGGCCTTCCAGCTGCGCAGGACCTGGAGGTCGGACGCGAGACGTGCCTGCAAGGCAAACAGTTCTCTCCGCATACGCTCAGGCAGCTCCTTCGGAGAAGGTGCGTCGCGGGCAAGCATAACGATCCAATAGAAAACACATAGCTGATACAGCTCGATGGGCAGGTGTGCGAGCGTAGTGTACGCTTCCCGTCCGTGGGCTACACCACGAAAATTAATGATTCCTTCAATGACGATGTCCAAAACGGAATAGATGCCGAATCCCTGCGCAATGCGCGCGACATGCGTTCGCCAAGGCAGGCCCATGGAGACGGACAGGACGACCATGCCGACAAACAGCTCACCCATCAGGGCAGTTGAGAAGAGGCTGCCTCGAATGACTACAAGCTGCTGCCAGTGGGTGGCAGGGGGTGCCGCCATCCAGGTCAAGCCGGTTGCCACCAACATACTGCCGCCCACCAGCACAGACGAGCTGCGCCGCAAATCCGGAGCCCAGGTGCCGAGAGGCCGGAAGACATGCGAAGCCACCTCCAGCACGACACTAAGCTGCAAAATCACATCAAAGGTCGCCAGCGACCAATAGGCATAGAAGTAGGTGGAAGGGCTCCAGCGGTGCATTACGAAATACAGCACCGCGGTCCGGAGCACATCGGCTGCAATCAAGGTGGTGAAGAAGGGAAACTGCCGTGCCCGGTGCCGGAGCAGCAGGACGAACAGCAGGGCAAGGTGGGTAAGGAGGCCGGTCGCCCAGAAAAGAAGATCAAGACCGGTGAGGTGCATGGGGGGATTTCCCGTCCTGGGCGACCTTTGAATCCTTCGCGATTCAGCTTACGCGATCGTGAAGTGAACCGTAACCACGGGGGGCCACATCGGCTGCGGATCCGTTCCGGTGACGCCTTGCGGATGGATCACCGGACCGGCGGGGGTAGAGCTGAGCGTCTTGTCTCCTTGAGGCTGCGCCATGGCGTTGGCGACGGGTACGGTGAGGGCGAGCAGTGCGGGAACGAACATCGTGATGCGGGCGGATTTCGTGGTCATGGGGAAAGCTCCTGAAGCGCGGGGTGCGCACCACGGAGACTATGGTTCAGACATAGAAAACCCGCCTGTTTTCAAGTGTTTGTTGCGTACGGGAAACGGCAATTTGCTTCTTGTAACCGCGGTGCCGATAGCCGCTGGAGCTTCGCAAACCTGTCATTTATGACTAAATATGGGACAGGAGCTGCTATGTAGTTGTGCATACGCAACAAAGCCACTAAGCTTTTGAAGAATCAAGGGCTGATGCCTAGCGAGAGACAATCATGACGAGTGAAAAAGAAAACGACGTTTCCGAAATGCTGCTTGCCATCGTCCGATCCCTGGTCGACAAGCCGGAACAGGTCGAGATTGTGCCGGTCCTCAGCGAAGCCAGCACCACGTTTCGGATCTGGGTCGATCCAACCGATGTCGGCAAGGTGATCGGCATGAACGGCCGTACCGCGCGCGCGCTGCGTACCATCGTGAGCGCGAACGCCTCCAAGATGCGGCGCAGCTTCAGCCTCGATATCCTCGAGCGCGCCCAGGCCTAGACGGGGCACCACCACCACGCGCCTTTGGCCGGGTAAGCGGAGGCTTGCCGTGCCTGTGCTTTGCCCCGCCCTGAACGTTGCCGTTAAGGTTCAGTCGCCCGTTGTGCCCCGTACCCTCTTGGGTATCCCTTTTGACTGCGCGTGCCACTCGGCTTCCTTTTCTGCCTGCAAAGGGAGTAAGTTGGCCCGAGTTCATCCACAGCCCACGGGGGATTCCTTTGCTCCGATCAGCCCTTTCCTGCTGCGCCTTATCACTTCTTGCCCCTGCGCTCCATGCCCAATCGTCTGGCGCGGCGGTGCCGCCGACCCGCTCGACACCGGTCACCTTTACGGCCTTCGTCCGCGAACGCACAAACGCCACGCAGTGGTTTGCCGCAACGCCGGAAGCCGAGATCTACGGGCATCAGGATTCCCTGCTGCGCTTTGGGGTGCAGCAGAGAATTCGACGCTTTGATTACCAGTTCGAGGTTGGGCAGAGTGCCGAGCTGTTTCTGCCCAACGATGCCGTATCACCCGTGGCCGCACAGGGGCAGTTGGGACTTGGAGGCACCTACTATGCCTCCAACAGCAACAACCGGGAACCGGCGGCGGCCTCGTTGCGGCAGGGCTTCATGCGCTACCACCTTGAGCGCGAGGGCAATGCCCTGCGCGCGGGACGCTTTGAGTTTTTCGAGGGCCAGGAGATTACAGCACGCAGCCCCACGTTGGCCTGGCTGCAGACAAATCGCATGACGCAGCGGTTAGTTGGAAACTTCGGGTTCTCCAATGGACAGCGCTCCTTCGACGGCGTAGACGGCAAGATCGGCGGCACCAATTGGGATCTCACGGCCATGGCCGGCCGGCCGACGAAGGGCGTGTACAACATGAATGCCAACGCCGAGCTGAACGTGGACATCCAGTACCTTGCCTATACGCGCTATCTCGCGGCAAACCACCTGCTCGTGCGTGGCTTTGCGCTGGGCTACCACGACGGCCGCACCGGCCTGACCAAGACCGACAACCGCACCGCAGCGGCCAGAGCGCTCGACCATAAAAACATCCGTCTCGGCACGTATGGCGCAGATGCGATCGCGACCGTTCCGCTCGGTCGAAGCACCGTTGAGGGGCTTTTCTGGGGCGTGCTGCAGAACGGCAGCTGGGGCCTGCTCACGCAACGTTCAGCCGGCTTTGCCGTGGAGGCCGGTGTGCGCTTCGACCACGTACGCACACAGCCCTGGCTGCGCGGCGGTGCCCTGCGCACGACCGGTGACAACAACAATATCGACGGAACACACAATACATTTTTTCAGGTGCTGCCAACGCCTCGTCTCTATGCGCGCTTTCCGTACTTCAACCAAATGAACTCGAAGGACGAGTTTGTGCAATTGATCGACCGCCCGATCAAACCGGTTGAGGTGCGTACCGACTTGCACTTCCTGCAGCTCACGGCACCATCGGATTTCTGGTACAGCGGCGGCGGCGCATTCGATAACAACGTCTTCGGGTACACGGGCAAGCCGGGTAACAACCATGCCAGCTTCTCAAGCCTGTACGACATCAGCGCGGATTACGCTATCAACAAGCAGCTCTCGTTCACGGCCTACTACGCGAAGAGCTTTGGCAAATCTGTTGTGACAGCGATCTATCCTCGCGATCGCGATGCGCAGTACGGCTACTTTGAGCTGGACTATAAACTCGCAAAGCCGTTCAGCCGTGGCAACGCGCCCTAGCTCGCAGCCTATTTCTGACCCGTACGGCGCATCCTAGAGAAATATGCATGCCGCCAGCTTTCAGTGCGCCGGTTGTTTCGAGTGGGTAGAAACCACTGTGGACGAGTCAGGCGGCTCACGCCAGCAGTACGTCGAAGACTGCCAGGTCTGCTGTAAGCCCAACGTGCTCACGGTGCGGTGGGACTCGTCCGCGCAGGAGTTCACGATTTCAGCGGAGTTGGAGAGTTAAGATTGCCTGATCGAAGGCAGGGGCAGAGAACGGATCCCCTGCACCATACCCGGAAGAAACCTTCTGTGTCTTCGAGCAGCCAAGGAACTCCAGTTCTATACGGAGGCCCTTCGATCCGCTTGGGCATGACGGGCATAGAACGTCCGCCTTGCCGCTATTTCGCGTTCGATCCCGGTGTCGTGCCCGTTTCGCCCGGTGAAGACGGATCCAGCCGGCCTGTAGCGTTTTCCGGGGTCGCCGAGGTAACGTGCGTTTCGCCCGTACCTGCTGTGCCGGAGTTGTTCCCGCGATAGCCGGAGGGCTCGGCCTTGGCGTCACCGCGATCCCCTGTTAGATCGCCCTGCGCATCATGGATTTCCCCGGTCTGTTTTTTGTTGGCTTCGTTGGTCTGGTTCTGCGTCTGGGTATCTGCCACGCCTGTTGCCTCCGAAAATCTGCAATTGCTTTGCGATTGGATGCGGGGTGCGCCCTCCTTGAGAGCTGTGCCTTTTACACTGGCGGCCTCGCGGCAGTTCCCCTCGCCGATATCGCCTCAGCGGCGTAGTGCTCGGTGCCGGCACCGGGTGGACCGTGGATGGTTTTAGCATGGACACACCCATGAGCTACACACTCCTTGACGCGCTATCGAGCTTTCTGGCGACGATCGCCTTTGGCCTGCTGCTGCTGCCGCCCGCGTACCTCTTTCTAAGTGGTACAAACTTGCTGCATTTCAAGGGGCGCTCGGGTCGGGAGCAGTTTCTTTGGGTGGTGAGCTTCTCCCTGCCGTTGACGTTGTTTTTGTCCGCCATCGCCGGCCGTCTGCTGTCTCCTCGGATGCTTTCTACAATCTTCGCCGGCACGCTGGCTGGTGCGGTCATTCTGATCGCCGCACGGGGCTGGCGGATACGCCGCCGCACGGGGGAGAACTCGCCCAAGCTCCTGCCGATCCTTCTCGCGATGTTCGGCTTCGCCGTATACGTCTTCTTCATCACAAACAGCCTGCAGATCCACCGACGCCTGTATGAAAGCGTGAACTACACCGACTGGAGCGTGCGCCTGCCATTGGTGAGCAGTGCCATCCGCAACGGTATTCCGCCCGGCAACCCGTTCTTCACGATCGGACACAGTCCGCAGGGCTCGCGTTATTACTACTACTGGTACGTGCTGTGTGCGCAGGTGGGCCGGCCGCTTCACCTTCCGGCGCGGGCATGCCTCACCGCAAGCGCGGTGTGGAGCGGCTTCGCCCTGGCCGCTATTCTGCTTTTGTACCTAAAACATCTGCTTGGCTTTGAGATAAAAACGGTTGCCCGTGCTCTATTCCCGTTGCTGCTGTGCTGCGTTATCGGCGTTGACATACTTCCGGCCTTTGCGGGCTATCTGCTGCATCCACCGGTGCTCTACCCGGAGATGGAGTGGTGGCTGCTCGATCGCATCCCCTCCTTCCTCGGTGCCGTGATCTTTGCACCGCATCACATCGGCGGGATCGTATGCTGTGCCTTTGCCTTTCTCGTTTTATATGGTGCACGCAGCACGCCGCAGGCGGGGGAAGGCAAGCAACAATCCCGGCAAAGGGCCGGAATTCTGGCAGGGTTGACTGCGGGCATTTGTTTCGCCGCGTGTGCCGGCGATTCAACCTATGTTGCCTTGTGCTTCCTAATCGGCGGAGCTTTCTACGGAGCGGATCTGCTGCGGCAACGCCGCTGGGCCGACCTCGCTATCTTGTGCGCGAGTGGTCTGTTCGCGGCGCTCTGCTCGCTGCACCTCGTACGCGAGATGACGGCGAGTTTGCCTGCCGCGGCTGCCGGCCCACGGCACATGTTCCAGTTCGCGTTGCGCAACCGGGTCGATCAGGATAACTTCGCCAGCAACCTCATCGGGTTCACCACCGGCCGTGTTCATCGCCTTCTACGGTTTGCGGTATGGGTGTTGCTGCTGCCATTGCAGTTTGGCTTTTTTCTGCTGCCGCTTGCTATGCGGGTCCGCACGGATTTTTTGCGGGTGCGGGCGGGCAACTGGCTACAGGACGGCGAACGCCTCCTGTGGGCCATTTTTCTGGGCGCCGCCATCCCTGCCTTTTTCATCAGCTCGGCCCCACAAGGCGTGAACGACCTCGGACGCCATGCTGGCCTCATCATGCGCTTTGTGCTGATCGTCTGGGCCGTGCCGCTGCTGTGGCCCTACGTCGAGCGGTGGCAATGGGGCAAGCGCTCTTTGTCCGCACATTCCTCGTCCGCACATCCCTCGCCCGCACATCCCTGGATCGTCCGGTTCGCGATCCTTTTATTTTGCCTCGGAATCGCCTCACAGCTTTGGCAGATTGTCTCCGACCGCGGACTGCTTCCGTTTCTGGCCCACCATCCTCAGCTTGCCGCACAACCGCCGGTCTCGCAGGATGCAGATATCGGTGGGCGCTTCTTCCAGATCCGCCAGGGCCTGGATTTGGTCGAGGATCGGCTGCCACCGGACGCCATCGTCCAGAGCAACATGGGAGGCCGCTACCAGATGCTCGTCATGCTGTACTCCTCGCATCCGTTCGTTGCCGGCGATGTCTCCTGCGAGTCGGCCTTCGGCGGCGATACCCGGCTTTGCACGCCGAGGGTGGTTCAACTGCAAAAGCTGTTTGGCTCTTCATCGGATATCGCAGCATTCATTCGCGCACCGTACCACGATCTCGCTGCACCCGATGCAGCGAAAACTACCACCGTTGCAGCATTCGAACAGGCCTGCAGGGATCTGGATATGGCCGCGGTCCTGGTGCAGGATTCCGATCCGGCTTGGAACGTTGGCGGATCCTGGGTATGGAAGCGCACACCGCTATACGCGGCGCCAACCGTGCGGATCTTCGCCTGTCCAGGAGCCCCGGCATAGACCGAAGCTGGAAGAGGTATACGGCGTAACGGCGGTGAACTTTCGTATGTACCGGATGTATCGTTGTACCGTTAGCCATCACAGGGAACGCCTACCCGAAAGGAAGACATGCAAAGCCGAATCGTTGGAACCACCATGCCGGTGTTGGAGTTGCTGCTGGAGCCGGGGGAGAGCGTCATCTCCGAGGCTGGCGAGCTGAGTTGGATGTCGCAGTCCATCGCCATGAGTACCCACACGCAGCTTGGCGGTGGCGGTGGATTCTTCGGTGCCATCAAGCGCATGGCCGGTGGCGGCACCCTGTTTATGACCGAGTACGGCGCGCAGGGCTACGCCGGCGAGGTCGCCTTTGCGACCAAGATTCCCGGGCACATCCTGCCGGTCGAGGTCTCGCCTGGGCATGAGTACTTCATCCATCGCCACGGATTCATCTGCGCCACACCGGCGATCCAGCTCGGTGTGGGGTTTCAGCAATCGCTGGGTGCGGGCATCTTCGGCGGCGATGGATTTCTGCTGCAAAAGGTCTCGGGCGTCGGGACGGCCTGGTTGGAACTGGGCGGTGAAACGGTGGTGCGCGATCTGCGCGCGGGTGAGACCCTGCGCGTGCATCCGGGGCATGTGGGCGCATTCCAAGCCGGGGTCAACTTTGGTATCACGCGCATCCAAGGCATCCGCAACATGTTCTTTGGGGGGGACGGCATCTTTCTGGCCGCGCTCACGGGGCCGGGGCGCGTCTGGCTGCAGACGTTACCGCTCGCCAATCTCGCGCATGCCCTGCAACCGTACCTCGCCACGGGCGGCGGCGAAGGGCGCGCCGGCTCAGGCGTGGGAACGGCGGCGGTGCTGGGCGGTATCGTGGGCAGTCTGCTGGATCGCGACCGGTAGGCGCTTCCTGATGTTGGTGCGGCTGTGCTTCCCTGTTTACTCGATGGCTGGATGGTAGTCTGAAGCCCGTGAGCGCAGCTCCCACCGCTGTTTCTTCTCTCCGGGGGCGCCGGACGGTGCTGCTGACCGGGGTAGCCGTCGGTCTCTACCTTGTCCTCTCGCTGGCGCTCTTTCTCGCGATCCGGGCGAGGAATAACGGGCATTTCCTATTTGCCCTGGATGACCCGTACATTCACCTTGCGCTAAGCGATGGGATCGCTCACGGCCACTACGGCATTAACCCGGGGGAGTTTTCTTCTCCCTCGTCGAGCGTGCTGTGGCCCTATCTGCTTGCGCCGTTTGCGGCTTCGCCCCTCCATCCCTACACGCCGCTGCTGTTGAATCTGCTGGCCGGCATCGGTGTAGCGACACTGGCCGCTGGAGCCGTTGTGCGCTGGCCCACCCCGGCCGGGAGTGCGGCGGGTCCCTCCCTTGAACCAAGCGAAACATGGCGCAGGATCATATCCGTTGTCGCCCTTGTGTTCATCGCGAATCTGCTTGGCCTCACGTTCATCGGCATGGAGCACACCCTGCAGGTGCTGCTGGCAGGCGCAGGGGCCTGGGCCATCGTGGCATGCCTGCGCGGAGAGCCGATACCGCTCTGGAGTCTGATCGCCGTTGCCTTGGGGCCGAGTGTGCGCTACGAGAACCTCGGGGTCACGCTGGCGGTCGCCATCGCCCTTCTAGGCCAGCGCCGGCTGGGCCGTGGGGCGGCCCTGCTTGCCTTCAGCCTTGCCCCGGTACTGGGGTTTTCCGTCTATCTCCATCATCTCGGGTTACCGTGGGTGCCGACCTCCGTGCTGGTAAAGAGCCGGGTGCAGAGTGCAAGTGGCCTCAAGCAGAGCGACCTGCAGCAGATTCTCGACAACCTTGGCCGGACCTTCACCGAACCGCAACGGCTGCTCGTGCTGATCCTCTTCCTGACGCTCGCCCTGCTGGCGTGGCGCGAGCGCGAACGCGTGCGGCGCTTTGCCTTTGCCGGTTCCGCCGCAACGGCCGGGCTGCACCTGCTTGTGGGCCGGTTCGACTGGTTTCATCGTTACGAGGTGTACATCGTCTTCTTTTCAGCGCTTGTGGTGCTCCAGGTTGTGCACGAGCGATCCCGCGGCCTTTTGGGCTGGTACGCGCTCGGCCTATTGGGCTGCTGTTTCCCTTACGTGCAGGCCTTTCACGATGTCGTGCTCTGCGCCAACCAGGTATACCGGCAGCAGTACCAGACCCATCGCTTCCTGAACGACTTCTACACGGGCAACGTGGCTGTGAACGATCTGGGGCTGGTGAGTTATCGCCGCCGCCCCGGCATGTATGTGCTCGACCTGTGGGGGCTTGCTTCAGCGGAGGTGGCGCAGCAACCGCACCGCACCACTGCCTGGATGGACGCAATTGTGCGTACTCACCATGTGGGTCTGGTCGTGATCTACCCGCTGTGGTTTCCGCCGCCGCCGCCCGACTGGACGCCATTGGGTGAGATCTGCCTGAGCGACACGCCCGTGGTGCTCGGCAACGCCTGTGTGAGCTACTACGCGACGCCGGAGGCGCCAGCCGAACTTGAAGGCCAATTCGACGCCTTTATACGAACCTTGCCGGTAGGAACAACGATTCGCCCGCCGGACGGGCCGCCCTTTTATCGCTGATAATTCCGGTCGGCAAGGATTTCCATTGCTCCGCCCCCACACTGCTCCTAGACTCGACTTCATGATGAGACAAGGGCTTTCTACAAGATTTGTGGCTTCTTCCCTGTTATTGACCGGTCTTCTGGCTGGGGCCGGTGCGGCACCGGCAAAGGCGCAGGATTGGGCCAAGGCCAACCTCGCCAAGAGTCCGCGGCATGGCGAGTACGTTACGATTCACGAGACCGCGGGCCGCAATCTGCAGGCCTGGGTGGTGTATCCCGAAATCAAGGGCAAGGCACCTGTCGTCGTCATGATCCACGAGATCTTTGGGCAGAGCGATTGGGCGCGCGAAATGGCCGATGAGCTCGCCGGTGCGGGTTACATCGTCGTGGAACCGGATCTGCTGAGCGGGCTGGGGCCTGTGGTGAGTACCGTCACCATGACAGGTGCAGCGGGTGCCAACCATGGCGCGATGGACATGACGCCGGGAGCTCCCGGTACGGCGTTTGTGCCGGCCAGCCCCGGCGGTACGGCGGCCTTTCCTGATCAGGGTGCGGTGGTCAAGGCTGTCTCTTCGCTGCCCGATCCGCAGGTACTCGCCGACCTCGACGCCGCAGCTGACTACGGCAAACACCTGCCTGCCGCCAACGGCAAGCTCTTCGTGGCAGGCTTCTGCTGGGGTGGCAGCAAGAGCTTTGCCTTTGCAACTCACAGGCACGATCTGTCGGCGGCCCTCGTCTTCTATGGCACGCCACCGGCAGTCGAACTGATGCAGACGATCAACGCTCCCGTCTATGGCTTTTACGCGGAGAATGATGCCCGCGTAACCTCTACCGTCAGCCAGACAACCACGGACATGAAAAACATCGGCAAGGTATACGAACCGGTAATCTACGGGGGAGCGGGGCATGGCTTCATGCGCGCCGGGGAAGCCCCTGACGCCAACGCAGCAAACTCCGCTGCCCGGCAAGCGGCTTTCCAACGTACCGTGAAGCTGCTGGACGGCATCCACTAGGGGCATACCACTTTTGGGATTGACAGACGCTTTCACTAGGCATCAAATAAGTTGAGGCTGAGGCGAGTGACTGTCGCCCCAGCTGTTGATGACCTACCGGTGTGACAAAAGCTGAAGCACAAAATGCACCAGCTTATTGCCAACTAGTACGAAAGTTCCAACGAGGAGTGGGAGATATTCTCCGGGTGCCTCGAAGGAAACGCGACCGATGCGTACCCTTATGGGTCGCATAAGCAATCACCACCTTTCGGACCAAAGAAACGCCCCGGGGCTTCCTCCCCGGGGCTTTCGCTTCGTCAGGGCGAAAGTCTTGTCCACCGGTGATGCCCTAGACGCCAGTCACGTCCGATCAGCAGGTCCAGTATGGCAGCTACTTTAAGCGGCTTTCCGTCGAAACCCGGCCTCTTGCCACCTTTGTTGGAGCTTCTGAAGCCAGAGTTGCAGGCAGCATAGCACCCGAAATTTACCGAGCTCACGGTACGCCTGCCTGTACAGTTAGGCATACCCATGAAAACCCTACTTGGCTGGGCGTCACTTGCGGCGCTATTCACAACCTCGGCTTCCATCCAGGCCCAGAAGCCCGCGCCTCCGCCGTCGGTACAACATGAGTACATCCTGCACAACTTTAAGACCGAAAGCGGCGCGGTCGTCCCCGAGTTGCACGTCGTGTACGGCACATATGGTTCGCTGGATGCCGCCAAGGACAACGCCGTCCTGCTGCCGTCGCACTACATGGCGAAGTATCGCGGCTATGAGTGGCTGATCGGTGCCGGCGGTGCGTCGGAGGACGGCCCAAACACCCGTGCGCTCGACCCCAAAAAGCTCTTCCTGGTCTCCACCGAGTTGTTCGGCAACGGCAGCTCGTCGTCCCCTAGCAATACCGCTGAGCCTTTCCATGGGCCACGCTTCCCCGTGATGATGATTCGCGACAATGTCGAGGCCGTTCATCAACTGCTGACTCACGAGCTCGGCATCGGACACCTGCGTGCGGTGGTCGGCTTCAGCATGGGCGCGGAGCAGGCGTTTCAATGGGCCGTGAGCTACCCCGATTTTATGGACCGGATCGTCGCCACGAGCGGCACGGCGCGCTGCTGGCCACACGGGATTGTGCGCAATGAGGGGCAGATCGCCGCCATCACCGCGGATGAGAACTTCAAGGGTGGCGATTACACGGCGGAGCCGGCGAAGGGCATCTCGGCATTTGGGATGGTGTGGGCCGGCTGGCTCTACTCGCAGGAGTGGTGGCGTGACGAGCTTTGGAAGGCCGAAGACCCCAAAGCCACGCTCGACTCAACCATCGCCCAATTTCGGGACCACTTCATCGACGGTGCCGATGCCAACAATCTCATCCTGCAGATGCGCACCTGGGAGAAGCATGATGTCGGCACCACGTCCGGCTTCGGCGGCGATACGAAGAAAGCCCTCGCCGCCATCAAGGTGCCGGTGCTCTATATGCCCTCGGCAACGGACATGTACTTCCCCGTGGGCGACGCCCGCTACGAGTCGCAGTTCATCCCGCATGTAACGTTGAAGCCGATTCCGTCACTCTATGGACATCCGGCCGGTGCCGGTGCGAGCCCGGCCGATTTGAAGTTCCTCAACGACAACATCGGCGCGTTTCTACGCGGTGAGCCGGTGCAGGGGGAAGCGGTGCCACACAGCTAACACTCTGTGCCGGTGTCCTTTCTGAGTTGTCATCTCGGCGCAAAGCGGAGAGACGCGCTTGCGCTGGGCATGCCTGCGAAGTGAAGGCAGGTCCCTCACTTCGGTATAAATTCCTTTGTTTCGCTACGGGATGGCCATACCAAACGCATGGACTCTACTGCGGCGGATTGGTTGCCATGGGTGCCGTCGCGGAAGGTGTAGTCGCATCCTTCACCTTCTCCGGCGGGTGCAATAGGTCCAGGTCCGCCGAACCCATGCGTCCGGTTGCGTCCACGCGCACCACAAACCGCGCACGCACCGCCTTGGGATCCGCGGCGAGCCGGTACTCCACGTTGATCGAGCGATCCAGCCGTCCCGTCGGCGCTACTGTGGAAGGAGCCTTCGCCGTGGCGTACTTCGACTCGATCTTCAACAGCTTGTCTTTCTTGTCAAAGGTGGTCACGGTAAGGATGATTTTAGCCATCCGCGGATCCGAGTCCGTGGCCGCAGTCCAGTAGAGACCTTTGCCGTCGATCCGCACCAGATACCTGCCCGGTGTTTCGGTTGCCCCCAAGGCCACCGGCACGGCGTCATAGACCATCGTGCTCAAGGCGGCACCGGCGATCTCGGTCTCCAGCCTGCGATTCATTTGCCCATCGGTCGTGAGGCGTGCCGGCCCTCGCGAATCGAAGTAGCCCTGCCGCGTAACCACCTTCAAATCCGGCCGCCCATTCACCGAGACGCTGATCCGGCGAAAGTGGTTTACATCGCGGGTGGTCTCGGTAGGCCGGTACGCCAGCGTATAGAAGCTCGATCCATCGCGCACGGAAGTACCGATCTCGGCGTCTACATCGTTGCGGCCAAACAGATTTCGCCCACCGGTCGCGCGTGCCAGCTCCTTGAAGTTGGCCTCCCCGCCGAACGGTTCAAACAAGGCCGCATCCTCGCCATATCGGCCAGGATCGATCATCACGCCTGCCGGATCGATGGTGTATAGGGTGATGCGCGCGTCGCGCAGCTCATTCAGGGTCTGTTGCATGGCGTTGTTGACGTGATCCTGATCGATGGAACTGAAGCGCGCACGGGAAAGGTTGGGCAGCCCACGGCCGATCCAGATCATATTCTTGTGCCCCGGGTGGCCATTGGTGGCCTCCGCCACCCGCCGTAGCGTAAAGAAGGCCGTCGAGTAGCGCTCCGCCACCCATGCAAAGTTGTGCGCCTGCCATGGATAAGCCGAGAAGTGGTGATCCAGTGCGGACAGGATCTCGTCCTTATTCTGCGTGTAGTCGTGCAGCACGTCGAATTTGCTCAAGCTGACCGCGACCAGCATGGTCGGTGTGTCCAGCTTGTCCGGCTGCGCATTGAGCCACTTCTTTAGGGAATAGCGTGCAAAGGCCATGTCCTCGAATAGGGTGTTGAATTCATCGAGCAGGATAATGTTTACCGGCGCGCGCGGTGCCACACGATCCAGGTCGGCGGTGGAATCGATCGTGAGATCGGCTGCGGGCGTGTAGGTGCCAGGTGTGTCGAAGTTGCGAATCGCCTGCTCGGCACCATCCTCCTGCACGTGAAAATCATTGCGCGTGAGGTCCTTGACCGCATTGCCCTGCCGGTCAACAACCACCATATCCAACACGACCAGCCGTACGTTGGTGCGGATCGTATTGGCGGCGTTAGGTGCCGTGGTAGCGGGAGCCTGCGTACCGGACGAAGCTCCGGTTTGCCCCGCGGGTGCGGCGGAAACGGCTTCCGGGGAGATGGTGGCAGGTGGCGCAGTGGCCCCCGTAGCCGGATGCGCCGGCGTGGGAGCACCGGGCACAGGCGGTTGTGTCTGGGGCATCGCACAGAGGCGCGCGGGCAAGACAGCCACGGCGGCCAGCAAAAAGGCACAAGGCGACAGTGAAGGGGTGAACCGGAACCACGCGGGCATCTGAGCAGCCTTTCACGACACGGTATCGTGCTTCCGAGAAGCTTCCCAAAACGGAACAGGAACGGTCCCAGGCTGGCAAATTGTAATACGGAAACTCGCGCCGCTGTGTCATCATCTCCACACGCCAGCACCTGCAACTTTTGGAGTATTCCCATGCGTTCGCGGCTCGCTTCACTCCTGCTGCTTCTGCTGCCCCCGGCCGCGGTCTCCGCGGCCGCGCAGGCATGCACCGGCTTGTGCCTGCAGCAGGTGAGCTGCCCCAATGGCGGCACGACAAGCGTCACGGGCGTGGTCTACGCGCCCAACGGCACGGATCCGCTGCCAGGCGTGCTGGTCTACATCCCCAATGGCGCGGTGGGTGCGTTCCCCTCGGGTGTCAGCTGCGCCGTGGCCGGCCAGCCACCGTCCGGCTCGCCCCTGGTAGGCACGACGACGGCCGTGGATGGGTCCTTTACACTGACAAACGTGCCGGTCGGCAAAGACGTTCCGCTGGTGGTGCAGTCCGGCCGCTGGCGCAGGCAGGTCACAGTACCCTCCACAACCGCCTGCACAAGCACGTCTTTTGCGACACGCTTTCCGCAAAACCAGAGCGAAGGCGACATCCCCAAAATTGCCGTGGTGACCGGGGCTTTCGATGCCGTGGAGTGCGTGCTGCGCAAGGTCGGCGTTGCCGACGCGGAGTTCACTGACCCGAGCGGCTCGGGCCGCATCAACCTGTATACGGCTACGGGGGCTCCGGGCGCGGAGGTCGGCAACGCCACGCCGACCGGCGATACGTTGCTCACCAGCCCGTCTGCGCTGAGCGGGTATGACGTCCTGATGCTGCCCTGCGAGGGGGCGCCCTACCTCAAGGCCGCCAATCAACTGGGTAATTTGGTGGGATACGCCAACGCCGGCGGCCGCGTGTACGCCAGCCACTACAGCTATGACTGGCTGTACCAGAACCCGCCGTTCAATACAGTCGTGGACTGGGCTCCTGAACAAAGACAACCTCCCGATGGCACCGCCACCATCGACACCAGCTTCGCGCAGGGCCAGGTGCTTTCGCAGTGGCTTCAAACGATCCATGCCACAACGACGCCCGGGCAGATCCCGATCTCCACCGTCCGGCACGACGTTCTGGGCGTGAATGCTCCAACGCAGGCCTGGTTGACACTCAACAACAGCGCCTTCGGCAATCCGGTGATGCAGTTCACCTTTGACACACCCGTGGCCTCCAACGCAAAGGCTTGCGGCCGTGTGCTGTTCAATGAGTACCACGTAGAAAATCCAACGACTTCGCTGGCAAACACGAACTTCCCGGGCGAATGTGCCCCCGGTGCGATGACTCCCCAAGAGAAGCTGCTCGAATTCAGCCTCTTTGACCTGACCGGCGATGGCAGTCCGCCCACGCTTTCGCCGCTCACGGACGATTTCGGCACCGTACCCGTCGGCTCGACAAGCAGCGCGCACAAATACCTTTGGACCAACAACACACTCTTTCCCGTGACGGTCAGCTCGGCCATCGTCAGCGGTGATTTCAATCTCACCGGCAACACCTGCGGCACAGTGCCTATCGGGGGAAGCTGTGAGCTCGATGCCGACTTCGCACCCGCAACGATCGGCGCACGCACAGGGACACTCAGCGTGGTCAGCAACACCGGTACCCTAAGCGCGTCCCTCACCGGCACAGGCGTTACGCCACTCTCGGTCTCCTCCGCGGCACTCACCTTCGGCAAGGTGGACGTGGGCGCATCCGTACAGCAGACCGTCACGGTCACCAACGTAACCGGCTATGCGATCGCTCTGCCGGCACCCACCGCCTCGGGCGACTTTGCCATTGCAACCACCTGCGGCACGACGCTGCCGGCCGGCAGCACCTGCACCGTGACGGTTACCTTTACACCGAGCTCTACCGGCATCCGCAGCAGCACGCTCAACCTTGCGGCCACGGCGGTTTCAGCTGCCGGCCTGCAAAACGGTGCCACACTGCCCGCCCTGCAAACCACCCTCAGCGGTACGGGCATCGACTTCAGCCTTGCCCTGGGACCTGTGTCCGCCCAGGCCGTTGCGGGCATGTCGCTGACAACGAACTCCACCACGTCGCCTATAGCCGGCTTCGCCAATCCCATCAACGTGAGTTGCACGACCACGGCACCCGCCTCCACCTGCACAATGGCGAGCGCCGGCTTCACCCCAGCCAACCCTGTGGCGGACGCCGTCAACATCACGACCACATCGCAATACACGGTGATCGGCTATGGCAGCTTCGGAGCCCTCGGCGGCGGCTCTACGCGGGGGCTGCTCCTTGCACCCCTTGCCATGCTTAGCGCATACCTTCTGCTGCGCAAACGCCGGAGCAGCAGCCGGCTACAACGGCTGTTGCGACTAGGGATGTTTGTCCTGTGCACTGCGGCGATGGCCTCCGCGCTGACCGGCTGCACGGGCAAGGACCCAGCCCAGAACGCGCCCTACACCCCTGCCGGCAGCTATACCTACACCGTGACTGCAACGGATGGCTTCCTGAAGCACGCGGCTACCTACTCCCTGGTAGTTACGGCGAAATAGGTAGTCACGGTGAAATAGGTGATTACGGCGAAGTAGGTGATTAAGGCGAAGCAGGTGGTCATCGCGAAGTAACGGTCCTTGAGCCAACAGCGGCACAGCCTCATGGCGGGTCAATACAGCCGTCTTCAACACCAAAAACGCATGCTCTGTATAAGGTGTACCGAAGGGTGTCAACGGCCAAAGGTGTATTTGGCCGTGACCGCTGCGTAAGAGCGCACCGGAATGCCCACAGGGCGCTCAAACGGTACCGGTTCGCGGCCAACCGCCAACGTTTCAAGTGTCTGCCCCGTATAGCCGCTGTTGCGTTGACCGTCGAGCGAAACCTGCCAGCGGCCGTCCAGGAAATCGCGCGTGAGGCCAAACCGAATCTCCTCGAGTGGGACACCTGTCACGCCATTCCCTAGAGGCTTTGCCTTTACGTATTCATACTCGAGCTGTCCTGCCAGGCCCCAGGGCAGCTGGCTGAGCTCTCCCACGCCATCCACAATCGTGCGTGGTGCCTCAGGCACCGGGCTTCCCAGTTGCTGGTCGCGAGCGTCCGCCTGCGACCAGGAAAGTTGCACGAGTCCACGGGACAGCCTCCGCTTCGCCGCCAGTGTGATGTACCGGTTGAGGGAAGGGCCAACGTCCTGCTGGAGTCCCGTGTCGGGGTCAATCTTCGCCAACTCCGCGGCATTGGTAATATGTGCCAGGGTGAGCCGGAACTCCGTGCCGAAGAGCTGTTTGGCAGCGAACATTTGAAACTCGCGAGCTTTGATCACCAGGTCACCACGGCCATTGCCCGAACCGATGCGTGGATCATTGGCATGAAACGCCTGCCCATAGCTCACCGCTAGCTGTGGGAGGTACGCTGCATCCGGCCGCCCGAATGTGAGGTTCACCTTGGGGCTGGTCACCCCCGGAACGGCATGGAATGAATCTCCCGGCTGTAGACGATCGATATTTCTAAACAGGATCTGGTCGCGGCGTACCCCGGCGTAGAGCTGCAGGCGCGGAAAGAGGGTGCCGCTCACTGCGGCAAATGGCCCCACATCTGTGATGGTCAGATCATTGCTGGTTATCAACTGAAATGTGCCAGTGCTGTCGGCATGGGCCAGGTTGAGTGCCCTGGGAGCATCCCGGCGCAGGTCAAGGCCGGTGAGCAGAAGCCAACGGCTGCCGAGCGGCTGCGTGTAGGTACCATTGCCGCCTGCCACGGTCCGGAATTCACTCTGTCGAATCAGCCCGTCTCCGAAGTTCGACTGCAGCTTGAGGCTGTAAGTACGGAAGTAAGCGCCGGTGGTAAGCGTTCGTTTCTTGGAGAGCTGCCAGCGGTCGGCGAGCAGCGCGATCGCGGTATGGGTAAGATCTAACTGTCGCAGGTCGATCGACTCGCTCAGCACAGACGTGTTAAGCGGGATGAGACCGGGAATACGCGAAAAGCCGTAATAGCCAGCGGCGTAGGCGGTCAACTCGTGCGCGCCTGGCGTCCAGGTTCTTAAGGCGTTGAGCTTATACTGCTGACGCTCTTCGGCGCGTTTCAGGAAGCCATTGCCAAACAGGACCTCAGCAGCTAGCCACTCCCGCTTGGTATCGTCACGCGGACTCCATCCCGCCGCCAAGGCTCCATCGCGGCCATCGGTCGTGGCCTGCAGGAATCGCGGCATGCGCTCATTGATGTCGTAAGTTACAGCCAGGTTGATGGAGTGATCGCCATACCGGGCGTTATAGGCTCCGTTATCGACGAGCACCCCGCCCACCGTCGCTGGAATAACAAGATTGGGATCGCTATAACCGTTTCCGTGTGCGTTCGCGGTCAGATTATTTTGGAAAAGAAAGCTGCCGATCTGAAAGTACTGGGCGATCGGCTCACCGTGGTCTCCGGCGATGCCTGGGGCAAAATACTGCGGTGCCTTAATGCCGCCGGAGGCTGTTTCCGCAGGGAAGCCGGGAATCGAAAACGGTACTCCAGGGCGGCCCGGATTCGCATTCACCAATTCCGTGCGGGCAAAGCCCTGCGTCGCCGGATCCGGGGACAGCGCATCCTCGCCGGCCCGCACCGTAACGCTCTCGCCATCCCGCAAGGAAACGTCGAAAGTACGGTCTGTTTCCACATCCAGCGAGACACGAAAACCGGAATGGCGTGGCGGGATGACCTCGATGTTTACCGGTCCTGCCGGAAGCACCAGAATATATCCGCCAGAGGCGTCGGTTGCCACCGTCCGTCCTGCGCCCGCAAGGCTCACCCCAGGAACACCCGCCCCGGATTGGTCCCGGACGACTCCCCTGAGGGTAACGGCCTGTGCCGCAATCCGAGCTCCCATCACCGGCCAGGCCCATGCCAGCGCAAGCATGAGAGCTATGAACTGAACTCTACGCATACCGGCCATAACCCATAGTCGCCAAGTGTCGCTCAGCATCAGGGAAAAGGAAACCCGAGCGAGCGCTCGGGTTCTTGTAACGTGAAAAGGATAAATCTAGACTTGCGGGTCAGCGTCGGCTACAGCCTTTACCGCAGCTACCGTAAAGCTTGGGTCGCCTACCTTGAAGCGTGCGAAGCGGCGCACGCTGATATTCTCACCCAGCTTCGCCACCTTCTGCGCGATCAGCTGGGCGATGGTCAACGACTGCTCCTTGATGAAGGGCTGCTCCAACAAGCAGACCTCCTCATAAAATTTGCTCATCTTGCCTTCGAGCATGCGCTCGACAATGTTCGCCGGCTTGCCCGATGCCGCCGCCTGGGCGCGGTAGATGTCCTTTTCACGCTCGATGTCCTCGGGCGTGACCTCGTCCTTGCCGACATAGCGCGGATCGACCGCCGCGATGTGCATGGAAACATCGCGCAGCAGCTCCTGAAAGTCATCCGTGCGAGCCACGAAGTCCGACTCGCAGTTCAGTTCGAGCAGCACGCCAATCTTGCCGCCCGCATGGATGTACGTGCCCACTGCACCCTCGTTGGTCGAGCGGCTGGCCTTCTTGGCGGCCGAGGCCATGCCGCGCTTACGCAGAACGACGAACGCATTCTCCATGTCGCCGTTAGCCTCCTGCAGGGCCTTAAGGCAGTCGCCCATCGGCGCGCCGGACTTCTCGCGCAGCTCCTTGACGAGCTTGGCATCGATCTTCACTGTTTCAGCCACAGTCATCTCTTCCTTCCCTCAAACCTGCTTCTAGATGCGACGCCCTTAGGCGGCGCGAACAAACTCACGAACCTTTTTGCCTACCCAATCAATCGCGTACATGTGAGCCACTACACCGACCGCCACCGCCGCAGTTGTCATCCCAGCCAGCAACACGCTTCCTGTTTTTACAGTCCCATTCATGATGATCCTTCTCGGCAAGGGGGTTAGATGATTTACGCCCGCTTATGCCAGTTACCATGCTCTGTCACATGGCCGAAACAGGGCATCCCGCAAAAGCGGCAGCCATGCGTAATGGATGTCTCAAACAGTGAAAAGCTGCGCCCAGAACGGGAATCCTGAGCGCAACTCGCTTAGATTTATGAGCCGCCTACGCCGAGATAACCTGCTCAAGTTCCGCAGGGGTCGCCTCAGGTTCGGTCTCTGCCGCCGGAGCCTTGCGGATACCGCCGCCCAGTGCCGCGTTAAGGTCGATGGTCTCTTCCTCTTCCGGCTCGGTTGGGGCCGCAGCCACGGTCGGGAGCTCGCCCGGCTCCAGGTCGTCGTCCTCACCAAGCAGGTGCGTCGGCTGTGCGATCGGCTGCACATCGGCGTACTCATTCGAGAAGGCCTTGTCGGAGATCATCTGCGTGCCCTCAAAGGCAGCGTCGGCGATCTTGGTCGTGAACAGACGGATGGCACGCAGGGCATCATCGTTGCCGGGGATCACGTAATCCACCACGGTCGGGTCGCAGTTCGTATCGACGACAGCGACGACCGGAATGCCAAGTTTGCGAGCCTCAGCGACGGCAATGGCCTCATTGTTCGAATCGATCACGAAGATGGCGTCCGGCAGCCGGCGCATACATTTAATGCCTGAAAGCGAGGTGGAGAGTGACTTCCGCTCGCGCTCCAGCTTGATCACTTCCTTCTTGGTCAGCAACTCGTAACGGCCGTCGGTCGACATGTCGTCGAGCTCCTGGAGCCGCTTAACCGACTTCTGTACCGTTACCCAATTGGTAAGCAGACCACCCAGCCAACGCGAGTTGATATACGGCATGCCGGCACGGTTTGCCTCTTCGGCCACCGCGTCCTGCGCCTGGCGCTTTGTGCCGACAAACAGCACCGTCTTGCCCGTGGAAGTCAGGTCGGAGACGTACTTCGACGCTTCCTTGAACATCTTGAGGGTCTTCTGGAGGTCGATGATGTAAATGCCGTTACGCTCACCGAAGATGTATTCCTTCATCTTGGGATTCCAGCGCTTGGTCTGGTGCCCGAAGTGTACGCCGGCTTCGAGCAGCTCCTTCATTGTGATAGAGGCCATATAAGTCTTCGCTTTCTGGGGGGCATCGCTGTCTGTACTACCGGTTGCGGCGCTTGCATCTTTGCTAGCGCAGCAGCCTTGGCGACAGACGATTGATCCCGGGTGGGAGATTAGGTTCCTGGACCACTCGCGCGTTGCGGGTGGGTGTTGCTCGAAAACGAGGAAGCAGGCAATAGCGAGTAGGAAGTAGAAACATACAGGATCTACTTCCTACTTCCTGCTCACTACTTCCTGCCGCACTACCGTTTGCTGAACTGGAAGCGTGCGCGAGCACCCTTCTGGCCGTACTTCTTGCGCTCCTTGCCGCGCGAATCGCGGGTCACGAAGCCGGCGGCCTTCAAGGCCTTGCGCAGTTCGATGTTGAACTCCATGAGCGCGCGCGCGATGCCGAGCTTGACCGCATCGGCCTGGCCGTTGATGCCGCCGCCCTTCACGGTCGTGAAGACATCAAAAGTCTCATTAATCTCGGCAATGCCAAAGGGCTGTTTGGCCGCGGCGCGCTGGGCCGGCGTCACGAAATATTCTTCAAAGCCCTTGCCGTTTACCTTCCACTCACCCGAACCGGGCCGGAGAAACACGCGGGCGATGGCGCTCTTGCGCCGCCCCGTGCCGTAATACTGGATCAAATCTGCCATCGTCGTTATCCCTTTAGGAGGCCAAACCTCCGGGGCTAAAACCCCTTACATCCTTGCCGCTTGCTGTCCGGGCTGAAGCCCGAACCTACACCGAAGACGCTGAATTAATCCCTGGATTGCGAACTTTCAACCCCTAATCCCTGTTCTCTAAGCCCTACCTACCCGCGAAGCTCCAGCACCTGGGGCTGCTGCGCCTTGTGCGGATGATCGGAGCCCTTGTAGACCTTGAGCTTGGTGGCCATCTGGCGACCCAGCTTCGACTTCGGCAGCATGCCCTTGATCGCCTCTTCCAGGATCTTCTCAGGGCGGCGGGCGAGTAGCTTGATGAAGCTCTCCTCACGCAGACCGCCGGGGAAACCGGTGTAGCGGCGATAGACCTTCTGCTCGGCACGCATACCGGTGACATGGATCTTCTCGGCGTTGACGACGATGACATGGTCACCCATATCGATATACGGCACATAAAGAGGATTGCGCTTGCCGGTCAAGACGGCTGCGGCTTCTGATGCGAAGCGGCCGAGGGTCTTGCCCTCTGCGTCCAGCACAAACCATTTGCGCTGAATATCTTTGCCGCTGGGAATCACGGTGGACATCGTTTTTACTCCTTACCTCTGCCGTCTTCGTGGCCGGCGTGAAGCGCGAAGATATTGTGCCTGCCCGGAACCTATCCGGGGTTGATAGCCGAAGCTCGCCGCGCACGGCTTGCAGCCGGGCGAGGTGAACTCAGCGTTACCGTTGAAGCGCACGGAGCCCAAAACTGCTGGCTGGGGGGCGGAGAACTCTCGGCTGTGCCGGATTGCAGCATGCCTGGCGGCCTAGATGGAACGACTGCCGGAGAGCGACTCGCCTCAGTGCTTCAGGCCCACCTAATTCTTACCTCTGCGCCAGCCCCCGTTCGATTCAGCAAAAGGGCACACAGAGTTGGGGACGCGAAACTGCGCGAGTCTCCAGCATAGCGAAGGGCCTATGGGCCGTCAAGGCAGATCGGAACACAACTGCCGTGATGGTTCTCTCCTCACCCCTTGATATCAGCCTTCAATTGCTTGCGGATATAGCTCGTCCGTCATCCTGAACGCGGTACAGGACCTCCGTATTTTCTTTGTGCCGCCGAGGAGGTCCGAGCGGACACAGAGATCCTTCGCTGCGCTCAGGGATGACGACCATCTTAGAACACTGTATTGCCCTGCATCGTGTGCTCTAAGATGGTCGTTCGCTATTCCTTGGAGACCTATGCGCGCCTTGTACCTTCTGCTTGCTCTCGGGCCTGCGATCGCTCCGATCGCCTCCCCCGCACAAGCCCCGTCTCAGTCCTTTGTCGACCGCAGTGGAACCCATCTCACACTGGACGGGGCTCCCTTCCGCTATAGCGGCCCGAACATCGAGTGGCTTGGCCTTGAAAACTATGGTCCGCATGACCCGCAGGGGCCACGCCTGCCCTCTCACTTCGAGATCGACGATGCCTTCGCCACGGCTGCGGAGATGGGCGCCAAAGTGGTCCGTGCGCAGACCATGGGCGACACTGTCGGCTGCCCCCTCTGCATCGAGCCGGAGCTGGACAAATTCAACGAAGCGGCCTTCGAGTCCTCCGATTACGCCCTGGCTGCCGCCAAACAACACGGCATGCGTCTCATCATCCCATTGGTGGGCGACTGCGCGACCTGCACGGGCGGCGGTCTGGGCCAGTACCTGGCGTGGGCCCAGAAAAGCAATCCGCTGGACTTTTTCACGGACCCCACCGTAATCGCCGCCTACGAACACCACATCGACGTGGTCCTAAACCATCGCAACCCCCTCACCGGTATTCGCTATCGCGACGACCCGACCATCATGGCATGGGAGAACTGCAACATGTGCGGTCTCATCGCCCTCTTCACGGGCGGCGGCCCCACGGCACTTGGGCAGGTCTCAGCCTGGTCCGAGACGATCGGTGCCCATATAAAGCAGCTCGACAGAAACCACCTCTATCTCGACACGACGGGCATCTTCCGCGCTTATCCCAAGGTGATGGACAATCCCAGCACCGATCTAATCACCTTTGAGTTCTATCCCCATTGGGATTCCCTACTCGGCGCAGGGGCACCACCGACAACTGCCGAGACGTTCTCACATGATGCCGCTACCGTGACAGCCCACGGCAAGGTGTTCATCGTCAATGAGTTCGGCTGGGACCGTACCGACTGGAAGACCCCCGCTGACCTCCAGCACGTGCTGGACACCCTCGCCCACGACCAAAATATCGCGGGCGATGGCTTCTGGGCGTTGCAGGCGCACCTCGATAATTTTGGATTCCAGCCCATTCCCGCGGATGCCGCAAATTCTAACTATGCCGAAAAAGGGGAGTGCGGGGAGTGGTGGGCCCTGTACTACCCCGGCAAGAAGACCTCGGTAATGACGGCCGAAGACATGGCCGTGCGGGCCCAGATGCTGCGCTCCCACGCCTATGCCATGGCCGGCGTGGCGGTGCCGAAGCACGCTATTCCGCCCAAGCCCGTGGTTACTTCTGTCGTCCTTGGCGGTCTGGTCGCCTGGCGAGGGTCAGCCGGTGCCGTCCGTTACTCCATCGAACGCCTTGATTCCGCGACAAAGCAGTGGCAAACGATCTGTGACAAGTGCGCGACCGACGCGGACGACCCCTGGGCAGACCCGCATGGGGCCCCGCTTGGCGGGCAATATCGAGTGACCGCATGGAACGCCGACGGGGTACCGAATCACCCCTGACATCCGTCCAGCAATCCATTCTGTCCTCTCACCTGCTAAGCGATGAGCAAGCAGGATTCCGCTTACATGCCTCGTCTCCCACGGACGCTGCTTTGCACGAAGTGCGCGCAAGAACCTTGCCTCAGCATCATCACTACCCGATTCCGGCTAGACCTCAGCGGAAGGCTGTGAGATACCTTACAAGGGCCACGACCGCCGTAGCCCCCCCCCTCGATTGGGTTTGCAGGGCAAGGAAGTTATTTCTCGAAGAGATCGTCTGGAGATGACCTGGTTGCCGCGTCAGATCGTGCATGCCGACAAATGGGGCTTCTACTTGGCGGCGGCATTTGCCCTGTTTTTCTGTCTATGGTGGGCTTTCATCCCGGTTCGCCCCGGGTGTGCCCTTGCAGCCTCAGGGCTGGTTGCAGCTGTCGCGATTTTGCGATCTGATCGGGCTTCCACAGCTGAGAACGCGATCTGGCTATTGATGGCCGCGGCGCTTATTACGGCGGAGTGGCGTGTCGCCAAAACCTACCATGAGGCTGAAAAGACCTTTCTCCTCTGCCACTTCGCTCAGGATGGGTCGGCCACCATTATGGCCGTGGGGCCGACGGCCCTGCACGCAGTGATCATGCGAGTGGTGGATCAGTTTGCCTTAGAGACGATGAAGGTGAAACCGCCCGCCGACGCGGCAGAGTACGAAACATTTTTTCAGAAAACGACACTGGGGACGCTCATCCCGAGCACTCAAAGACAAGTTAAGCTCCTTCCGCTCCAGGTTCACGCCGGCGTCACTCGCTATCGAGCGACTTTCGATGCGGACAATGGCTACTCGTGGGAGGATTTCCAGTCACAGTTACAGAACGGCAGAATGGTGCAGGCCTACCGCGTGAGTCGCTATAAAGGCTCGCGACCTCAGGTACTCTTTGAATACGACAGCCCTGACTTTCCGCGGCGAGCGGACGGGGTAGATTGGTCATGGGCTGCCGAAGAACCATGAATGGGCGTCCAGACCGTGCAAACTCCGGTCTCTCCTACGAGAGCTCATCTCCCTCAAGCCATTCACTTGCTCCCTGCTGCTCAAGCTGCCGTGGAAAAGGCGTTCCACGGACGCGGCGGCAGGGCCCTGGGCTCGGTATATGATTCGAGCCGCAAGGGATTACGAATCAAATGGATTGCGACCGCTGTCAGCGCTGCGGCCTTCAAGAGACCATTCGGTTGAAAGCCGAAGATATTGATCCAGTTCTCTGCCGTGCAAAGGATCGCAAACGCGACAACATACATCCTGGCACCGGGAAATGGCACCCCTCGGCGTGTTGCCTCCAGGTAAGCGCAGAGAACGATGCCGATCACTAGATATCCATGTACTAACGTGTAATCGTAGGAAACGGGTGGAAGCAGCACCATCGCCAGCAACAAAAGACAAAGCTGGTTAACCGGAGGTGCCGTGCGACGCCACCGGGCGAAGGCGAACGGCCCCGCAAGCGCAACAACGGCCTCATAGGTATGGCTAAGCGCAATCTGCCGATCGGTAAGAGGAAATATAGGAAGCGTAAGCAGTTCCTTCATGCCTCCCAGCAAGGAATGATCCAGTACAAGCTCGTTAAAGCGGGTATGCGCACCATATGTTCCGACGAAACCCCTGATTCCCCACATGGTGCCGTTCGCGGCGAGTTTGATCGTTGGGCCAACATACCAGAAGGACAAAAATAGGACAGAAAGAAAGCAGATTAGGCCCAGCATGCACGTTCGCCAGCTGCCGCGCTTCGCGAAGAGGACAAGCAGGAGGAGCGGATAGATCTTCAACGCTCCAGCGCAGCCCCATAACAGAGCTGCGAGCCGTTCATGCCCTGCGAACCACGCCCAAACCCCCGAAGCGATCAGGACATACACAAACAGCTCAATATTCCCCCGGTCATAGAGGGTATGCCAAGGGTAAGACGTCGCAACGAGCAGAATGACAAATGGAACTGCTTTGGAGGGGTGCAAACCTCGGCGAAGCATAGCCCGCAGTAATAGCAGGGCCGAAACTCCTTCGACGCTCCAGAGAAGAAGGTTGAAGCTGACATGCGGGTGAGAACCGAACCTGTATAACCCCTGGTAGATCAGGGCACAAGGGGCGGGGTAGGCGAAGCGGTCACGCGTCGTAAAGAATTCCGGCTGGTGCAATACCTCAAGCAGTTGCCGATAGTGCCAGAAATCACCAAAGCGGTCCGGTCCCTGAGACCACAAGCGAGCACTCAGGAAAGGCTCCTGTAGATACTGCAACTCAAACAGGTATGCGAGGGGCAGAACCGTGAATAAGAGAAGCAACGCCGCGAACAGCGTCAATGCAGGGGCAGTCTTTAGAACAGGACGGTTCGCATGCTCGTATGCACGTGTCATCAGGCCTCGTTCACCTTTGCCGCTCCCAATTTAAATTTCGTGAAAGTGTAGCATCGCGCTCCGTTTGTTCCGAGCGAATGCGCGAATGTGAAAGCGGGTTCCAAGTTGAATCATTTCTCGCTTGGGGTAGGGATGAGCGGCCGCAGCAAACGTCTTGGAACAAAAAAAGCAGGCCACCCAAAAACTTGGGTGGCCTGCTTTCTGTGACTTTGTACCTGTTTGCGGCCTTACTGGTTGCGCTTCCAATTGAGCAGATCACCCAGCGTCGTGGAAGACGAGGACCCGGACGAGTTTGACTGCCCACCCTTGCCCTTGTTGCCGCCACCACCCTGGTTACCCACCGACTCCTTGTAGCTCTCCACCTCGGCACGGCTGGCCTCCTCCCCAATCGCCTTCAGGCTGAGACCGACCTTCTTCTCCTCAGGACTCATCTTCACGATCTTGAACTCGTGCTCATCGCCCACATTCAGGGTGAGGGGACGGCCATTCTCGTCGGCAGCCTCGGAGACGTGGCACAGACCCTCGACGCCTTCGGCGATCTCGACGAAGGCTCCGAACTGCGCGGTACGCAGAACCTTGCCGTGAACCACATCGCCCGCGCGATGCTGCTCGAAGAAGGTGTCCCACACATCCGGCTGCAGCTGCTTGATGCCGAGCGACAAGCGGCGGTTCTCCGGCTCGACGCCCAGGACAACAGCTTTTACCTTCTCGCCCTTCTTCAGGACCTCCGACGGATGCTTGATGCGCTTGGTCCAGCTCAGGTTCGACACATGAACCAGGCCATCAATACCGTCTTCGATCTCGATAAAAGCACCGAAATCCGTGAGGTTGCGAACACGACCCTCAACGATAGCGCCGGTCGGGTACTTGTCCTCGAGCGCCTCCCAGGGGTTGTCCTGCAACTGCTTCATACCGAGCGAGATACGGCGCTCCGTCGGGTTGACCTGGATGATCAGCACCTCGACCTCATCGCCAGGCTTGACCATCTTCGACGGGTGCTTCATGCGCTTCGACCAGGTCATCTCGGAGACGTGAACCAGTCCCTCAATGCCCTGCTCCAGCTCTACGAATGCACCGTAGTCGGTAACCGAAAGTACACGCCCACGCACCTGCGCGCCAATCGGGTAGCGCTCAACGGCATCGAGCCATGGGTCAGGCGTCAGCTGCTTGAAGCCGAGCGAAACGCGCTGCTTATCCTTATCGAACTTGAGTACCTTAACCTGGATCTCGTCGCCGACGTTGACCAGATCGCGTGGGTGCGTCAGCCGTCCCCAGCTCATATCAGTGATGTGCAGCAGGCCGTCGAGGCCGCCCATGTCGACAAATGCGCCGTAGTCGGTCAGGTTTTTGACCACGCCGGTGAACACCGCGCCCTCTTCAAGGTTGGCAAGCGTGACGTCCTTTTTGGCGTTCTGCTCTTCCTCGAGAATCTCCTTGCGGGAAACGACCACGTTGCCGCGCTTCTTGTTCAACTTGATGACGCGAACGTCAATCTCGGTGCCGATGTAGGCATCCAGGTTGCGCACCGGACGGATCTCCACCTGCGAACCCGGCAAAAATGCCTTGATGCCGATATCCACCGTGATGCCGCCCTTGACGCGCGAAACCACGATGCCCTTGACCGGGGTCTTCGTATTGCAAGCCTCTTCGAGCGTGTCCCAGACCTTGTGCCGCAGAGCTTTTTCGTAGCTGACGAGGTAACCGCCCTCGTAGTCATCCCGCTCTACGACGACCTCCACCGTGTCGCCCACCTGGAACTTGGGCGTGCCGGTGTGATCGACCACCTGCTCCAGCGGAATCAGCCCCTCGGACTTCAGCCCGATGTCGACCACCACGTGCTTATCGGTGATCTTGACGACCGTACCGGTCACGACAGTTTCGTCCGTGGTCAGTGACTGGGCGGCGTCCTTCTCAGCGGCCTGCTCGCGGTCGAAGCTGGCCAGTGCCAATGCGAAGTCGTCAGCATCGTACTCGGGCTCGCCGCTGCCGGCTTGCAGGTTGACAGGCCGGGCGGGGCTCGCCTGGACTGGTGCCGTGAGCTCGCCACTCTCCGGTGCCTGCGCCCCGTGGGCCGCTTCGGGCTGATCGGTCAAAGTGTGCAGGGTGGGCTCGCTGGCTTGGCTGGCAGAATCGGCGGCAGAGGTCTCTTGGGTGAAGGTCTCAGTGGTCTCAGGCATGGTGGATTCGAGTGTGGTGTTCAGGGGTGTGCTCTCGTGAGTGAAGGATTGGTGGTCGAGGTCGGCCATCGGGTGCGCTGCGGTACTCTTCGGATTCAGTGTGGCTCCGGCTGACCTCGGCGCGGACAGGATTTGCGGACGGCAGTGCGTCCAGCCAGCCTTGGCGGCCGGCAAACTATCCGTTGATGTCAGAAGGAATCGGGTGAAGCATTGGAAGAGCGGCTGCGACTGAGTCCGGCACGCAACAGCTACATGATAAGTTTAGCAATGTTCTCAGCTCGGGTCAATGCTTGCCGGGCCGACGGCGCATCGCAGGATGGTTCCGGTAGAGCGACGAGCAAACAGACGCCCCTACCGCATTAGACGCTCGCTCCACATTTTCGACGCAGGCCTACACCGCACACGCCGGCACGTGACCCTTGCCTATACTCGGCTGTATGGATCGGCTTTGGACTCCCTGGCGCTACAACTACGTGACCGGACAAGAGAAGGAAAAGACCCGCAACGGCGTTCCCGCAGCACTCGCAGGCTGGCCGGAAGATCGCGGTTGCGTCTTCTGCAATATGATCGGTGCTTTGGACTGGGCGATAGCCGAAGGCATGCCCGCCCCCGATGCCGAGCACGCTATCTTCTTGCTGGAGCGCGCTTCGACTTGCTTCATCGTCCTGAACGGCTACCCTTACAACAACGGGCACCTGATGGTCGTTCCCTATCGGCATGAGTCGAGCTTGGCCGCCCTGCCGCTCGCAACCGCGAATGAGATGATGCGCCTGGCCCGGCGGGCGGAAACAGCTCTACGGGATACCTACAAACCGCATGGCCTGAATCTGGGGCTCAACCTGGGCGAGGCGGCGGGTGCCGGCGTCGCCGGACACCTCCATTTGCACGCCGTCCCCCGCTGGAACGGCGATACCAACTTTATGACTGTGGTCGCGGAGACCCGGGTTCTCCCCGAGATGCTGGAAGAGAGCTGGGTGCGGCTCCGGGAAGCGTTACAACGCTTGCCTGCGGAGAGCTGACGTTGGCCCCATAGAACCCAATCTCGGTCGGTACCCGCGTCGCCTCGAAATTCGTAATCTTCCAGCCACTTCCCGGGGAATGCTGGTACACCCGGGTGTAGCGGAACGATCCATGCAGCGGCGTCCCGTTCGCGGTGCCGTCCAGGCGCGCCACGGATGTGACTACGGCCAGATTGCCGCTGATCTTAATCTTGGTCTCCGCCATATCCAGCTTGGAGATGGCAATCTGCCGGCTACGCATCCGGTCAAGCTGCTGGGCCTTGGTGACGACTTGACCCGCCGCTGTTATCCCTAGAAAGTTGTCGGAAAGCAGGTGGTCCATCGCGGGAATGTCTTCAGAGAGCTGCGCCTCCCGCCACTGGCTTTCCATGGCTAGAATCTCGGCACGCTCCACCCGCTTGCGCTCATGATGCTGCGCGAAGATGCCACTCGCTATGGGGAGCAAGAGCAGGAAAGCAAACCAACGCAGCTGGGGACGAGACCCTCGCATGGGCGGATCATAGACTTTATAACTGGGCCGCGTCAAAGGCTTTCCCTACCACAAACAGGGGACATCCTCACACGCATTCAGATCCGGCGCATCCTTATGAACAACCGATGAAGCGCTCGTGAACGCCTCGTCAGCCTTGCGCTAAATCAGCGCGCAAAGTTGCTCGATCGACCGCCCCTGCATGCGCGGATACAGGCCGTTGGTTGCCCACCGCTCGAAGTGTGGCGTTATGCGATGCAGCTCCAGTGCCGCCTCGTCGCGGTACTGCTCATAAATGAGCACCGTATCCGGATCCGTCTCTACGGTGTGCGGCACATACGACACGCACCCAGGCTCCTCTCGTGAAGCGGTGGTTAGCTCCCGAAGGCACTCCGCGATGGTCACGCGGTCCTCTGGGCGAAACTTCATGCGTACAGTGAACGAGATCATAGACACCTACAGATGCAGCTTCTTCCAAGCTTTGTTCCTGCCCACCGGCCCTTGAACCTCACCGGGTTGAGCGCAGAAATAGTCAAATCTACCCCAGCGCCTGCACAAACGCCGGTATCGTGATCGTCTGCGCACGGTCCGGCCCAGTCGAGATCATCCCGATCTTCGCCCCTGACTCCCGCTCAATGAACCGCATGTACTCCTGCGCCGCCTTCGGCAACTGGTCGAATTCCGTGATCCCCAGCGTCGAACTGTTCCACCCTGGCAGCTTCGCATACACCGGCTCGATCGCCTTGAAGCCGCGCACGTCCGCCGGGATCGTGTCGATCAGCTTGCCGTCAACCTTATAGCCCGTGCACACCGGGATCTCCGGGCACTCGTCCATCACATCCAGCTTGGTAACCACCAGCCATTCCGTCGAGTTGATCATGTTCGAGTAGCGCAGCAACGGCAGGTCGAGCCAACCGCAACGCCGCGGCCGTCCGGTCACCGTGCCGAACTCCTGCCCGCGTGCCCGCAGCAGGTCACCCGAGGCTCCCGCGATCTCCGTCGGAAAAGGCCCCTCACCCACCCGCGTCACATAGGCCTTGGTCACCGCGATCACCGTGCCAATCCGCGTCGGCCCCACCCCCGTACCCGTCACGGCACCGCCCGCCGTCGACGACGAGCTGGTCACAAACGGATACGTCCCATGATCGATATCCAGCAGTGCCCCCTGTGCGCCCTCGAACATTACGTTCTGCCCCGCATTGATCGCCCGGTTCAGCAACTCGGCCGTATCAGTCACAAAGGGCGCGATCTGCTCGGCCAGCCGTGCGTAGTCCTCATACATCTGCTTCGGATCCAGAGGTTCCGTGCCGAAAAGCGCATGCGCGATGGTGTTCTTCTCATTGCAGGCATTTGTAATGTGCGTCCGCAGTAGCGACGCGTTCAGCAGATCGACCACCCGCAACCCATTGCGATGAATCTTGTCCTCATACGCCGGCCCGATACCCCGCCGCGTCGTGCCGATCGGCTGCCGGCCCGGCGCGGTCTCTGCCGCCAGTTCGATCATGCGGTGATACGGCAGAATCACCTGCGCCCGGTTTGAGACGCACAGCTGCCCCTCGGCACCACCAACGACCGGCAGCCCTGCCTCACGCAGCTTCTTCACCTCGCCCAGGAAGGCTGCGGGATCCAACACCACGCCATTGCCTATGACGCCCTTGCACCCCGGCCGCAGCACGCCGCACGGAATCAGCTGCAGCACAAATCGGCGGCCCTCGATGATGACCGTATGCCCGGCATTATGGCCACCGGCATAGCGGGCCACGATGTCGAACCGCTCGGAGAGCACATCGACAATCTTGCCCTTGCCCTCATCGCCCCACTGGGCACCAAGGATCACGGCGGAGGTACGGCGGGATTGCGTGTCTTTCTTAGACTCCACTTTCGGACTGGACGACTGATTCACTTGCACTCCTGCGCACGGGCCTCGAGATGAGCGCTCAGAAGGAGCGCTTCAGCCCAACCCTAAAACTTACCCTTCCATGCTACGGCACCGACGCCCTTACGTCCCCTCCGGCAAGCCAAGAGTCGGCAGAGCCGCGACGAACTGATTCGTTTCCAGGGAGACGGTGATAACTTGTCCGATGAGGCGAAGGATGTATTTGGGGTCGTCCTCCCGGTTGGGATCGTTGGTGATGCCGGAGCGGACGTCGGTGGTAACGCGATACTGGTCGATCACCCACTCCAGGGCGGAGCGATTGCCCAGGCGGTAGTCGTAGACGTCGAGAGGAATGCCGCGGAGGGTAAGGAAGTCGTTGTACTTGAGCTCGGTCTTGTCTTTGGAGAGCTTCATGCGAGTGACGCGGAAAGAGACTTCGGCGGTTTCGCTTTCGATATGTTGGAGGGGGTATTCGGGCTGCTTCTCGTAGTCGATGTGGAGTTCCATCAGGCGCTTGCCGACGCGGGCGAAGGCGTGGAAGTCTGGTGAGAAGGGAATGCGGGGGAGTTCGCGCTTGAGATTGGCGGCGTAGCGGGTGCGGTACTCGGGGTCGCTACCCTAGACGCCGGTGCCGAAGCGTTGTGTGTACTGACGCGACACGCGGCTCAGGAGCGCGGAATATTCCAGCAGCGTTTCTTGCTCGTTTATCCAGAAGAACGGAAAAGGGGCAGTGTTGGTCGCCGCGAATTTCAGGAGTAACAATTCGTCGAAATCAGGCCTTGCCTGTTCTAGAATTCTGCGCATCGCCTCGGTTGCCTCCTGAACTGGATGCTTGGCCTTTGCGGTTCCATTAGTAGGAAATAGCCGGTCTCCCTCAATGGAAGTGTAGGACGCGGCATGATTCACCCCTACAACTGCAACACAGATCGGATCGCCACTCTTCCTAAATTCCTCCACTTGTCTTCTGAGATCACTGATGACCCTGTCTATCTGCTTGATCATCGACTTGGCAAGTATCTTTCCCTCAACTCCGATCTCTATCGAGCTAAGTGGTCCTCGTCCAACCTGAAATCCTTCGGCCGAGACTGCCACGGCTACGGGTACAAGTTCGCCAAATGCTCCATCTCCTCTTCGGCTTATAACTCCAACTCTTTTATTAGAAGTGCTAAGTACACGTGTGCGATCGTCGATCCGGCTCGACAGGATATTCGACCTGTTTAGCCTACGTAAGTCCTCATAGAAATATCTCAGTACTCTGTCGCCCTGCGAGGAATCTCTGTGGTTGTAGAGTTTCCCCTCGAACAAAGCTCGGAATTGAGTCAACAGCGAATAGTCTATCGGAATCATCTTCTTGCGTCTGCCAGCACTATGTCTACATCGAAAGGCGCGGTAAATGGGCGGGAGACTTGTGCCCTGAAGAGCCGTTCCTTTGCTAACGCGAGGTACTTGGGTTCTAATTCGTTAGCGATGCTGTTCCGCCCTGAGTTCATAGCGGCGATGCTAGTAGTACCAGTCCCCGCAAACGGGTCAAGGACGGTATCCCCTACGAACGAAAACAAACGGATTAGGCGCTCGGCCAGTTCCACCGGATAAGGTGCCGGGTGCCCCTTCCGGGTTGATTCTCCTTTGATGTCTGTCCACGAGGTTCTTAGCCACTGTTGCATTTGAGTCTTCGTCAAAACAGACAGTGCACGCTGCATTGGTGTTGGAGACCGATACGAGCCACCCTTCCGAAGAAACAGTATGTACTCGAAATCACTTTTGACGATTGCGCCAGGCTGATAGGGCTTTCCGTAGAAACCAGCACCATTGCCCTCAGCTTCGGTTGCGCCGTTACTGATCTTTTGCCAGAGAATGGGCGTTAGGCAGTCCAAGTCGAACTTCCGGGTACGAGTCATGATATCTGCATGAAGGGGCATTACCCGATGCCGGCCTCCCTGTTTTCTCGGTATACATACATCGCCTACGACGCAACACACCCGTCCGCCGGGTGCTAACACTCTTGCGCACTCCTCCCAGACCTTATCTAATTCACAAAGGAACTGTTCGTAATCGAAGATAGCTCCCATCTGATGTTCATGAGGGATGTACTCCTTAAGGGTCCAGTAAGGCGGAGAGGTGACGACGAGATGAATGCTGTCGTCCGGTATCCAAGTTAATTCACGGGCATCGCCAGGTCTGAGACAGTGAGTAGTCTTCACATACTCGGAGGGCCATCGGCTCGTCTGAAAAAAATCAGAGACTTGCTGAAGCCTTGCGACTGATCCGGCTTCGTTGTCCACGGTCTCATAGGCAAGAGCGCTGATCAGAGCCTCATCTTCGGTCATAACGGAATTGTATTCGGAGATAACGCCAAGGGTCGATTCTTGGGATGCGCGTGGCCGGGCGACTGGAAGAGAATGTTGGTGAGGGGATAGCCGGCGTCGCGTTTGCGCTTGATCTCTTTGGTGAGGTCGTCGTCGGCGTCCTTGGCCTCCCAAAGGCCGTGGACAAGGGTGAGGTCGTCGACAAGCGCGCCGTCGGCGCGGAGGGACTTCTTATTCGTTCCCTTGAATTGGTACTCCTCGACGAGGTGCCAGCCGTAGGTTGGACAGCAGCGCTTTAACAGGTCCGCCAAGGCGGAGCGGGTGTTGCCCTCGGTGGTATGGCCGTGTTTTTGAAACGTGGCGAGGGCCTCGAAATAGGCCTTCACCGGCTTGTGGGTGGGTCTAAGCGGAAACGTGCTCATGGGGCTCGAAATCTTAGGGTACAAGTTCACAGCGCCTGTGACGAATCCGCAGGCTCGCTACTTTGAGCCACTGAGCGGGATGGAGGCATCCAGGCCGGGTATCTGCCCCCGTTTTGTGCGACGATGCCTCTACGTGAGCGCACATCCCGATCCCCTCCCCGCGAGGGAGCTCCCCGACACCGCCCCAAACTCCCATGCCCTCGTGCGGCAGATGCGCCTGCGCGACCTGGTGCTGGCGCAGATTCTCACCGTCGTCGGCAGCTCGTGGGTGGGCATTGCGGCGGGCCTGGGCCGCGCGCAGCTGGTGGCTTGGCTCATCAGCTTCGCGCTCTTCTATATCCCGATGGCCGTGGCGGTCTTCTATCTCAACCGCGAGATGCCGCTCGAAGGCGGGCTTTATGTCTGGGCGCGCCGTGCCTTTGGGGAAGCCGCTGGTTTCATGACTGCATGGAACATCTGGACCTACGGCATCGTGGTGATCGCGTTGCTGCTGGTGCAGATGCCCAGCGAGCTCAGCTACATGCTCGGGCCCCGAGCGGCTGGGCTGCCGGAGAATAAGCCGGTTGTCTTCGCTCTGCTCACGGTCTTTCTTCTGCTGCTGGCCTTTACCGCGCGCCGCGGCCTCGCATTGGGCAAGTGGATCCATAACGTCTCCGGCGCGGCAATCCTGGGGGCCTTTGCTTTGTTGATCGTGGCACCGCTCTGGGCCTGGACGCATGGCGTGCACCTCCACTATGCTCCGCTGGCCTTTCATCTCCCGGCGCGGGATGCCACCTCGCTCAGCCTGCTCGGGCAGACCCTCTTCGCCGCGGCCGGCCTTGAGTACATCGCCATCATGGCCGGCGAGACCCACGCCGCCAACCGCGATATAGGCCGTTCCGTAATCATCGCGTCCCCTGTCATCTTTCTTATGTTCGTTCTGGGCACCGCGGCTGTACTCAGCTTCCATGAACTGCACAGGGACATCGCCATCAACTACGTCGCTCCCATTCCGCAGACACTTTCGCTCGCCTTCGGCAACTCTGGCACGTCCGCTTTTATCGCCAAACTCGCCATCCTGCTTCTCCAAATCCGCATCCTCGGTGCGGCCAGTTTTATTTTTACCGGCGTGGTTCGCTTGCCGATGGCCGCCGGCTGGGACCACCTTGTGCCCGCATGGTTCGCGCGCCTGCACCCGCGCTTTCGTACCCCGACCAACTCCATCGGCCTGACCACCGCCTGCATCGCGGCGCTCCTCGTCCTCGGCTCCGCAGGCGTACACGCCTCCGAAGCCTTCGCCGTGCTGAATGACACCTCCTCCGAGCTTTATGCACTTGCCTACCTGGCCCTGTTCCTCATCCCTCTTATCGGCACAAAAGCGCTGCGCTTGAGCCTGCCGCGGTGGATTTCTCCCATTTGCGCGCTGGGCGTCCTGACCACCCTTTTTATCCTGGTATTCAATGCATACCCCTTTCTCGACGTGGCTAGTCCCGGGGCCTTCGCCGCCAAGATCCTCGGCACCACGGCACTGCTGAACGTCCTCGGGTATGGCTTCTATCGCACACGTTCGTGACCGCCCACCGCCCGGTAGGGTGAGGCGGTAACGCCCCCCCGGAAGATCCTGAGCCGCTCGTAGACAGCGACTTGCCCCAATGCCTGTGCAGGGTTCGGCGTTCTGTAATACCTGTTTGCAATTCCATTCACAACCCTGTAAAGAAGAGGGTGAACACCTCTAAATTCAACCTGCGCCCGCATGGGTGCCAGTGCTCAGACTTGGCTGCCGCAAGGCCGTACCGCCGTCTGTTCAGGCTCAAGCTGTTTCCTTTTCCAGGAGCTCCGATGAGACGTTTCCCTGTTGCCTTCCTCGTTCTGCTGTCCTTCTTCAGCCTTTGTCTTCGCGCCCAGAACGCGACGACCTCCCTGCGCGGCGTGGTGCAGGATGCAACCGGAGCGGTGATCGCGGGCGCCACAGTCAATCTCGTCAACCAGGCCGCAGGTGGCAAGCTCAGCGAAACGGCCAACAACCACGGTGAGTACCAGCTGACGCAGATCACCCCGGCCCGCTACACCATCACGGTCACCGCCCCAGGCTTTGGCACGCAAACCAAACAGGCTGAACTGCTGGTCAATCAACCGGCGACAATCAACTTCATTCTCGGCGTGCAGTCTTCTACCGAGGTGGATGTGACCGAGTCCGCCCAGACGCTCAACAACACCGATGCCACGCTCGGCAACGCGTTCGATAACGCCACCATTCAGTCGCTACCCACCGAGACCCGCAACGTTCCCGATCTGCTTTCGCTGCAGCCCGGCGTCTTCTACGTGCAGCCGCCGCAAAACGTCGCCACAGAGGATAGCCGCAGTGGCTCAGTGAACGGCGAGCGCTCCGACCAAAGCAATCTCACGCTCGACGGTATCGATGACAATGATCAACTGCGCGGCCTCGCCTTCTTCGGCGTGCTGCGCGAAACCCAGGACTCCGTCGAAGAATTTCGCGTGGTGACCAGCAATGCCAACGCCGATGAAGGCCGCTCCGCCGGGGCACAGGTTACGCTCGTCACCAAGTCCGGCACCAACAAATATCATGGCGCGGCCTATGAGTATTTTCGCCCGTCCAATACCGTTTCCAATAACTACTTCAACAAGCAGGGTCAGCTCGCCAGTGGTGAGCCCAATCGCCCGCCCAAGCTCATCCGCAACATCTTCGGCGGCGATGTCGGCGGCTACATCCTGAAAAACAAGCTCTTCTTTTTCGGCAACTACGAGGGCACGCGCCAGGCAGAAAACCAGATTGTCTCCCAGATCGCTCCCACGGCTTCGTTCAAGGCTGGTGCCATCCAGTATCAATACGACACCAACCCAGGGCAAACCAACAACACCCTGGCCACGGCGACACTCACGCCCGCACAGGTCGTACAACTGGACGCCGGCTGCACCGTCTGCGGAACCGCCGCCTATGCTCCCGGCCCAGGACCGAATCCCAATACCCTGGCCTACTTCAACTCTGAGCCAACTGCGAACGGCACCAACCTGGGCGACACCTTGAACACAGGCTCGTACACGTTCTCGTCGCCGGCACCGCAGTCGTTGAATACCGGTATCGTGCGTCTCGACTACACGCCTACATCGGCCCATCACATCTTCGGCCGCGGCGGTCTGCAAAAAGATAGCCTCGCCGGTACACAGCAGTTTCCGGGCCAACCGGCCTCCTCGGAGCTCGTTGACAATAGCAAGGGCCTCATCTTCGGCGATACCTGGACCATCTCACCGCGGATGGTCAACGATCTTCGTTATGGCTACATTCGCCAAGGCTACGGCAACTCGGGTGTCGGCTCGGGCGACTATGTTGACTTCCGCTTTCTAGCGCAAGCGACCGCCGAGACGCGGACCACAATCATCAACGTACCGGTAAACAACATCGTCGATAACTTCACGTTATCGCGTGGCAAGCACACCCTGGGTCTGGGCGGAAATTGGCGTATGCTGCACGTCAATCGCTCGTCGAACAACACCTCGTTCAACGGTGCCACATCGAATCCCTACTGGCTCGGCGACACACCGCCCGATCCCTCCACGCTGGGCCTTCCCGCCGTGGATGCCGGCTTCGGCAACTCTTACGGCATTGCTTATGCCAATCTCGTCGGAACGGTTCCGCAGGTAAACGACATCTCGAACTACGTCGTGACCAGTCCCACAACCGGGAGCTTACTCAACGACGGTGCCTTCATCAACCGGCACTTCAAGGCCAATGAATTCGAGTACTACCTCCAGGACAGCTGGCAAGTTCGGCCCAATCTCAACATCATCGTCGGCTTCCGGCACACCATCCTGCAAACACCGTACGAGACCAGTGGGCAGCAGGTCACACCCACCATCGATACCCATGCGTGGTTTACGCAACGCGAGGCAGCCGCCTTGCAGGGCCAGGTGTATGAACCTAACCTAACCTTCGCGCCCAGCGGACCGCACTATGGCACACCCGGCTACTGGGCCAAGCAGAAGGCCAATATCGCTCCACGCATCGCACTCGCCTATGCCCCGGACAACAAGACGTCTATTCGTATCGGCGCGGGCCAATACTTCGATCATTACGGCGAAGGACTGATCAACACCTTCGACCAGAATGGCTCCTTTGGTCTATCGACTTCGGTGACCAATCCGGCGAGCACCTATGGCTATGAGACCGCACCCCGCTTTACGGGGCGACAGGTGTTGCCGTTCAACAATGGCACACCCTCTGCGAACGTGGTGTACCCGTATCTGCCGAATACTTCGGCACAAAGCGAGTTCGCCATCACCTGGGGTCTTGACGACCATCTCAAAACGCCCTACACAGAAGCCTTTGACACCTCTGTCGAACGCGTACTCCCCGGCGGATTCACACTCGATGTGGCCTACGTCGGACGTCTCGGAAAGCATCTGCTGCAAAGTCTCGACCTCACGCAACCCGTAGACTTCACCGATCCCCAGGGTGGTGGCGACTACTACAGCGCCGGCACGGCCCTATCGAAAGCAGCCGATGCAAATGGTGGCAGTAGGACTGCAACCGTGCAACCTATACCGTATTTCGAACACCTGTTTCCGTTTATGGCAAACGTGAATCAAGCTTTCACCGACAACAATGGCGTTGTATACAGCGGGCTGGGTAAGTCCGCGACGCAAAATATCTATAGCTTCGAATGGGCAAAGTATCGCTCGGTTCTGGGCGCGACAACCGCCCTGGCGGACATCGATTTCTTCTGCAACTACGGCTGTCCGGGTGGCTATCAATCCAAGTTCTGGCAACAGCAGTTTGCGTCGCTGTACGCGCTTTCGACGATCGGCTCGAGCTACTACAACGCGGCGCAGGTAACTTTGCGGCATCCGATGAGCCACGGCCTGCAAGCCGATATCAACTACACCTTCTCAAAGTCCATCGACATGGGTTCCGATTCCGAGCGCACCTCCGAGTTTTCCGGTCCAAATGCAGCCAATACCACCATCGCCGGCGCGAACAGCGAAATCCTGAACACCTGGAAGCCCTCTCTCAACCGTGCCCCTTCAGATTTCGATACACGTCATATCATCACCGTCGATGCCGTGTACAACCTGCCTGTGGGGCGCGGCAAAGCCTTCCTCGGCAATACCAGCCGCCTCCTGGATGAACTCGTCGGCGGCTGGCAATATTCGGGTGTCTTTCGTACCACCAGCGGTCTTCCCTTTTCGCTGCAGGAGGCAGGCTACAGTACCGATTGGCAGATCCCGTCCTTCGCGGTCAACACGGGGGGCATCAAGGCACATAAGCACGTCGACGCACAAGGCAATGTCACCTTCTTCGACAATCCTGGAGCCATCAACAGCGGTGTAACCGCCGGTGGTCCGATACGCGTTCCGTATCCCGGTGAAGCGGGCCAACGCAACAACTTTCGCGGGGACGGCTACATCGATCTCGATAGCAGTCTTACCAAGGCCTTCAAAATCGCGGAGTATGGGACTGTGAATTTCAATTGGGCGGTCTACAACGTGACCAACACCAACCGCTTCGACCCGTTTTTCATCACTTCACAACTCACCAACGGCAGCCTCGGCGTCGCCAGTGCTCTGTTGGGCGGCAACCAGGCACCGCGCCGCATGCAGTTCGCCTTGCGCTACGACTTCTAAACTCCACGTACCTCAATTCCAGGCAAGGCCTCTTCGGAGGCCTTGCCTGTCTGGAATAATCGAGCCTCCATGACCTTGTTTTCCTTGCGCCTTCTGCTTGCCGCCGCTACGCTCTCCTCCTGCATCGGCACCCTCGCGCAAACGGCTCTGCCCTTCGATACCACCTACGCCCGCGACCCGAAGCAGGCGATCGATGAGGCCTATACAGCCAAGATCAAGCAGTACACCACGGGCGATAACTTCCTCTCGCCGCTGGTCAACTATCTGCCTGCCTCAAAGTCTGTGCCCACACCCGAAAAGGTGCTTGGTGATATCGCCGGCGCACCGAACATGCTGCCCTATGCGGAGGAGGTGTACAGGTACTTCCGCCTGCTCGCGGAACACTCGCCACGGGTGCAGGTGGTCACGATCGGCCACACCGAAGAGGGCCGCGAGATGATCGCCGTGGCCGTCGCGGATGAAGCCCTGTTGAAAGGTGCCAAGGAGAACAGCGCGCGCCTCGGCCAGCTTGCCGACCCACGCACCCTCGGCCTGAACAGCACGCAAGACAGCGCGCAAGCTGATGGGAAGGCACAGAAGCTCATCGATACGTCCGTGCCGGTGTACTACATTACAGGCACCATCCACTCGCCTGAGACCGGCGCGCCCACGGCGCTGATGGAGCTTGGCTACCGTCTCGCCGTCGATGACTCGCCGTACGTCAAGTACATCCGCGCCCACATAATTACGCTGATTACGCCGGTGGTCGAAGTCGATGGCCGCGACCGCATGGTCGACCTCTACAAGTGGCATCGCGCGCACCCGGACCAGCAATACCCGCGTCTTGTCTACTGGGGCCATTACGTCGCGCACGACAACAACCGCGATGCGATGGCAATGACGCTCGACCTCACGCGCAATGTGCTCGACACCTATCTGGGCTGGCATGCGCAGGTGCTGCACGACCTGCATGAGTCTGTGCCGTTTCTCTACGACAACACCGTGGGCGACGGTCCCTATAACGCATGGATCGACCCGATCCTTGCGGATGAGTGGGCCGAGCTCGGCTGGAACAACGTCGCGCAGATGCAATCGTTCGGTATGCCGGGTGTCTTTACACACGGCGATTTCGATACCTGGTCGCCGGGCTACCTGATGTTTCTGGGCGGGATGCACAACGGCATCTCACGGCTTTATGAAACCTTCGGCAACGGCGGCGCGGACACACAAAAACGCATCCTCACGCCGGAAGAATATTCCCGCACCTGGTATCGCCAGAACCCTCCGCTGCCGGTGGTGACGTGGTCGCAACGCGACAACAATAACTACGAGCAGAGCGCCCTGCTGACAACGCTTTTCTACTTCTCGCAGCACAGCCATCACTTCCTGGAGAACTACTACGCGAAGAGCAAGCGCTCGATCCTGAAGCCCACAGCAAGCGGACCCGCGGCCTACGTCTTTCCCGCGAATGAAGCGGAGCTCAACCGCCAGACGCAGCTGCTGGCCGTTCTCAAGCGGCAGCATCTTGAGTTGCAACAGCTCACAGGCCCGACGACGGTCAGCATCCCAGGCAGGAAGCCCGAGGACAAGGCAACCCAGGAGACCTTTCCCGCCGGCAGCTTTGTCGTGCGTATGGACCAGCCCTACTCCCGCATCGCGGACGCTCTACTCGACAAGCAATACTGGGCACCTGACGATCCGCAGAAGCACCCATATGACGACACCGGCTGGAGCTTTCCCGCCCTCTTCAACGTTCATGTCACGCGTGTCACCGATGCCAGCCTTTTAAAGGCTTCCATGTCGCCGGTCACGGACCCTGCAACGCTTACGGCCAAGCTCGCCGGCTCAGGCGATATCTTCGTAATCCCCAATACCGGCCAAAGCACGTTGTTGGGCTTGGTCTACAAGTTGGGTGCCTCTCATATCGCAATCGCCGAAAAGCCGTTCGATGCCAACGGTCAGCACCTCAATGCGGGCTCACTTATTGTGAGCGGCGTTGCCGAAGCCACGCTCTTGCCCGTCCTCAAAACTACGTCACTGAATGCCATGCGCCTGAGCGCCGCACCCACGGTTGCGACCCATTCTGCCACTGCACCCCGCATCGCCTTTATGCATACGTGGCTCGCGACGCAGACCGAAGGCTGGTGGCGTTATGCGTTCGATCACGCCGGCGTGCCGTATGACTACATCAGTACGCAAACGGTCGCGGCTCAGGACGATTTGCGCGGCAAGTATGACGTCATCGTGTTTGCGCCCGTGGCACACGTCACAAGCGACCAGATCCTGAACGGCATGCCCCTGTATGGCAACGCGCTGCCGTGGCAGAAGACCGAGCTCACACCCAACATCGGCGGCCTTGATGCCACCCCAGACATGCGCCCGGGCCTTGGCTACACGGGTCTCGAGCACCTGCAGAAGTTTATCGGGAGCGGTGGTCTGCTGATCACCTGCGAGGACACCGCGCAGTTCGCCATCGACACCGGCCTGGCCCCCGGCGTCACGATCGCGCCGCATAATGAGTCGCGTGTCGTCGGCTCGGTGCTCAACACCGCCTTCGTTGCACGCGAACATCCCGCAGCCTGGGGCCTGGCGGATGGCCTGCCCGTCATTAGCGCCGAAGGCATGGTCTTCAACGTAGCCCACACTGTCGGCCGCAACGCTGGGCGGGTGCTGATGGATCCCTACCAGGCTCGGCCGACCGGCCGCGGCCTTGTCGGCGACGAGGACGTGCCCGAAGATCGCGCCATCACCAGGCCCGAGCCGTTGCCCAACCCCAAGCCGTGGGAGGCGCGGCCGCTGGACGAGGAGCAGACCCGCAACAATCCCAATGTGATCCCCGAGCCGATGCGCCCGGAGGTCATCCTGCGATTCGGTGAAGCCAAAGGCCTGCTGCTCTCCGGGCTCCTCGACAAACCCGGCCAGATTGCCGAGCGCGCGGTCGTTGTCGACGCGCACGTGGGCCAAGGCAATGTGCTGCTCTTCGGCAACAATCCGGTGTATCGCGGCGAGACCATTGGAGACTATCCGCTGGTGTTCAATGCGATTCTGAACTTCGATCATCTGGCGCGCGCTGGAGCGATAACAACTGCAACGCCTAGCACCGCGAGCGGTAAATGAACCTAGGGCGTTCCAGCCGTTCCCTTATTGGCCTCGCTGTCATTTTGTCCGCTCAACCGAAGTGGGAAGTTAAAGATGCCACGCCCTTGCAATACCGCAACACACACATCTGCATAACCTTGGAGATCCTGTGAGCCGTTTTCTGTTCCGTACCTTGCCTGCAGTACGTCGACAACAGCCTGTACTCGCTTTGCTTTTCTGCACCGGCATGGCTGGCGCACAGGTACCGCCAACGCCGGTGCAACCCACCGCGCCCGCCGCCAAGCATGGCATGACCCTCGACGACATGACGCGCATGGTGCGTGTCGGCGGACCGCAGGTCTCGCCCGACGGCAAGTGGATCGCCTACACGGTCACGCACGTGGACAAGGACGACGACAAGAATCTTACCGACCTCTGGATGGTCAGCTGGGACGGAACGCAGGATATCCAGCTGACCCGCGGCAAGGACGGCGCGGGCGAGCCGCGCTGGAGTCCCGATGGCCGCTATCTCGCCTTCACCACCGGCCGCGAGGGCGACAACAAAGACGCCAAAGGCTCGCAGGTGTGGGTGCTCGACCGCCGTGGCGGTGAGGCACAGCAGCTCACGGCGGCAAAGGACGATCTCCACGACTACCGCTGGTCGCCAGACTCTAAGCAGCTTCTGCTCACGCTGCAAGGGAAAGAAGAGCCCGAGCCGGAGAAGGGTGCCAAACCCAAGCCGCCTAAACCCATCGTGCTCGACCGCTACCACTTCAAGCAGGACGTGCAGGGTTTTCTCTCCGATAAGCAGCCCCACCTGTTTCTCTTCGACATCGCGACGAAGAAGCTCATCAAACTCACCAACGCCCCCGTATCGGGTGCAAGCTCCTATGCGGAAACGGGTGGCGAGTGGAGCCCCGATGGTAAGCTCATCGCCTTCACCAGTAACCAATCCACACCCGACCCCGACCGCGTCGATAACGGAGACATCTTTGTCGTCGCGGCTACGCCCGGTGCCACGCCGCGTAGGCTCACCACCTTCACCGGGCCCGATGAAGGTCCGCTGGCCTGGACGCCCGACTCGGGACGCATCCTCTTCCGCGAGGCCCTGCAGCCGCACTACTCCATCTACAACATGCCGCGGCTCGCAGTCATCCCCGCTGCGGGCGGCACGCCTTCTGCTGAGGTGACGATGCTCACGCCCAAGCTCGATCAATGGGTGGGTGGTCCTGTTGTCGTCGAGGGTGGCAAGCGTGTCCTCGCCGAGGTCCAGGACGACCGCGAAGAGTACATCGCCGAGTTCCCTGCTGACGGTAGAGGCCCATTTCACCGCCTCACCGAGGGCCAGGGTTCGGCCACCGCCCTGGACGAGGCCGGCGGCCACACCGCGCTGTTGTGGTCTACCGATAGCACCTCGCCGGAGATTTACGCTCTCGAAGGTACACATCTGCGTAAGCTCACGAGCCACAACGATGCGCTCGTCGCGACCCTAAACCTTGCCCCCACGCAGGACCTCTCCGCCAAGGCGTCCGACGGCAACGAGGTCCACAGCCTGCTCACCATGCCCGTCGGTTACACCCCGGGCACCAAAGTCCCGATGGTGCTGTTCATCCACGGCGGCCCCACGGCGCAGGACGCTCACGGCTTCCACCCCGACCGCCAGCTCTTCGCCGCGCACGGCTACGCCATGCTGAACGTCAACTATCGCGGCTCGACAGGTCGTGGCCACGCGTACTCCGAGGCCATCAACGCCGACTGGGGCGACAAGGAGGTCCTCGATCTACAGGCCGCAGTGGATGGCGCGGTCGCGACCGGCAACATCGACCCCGAGCGCCTTGTGGTCGGCGGCTGGAGCTACGGCGGCATCCTCACCGACTACACCATCGCCACCACCCACCGCTTCAAAGCCGCCTCCAGCGGCGCGGGCATGGGCAATCTGCTCGGCTTCTACGGCGTCGACCAGTACATCCTGCAGTACGAAAACGAGCTCGGTCCGCCGTGGAAGAACCTCGACGCTTACCTCAAGCTCTCGTACCCCTTCCTGCACGCCGATCGCATCAACACCCCAACGCTCTTCATGGGCGGCGACAAGGACTTCAACGTCCCGGTCATCGGCGGCGAGCAGATGTACGAGGCGCTGAAGAGTGTCGGCGTGCCCTCCGAACTGATCGTCTATCCCGGCGAGTTCCACGGCTTCAACCGCCCCAGCTTTATCCGCGACCGCTACGAGCGCTGGTTCAGCTGGTATGACAAATACGTGATGCCTCCCAAACCCGGCACGGCCACCCCTCCAGCGGCGGGCAACTAGCAGCGAGCATTTAGCGGCGGGGCTTCAGTGGCGAGCAACTCATGTCATACGCTTCTGTTTGTCATTCCCGAAGGGGATCTGCGTTCGCCTTTCTGTCTGTGATTTCCATAGGGAATCGGCGCTTCTCTTTCTGCCATTTCCCGGAAGGAATCTGCGTTCTGTCCTAAAGTCGCAACCGCTCGAACTCCCAAGCATCCTTCAAGCTGTGCCTGAACTTCCCGAAGTCGAAACCGTAGCCAACGGCGTCCACGCCCGCGTCGCTGGGCAGCGCATTGAGGGTGTCTGGACGAGCGGGAAGCCGCAGACGTTCAAAACGCCCGAAGCAGAGATCACCGATACTCTCACTGGGGCACGCATTCACCGCGTTCGCCGCGTCGGGAAGACGGTGGTGGTGGACCTCCAGCGTGCGGCGGGGGCAGGAACGCAGATCCCCTACGGGGATGACAACAAAGAAAGCAAGACCGCACAGCTACTCGTCCATCTCGGCATGACCGGCCGCCTGCTTGTTTCGCAGCCCGAGGTCCCCTGGCCGCCGCACACACATGCCGTACTGACGCTTGCAGATGGGCGCGAGCTCCGCTTCATCGACCCCCGGCGCTTCGGCCGGCTCAGCATCGTCCATCCTACCCCCGAAGCCACGCAGGGCTACGACGGGCCGGGTGCCGAGCCCACCACCATCACCCCTGAAGCCTTCGCGAAGCTCTTCCGCGGCCGCAAGCTCGCCATCAAAGCCGCTTTGCTCAACCAGTCTCTCGTCCACGGTGTCGGCAACATCTACGCCGACGAGAGCCTCTTCCGCGCCCGCATCCGCCCGCGCAAAGCCGCCGGCCGCCTTACCCGTGCCGAACTCGACCGGCTGCATGCGGCACTCCAGGCCGTGCTCGTCCGAGCAATTGCCTTGGGTGGGTCCTCAGTCTCCGATTATGTCGATGCCGCCGGCGTACGCGGCTTTTTCCAGATCGAGCACAAGGTCTACGGGCGTGCCGGGGAAAACTGCCTCGACTGCGCTACCCCGCTTAAAAAGCTGATCGTGGGCGGCCGCACGACGATCTATTGCCCTACATGCCAGCATTGAAGCGTAAGGTCGAGTCCACAGTCCATCGCATTTGGCATCAATACTGTGAATCGCCGCTCCAAGGATTACATTGGCGGAGTAGACAAAGTCTGGGCGAGACCGAGAACAGCCTTCAGACCGTTAAGACTACCGTGCAAGATCTTGTGGCTCCGGACGTCTGCGAGCTGAAGGTTCGCTTGACCTCTTTGCAGAAACAAACCAAAGTCCAGCTTGAGGCGCTACAGAGCCATATGGCCGGGGCGGCATAACAGTCCGATGCTCAGTTCAAGGCGATTCTTGCCGCGATCAGCCAGAGTAAAGCCGAGTCCGAGCTTTCCAACTTCCGCGCCATCGCCGCACTAAGCGAGCGAGTGGTCGCGTTGGAAGCACACCCCCAGTAGTTCCGGCAGGTGCCCAATGCGGGTGCCCCATTCATCGCACGTCTTCTATGCGATGAGTGGGAAGATCCCGTCCGATTCTAGGCCCATTCATTGTGAGAAAACTGCGATGAATGGGGCACCCGGCACCCGCCTTCATCCAGATTCTTAGCAGCGCACCGCTACCTGTTCCGCCATCACCGCCGCGCCGGTCACCCGCGTACTCTGCTCGTCATCCACGATCTCCAACTGGTAGCTCTGCAGCGGGCTCATCTTCACCATCTCGTGAATGTACTCGCGGAGCAGATTCAGATCGAGAAAACGTACGTTGTAGCCGGTAAAGAAGAACTTGCCTGCCCCACCGATGTGGATGCTGGAGGCTGTCGCCGCCGCCAGGGCTTTATGCCACAGGTTGCGGAAGTCCACGCAGCGTTGGTCCGGGCTCTTGCGGCGGGTTGCGGCGGCGAAGACCTCCTCCGGCTCCATGTCCAAGAAGCGCAGACGCATTGCCCTGTGGCCCATGATGCCCTCGAGATGACCGCGGCCGCCGCAGCCGCAGTAGTTTTCGCGATCGTCGAGCGTCACGATCGTATGGCCGTTCTCCCACACACCCTCGGTGGGCGGCCAGGTACCGTACCCGATGCCCGTACCCAGGGTCCAGACGCGAACACGCTGGTCCAGCTTGTCATGCTTGGCCGCCAGCCCCGCCGCCATCGCGTCCGCATCGTTGGAGACGCACACCGGAGCGTGGATGCCATATTTTGAGAGCTTCTGGCTCACATTGTCAGCCATGCGCGCGCCTTTCAGCTGCGCGAGATTGGGTGCCTCTTCCACGACACCGTTGCGTACCAGGCCGGGTAAGGCGATTCCGAAGGAAGACACGCTCGACCGCTCGGCACCCGCCACGCGCACGGCCAGCTTGCAGACCTCTTCGACGAGCGCGTCCGTGTGGTACTCCACCAAGGGGCTGTCCTCCGGATCGAAGGTCTGGTCCCCCTCCGGGAAGCTATGGAGCGGGCCGGCCAGCTTGCTGTCGCTGAAAAGGCCGGCGTACAGACGGTCGGCGACCACAACGCCAACGGTGCGCTTGCCCGTGGCTCCTCCCTGTTCTGTTGGTTCCAAGATACCCATTGTGCTCATCGGGGCCTCCGAGGCAGGATTTCGACAAAAGTTAGGACAGGCAGCACGGCTATGCGCAAACGGCGCGCCGGCAGACGACGTGGACAGACGTTAGCTTGCCCACCCCACACTCGTCAAACAGAATCGGAGAAACGGGGGAAACACTTTACGTTTCTCCGTTGTTGTGAGGGGTCGATGGATTGCTACACGTTAGACGACTTTAGCTGCTCAGTTCGGCGCTGATTACGCGGACCTCAAGCACTTCAAGCCTGAGTTTCGTTCCGCACTGAAAAAGGTCTGCTGCAGTATCCGAAGGCGCGCGTCGGAGAAGGGAAGTTCGGGGTGACTCTCCAACCCAGCCCTTCCCACGTTAAAGCAATCCACAAGTAGGTGTGAATCACGCCTCTTTTCAACGCATAAACGCCGACCGTCCACGCATAAAGACCGACCGATCTACGCATAAAGACCGACCAGAAACTTCGTAAAACACAGCAAGCGCTATAGATAACGTGGGGCCTGTAGTTCACCTGTAGTTGTTTCCTGTATGAAGTACTTACCTATAGTCGATGAAGCCGACGAGTGAGGAAATATTAAGGACGGATCTCGATAGACGTGCCGTCGGGAACCGCTCGCCAGATTTCTTCGATCTCCCTATCGGTTACAGCGACGCATCCCTTAGTCCAGTCTACGTCCCGCTGTAAAGGTCCGATCCAGCCGAGGCCATTTCGTATGCCGTGGATCATGATGTCACCGCCTGGATCCACACCATGAGCTCGTGCTTGCCGGACCTGTTCAGGCGTCGGGTACCCGACACGTAAGGCACGGTAAAAAGCACTGTGTGGATTGCGCCCCACTATCCGGGAAACACTTCCGGTACCTTGTTGTCCCCAGCCTGGAGCTTCTGGCCTGGGCCACCTCGACCAAGGGCAACGCGATGTGTTTTGAGTGATCGGCCATCACGAAATAGCGTCAGGGTGTGAGCTTGCTTCTGCACCAGGACGCGGTCGGCCTGCATGTCCGGGAAAGCAACAGACGCCGGGCGGGTCAGTGTCCAGGCGAGCACGGCTAGTGCGATGCAGCACAATGCGAGCAGAAGGAAACGAGGTCGTCTCGTGTGCGCGGATCGATTAGAGATCACACCGGACTTCATCTGCGCCGTGCGTCCATTTGCTCGATATCGCGGCGAACGATGTCCCTGGTGGCGCGGTCACGCTGTTCGGCGGTTCCCTTCAGATCCTGTGCTCCATGCGCTGACAAGACCCGCATGGCAGCTGTTTGGTGGTTTGCGGCGGCTCGCTCAAGAGGGCTGTCTCCGTACAGGTTTGTCGCATTCACCGCAGCACCTTGGCCGATCAAATACGTAACCATGTCCGGTCTGCCAGTAGCCGCAGCGACATGCAGCGCCGTGTTTCCCTCACGGTCGGTTGAATTGACCTGAAGACCTCGTTCCAGCAATCCCCGCACGACTCCGTTCTCTCCTTTTGCTGCGGCATAGACGAGGAACTCGGCAGCATGGGAACTTCGTGCGAGATGGCCGACAAATAGTCCGTCCCAAAAGCCAGGAGGGATAGCAAGAAGCCCAAGCACCGCCATCGCACAGGTAAGGACGATCCAACTCTGCCTTATGATCCGTCGCCGCTTCATTTTCCAAACAGCGACTGTTCCCAGACATGCGACGACCCAGACCAATAGAGCGATCGGAAAGAAGAACAGGAATACCCCTGAACCGTGCGCGAGCGAGAAGCCGATCATCTGAGGGCCGTCTCGCCATGTTAGCCAGGTCATCTCCCAGATAAGCCGACCCGCAAGCGCTAGGGAGCCCAGCATAAGCACCGCACCCGTGATGACGAGCGCGAAGGGAAAGCTTTTGGGTGTGTCGATCTGTGATGATGTTGCTTCCTCGTGCATGTACGTCATTCTGGTTGACGTATGTTCCAGAACGCAATCCTTTCGTGCTGTTCGTTAGCATGGAGGTGTGCTGACCTGTGACGTCACTGCCGAAGTCGCCGCCAAGGGATTTGCGATTGTCGAAGGCGTGCTTTCTCGCTCCGCAGTAGAGAATCTACTTACCTGTTTGGCGCACATCGGCGACACCGGATCGGTGCGCAAGCGGGGTGGGATCTTTGCCGTCCGCAACTTGCTGGACGTGTCGCCGGAGGTGAGGGAACTGGCGCACTCGGAGACGGTGCGGGCGTTGGTCGAGCCTGTTCTCGGAGAGCGGTTCTTTCCTGTTCGGGGCATTCTGTTCGACAAGATCCCGGACGCGAACTGGAAGGTCCCCTGGCACCAGGACGTGACCATTGCCGTGCAGGAGCGAGTCGCGGCCGAGGGGTTCGGACCGTGGTCGATGAAGGCCGACGTGCTCCACGTCCAGCCGCCGGCCGAGGTGCTGGAGCACATGGTTTCGGTGCGACTGCATCTCGATAACTGCGGTGAGGAGAATGGGGCGCTGCGCGTCATTCCAGGCTCGCACCTGCACGGCCGGATACCCGAGGAAGACATTTCGGCGATGCGCGAGACACCTGAGGTGGTGTGCGCGGTCGGCGTGGGGGGAGCGTTGCTGATGCGTCCGCTGCTGCTCCATGCCTCGTCGCCGTCGCGCGTTCCAGGGCACCGCCGCGTGGTGCATCTCGACTTCGCTTCCGTGCAGCTGCCGAATGGCATGCGGTGGTTCTCAGAGGCCGTTTAGCTTCTATCCGGAGACTGTGGTCCGTACCGTCGTTCTATCCCGACGTTCAGCCGTCCACAGAACGACTGCGCTCATGAGAGCGACGACCGAGCACATAATGGCTGTGATTCCGACAGTTGAGATGAGGTTCTGCCGAGCGATCGGATGTGAGACGAGTTGGCGTACAAACGCGATCGCCGATCCAAGAAAGTTGAGCGCAAAGAACACACGGAAGAGGACCTCGACCCAGGGCCGATAAGGAGGCTTTAGCCAGAACCGCATGATGCGCTTCCATTGGAGGTTCCACCACAGCGTCCAGCACACCATTGTGAACAGGAAGGCAGTGGTCATCCTCTGTTGAAAGGGATCGTTCTCCGTGCGCTCCTGCCACTGACGTTGACTTGCAGCTGCTACAGCGGCGGATTGCGCTGAGGTGGGCAACTGATCTTGGGCAACGTCGAGCCGGAGAATGCTGCCGTGCCAGTAAGCGATCCGAACTGGCAGGCCGGCGCGAATGGGACCGCCATGGGAAGCTGCATTGTGGAAGCCAGGGGCGATCACATAATCGGAGTAGCAGAAGCGCTGCTCCTGCACCGAGAAGCACTCTTCCTGGTGTCCTTCATAGGGCATCGGGTGGAAGTCGGTGACGACGCCTGCGACGGTCTGGTAATCACCCTTCTGATAGGCAGTCAACGCATCTGAATCTGCCGACAATGTTTGTGTTCCAACAACGCCAATCCATAGCGCTCCAAACAAGCAACAGACGACGGCAAATAACCAATGAGGTTTAGTCCACTTGAACCGCCGCTTACCCCAGAGAATCACGATCCCTGCCAGGAGTGGCAGCAGTCCAGCGCATGCAAACGGCCAATCGGGTAGGCGTTCGGCGATCTGGTAGACGGTGACGTACTGGGCCGGCATGCCCCCGCAGTATGCCATGACGCAGCACACTGCCTGATGGATTTGCCGCTCGCGAAAGCGCGAGCTTGGAACGCGGCGAGCGCGTTCCACAAACCCACAGGCACGGCGGCGGCAGCCCAGCCAGCACGCAGGGCCAAGTGCAAAGACGCGCTGCTTCGCAGCGGAAGAAAGACTGACAGATCATCCCCGGAGGGTAAACCGTTGGATACGTTCCGTGTGCTGTAAGTTAACCGAAGCAAATGAATGGCTTAAGCTCGTTTCGGTTCCAACTGCAACCATT
>CAXTUW010000001.1:0-234702 GCA_964247595.1 uncultured Acidobacteriaceae bacterium | reverse complement strand
GGGCTATGCGGACGCTGGTGGGGCGGGAGAAGTCTGAAGCGATCACTTTGCCATGCTAGCAGTGGAATGTGTGTTGGTCAGCTTGACCAAGCTGGCCTTCAGGCGCACACTGAAATTGAGGTGATTCGATGGCTGCCTATAACTTATATGTAGCAAAGACCAGTTTGTCCCGCCTAGTGGAGCAGGCCGTAGAAGGCGAAGAGGTCATCATTGCAAAGGCCGGGCGACCGATGGTCAAGTTGGTGCCCGTTCAAACACCGGCGGCTACGAAGCGTACGTTTGGCAACAATGAGCTGGGCGTTACCTATATTGCGCCGGACTTTGATGACCCTATTTGGACTGATGAAGAGTTAGAAGAGATGGGCCTTGCTTGAGTGGTTATTTGCTCGACACCCATGCATTTCTATGGCTCGTAGTGTCGCCGGAGCGGATTTCGCCTACGGTGCTCGATACGCTTGAATCACTCGGGAATGATGTATACGTGAGCGCGGCGAGCGTATGGGAGATTGCGCAAAAGCGCGCTGCTAAGAAGTTAGTCTTCGACGGGGAAATTGCGGTGGCGATGGAACGGCATGATTTCCGTGAGCTACCGATGCGCGGAGTTCATTGTGAGGTGGCCGCGATGCTGCCCCGGCACCATAAGGATCCCTTCGATCGTCTGCTGATTGCGCAAGCGAGGGTAGAAGGGCTGATCCTTGTGACGCACGATGAGGCGATCGCACGGTATGATGTGCCGATCCTGCGTGTTTAGGGCGAATTCCTAAGTGCCAGGGACTACGCGTTATACGGGCTCATAGCGCTTCGGCCGCCCCGGACGAAATACAGGGATCCCCCTCACTGCGTTCAGGATGACGGCTAGAGAGAAATAGAAATAGATCAGAGCGCCGGCGGTCCCGGTGGCGGGTAGTTCGCGGGTGGGTACGCTGCTGGTGGATAGACGGGCAACCCGGAAGCATACAGCGAGGCTGCGGGTACGACCTTCCATTGACTGAAGGCGAGGATGCAGAGCACGACCAGCGCGCCGATGCCTGGGATCAAGACGAGCAGGCTCAATGGACCTGCAAGTCCGGCCTTGGTGAATATGCGCCAAAAGACAAATACAAGGAATGCTGAGATCAATAAGCCGAAGAAGAGAACGGCGATGCCCATGCTGGCGGCGAGCCCAGCGATTTGTTGCTGTTGCTGCGGGTCCATGGAGCCCTCCTGAGTTGCAGCCAACTCTAGTTCAGGAATGGCGCGGACGCCAGCGAATTTCGCTTGCCGACATAGAATTCACTCTCCAACCCTTCCGTCAGTGGCTAAAGCCACGGGATAGCCCGGAGCTTACGGCGGGACTGAAGTCCCGCCCTTCCACTTAGCAAGTCAGATACAGACTTTTCTAGGTGAGGTCGTCGGTGTCGAAGGTGGGCAGCTTGCGGCCGAGGGCGCTGTAGTCGACGCCTTCGGAGACCACGGTGCTCAGCACGCCGTCGATGTCGCTGTCGGCGGGGATCTCGTCGGCGACGGCGAGTTTTTTATGCTCGCGGGGCAGCTTGATGGACTCAAGGAGCGCGACGACGTGGGCGACGGCGGTGGAGTCCTGGCCGAGGCCCTCGGGCGTCTTGCCCTTGATGGAGACGCAGTTCATCTCCAGCCCCAGCAGGTCGGCAAGGCGCTCGCGCATATCGCCGGCGATGGGAACGATCTTGGGCTTGTGCATGACGAGCACGCAGTCGATGTTGACGATCTTGTAACCGGCGAGGGCAACCTCTTCGAGCGCCGTTTTCAGAAAAACGGAGCTGTCGGCACCCTTCCATCGCGCATCGGTCGGCGGGAAGAAGGTGCCGATGTCGCCCGCACAGACCGCGCCGAGCAGCGCATCGGTGACGGCGTGGAGGAGCAGGTCACCGTCGGAGTGGCCGGAGAGGCCTTCGGGGTGATCAATCTTGAGGCCGCCAAGGATCAGCGGTACCCCCGGGTGGAAGGCGTGCGAGTCGAAGCCGAGGCCGATGCGCATGGACATGTGGGGATTGTAGTGGAGGCCGGTACGAGTTGTTCGTCCTCAGTTGTCAGTCCTTAGTTGGGGTGAGCCGTCAACGGCGCACCCTGAACTCCGAACTGAAACTAAGTACCCGCAATCGCTCTAACCCGCCAAATAAAACTCCGCGATCTCCAGATCTCCCGGCTGCGTGACCTTCAAATTCCGCACGCTGCCCGGCACTACATGAACGGGAATGCCGGCGCGTTCGAGCAGGCTGGATTCGTCGGTGCCGGTGAACTCGTCGGCCGTGGCCTCGGCGAAGGCCCGGCGCATCAGCGAGACCCGCGCCCCTTGCGGGGTTTGGGCGTGGACGATGAGCTCGCGGGGGATGGTGGCTGTGATGAGCGCGCCGTCGGCGGTGCGCTCGACCTGCTTGATGGTGTCGATCGCGGGCATGCCGACGATGGCGGCCCCGTGCCGGGCGATGGCCTCAACCGTGCGCTCGATCGTCGCGGGATCGATCAAGGGCCGCACCGCGTCGTGGACCAGAACGATATCCTCGTCGGAGGTGGAGGGCAGCGCCGCCAGTGCGTTGGCGACCGAGCCCTGCCGCGTTTCGCTGCCTGTGACGACCTGCACACGATCGGCAAGGCTGTGCTCGGCGAGCAGCTCGTGCAGGCGCTCTAGCTCCGGCTGACGTACCGCTACGTACACGCCAGAGACACCCGGAACGGAGAGAAAGGCGCGCAGGGCGTGCACAAGGATCGGCAGGCCACGTAGTGCAAGGAATTGCTTGGGTGCGCCGCCGGCGCTTGCCGCCATGCGGGTACCAATACCGGCCGCGGGAAGGATGACAAAGACAGCCATGAGGAGCCGAGTATACCGTCTCACCGTGGCGGCGAACAGGTACGGAAGTGTGATCGGCAGCGTTGTGCGATGACGGGCATACCGCGCATCTCGGTAGGTGGGGGAGATCGATGACGAGACTGGACGGGCTGGACAGATCGCTCTTCCAGCCGGGCGATCGGGTCTGCTGCGCGGTTTCGGGCGGGGCCGATTCGGTGGCTCTGCTTCTTGCGTTGCGGGAGGCGAACGGGGCGAAGGAGTCGCTGGGTGCCATCCTCAGCGCGGTGCACGTGCACCATGGGCTGCGCGGCGAGGAGGCAGATGGCGACGAGACATTTGTACGCGAACTCTGTGCGCGTTTGGGTGTGCCCTTGGTGGTGGAACGTGTCGACACGCCCGGGCGGCTGGCGACCGAAGGCGAAGGGGTGGAGGAGGCTGCGCGCGCGTTGCGTTACGCGGTCTTCCGCCGCTTGCTGGCCGGGGGGGCGGCCCGAGTTGTGGCCACGGCGCACACCTTAAACGATCAGGCCGAGACGGTGGTCATGAAGCTGCTGCGCGGGGCATGGACGGAGGGGCTGAGCGGGATTTATCCCATTCTTGCCACCGACCCTGTCGCTACGGGAAGCGCTGTCTTGCAGGGTATTGGGCGGCGCGGGGCGGGACTGGCAAGCGGCTCCGATGGGTCTTTGGGCCGTATCGTGCGGCCGCTCTTGAATGTCCGCAGGCGTGAGATCGAAGCCTTTCTCAAGGAGCAGGGGCAGGGTTGGCGCGAAGACAGTACGAATCGTGATCTTAGGCTGATGCGCAATCGCGTCCGGCACGAGCTAATGCCCGTCCTGCGCGGCTTCAACCCGGGTATTGATGAGCTGCTGGCGCGCACGGCTGCCATCGCTCGTGATGAGGAAGCGTTCTGGATGACGGAGATGACGCGCCTGCTGCCTGGGCTGCTGCTGCCCGGTAAGCCGGTGCGGGGCGGTGGACGAGCGGTGGGCACGGGCGCGGGGGAGCGGGCGTGCGCCCTGGAGCTAGAGCGGTTGCGGGCGCTCGCGCCGGCGGTGCGACGGAGGAGCGTGCGGGCCGCGGCTGCCTCGCTGGGCTGCCGGATCAGTTCCGCCGAGACAGCAAAGCTGCTGGCACTGGCGGGGTTGGAGGCCTACCCGGGATTGGCGGGCCGCATCGGGGCCAAGCTCGAACTTGGGGGTGGATTGCGGGCGGAGCGGTCTGCGCGGGAGTTGCGGCTGTCGCGAATTGGGACGGTTTAATCCCGAAACCACGGTTTCGTACACCCGAAGATGTAGAGAAGTCCAGAAGTATTCCAGCGGATAAAGAAATTCGGGGGTTAGAATCCAACCAAGTCTATTTGCGCGTCGCACGTGATGGTTGTAGCTGCACCTTCTCATCGCAACCGTCGTCTAACAGATTGGATCTGACGCTGGCGGTACGGCTGTGCGAGGTCCGGGGCTAGAAGGAAACGAGGGGTCAATTGAACTCGACTGTCAAACAGTTGTTGATCTGGGTGGTGGCTGTCGCCTGCCTGTTGGTGGGTTGGCAGTTCGTGCTCAAGAACATGAACGCGGGACACAACCGCACGATCAGCCTGACCGAACTTACCAATGATGCGGTCTCGGGCAAGATCGCGGACGTAACGGTCTCCGGTTCAGAGGCTACGGGCAAGTTTAAGGATGGCAAGGAGACCTTCTCCACCACCATTCCGCAGAACTATCCCGACCTGTACAAGGATCTCCAATCGCATGGCGTCAATGTCACGATCAAGGATCCGCAAGGCGGGCTGTGGTTCGGTCTGCTGCTGCAGGTTGCACCGATTCTTGTCATCCTGGCGCTGTTCTTGTTCATGATGCGGCAGATGCAATCGGGTGGGAACAAGGCATTGAGCTTCGGCAAGAACCGCGCCCGCCTGCTGAGCATGCAGCAGAAAAAGGTCACCTTCAAAGACGTCGCCGGCGTGAATGAGGCGAAGGAAGAGCTGAAGGAGATTATCGAATTCCTGCGCGAGGCGCAGAAGTTCCAACGGCTCGGAGGACGCATTCCCAAGGGCGTGCTGATGGTCGGACCTCCGGGTACGGGCAAGACCTTGCTGGCGCGCGCTGTTGCCGGCGAGGCGAACGTACCCTTCTTCTCCATCTCCGGTTCAGACTTCGTGGAGATGTTTGTCGGCGTCGGTGCCAGCCGGGTCCGTGACCTGTTCGAGCAGGGCAAGAAGAATGCGCCCTGCATTATCTTTATCGATGAAATCGATGCTGTGGGACGTCACCGGGGTGCGGGTCTCGGCGGTGGACACGATGAGCGTGAGCAAACATTGAACCAGCTCCTGGTGGAGATGGATGGCTTTGAAGCCAATGACGGCGTGATCCTAATTGCGGCCACGAACCGGCCTGATGTGCTCGACCCTGCGCTTTTGCGGCCGGGCCGCTTCGATCGCCGCGTTGTGGTCGATCGCCCCGATATCCGTGGCCGCGAGGAGGTGCTGAAGGTGCACTCTAAGAAGGTGCCCATGGCGGAGGATGTCAACCTGAATATCCTGGCGCGTGGAACACCGGGCTTCTCCGGTGCCGACCTGGCCAATATGGTGAATGAGGCTGCACTGACAGCGGCCCGCTTCAATCGCAAAGCTGTACACATGTTTGACTTTGAGCTCGCCAAGGATAAGGTGCTGATGGGCGCGGAGCGCAAGAGCATGCTGCGCAGCCCGGAAGAACTGAAGATCACGGCATATCACGAGGCAGGGCACACCCTGGTTTCGGCGCTGCGCGAGCACTCCGATCCATTGCACAAGGTCACGATCATTCCCCGCGGTATGGCGCTTGGCGTCACGGTGTACCTGCCTGAAGAGGACCAGCACACCGTCACCAAGGACTATCTGGAGACCAAGCTGGCGATGATGATGGGCGGCCGCTGCGCCGAGGAGATCTTCCTCAAGAAAATGACCACGGGCGCGGGCAACGACATCGAGCGTGCCACCGATCTCGCCCGCCGCATGGTGTGTGAGTTTGGGATGAGCAAGCTCGGGCCGATGACCTTCGGCAAGAAGGAGCAGGAAGTATTCCTGGGGCGCGATATAGGCCAGTCCCGCGACTTCTCCGACGACACGGCAAAGCAGATCGATGCGGAAGTGCGCAGCTTTGTGGATGAGGCCTATCGCTCGGCTTACAGCATTCTTGAAGCCAACCAGGAGATCATGCACCGCATGTCGCAGGCTCTCCTGGAACGCGAGACGCTCGATGCCGCTGAGATCGAGTTGATCATCGCGGGCAAGGATCTACCGCCGATGCGGTCGGCTCTGGCCCAGGTGGACCCAGGTTCGGGATCAGACGATACGCAGAAGATCCTCAAGCCGGAGGGCGGACGCAAGCCCGGCTTCGGCGAGGGTGCACCGAACCCTGCATAATCCCTATTCACTTGTAGTTAAGGGCAGCCTTCGGGCTGCCCTTGTCTTTCGGTTCTGGTCAGATACTTCGCCCTCTGTGGGTCAAATCGGTAACGTTTACCGACAGGGCCTGATTACAACAGCCATTCAACTTGCTTAAGGGGTTAAGTCTGGGAACTGCTGCGCTATTGAAATCGGTCCAGGCAGGCGTTTTAAGGATTGCCTACCTAGAAAGCGGCGCTGCCGACGGATGGCCGGTGGTCCTTTCGCATGGCTTTCCTTTTGATGTGCACGCCTATGCTGATGTGGCACCTGAACTCGCCCGACAGGGAGCACGGGTGATCGTTCCTTACCTGCGCGGATTCGGTCCCACGCGGTTTCTCTCGCCGGACACGCCGCGCAGTGGTCAGCAGGCAGCTTTGGGACTGGATCTTCTTTCCCTGATGGATGCGCTTGAAATCCGCACCGCGATTCTCGGCGGCTATGACTGGGGTGGCTTAGCGTCCTGTGTCGTTGCGGCGCTCTGGCCTGAGCGCGTGACCGGATTAGTTTCGCTTGCCAGCTATGACATCCTGGACTTGCGTCGTTTGCGTGAGGCGTATCCGCTGGCGTTGGAGCATGCAGTCTGGTATCAGCATTTGTTCCAGAGTGAGCGTGGTAAAGCCGGCCTCACTCAATATAGACAGGAGCTCTGCCGGCTCCTATGGACTCAGTGGTGTCCCAACTGGCACTTCGATGACGCCACCTTCGAACGGACCGTCACCTCCTTCGAAAACGAAGACTTCGTAGATGTTGTCCTTCACTCGTACCGATTTGCGCTCGGCCACGCCGCGGGGGACCCGGCTCTCCAAGCATTGGAGTCGCGCCTGGCGGAACGCCCGAAGATTGCTGTACCTGCGGTGACACTCGACGGGCTCAGCGACACGTTGAAGCCTGGCGGAACTGCCGATCAGGCGGGGATGTTCACCAACAAGCACGAGCACCGCCGTATCCAGGCAGGCCACAATCTTCCACAAGAAGCACCAGATGCTTTTGTCGAAGCCTTGCTGACCGTTAGGGATTGGGCAGTGGAAGCGGAGAACGAGGAAGCGTGATGCCTGGCCGGACTCTAGGTACAGGTCTTTGGACCTGCTTTGCGGTTTGCGCGATGCGATACTACAGACCATGAATCAAGGCCCGACCGGCGTTCTAGCGATCCTGCTCGGTTTGTTTTTAGGCAGTCACGTCACGGCCCAGGCTGTAGCGAACGCGAAGGGGGGGCCAGTTATCACAACACAGCTCCCAGCCCCTCAAGCGACCAGCAAGCCCGAGTCTCAAAAAGAGCCAGCTTCCCCCAAACAGCCGAGCAGGGATGATCTGCTACGCGGCGGCTACGGGCCGTACCGGGCCAATAACGATCTGCTGTCGTATGCGTTGAAGCTGCGCGTCGATCCGATCGCACAGACGATCCGGGGCACCAACGATATTCGCTTTCGCATGCTGGCGGAGGGTCAACGGATACAGCTGGAACTTACACCCAGCCTCGCCATCGAACGTATCGCGCTCTCCGGACAGCCGCTAGAGTACACGCGCGAGGAGCGCACGTTGTGGATCGACTTTCCGCAGCCGCTCGTCAAAGGCCAGGTGTATACGTTGACGGTTGCGTATAGCGGTCATCCTGTGACGCAGGGGCGCTTTGGCTGCTTCTCCTTCGATAAAGACAAAGCAGGCAAGCCCTGGATTACCACGGCATGTGAGGGGGAGGGCGCGAGCCTGTGGTGGCCCAATAAGGACCAGTGGCGCGACGAGCCGCAGGAGGGTATGGAGATGGACGTCGCCGTGCCGAACGGCCTGATGGATGTGTCCAATGGCCGTTTTGAAGGCTCGACCGACCTCGGGGACGGCTACACCGAGTGGCGCTGGCACGTGCATTACCCGATCAACAACTACGATGTCGCCTTAAACATTGGGCAGTACGTACACTTTACCGGACCGCAACATGGGGCGACGACACTGGACTACTACGCGCTGCCTGAGGATCTCGAGAAGGCCAAGGCGCAGTTTGGGCAGGTACCTGAGATGCTCACTGCCTATGAGCACTACTTCGGTGAGTACCCATTTGACGAGGATGGCTACAAGCTGATTGAGGTGCCATACGCGGGTATGGAGCACCAGTCTGCGGTGGCCTATGGCAACCACTTCACGAACGGCTACTATGGCGCTGACTGGACGGGTGTGGGCATCAGCCCGCGGTTTGATTTCATCATCATTCACGAGAGCGGGCATGAGTGGTTCGGCAACGCGGTGACGGCGGCGGACCGCTCGGACATGTGGATTCATGAGGGCTGGACGACCTACATGGAGACACTCTATGTGGAGTATCGCTGGGGACGAGCCGATGCGTTGCGTTACACCAATGGGCTTAGGCCGAAGGTCAAGAATTTACAACCCGTCATCCCGCCGCACGGCATCAATGCGGAACCGCCGGAGGATCAATACTTCAAGGGTGCGCTGATGCTGAATACGTTGCGAAGCCTTGTGAACGATGACGCGCAGTGGTTCTCCGATATCCATGACTTCTACCAGCAGTTCAAGTACAAGACGATCATGACCGAGGACGTGGTGCGCTGGTGGAATCAACGTACCGGTATGGACCTCGGACCGTTTTTCGACGAATATCTGCGCCATGCGGCATTACCCAAGCTGACCTTGCGTTTTTCCGCCAGAAACAAGACGGTTGAGTATCGTTGGGAGGCAGCTGAGCCGGCGTTTGCGATGCCGGTAGAGATGGGGGACCCAGCGCATTGGAAGCGAGCGGTGCCTGTGACGACGCGGTGGCAGAGCATGCCGTGGGTTGGTACGGCGGTGGATTTCCAGGTTGCGGTTGATGGGTATTATGTCGATGTTGTGCGGAGCACGGATTGAGCATCCACCGCAAGCGACTCAGCGATTCAGCCCAGATGCGTTGCTTTGCGAACTCAGATGTTTGGTGTGGAGCGTTCGCGCCCATGGGACGAGAAAGCAGGTCTTCGCTTCGCTCAGGATGACAAATATTAACGTGTAGAGACCGGTATCATCATGAGAATGCGTCTTCTGGCCTTGCCTTTGCTGCTTTCGGTTCTCACGCTGAGCGGCTGCGGCTACCACCAGGTAGGCAACGCCACGCACGTTCCGCCGGGTGTGCATACGATAGCCGTACCTGTCTTTTCGACGCGCGTGCAGGCCTTCCGCACGGAGACGCTGTTTACGCAGGCGGTCGTGCGGGAGCTGAACACCGCAACGCGCTATCGCGTGCAGACGGCGGTTGCCGGCAATGCAGACACGAGCACGGCCGACGCCGATGCGGTGTTGCGCGGCACCATCGTGAGTGAGGCCGTGACGCCGTTGACGTACGACTCTTCCAGCGGACAAACGTCCAGCTATCTTGTGACCATTACCGCTTCGGTACGGCTGATCGCCCACGATGGGACGCTTCTTTACCGCAATGATGCCTTCTCCTGGCGTGAGCAGTACCAATCCACGCAGGACCTTTCCGGGTTTGTGCAGGAGGACACAGCGGCGGTGCGACGGCTGGCGCACGACTTCGCGCAAGCGCTGGTCAGCGACATGACAGAGAGTTTCCGCTGATGGCAACGGCCACGCAAACCTTGCGCAGCTTTGCGGCGGTAGACCGCTTTTTGGCAGAGATACGCGGCGACGGCCGCCGAGCCGGCTATGTCCTGCTGGGGGATGAGGCCTTTTTGTATGCGCGGGCTCGTGCCGGTCTACTGAAGGCGTTGGTGCCTGCCGATTTGCGTCAGTTTTGCCTGCACGATATAGACCTTGGCGATACCTCGATCTTCGACGCGCTGGATCTCGCGCAGACGCCGTCGCTGATGGCACCGTTCCAGGTGCTCTTTCTCCGCAATGTGAAAACACTATACGGGCGCGGGAGCAAGAAGGAAGAGTTTGCGGCCATTGACGCCTATTTTCGCCGGCCGAACCCGGGGGCGCTGATCGTCTTTGTCGCAGATTTTCTCCACCTTCCCGCCGATCTGCGCCGCATGGATTTCGCGGAGAAAGAACGCGCGGAGAAACTACGCGAGACGCTGGGCGAGAGCTGCGGCATGGTTGAGCTGCAGGGGGTGAGCGAAGAGGATGCCGCCAGTTGGGCGCAGGCTGAGGCGCAGGATCGGGGCATGCACCTCGGCACAGCGGCGGCTCATGAGTTGATCGACGCCCTCGGGGCAGACATGCTCAGCATCGGCAGTGAGCTCGAAAAGCTGCTGCTGGAGGCTGGGGCGCGCGGTGCCGCCGAGCTCACCGTTGCGGATGTGGAGACGATGGTGCCGGCGGCCAAGCAGCGCAGCCTGTATGAGCTCACCGATGCAATCAGCCGCAAAGATGCCGCTGCGGCGTTAGCGCTGTTGGGCGGGCTGCTGAATGCGTCCGATGGTGAGGATGCCGCGATCGGACATGTGTTCTCGCTGGCGAAGACCTTTCGGCAGATGGTGATTCTGAACGAGCGGCAGGTGAAGGATCAGCGTGCGATGTGGCAGGTATTGTGGCCGGGTTTTCGGGTGGCACCGCACGCAGCCGATGCCTTGATCGCCCAAGCCCGGCGCTACCGCAGCAGGGCAGAGTTATTGAGCGGTTTGCAGGCGATAGCGCGGGCTGACGCGGAGCTGCGGTCGAGTCCACCGGACAAGCGGCTTGTACTCGAGCGGCTGGTGTTGCGGTTGGCGAAGCGGACGCTGGCAGGGGAAGACGCTTAGAGAAGCTCTAATCCACTCTTAAATTTTTCACAGAGCAAATTAGCTTCTGGTACACAGCTGTTGTCATCCCTACGGGATGACAACCAAGAAGATGGCGCCGCATTTCTATAAATCAGCTATCAGTGCTTTGTCCTGAACGGGGTAGCGCAGCCTGGCTAGGCCGGCAGGGTCACCCGCAAGAGGGTGTCGCTTTTGCCAGGGCGAATGCTGCTTTTCATGCCGATGGTTCCGCCATGCCGCTCAATGATTCTTTTGGAGAGCGCCAGGCCGAGGCCGTTGCCACGACCCTCTTTAGTGGTGAAGAAGGGCTGAAACAGCCGGTCGCCAAATTCAGGCGGTACACCGTGGCCATTATCGGCAATGATGAAATGCACCTTGCCCTGGCTTCTTCTCACCCGGATATGTAGGGTGCCGGCGGAAGACAGGGCATCGACAGCATTCACGATCAAGTTTGAGAGAACCTGAAGGATCTCGCTCGGGTGCACCTCCGCCACCACATCGGGTGGAAGCTGGGTGACCAGGTGAATGTTTTTGGCGTCGATGGCCCGCTGATGAATGCGGAGCGCGGCTTCTGCAAGAGTGAGGGCCGTGATGGAACGAGGGCGTTGTGATGATCTCGCGAGGCCCAGTGTTGTGCTGGCTATGTGCCGCAGCTGGACGAAGCGAGTGGGCCAGGGATAAAGCTGTCGTGCAATTGCTATGCGAAAGGGAATGGCACAGGATAAACAGATCGAAGGCACGTTCGAGCAGCAGCGCCCTGGCCTCTTCAAGGTCCAGGGTGACCGTCACGTCGAACCCAGAATGCTCCAGGACCAGCCGACGCGTCTCGATCAGGTCTCGGGCACTACCGTAGATAAGGGTGTGAGGAGAACCGTTCAAGCTCGTAATCCTCCTCCGGGGAAGATCAACACCCGACGTAACTTTAAACGCTTCAATCCCAAGAAGACTATCCGATAGCCGACACATACGCTTGCCCTAGACATAGATTGAAGCGCTGAGAGCTTCAATACACAGTTTCCGCAAGCACTAACTCGAGATAACTCCCATAGGTGCCTTTGCCGATCCTTGCCGCAAGGGCTTCGAGCTGTTCGCGCGAGATATAGCCGAGCCGATAGGCAATCTCTTCAGGGCAGGCGACCTTCAAACCTTGGCGATGCTCGATGGTCTGAATGAAGTTGGCGGCCTCCAGCAAGGACTCATGGGTACCCGTGTCGAGCCACGCTGTGCCGCGCCCGAGCACCTCTGTACGGAGCTGTCCGCGCTCGAGATACCACCGGTTGACGTCCGTGATCTCCAGTTCGCCGCGCCCGGAGGGCCTGATGCCTTCCGCCACTGCCACGACCTGCCTGTCGTAGAAGTAGAGACCGGTTACGGCGTAGCGGGATTTAGGCTGCAGGGGTTTTTCTTCAAGGGAAACCACCTTGCGGTCCGCATCGAACTCCACGACACCGTAACGCTCCGGATCCTGCACGGCATACGCGAAGATGGTTGCACCCTCTTCGTGCGCCGCCGCGCCGCGCAAGGAGCGTACTAAATTCTGCCCGAAGAAGATGTTGTCGCCCAAGGCGAGACAGCAGCCTTCGCCGGCAAGGAAGTCTTTGCCGATAAGAAATGCCTGCGCGAGCCCATCCGGCGAGGGCTGCACGGCATAGCTCAGCTGCAAACCCCATTGCTCCCCCGAGCCCAGCAGCGCCTCGAAGCGAGGCGTGTCCTGAGGCGTCGAGATTACGAGGATCTCTCGGATGCCGGCCAGCATGATGACCGAGAGCGGGTAGTAGATCATCGGCTTGTCATACACCGGCAGCAGCTGTTTGGAGATGGCCTGGGTTACGGGATAGAGCCGCGTGCCCGAGCCCCCGGCAAGGATGATGCCCTTCATCGCGCAAGCGCCTCGGCCTTGCGGCCCTCGTAGTTCGCGGCTACCCACTGCTGGTACGCTCCGCTGGTGACGCCATGGGTCCACTCGCCGTTGGCGAGATACCACTCCACGGTTTTACGCAGCCCGGTTTCGAAGCTCTCCTGGGGCCGCCAACCGAGTTCACGCTCGATCTTGGAGGCATCGATGGCATAACGGCGGTCGTGGCCGGGGCGATCCCGCACGGATGCCATGAGCCGCGCGTGAGGCCTGTACGGTGAATCGGGCACCAGCTCATCGAGAAGCCTGCAAAGCGTCTCCACCACCGCGCGGTTGCTGCGTTGATTGCAGCCGCCGATGTTGTACGTTTCCCCGACTTGCCCATGCTCCAGGACCGCGCAGATGGCCCGGCAGTGATCCTCTACGTAGAGCCAGTCACGCACCTGCAGACCATCGCCATAGATCGGCAGAGATTCGCCGCGGAGCGCATGCGTGATCATGAGTGGAATCAGTTTTTCCGGGAACTGGTACGGCCCGTAGTTGTTGGAGCAGTTGGTGATGAGTACGGGCAGGCCATAGGTATGCGCCCACGCTCTGCCCAGGAGGTCCGATGCCGCTTTGGACGCCGCATAAGGGCTGTTTGGCGCATAGGGTGTTCGCTCGGAGAAGGCCGGATCGTCCGGCCCGAGCGTTCCATACACCTCATCGGTAGACACATGCAAGAAACGGAAACCGGACCTCTCCTCAGGACTGAGTGTGTCGAGGTACCGGCGCATTCCTTCGAGCAAGGTGAACGTGCCGGTCACGTTTGTTTGGAGAAAGACCGCAGGCCCGAGAATGGACCGGTCGACGTGGCTCTCCGCGGCAAAGTGCACGATCGCCCGCGGCCTGTGCTCCTGCAAGATCCTGTCGATCAGTGTCGCGTCACAGATATCGCCGTGCACAAAGGTGTAGTCGGGGCGAGTGGCGACGGAGGCAAGGGTCTGCAGGTTTCCGGCGTAGGTGAGCTTGTCAATATTTACCAGCGCCCCCCCTTCTCCACCGAGCCAATGCAGAACGAAATTGCCTCCGATAAATCCGGCACCCCCGGTTACAACGATTCCGTTCGTCATGCTTGAGGCGATCCTTGACGTGCTGGTTGGGCTAACTAAGCCAGTTGAATTGCCGTAAAGGAGGTGCCGACACGTCCCATCGGCACACAGGCAGCACCGCCGAGGAGGGCGGCATGGAATCTTGCAGTCGATGATAGTACATGCCCTCGAGGGCTGCGTTCCATTGGCCGGAGCGGGGGGTGATGCTGCATGGCTAAAAGTAACTTGCTTTAGCAAGCCCCTAAAGGAGGGAGATACGCTGCAATAAACCTTCGGATATATAGCAGGGGCATGTAAAACGGTCTGCCGTCCCGGAACGTAGAATCGACAGCAGCGGGTTAACGAAGAGAGGAAACAGGGAAGCGTGAGCAGTTGGCTGCAGTGGAGCCTGGGATGGGCAGTGTTGGCATGTTGGTGTGCGGGGCAGAGCGGAGCGCAGACCGCACAGGGGAACGCCTCCCCCTCGTCGCCCCAAGAAGAGACCAAGCGGCTCGATGAGTTCGTCGCCACGCACTACACCAAGCACGAGTACAACGTGCCCATGCGCGATGGGGTGAAGCTGTACACGGCGGTGTATGCGCCGGCTGGTGTGGGGATGAAGGATGCGGGACCATACCCGTTCCTCATGATGCGCACGCCCTACGGCTGCGCGCCGTATGGGCCGGAGGTCAAGCCGCATGTGACCGGCAATGCGAAGTTGCTGGAGGGTGGATATTTGCTGGTGTGCCAGGATGTGCGCGGTCGCTGGAACAGCGAGGGCTCGTGGGTGGAGATGACGCCGTCGAAAGACGGCAAAGGCATCGATGAGTCGACCGACACGTATGACACTGTGGAGTGGCTGTTGAAACATGTGCCGGCGAACAATGGCAAAGTGGGTATTGTGGGCATCAGCTACCCGGGGTTCTATGTGGCCGCGAGCATCGTCGATAGCCATCCCGCGATCAAGGCCGCGAGTCCGCAGGCACCGATTGTTGATCTATGGAACGGTGACGATGCGTACCACGGCGGCGCGTTCATGCTGCAGGCCAACCACTCGTTTTATGCGCCGTTCTTTGCGCCGCAGAAAAACCCGCTTACCGTCGAACCGCCGCCGGCGTTTGAATTTCCCACACAGGACATGTATGCGTTTTATCTGGGTGTAGGGACGCTGGCGAAGCTCGATTCATCCGAGGGTGGAACGAATGCGTATTTTCACGACCAGGTGACGCATCCGGCGTACAGCGAGTACTGGAAGGTTCGCGACCTCGGGCCGCACCTGCATGGGGTGCACGCGGCGGTGCTGGCCGTGGGCGGCTGGTTCGATGCGGAGGATCTGGCCGGGCCGGTGAAGGTGTTTCACGATGTGGCCAAGCTGAGCCCCGAGGCCCCTGAGGACACGCTCGTTGAAGGGCCATGGGCGCACGGGGGATGGTATCGCGGTACCGGGGCGGCGCTGGGCGACATCCGCTTCGGTTCGGAGACCGGGATCTTCTTTCGGAACAACATCGAGGCTCCCTTCTTCGATCATTGGCTGAAGGATAAGCCGTGGACGCCGTTGCCGAGGGCGTTCACGTTTGAGACAGGAACGGATGTTTGGAAGAAGTATCCGGCGTGGCCTCCGCCGGCAGCTAAGCCGCGTGTGCTGTATTTGCAGGCGCATGGCGGCCTGTCTTGGACCGCACCTGAGGCGCGTGACAGCAAGGATGAGTACGTGAGCGATCCCGCGCATCCGGTGCCGTTTACGCCCTATGTGACGGGTCCGGATGTGCCGCAGCGCTACATGATCGACGACCAGCGGTTTGCGACGCGGCGGGGCGATGTGTTGGTGTACCAGACGGAGCCGTTAGCGGAGGATGTGACGGTGGCGGGGCCGATCTCGCCGAAGTTGCGCGTGGCTTCGACGGGCACTGACGCGGACTTCGACGTAAAGCTGATCGATGTGTACCCGGAGGATTACACGGGGCCGGAGACTGAGGTGGAGGCCGAGGCGGAGGGTAGGCATGTGACGGGGCCGCCGCCGGTCGTGATGCAGGGGTACGAGATGCTGGTGCGCGGCGAGCCGTTCCGGGCAAGGTATCGCAACTCGGCGGAGCATCCGGAGCCGCTGGTGCCGGGGAAGATGACGGCGGTGGATTTCACGATGCAGGATGCCAACCACACCTTTCGCAAGGGCCACCGCATCATGGTGCAGATCCAGAGCTCGTGGTTTCCGCTGACGGATCGCAATCCGCAGGTGTTTGAGGATATTTCGACGGCGAGACCGGAGGATTTTCGGAAGGCTACGGAGACGGTGTTTCATCAGGCGGGGGCGGCTAGTGGGATTGAGCTGATGGTGTTGGGGCGGTGATGAGTCACTTAGCTTAAGCCCCCAAAATTACACTCACAATCCGTGACGATACGGAATACCTGCTTACCCGCGCCGGTACGCGAACTGTCTACGACGAGGTCCGCAATACGTTCAGGGTGTTGGCTCGCCGCATACTCGTTCTCTGACGGCATCCAGGTATCGATCCACATAGACCGTGCCTCCTCTCCGTCACGCGCAAGGCCGCGGGTAAGCCGGATCTTTGGATCCGCAAGGCACCAAATTTTGAATGTGTATGCGTTGCGCAACTCCGCCGATAAGCAGAACACACCTTCAAGAACAACTGGCGCACCACGGGGTACGTCAATCCATTGCGCCAACTCGTCCTCTCCCCAGTCGTAGCGCTGGTACCGAAGCGGTTCGCCAGTAGAGCCCGGCACGACCACCTGCTCAGCAAGTCTGGGCAGGTCAAACAACGGTCCCACCTTGCCCTGGCGTTCGTGTCGATGTGACGAGGGTAGATAAAAGTCATCGACATGCACCAGATAAGCGTCTTCCATCGCTGCAACGAGTTGCTCAGCGAGCGTGCTTTTACCGGATGCGCCCGGGCCGTCGATGCCAACGAAGGCGCGAGGATGGCCTATCGCTTCTTGCTTAACTCGAATGGCGAGTTTGAGGATATCGACGATGTCGGTGCTCATATCCTCCTCTTTCACGTCACGTGGCCAGGGTTTTTAAGCCGAAAACCGGTCCAGGCATCAGCCAGCATCGTTGTTACCCGGGTTCTACCCGGCAGGCGTCAGGTGAACTGCAGGTCTCTCCATTGCGCTTCGCTTCGGTCGAGATGACAGTGTTGATGACGCGACCTGCGGTGTTGGCGCACCAAGACGCAGATTCCCTTCGGGAATGACAATAAGAAAAGCAAGTGCTTTCATCAGTTAGCGAAGTGACGAATTAGGCTGATCCGAAGGGGTTTTCGAGGCTGGGGCTTTGGGGGGTGAAGAGTTCGGCGCCGTTGTCGGTGAGGAGCATGCAGTCTTCGAGGCGGACCCCGAATTTTTTGGGTAGGTAGATGCCGGGTTCGTCGGAGAAGGTCATCGCGGGTAGTAGTTTGGCCGTGTTGCCGCCGACGAGGTAGGGCCACTCGTGCATGTCGAGGCCGATGCCGTGACCGACGCGGTGCAGGAAGAAGTCGTAGCCGGGGCCGTAGCCGGCGTCGGTGATGACCTTCCGGGCCGCGGCGTCTACGGTCTGCATTGCGACGCCGGGTTTGGCGGCGGCGAGGGCGGCGGCCTGGGCGTTGCGCACGATGTCGAAGAGCTTGCGCTGCAGGTCGGTGGGCGTGCCGTAGACCCAGGTGCGGGTGATGTCGGAGGTGTAGCCTTCGACGGTGCAGCCATCGTCGAGGGCGACGATCTCGTGCTCGTGAATGGTCTGCGGCAGGCTGGAGCCGTGCGGGATGGCGGTGTTTACTCCGACATTGCAGCTGACCTCGCCGTGGACGCCGCATCGGGCGTAGGCGGCGTCGACGAGTTCGGTTACGTGGTGGCTGGTGTCGCCGGGTTTGCAGGATTGGTAGACGGCGCGGTAGACGTCCAGCGTGATTTGGTTGGCGAGGCGCAGAAGGGCGATCTCCGCCGATGATTTGATAGCTCGGCAGCCGGCGGTGACAGCCGTGGCGGAGACGATCTTGAGCGCGGGGCAGGCCTTGGCGATGTTGTTGGAGAAGGCGAACTGGGTGTGCTCCTCGACCCCGAGCGTACCCGTGGTCAGGTTCTCTTCGCCGAGCGCGCGGCGCAGGGTGATGAACGGATCTTCGTTCTCCTGCCAGAGATAGGTGAGGGTGGTCTCGTGTTCGGGGAAGTGGGGCAGGAGTTCGGCCAGGTGGTCGCGCTCAAGTGCGGGGCAGACGATGAAGGGCGCGGCGGCCTGCGGGATCACATACGCGAACAGGCGTTCTGACTGGTACCAGTGCGCGCCGGTGAAGTAGACGAGCGAGGCTCCCGCGGTGATGAGGATGGCGTTGAGACCGTATTCGGTCATAAGCTCGCGGGCGCGATCGACGCGGGCGTTGCGCTCGGCCTCGGTGATGGGGTGCACGAACTTGGTGTGGTCGTAGAGCGCGAGGATGGGCGCGGGCAGCGGGCTGCTATCGGCTGGGGCGGGCTTGCCTTGGGCGTGGAGGCCGAGTGCGGGCGCAGAAGCGGCTGCGGTGAGCAGAAAGCGGCGGCGGGAGACCATGGATGTGATTGTAGGTTCAGGGAGCTTTCCCCTGTTCTGATTTGTGATTTCGTAGGGATCTGCTTTTTTGCTTTGCATCCAGGCTCGAGCGAAAGCGGGTCCTTCGCTGCGCTCAGGATGACAAGTCTGAAGCGGGTCCTTCCCCTTCGGCAAGCTCAGGGTCAGGACGACAAATTGAAAGTTCAAACTGCATGGGTGGCATGGGCGTTGCCGTCGATGCTAACTTCGGCTGAGCGAGCTGCGTGCAGCCCGCAGGTGAGGATATCGCGTGGAACGTATAACGGTGGACGAGTGGGCGGCGGGTGGATCGCATCCGGAGTTGAGCGATGTTTTCTACGCGATGGCACAGGCCGCAGCGAAGATTGCCGCGCGGATTCGGTTGGCGGGGCTTGAGGATGTGTACGGCGCGGCGGGCGCGACCAATGTGCAGGGCGAGCAGCAGCAGAAGCTGGATGTGTTTGCGAATGAGACCGTGACGGGCTTGCTACACCAATGCCTGGATGTAGCCGGAATCGTCAGTGAGGAGGACGATGCGCCGGTGGTGTTTTCGCGTGCGGGCACCGAGAGCGAGCGTCGGTTTATCGTCTGCTTCGATCCGCTCGATGGGTCGTCGAACATCGATGTGAATGTGAATGTGGGGACAATCTTCGGGGTACGGCTGCTGGAGGCTGGTTCGAACGATGTGACCGCGGCGGTACTGCGGGCAGGTGCGGAACAGGTGGCCGCAGGGTATGTCGTGTACGGGCCTTCGACTGTATTTGTCGCCACGGTGGGCGATGGCGTGGCGGCTTTTACGCTCGACGAGGACGAGGATTTTGTGATGAGTGCGGAGCGGATGACCATGCCCGAGCAGGGGGTCTACTACTCCGCGAATGAGGCCCATGCGGAGAGCTGGCCGGCTGGGTATCGCGGCTTCATTCCGGCGTTGTTGCGCGGTGAGTTGGGCGGGAAGCCGTACAGCGCGCGCTATGTCGGCAGCCTGGTGGCGGATTTCCATCGCACACTGCTGAAGGGCGGTGTGTTCTTGTATCCGCCGACGGAGAAGGCTCCCGAGGGCAAGCTGCGGTTGCAGTATGAGGCCAATCCGCTGGCGATGATCGCCGAGATGGCGGGTGGGATGGCGACCAACGGCAGATCGAGAATCTTAGAGTTGGAGGCGAAGGGTATTCATGATCGAACGCCGTTGGCCGTGGGGAGCCGCCGCGAGATGGAGTTGTTGCAGAGGCTTGTGGGTGAGGCGAGGGGTTGATCATCGCCTGGCACCCCTCAGTGGCTAAAGCCATGTTCAAGCTGGTTGCTTACGGCGGGACTGAAGTCCCGCCCTTCCCGATGCGGTGAGGGATGGTGTTGAGGTGGATCTCGGTTTGACAGCAAAGTTCGGTTTAACAACGGCGATAGCGGAGCGGCTTTATTTCAACTCGCCGGCGCTTGAGTTTACAGCGACGGTGACCGACATTCGCCTGGTCGCGGTGGAGAGCGGCGAGACCGGGGAGAAGACCCAGCTATGGCAAGTGGCGCTGGATCGTACGGCGTTCTATCCGGAGAGCGGAGGGCAGCCCTGGGATATGGGCGTGCTGATCGCGACGGCGCGCAGTGGGGCGACGTTAGAGGTGCCGGTCGAGCGTGTGGAGGAGGACGAGGCCGGTGAGGTTTGGCACTTTGTGCGCAAGCCGCTGGTGGAGGGTACGGCGGTGGTGGGGCGGGTGGATGCGGAGCGGCGGAGGGACCATATGCAGCAGCACTCCGGGCAACATCTGCTGTCGGCGGTGTTCCTGAAGGAGCTCGGCGCGCGTACGGTTTCTTTTCATTTAGGTGCACAGGCATCGACGATCGACCTTGCCTTGGCTGAAGGCCTGCAGGGGTTTACGCCGGAGCAGATGGAAGTCGTCGAAGCGGAGGTGAACCGGCTGATCTTTGCCGATCGCCCGCTGACGCCGCGCTGGCACACGCGCGAGGAGGCGGAGGCGATGCTGGCGGAGGGTCGGCTGCGCAAGCTGCCGGAGCGTGCCGGGCCGATGCGTGTGGTGGAGATGCAGGGTGTGGAGTTCAACGCCTGCGGCGGTACGCATGTCACGGCTACCGGGGCCATTGGCGGCCTGCTGCTGCGGCGGGTGGAGAAGGTCAAAGCGGGTTGGCGGGTGGAGTTCGTGTGCGGGTTGCGGGCGGTTCGGGCGGCGCGGCGGGACTTTGCGTTGCTGACCAAGTCAGCTGCGCTTATGAGTGTGGGCATGGTCGATTTGCCGGACCGGATCGATGCCTTGATCGCTGGAAGCAAGAAGGCTGGTAAGGAACGGCAGGCTCTTCTGCAGGAACTGGCTAAAGCAGAAGCCTATGCCCTTGATGCTCAGGCTGTGAAAGGAGCCGTGATTGAAGCCGCCTACACAAACCGCCACCCAACGTTTGCCAAACAGTTAGCGCTTGGGCTTGCTGCCCGTGGACGGGGTGCTGTCCTAAGCGTAGAGGTGGAGGAGGAGGGCGTCGTCATATTGCTGAGCCCGCCCAATGCCCGTTTTGATGCTGGTGAGGTCATAAAGAACTTTCTTGCGGAGGTGTCACCCGATCTGGCCATGCGCGGCGGCGGTACAGCTGCTATGGCTCAGATTCAAATGACTGGACAGAAAGTTGGGATCGCTGCTTTCGTTCGTGAAAATCTGGCGGACGTGGTTAAGAAATTACTGGCGTAGCTTCAGGCAACTCTGACCTACACCTCGAACGTTCCCTCAGTGGCTAAAGCCACGTTCTAATGTTGAGCTTACGGCGGGACTGAAGTCCCGCCCTTTCATAGAAGCAGGTTTGTCAGCCCATTCTAGAGAGTGTCGTCGGTCCAAGAATTAAACTTGGACCTGTGAGTCTGTATTGCGAGGTCGCGCTGCCCGTGCCGCTCGACCAGACGTTTACGTATGCCTCCGGCGGCTTCGACGCGGAGGTTGGTGCGCGGGTGCTGGTGCCGTTTGCAGGGCAGCGGCTGGTGGGTTTTGTTGTGCGCGTGCATGATGAGCCGCCACCGCCCGAGTTTCAGTTGAAGGCCGTCGAGCGATTGTTGGATGAGTCGGCCTTGCTCAGTCCGGAGTTGCTCGACCTGGGCCGCTGGGTGGCGGAGTACTACTGTGCGCCGCTGGGTGAGGTGCTGCGGGGCATGGTGCCGCTGGGCGCGGAGGTGCGGCGGCGCTGGATGTACCGCATCGCGGAGGCGGGGCGGCGGGTGCTGTATGAGGGCGCGGCCAAGGGCTCGTCCAGACGGTCAAAGTTGAGTGCCGAGGACCAGAACCGCGAGTATGCGGTGCTGAACTATCTGGAGTCGGGTGAGCCGGCCAAGGCTCCCGCGCTGCGGGCTGCGGCGGGTGCGAATAAGGCGCTGCTGGACGCGATGGTGCGTAAGAGGTGGCTCACGCGTGAGCCGCTGGCGGAGACTCGGGATGCGCGGCGGGTGGAACAGGTGGCGGTGTCCGTGGAGGCGGTGAGAGAAACGGTTCGAAGGAGCGATGAGGAACGAGGAAGTACAGGTTTCAATGGCCCTGAAGCGAGTGAACAGTATGGCCGGCGGTTGCCGAAGCTGAATACGAATCAGCTGGCCGCGATGGCGGAGCTGGCCGGGTGTGGGGGGCGGGAGCGGGTGCGGGAGTTGCAGGTGCGGCTGGCGCGGGCGGGGGTGCCGGAGTCGACCCTGGGACCCCTGGTGCGGCGTGGGCTGGTGCAGTTGCAGGAGGCCGCGCAGGCGTTTCAGATCACCGGGCTGAGCAACGGTGTCGGCAAGCGGTTTGCGCATGAGCACACGCTGAACGAGGCACAGACGGAGGCTCTGGCTAGCATCGCCGCCGCGATGGCCAAAGGGGGCTTTCAGCCGCATCTGCTGTACGGCATCACGGGCTCGGGCAAGACGGCGGTGTATGTCGCGGCGATGCAGCGGGCGTTGGCGGCTGGTAAGAGCGCGCTGCTGCTGGTGCCGGAGATCGGTCTAACGCCGGCGACAGCGGCGCAGATGGTGGCGGCGTTTGGGAGCGGAGTGGCATTGCTGCACTCGCAGCTGACGCCGGATGAGCGGGCCGAGCAGTGGCATCGCATTCGTGCGGGCACGGCGCGGGTGGTCATCGGCACACGCTCGGCGGTGTTTGCGCCGCTGCCGGATCTGGGGCTGATTCTGGTCGATGAGGAGCATGACGGCAGCTACAAGCAGGAGGAGACGCCGCGCTACCATGGCCGCGATGTGGCGGTGATGCGAGCCAAGCTGCTGGGCTGCACGGTCGTGCTGGGGTCGGCGACGCCGTCTCTCGAGAGCTGGCAAAATGCGGAGCTGGGCCGGTACAGGCGGCTGGAGATGCTGACGCGGGTAAGCGGTCGGCCGCTGCCGGTGGTCGAGGCGATCGACATGCGTGAGGAGTTTCGCGCCAAGGGCACCGAGCAACTCTTCTCGCGGCAGCTGGTGGAGGAGACGCAGGCCACGCTCGATCGCGGCGAGCAGGCGATCATCCTGCTGAACCGCCGCGGCTACAGCGTGGTAGTGATGTGCCGCAGTTGCGGGGAGAAGGTGGAGTGCGAGAACTGCGCGATCGCGCTGACGTTTCACAAGGGGGGCGATGCACGGGAGCTGGCCGGACCGGCGCGTGTGGGCGCGCGGCTGGAGTGCGGCTACTGCGGCTTCCGGCGCGGCGTGCCGGAGCGCTGCCCGCGTTGTGCGAGCGAGCACCTGTTTTATCTCGGGGCGGGCTCGCAGCAGGGCGAGGAGCGTTTGGTGGAGCTGTTTCCGGGTGCGCGGCTGGGCCGCATGGATCGCGACACGGTGCGCACGCGCGGCGACATGGAGCGGCTGCTGGAGCGGTTGCACTCGGGCGAGATCAACCTGCTGGTGGGCACGCAGATGATCGCCAAGGGCCATGACATTCACGGCATCACGCTGGTTGGGGTTGTGGGGGCGGATTTTGCTTTGGGGCTGCCGGATTTTAGGGCAGCCGAGCGTGTGTTTCAGCTGCTGACGCAGGTGAGCGGGCGTGCCGGACGGGGCGAGTTGCCCGGGCGTGTGTTGGTGCAGACCTATCAGCCGGATCACTATGTACATCAGTTTGCGCGGGGGCATGATTACACCGGCTTTGCCGCGCGAGAGATGTACATGCGGCGCGGTGCGCGCTATCCGCCGTTTACGGCGTTGGCGAATGTGCTGGTGGGCAGCGAGAGCCTGCCGGAGGCGCTGGGCTGGGCCGGGGCGTTGGGGCGTGCCTTGGCTGCCGCGAAGCCGGGGGGCGTGCGGGTACTGGGACCGGCGGCGGCACCGTTATCGCGTTTGAAACGCGTGTTTCGGTATCACTTTGTGCTGCGGGCGGAGCGGCGGGATGCCTTGCGGGCGTGTCTGCGGGGGTTGCTGGCGGCGGCGGATGCGGAAGGGATTCCACGGCGCGCGGTAGTGATCGATGTGGATGCGCTGCATTTGATGTGAGATTTAGGGAAACCCTGGAAGGGTGCGGCTTCAGCCGCGCCGTACTTGCGCTCATGATTTCGCGCCTTCAGGCGCTGAGGTGGGCTTGCCGATAGGCCGAGGAGAACGCGTAGTCCTGCGATCGCTGACACAACTGCGCACGAACTGGATTGTGGTGAATGTAGTCGCGATGCACAAGGAAATCCAACCGGTCGCGAATGCGATGATCCATGAAGCTCTTCTGCCAGAGGGGGTAGCTATTGGACAGCCGATGCGAGAAGCCACCCTTGATCAGCATCATCGCGCGTTCGAGTGGGATCGCCTCCGGCGTGAGCAGTAGGTGCGTGTAATCGGGCATAACGATAAAGGCGTGGAGCCTGTAATGCCCTTCGCGACGGTAATGTTGGAGAACCTCGACAAAGACTTCGGCATACGTTGTTTGCTGAAATAGGCGGCGTCGATTCCACGTGACGCCGGTCACAAATAGGTTCCGGGGCGCGCCTTGCGCTGCGGGGTCGCCATGGCTGTTGTCAAGCGTACCGCAGCAGCTGAAGCCGCTCACTACCACGAAGGATCACGGTGCGGCTGAAGCCGCACCCTTCCGGTTGTGCCGTAAGCATAGAGGATAAAGGCATGAAACAACCGCAGATTCCCTGCGGGAATGACAAATCAAGAAGGCGAATTGCGAGGGGCACTTCAGTCCATCGCCTGCAGGTCCTTGCCGGGTTTGAAGCGGACAGCGCGGCCGGGGGTGATGTCGACGCGGGTGCCGGTGCGGGGGTTGCGGCCGACGCCGGTTTTGCGGGGTTTTACGGTGAAGACACCGAAGCCGCGCAGCTCGATGCGGTCCCCTTCGGCGAGCGCGCGCTTCATGGCACCGAAGATCGCGTCGATAGCCGCTTCGGCTTTGTTGCGTGGCAAACCCGTGCGCTCCACGATACGCTGGATGAGATCCTGCTTGATCAAGCGCGGACACCTTTCAGGGTTGGGGGGAGGAGGCCTGGCTGCGGTCGCCGCTAGCCCCGATGGTAGGTAGCCGTACCTTGAATGTCAACGTCCGCAAAGAGTTGCGGTAGGCTCAGGGAAGTGATTCTGCCGTGAAACGAATGGCGCTCGGGGCAGTGTACGAGCCGGGGAAACAATGTCGATTAAAAGTGATAAGTGGATTCGAACACAGGCGCAGCAGCACGGCATGATTGCGCCTTTCAGTGAGAAGCAGGTGCGCGAGGGCGTGGTCTCCTACGGGCTTTCCTCCTACGGCTACGACCTCCGTGTTTCCGATGAGTTCAAAATTTTTACGAACGTGAATAGTGCGATCATCGATCCGAAGAACTTCGACGAGCGGTCGTTTGTCACAGTGGTCGCGGACTCGGTCATCATTCCGCCCAACTCCTTTGCGCTGGCCAAATCGATCGAGTATTTCAAGATCCCTCGCGACGTGTTGACGATCTGCGTCGGCAAAAGCACCTATGCGCGCTGCGGCATCATCGTTAATGTGACGCCGTTTGAGCCGGAGTGGGAAGGCTTCGTGACGCTGGAGATCTCCAATACGACGCCTCTGCCGGCCCGGGTGTACGCCAATGAGGGTCTGTGCCAGATTCTGTTCTTTCAGAGCGATGAGGCGTGTGAGACGAGCTACGGTGATCGGCAAGGGAAGTATCAACACCAGCAAGGGATCGTTTTGCCAAAGCTGTAGCGTTTTGAGTCAATTACGGGGGGTGGCACGTACACTCAGAAGAGTCCCTTCGCACTCTCCAAGGATCCTCTCCTGTCCCCCATGCATTTCTCCGGCGGAAAGAAAGAATCAGTTTGCATCGGCATTCTTGCCGCGGATCCCCTGCGTTCGATCGGGTTGCAGTCGATCCTTGAGGACAGCCTGAAGCTGCGGGCAGTTATTCTTCCGGAGAGTGCCCGCGATCGCGGCTGCAAGCTGACCGTGCTCATTGTGGATGAAAGCTTTGACGACCATCCGTGGATGGTGGCGCCCTTGAGCCATATGCTGGGGCGACTGCCGGGGATCGCGGTGGTGGTCCTTTCGCGTGTGGAAAATTCGGAGGCGGCTCGTAACGCGCTGGCGGCGGGTGCGCGGGCGGTGCTGCCCGAGACGGCGCAGGTACCCGAGATCAGGGCCTGTATGCGGGCGGTGCTGCGTGGCAAAACGTGGACCTCACGCGAGGTGGAAGGCGAACAGCGCCCGGTGGACGAGACACCGGAAAAGAAGGCGGGGAGCCTTGCCCAGCGGTTCACGCCGAAGGAGCGGGAGGTGATGCGCTGGCTGGCGCAGGGCCACTCCAATCGAGAGATTGCGGCTACCATGGGCATCGACGAGGCTACGGTAAAGGCGCATCTTGGGCGTATGCTGCGCAAAGCCGGTGCGAGCAATCGTGTGGAGCTCACATTGCGGGCGTTAGCAGATGACAAATCGGAGCGTAAACCGGGCACGGCCTCGCCCTACAACGGAAGTTCCATTGCTTCGCCCCGCAAGTAACTGCGAAGCTCACCGAGTAGTAAACCTGGGAGAGTGGGGTCTCTGCCGAGCGCTGCTGGCGTCCGGGCGGAGGCCCCATCATTTTTGCCCTCCGTAGGCGATGCAGCACCTTCGTGCTCCCGATGGCAACCCCCCTGCCTAGCCTTCCATCTGAATCTTCAGCAGCCCTATTTGAGCATGCAAAAGCTTTGAAGGTGAAAGGTAAGGTAATCAGATGAAGAAGTTAACAGGGGCAATTTGCGGCTTGATGCTTGCGGCCGGCATTCCCTCAGCTTATGCGGCGGACACGAGCAAGATTGAGACCCGTCTCACGGACAGCACGAATATCCTCGATGAAGTGATGGCGACGCCGGACAAAGCCATTCCGCAGTCTATTCTGGCCGGTGCCACCTGCGTTGTGGTAATTCCAGCGGTCAAGAAGCTTGCCTTTGCGGTTGGTGGAGAGTATGGGCGCGGTGTGGGTACCTGCCGTACAGGCCATGGTTGGAGCGCTCCTGTCTTCATGAAACTGGCCGGCGGTAGCTTTGGATTTCAGATCGGTGGACAAAGCACGGACCTGATCCTGGTGGGCATGAACAAGAAGAGCCTGCAGGACATGATCAAGTCGAAGTTCAAGATCGGTGCCGATATTTCGGCCGCAGCCGGCCCGGTTGGGCGCAATGCCCAGGCCTCCACGGATATCCTGCTCAACGCCGAGTTCCTGACCTACTCGCGTGCCAAGGGATTGTTTGCCGGAGTTGATTTGAACGGAACGGTTCTTGATTCGGATGACGAAGATCTCACCGCGGAGTATGGTGCCGGCGTTCGCAATGACGCCGTGCTGGGTGGTTCTGTACCCACGCCTCCGAACGCACAGCCTTTTGTCCGGACCGTGGCGAAGTACTTCGTGGTCTCGAAAGAGAACCGATAGATCACAGCTTTAGCGAAAGGGACGGCTGCGGCCGTCCCTTTTTTTTGCTGTGGGCTGCGTCTGTGCGCCGACCGGGCACGTCTCGCTACACTGGTAGGGGTTTGGACGCACGTTCATCATCGAGAAGGGGTTCTGCCACCCGGCAGAACCTGGAGTACATAGCCGTCCGTGCCCTGCTCGGCGGCCTGGGGGCCTTACCGCGCGGGGTGGCGCGCTTTACCGGAGCCTGTATCGGCTTGGCGGCTTTGGCCGTGATGCCCCGTCTGCGCCGTGTCGGCATGCAAAATCTATCGTTGGCGTTTCCGGAGAGACCAGCTGGGGAGCGCCGTCGCATCTTGAGTGCAAGCCTTCGTTCGCTGGGCTGGCAGCTTGCGGAGTTCGCGCAGATGCGGCGTTATACGGCTGAAAAGGCGCAGAGATACATCCGCTACGAGGGATTGGATAACTACCTTGCCGCCCGGGACCGGGGCAAGGGCGTGTTTGTATTGACCGCGCACCTGGGGGCATGGGAGCTGTCAAGTTTCTTCCACTCGCTGATGGGCTTTCCGATGTTCATGGTCATTCGCCGGCTCGATCACCCACGCGTGGATAGTTTGGTGAACGGCATTCGCACCCTGCATGGGAATCGCGTGCTGCCCAAAGACGACTTTGCCCGCGGGCTGCTGAAGGCGATGCATGCGGGCGAGACCGTGGGCATTCTGATGGATACGAACATGACGCCGCCGCAGGGGGTATTCGTGCCGTTCTTTGGCGTCCCCGCCTGCACGGCTTCAGGGCTGGCGCGGGTGGCGCTGCGCTCCGGTGCGTCGGTCCTGCCGGGGTTTCTGCTTTGGGAGCCGGCCGAACGGCGCTATGTGCTCCACTTCGGACCGGAGTTGACCCTTTTGCGCACCGGTGAGGCCGAGGCGGATGCAATCGCCAACACGGCATTGTTCACGAAGGTGCTGGAGGGCTATATTCGCCGTTACCCCGAGCAATGGCTTTGGGTGCACCGGCGCTGGAAGACGCGGCCCGCGGGAGAGGAGAGTTTCTACGCATGAGCGATGGACTTTCCCAAGGACAGGGCTTCACCTTCGCCAAGCTTGCGGAACTCACGGGAGCGCCGGTCCAAGGCGTGCACAGCCCGGACCTTCTCCTGGTACGGGTCAGTGCGTTTGGCGATGCGGACAGCGCCTCCATCGTGTTTGCCGCTGATGCGGCATCGCTGACGGCGGCTCTGGCCTCGCAGGCCGGAGCGATTTTTGCACCGCGAGCCCTGGCACCGCCTGCCGTTGCCGGACACCCGGATACCCGTGTGCTGGCGGTCGATGACGCCCGCTTTGCCTTTGCCCTGGCTGCGCGAGAACTTGCACTGCTGCAATCGCCGGTGGAGCACCAGGTGCACGGCTCGGCGAACGTGGACGCCTCCGCGCACCTTGGGGCGAGGGTGCGCATCGCGGCAGGTGCCGTAATCGGGGCGCATGCCCGGCTTGGCGACGATGTGTTTATTGGCAGCAACGCTGTGGTCGCCGAGGGTGTCGTGCTGGGTGATCGCGTGGTGGTGCAGGCGGGTGCGGTACTCGGAGCGCGAGGATTCGGCTATGTGCGTCACGCAACGACCGGCGAGTACCTGCTGTTTCCGCAGCAGGGCGCACTGGTGATTGAGAATGACGTGGAGATCGGGGCCAATACGACCATCGATCGCGGGGCGCTCGAGGAGACCCGGATTGGGCGCGGCACGAAGATCGACAACCTCGTCCATATCGGACATAACTGCCGCATCGGCAAGAACGTCGTCATCGCCGCGCAGGCGGGCATTTCGGGCTCCTGCGTCATCGAGGATGGGGCGGTGCTGGCAGGGCAGGTGGGTTTATCCGACCATTGCCACATCGGGCCGGGAGTCATCCTGGGCGGACAGGCTGGGGTGTACCGGGGCAAGAAGATGGATGGCCCAGGAGAGGTATTTGCCGGGACGCCTGCGGAGCCGCTGCGAGACCAAATGCGAGCCTTGGGCAAGCTGCGGGCACTGGCCAGGGTGCGTCGCGTGCGCTGAGCGGGTAGCTCGCTTCACACAGTCTTTATGCAAGGGTGCGCCTATGGCGGTGGTTGTAGTCGGCGGACATACGCGCAATATCGGTAAGACAAGCGTCGTCGCGGGATTGATCGCGGCGATGCCGGAATTTTGCTGGACGGCGGTCAAGATCACGCAGTATGGGCACGGGATCTGCTCGGCGAACGGCGAGGCGTGTGACTGCGCCACGGCGGATCACACGATTGCCGTCAGCGAGGAGCGGGATCGGGCCAGCGGCACGGATTCCTCGCGCTACCTGGCGGCTGGGGCGGCGCATTCCTTCTGGGTGCGCACGCAGCAGGGCGAGCTGCATGAGGCCATGCCACGGGTGCGCAAGCTGATCGCCGGGGCGGAGAATGTCATTCTTGAATCCAACAGCGTGTTGCGGTTCCTGAAGCCGGATCTGGCTTTGAGTGTTTTGGATCCAACCGTGAAGGACTTCAAGCCTTCGGCTTTGCGGTTTCTAGACCGCGTGGATGCGCTGGTGATGCCAGCGTCCTCGGTTGTGGAGGAAACGTCAGCCTGGGAGGGCGTGTCGTCGCAGTTGGTCATCCGCAAGCCGCGGTTTCTGTTTATGGCTCCCGAGTATTGTCCCGCGGATTTGGTGGACTATGTGCGTTCAATGCTGTCGGCGGTGGCGCAGCCTGTTGTGTGAGGGTGCGCAGGGCAAGAAGCGGGTCCTTCGCTGTGCTCAGGATGACCAAGTGTGGCGGGTCTTTCGCTGCGCTCAGGATGACAAGTGTGGCGAGGGCTAGAGGCTGCGGACCGGGAGCATCCCGAGATCGTTCACCAGGCCGACCTCGCGTTGCACGAACGGCTCCGCGTAACGAACGCCGGCGAGCAGGCCGTAGTGGCGGGCGGTGGCAAACATGCGCTCGCGAATATCCTCTTCGGGGACAAAAAGACCGGAGCCGGCCGTTTGCCCGCCGTATTGCGAACGGTAGGCGAGCAGGGCCGCCTGCCGCGTCTCGATGTGTGCGGTAATGTCCATGACGAAGGTGGGGCGCACGTCGGCGTAGAGCGAGGCGTAGAGAATCTTGAAGGGGCGGTGCGGTGCGCCATGCGCCGGCGGCAGGTCGAGGCTGGTGAGCCCGGCGGCGAAGCAGGCCTCATAGCCCAGCGTGGCGGAGGTGTAGTGGTCTGGATGACGGCCCTGCCAGTACGGCAGGATCACCACCCGCGGCCGGAGGCGGCGCAAAACGGAAGCAATCTTGAGGCGATTCTCCAGCGTGTTCTCGACGTTCGAGTCGGGCAAGTCGAGCGCCTCGCGATGGGCGACGCCCAGGATGCGCGCGGCCTCGGTGGCTTCAGCGGCACGCTCTGCCGCCGAGCCGCGGGTACCGCCTTCGCCCTGCGTGAGGTCGAGGATGCCCGTCCGCCAGCCCAGCGAGTTCTGCACCAGCAGGGTGCCGCCACAGGTTTGTTCCACGTCGTCGCGGTGGGCCGCGATGGCGAGGATGTCGACCGTGTTGGGCGAGGAGGGCATGGTGGGTTTGGGATCTCAGTTGTCAGTTGTCAGTTTGAGATACAGTCGCACACTTTGTCTGTCCAGCGCCGATAGTGGAGGTGCTGGGGGATGCCATCGTGCTGAGACGGCAAGGAGGCGATGAACCTCGCCGAGGTGCCCGAAATGGGAATGAATCGCCTCGTGACTGCACCCCAAAACCACTCACACTGGCAACCGCAAACCCAAACCTCTAGAACCTCCAACGTAGAACCTGAACTAACAACTGAGAACTAACAACTTTGACCCACAACTTGTATCAATTCGCGGCGTTGGTCAACGCATCCATATACGCGACATCCAACACGGTGCCCTGTACGGTGACGTTGGAGTTGTTGATCTCTGTGCCGTCTACAGTCGAAAAGGCGTGAATCTGGCCGCCGTAGGCCGTGTAGACCTTGTTATAGTTCTGGATCCAGCAGATCCCGGTAAGATCGCCGTAGTAGTAAAGATTGCCGTTAGTGTTGGGAAACGGAACCGTGGTGGTGCCGCCTGGGATAAGGCTCGGGATGACGGTGGCGGTGGGCGTCGCTGCGCCGAGATGCACCATGGTGAGGCAGTTATAGTTTTGGCCCAGCTTGGCGCGCTCCCCGGTGGCGCACTGCGAGCTGCCCACCCAGAGCGTGTTGTTGTCGGCGAAGAGCAGGCGCGTGTGCGTGCCGTCGGAGATCGAGACTGGCGTGGAGGGCACATAGGTGTTCAGGGGGACCAGCGTCAGATTGCCGGCGAACAGGCCATCCGCTTGCCGTGACTGCCCGGCCAGATAGAGGGTGGTGCCGTCCGAGAGCGCTACGGTTACGCCCCCGGGAATCGGAACCGGGTTAGGTACGGGCAAGGCCGCCAGCGGTGAGGGATAGTTTGCCGACTGCGGCACGTTTGTGACCAGCAGCGCGCTCGACTGCAGCACGGAGACACTCGCGGTGGTGCCGCCATCTTCGGGCCCGGAGTTCAGGACGTAGACCGTGCTGCCATCGAGGGAGAAATAGGCCCCGGTAGGGCGATCGTAGTTGCCGGGAACCGGAACGACGCAATAAACCGGGTTGAGCAGCGGCTCGCAGTCGACATAACCCGGCGGGTTTGGGGTAGGCACGACATTGTTTTGCGGCAGCTGGATGACGCGGTACAGCTGATTCGAGTTCCGGGTCATGGCCAGGATGATCGAATTGCCTTGATTAATGGCGACACGGTTTACGTTCGGCAGGTTGAGTGGGATGGGGGTTCCGCCGGCAGTGACAATCAGCTGACCGCTAGTGGCGGTCGCGCCCACGAACCGCGAGCCATCGGGCACCGCGCCGGCCGAGGGGGTGTTAACGCCGAAATTCGGCTTGACCGCACTGGCATTCTCCTTGGAGTAGTCCACACCGGATAAGTTGCCTGTGCCGGGATCGAGGATGTAGCCGGCTTGCTGCTCGGGGAAGCTGATGATGGTGCTGGGATAACTGCCCGAGTAGCCCGCGATGGAGAAGCTCGTGATGGTGTTGGGGATGTTGAAGCGAATGTCGCGCAAACCGTCGAGGATCGCCGCCCCACCTGAGTTTGCGGAGGTGTAGGTGGCCAGCACGCGCTGTTGCAATCCGCTGGGCGGAACGATGCGGCCGGCGAAGTTGTACTGCGGGTAGTAGTAGAGGGGAGCGTGGCAGCCGGCTAAACCCAGGGTCGAGGCAACAAGAGTCGAGACAAGGCCCACAAACAAGCTGAGGGCGAGGCGGGCAGAGTTACTTCTATGCTTCAACGGCGACAAGCTCCCACTCGACCAAAATACCCGGGAAATTGCGGGTTGCGGTCACCGAGAGTATATCAGTGCGGCCCTGCCGTAACCGCCGGACAGGGTAGGATGAGGGTATGCGGGCGCTACGGCGAGGCGCGGCGTGAGCGGCGCGGTGAAGAGGCTTTTCGATGGCGGGACGGTGCTCTGCGATGGCGCAATGGGCACGATGCTGTACGGCTGCGGTGTGTTCATCAATCGCAGTTACGACGAGCTGAACCTAGCGCAGCCGGAGACCGTGCGCTCCGTGCATGAGCAGTATCTGCAGGCCGGGGCCGAGGTGATCGAGACCAACACCTTTGGCGCCAATGCGATCCGGCTGGAACATTATGGCCTGCGTGAAAAGGTGCGGGAGATCAACCTGGCCGGTGCGAGGCTGGCCCGCCAAACGGTCGACGCACACCGGGAGAAGCAGGGTGTCGAGGCGTTTGTGGCGGGGGCGATCGGCTCACTTGGCGTACGGCTTGGAGCAGGCGAGGGCGAGATCACCGCAGAGCACGCACGCGCGGTGTATGCCGAGCAGATGGCGGCACTGGCGGAGGGCGGGGTCGACCTGCTGATCGCCGAGACCATGATGTCGCTGCCGGAGGCGGAGCAGGCGCTGCTGGCGGCGCGCGAGGCTGCGCCGGGGCTGCCGATTGCCGTGCTGGCCAAGGTGGATGATGACGGGAACTGCCTGGATGGGACGAGCATCGAGCAATTCGCCCGCCGCCTGAGTGCGCTGGGCGCGGATGCGGTCGGTTGTAATTGCAGCGATGGCCCGGCTATGGTGCTCGGCGCGGTGGAGCGCATGCGCGGCGTAACGCAGATCCCCCTGGTTGCCATGCCCAATGTGGGGCTCCCGCGTGATGTGGAAGGGCGCAATATCTACCTTTCGTCGCCGGAGTACATGGCGAGCTTTGCGGGTAAATTCGTGAAGGCCGGCGTGAACTGGGTGGGCGGCTGTTGCGGCACGACGCCGGCGCACATCCGTGCCATGCGTGGGCGGCTCAGGGCGGTGGGGGCACAGACCGTCGGCGAGACTGCGATGGAGCGTACGCACACGATTGCCGTTGTTGCTCGCGATGAGGAGCCGGGGGTAGAGCCGCCGCCGCTTGAGGAGCGGTCGTTGGTGGGCCGCAAGATCGCGCGTGGCCAGTTTGTTTCGCTCGTCGAGATTGTGCCCCCCAAAGGCTTCGACTGTGCGCGGGAGCTGGCCGGGGCGGAGTTGCTGGCGAAGCTGGGCGTCGACGCAATCAATGTGCCGGATTCGCCGCGGGCGAGCGCGCGCATGAGTGCGCTGAGCCTGTGCGCGCAGATCCAAACCAAGATCGGCGTGGAAACGGTGCTGCATTTCACGTGCCGTGACCGCAATCTGTTGAGCATTCAAGGGGAGCTGTTGGGTGCGGCCTCGATGGGCCTGAAGAACATCCTTTGCCTTACGGGTGACCCGCCGAAGATGGGCAACTACCCCGATGCCACCGCCGTTTTCGATGTGGATGCGATTGGGCTGACGCGAATCACCCAAGCGTTGAACCATGGGCTGGACATTGGGCGGAACCCGTTGGGGAAGGATGTGGGATCGCCGGGATTTACGATCTCCGTGGCGGCCAATCCGGGCGTGCCGGACATCGACCATGAGGTGCGGCGGTTTGCGTACAAGGTAGAGGCCGGGGCAGAGTTCTGTATCACGCAGCCGGTTTTTGATATGCGGCTGCTGGAAGCGTTTCTGCGCCGAATCGAGAGCTTCCGCATTCCAGTGATCGCGGGCATCTGGCCGCTGACGAGCCTGCGCAACGCGGAGTTTATGCGCAATGAACTGAAGGTCTCCATGCCGGAAGACATTCTGGCACGTATGGGAGCGCACACCGACAAAGCGGCGGCGCTTGCGGAAGGGCTGAAGATCGCGCAGGAGATGCTGGCCGGGGTGCGGGGCGCGGTGCAGGGTGTGCAGGTGAGCGCGCCGTTCAGCAAGTATGCCGCGGCGGCTGAGGTGCTCGGTTTGGGCGTTGAACTTAGCGAGGGAGCGATCGCGCGTGCCTAGCTCCTCCCCTAGTTTTGAAGAGCAGCTCACGGAGCTGGAGAAGGTCGTCGAGCAGTTGGAGCGCGGCGACCTGACGCTAGAAGACAGCGTCTCGCTGTTTGAGCGCGGGATGCAGCTTTCGGAGGCCTGCAAGCGGCAGTTGGCGAGCGCGGAGAGCCGCATTCAGGTGCTCGTAAATCCTAAGGAGCGCGGGCCGGTGCGGGTGGACGATCTGGTGGTCGAGGACGAGAATTCAGCATCCGAAGAAGAAGATGATTTGTCATCAGATCAGGAGTAAACTGCCGGTATGTTGAACCTTATCGACGAAAAGGATTTCGATTTGCGCAAGTTTGCGGAGAGCCTCGAGAGGAATTGTCAAGAGGCTGTGAAATGGGAGCACCGCAAGCTCGAATGGATTTTGGAAGAAGAAAAGCGCGCCGCAACCGGTGAGTAGAAGGCAGCGTGAGTCGGCCCAACCTTACAATCATTGCCGGTTCTAATGGCTGTGGGAAGAGTACGCTTACCTCGTCTTCACGAAATGATTTTCAGGCTGCGCCTATTTTGGATCCTGACGCTGTGGCGAAGTCACTCCAGGAATCTGCACACAGTGGCGGATCCAATCTGGATGCGGGTAGACAAGTGCTGAAGCTTGCGGATGATCTTCTGCAGGCTCGCCAGAGCTTTGCGGTTGAAACGACGCTCGCCGGCAGTACGTATCTACGAATGGCAACTCTGGCAAAGAAGCTCGATTACATGGTGCTTGGTGTTTTTGTTGGCACAGCATCGGTGGAAATCAATCTCGAACGAGTCAGAGCGCGAGTGAAGAAGGGAGGCCATGACATCCCTGAGACGGATCAGCGGCGTAGATATCCGCGAACACTTGAACATATGCGCCAGCTCCTTCCGCTCTGCGATTCTGCTGGATAATTCCACCGATGCCGGCCATCGACTTGTGGCATTTGGACCTGGGACGTCATTGCAATGGAATGGCGCTGTACCTGCTTGGGCTGAGTCACTAAATGCCGGGCACGTCAGCGGCACATAAAGCCGGTACTGATAGTAGTGCAGCTTAATTCCAAGCTCTAGCGGTCGCGGCTGGTGACAAAGCCCGGTACCCACAGCAGGGCACGCTTGAACTCTGACTCAGGTAACTCCGTTACGGACTGCCGGGCGGCTTCGGCGTACGCGCAGGCGGTGTCCATGGCATACGCGATCGATCCGTGGCGTTCGAGAATCTCCAGAATCTGCGCGTGGGAGACGTGGTCGAAGCTGCGGTCGGCGAGCACGGTGCGGATCGCTTCGCGGTCGGCCCCGGTGCCACGTTCGAGCGCGTGAATGACAGCCAGGGTTGCTTTGCCTTCACGCAGGTCGGAGGCCGTGGGTTTGCCCAACACGTCGCCGGTCGCGGTAAGGTCGAGCACGTCATCGACGATCTGAAAGGCGAGGCCGAGATTGCGGCCATACTCGCCAAGGGCGTCCTCGTGCGGTGCGGTGGCGACGGCTCCATTCAGACGCGGCGTGTCCTGCGCGACGATCGCGCCAAGCCGCATGGAGACCTGGAATAGGCATGCGGTCTTGCGGTAGATCAGGTCGAAATATTCTTCCTCATTGATGAGATGGCCGAGCTTTTCCATCTGCAGCAGTTCGCCTTCCACCATCTCCTGCGTGAGCGAGATGAGCAGGTCGAGCACACGGAAATTGCGCTCGGCAAGCGCGGTCTGAAAGGCTTGCATGTACAGCCAATCCCCGGCAAGGACGCATTTGGCATTACCCCAGGTGGTGTTGGAAGACGGCCGGCCGCGGCGGGTGCTGGCTTCATCGATAATGTCGTCGTGGACGAGTGTGGCCGTGTGCAGCATCTCAACCACTGCGCCCAGACGAATACGTGCCTCGTCGCGGCTGCCGCAGGCCTTGGCGGAGAGCAGCAGCAGCAAGGGGCGGATACGTTTGCCGCCACCGGCAATCAGGTAGGACGCGATCTCCGAGACGACGGCAACGGGCGAGCCGGATTGCCGGGCGAACTCCTTTTCCACCGCCTGGAGATCGGGCCGGAGAAGTTCAAAGACTTCCGCAGCCGTCGCGATGGAAAGGGCACTCACGCTTGAGTAAGAGTAGCAGGTGGCCTCGGGGCGTAGCCCACTTTCCTGGGGGAGAGCCGCCAGGCTTCCGTGGCATTGTGGCTAGTTCGAGCGGAAGTTCGTGAACTGGAGTTCGGGTCCCAGATCCTTGCCCTTGAGCAGTGCCATGATCTCCTGCAGGGTGTCGCGGTCCTTGCTGGTGACGCGCACCGTGTCGCCTTGTATCGAGGCCTGTGCCTTCTTCTTTGAATCTTTAACGAGCGCAACGATCTTCTTAGCGGCGTCCGAATCGATGCCCTGCTTGAGCTTGATCTTTTGCCGAACGCTCGAGTTCGATGCCGGTTCAATCTTCTCGTACTCAAGATTCTTGAGGGAAACGCCACGTTTCACAAGCTTCTGCGACAGGATCTCGATAACCGACTTCAGGGTGTACTCGTCTTGACTCGCAAGCTGCACCGTATCCGTACCTTCGAGCACCATGGTGCTCTTCGAGTTCTTCAGGTCAAAGCGAGCGTTAACTTCCTTGGAGGCCTGGTCGAGCGCGTTCTTCACTTCCTGTAGTTCTACCTTGCTGACAATATCGAAACTTTGATCTGCGGGCATAACGTCACATTTCCTTTGCTTTGTCTCCAGTATGACGCCGGAAGCGGCGTTCAAGCTGCCGTGGAAGCGAACAGGCGGTGGAAATTGGCAGTCGTCGCCGTGGCAATCTCCTTGGCGGCGCAGCCGCGTAACCCGGCCAGGAACGCGGCGGTGTGCACGACGTGTGCGGGCTCATTGCGCTGCCCGCGCAAGGGCACCGGCGCGAGGAAGGGAGCGTCCGTTTCGACAAGGAGGCGATCAAGCGGCGCGGTTCGCGCGACCTCCTGGAGCGCCGTGCTCTTCGGATAGGTGAGATTGCCGGCGAAGGATAAGTAAAATCCTGCTTCCAGCGAGCGCTGCGCCTGTTCGGCGTTGCCGGAGAAGCAGTGCATGATGCCGGGCAGGCCGGTGGGCGTCCAGTGCTCGGCGAGGAGCGCGAGGAGGTCGGCCCAGGCGTCGCGGTCGCCAAAGCGGGCCTGCACCTTGGCCCCGGCGAGCTCGGAGGTGCGGCAGTGTATGGTGATCGGCTTGCCGGCAGCGGCGGCGATCCCCATTTGGGCGATGAAGGCGGCCTGCTGGACCGGTGAATCGGGGTTGTCGGCGTGGTAGTAATCCAGGCCGATCTCGCCGACGGCGAGGCAGCGCGGGTCTTCGACCAGTGTGGCCAATTTCTGCAGAGCTTCGGGGATAGCCTGATGCGCTTCCTGGGGGTGAATGCCCGCAGTAGCGAAGACGCTGGCGTGACGGCGGGCGATCTCCAGCGCACGGTGCATGGTCTCCGGGCCGTCGCCTATGCCGATGGCGAGCAGCTTGGCCACGCCCGCATTATGGGCTGCCTGGAGAATGGCGGGGAGGTCTTCATAGTCGTCAAGATGGCAGTGGGAATCGATGAGCATGCAGTTCCTAGCCTATCGTTCCAGATTGGGAAGCGAATTTTGCTTTCTGCGTACAAGGCGGGACAGCTTACACTCATGGATATTGTTCCTCTGCCGATGATGGTTTTATGGGAGTTTCAACCGCCAGACATGCCATTCTGGAACAGCCTCCGGTACCCGCACGCATGGGTCCGACTCTCAGCATGTTGACTGCGTCCGTCATTCGCCTTGTGAAACGGCTCGCAACGCACCTTCCGCTCAACCGGCAGGCGGCGTTGGTGGCGCGGCTGTTGCCGGCGGTTCTCTGGTATAGGGCGGCGTTGAGCATCGCGCGCGCGCAGGGCCGTTTGGTGGAACGCATGGGCGGCAATCGAGCCTTGACCACGGAGCTGATGCTCGACCATTGGCTGCGGGAGCTGAGCTTCTCCGGCCCTTACAAAATCCCCTATCGCAGCCATGGCCTGGAGGTGTGTCTGACCCCTGGCCCCAAACTGTTTTCGTGGACGCACCTGCCGCTAACCGAGGTGCCGATGCGCCTGTATCTCGAGGGCGGTGGCGCTGCGGTCGCCGTGGTGTCCGATCAGGGAAAGATCGTGGGGGATAACGAATTTCAGGTCTTCGGCTGGCCGGAGCGCATGGCGGCGCTCCCGGCCGACAACCACCTACTTTCGCGCGTGATGCGCACACTACGGGCAGGCAAGTCCGTTGTGTTTCTGGCCGATCCCTACCTGGGCGGACCCATGTCCGATGTGCCGGTGCGTCTGGCGGGGAGGCTGGGCGTGCCGCTGGTGTTTCAGTGGACGGAGCTGGCAGCAGACGGCACGCTGGAGGTGACCTACCGTGAGGCTCCCTTTCTGTACTCCAAAACAGAAGAGGAGGTGCAAGCCAATCTGGCATTTTTGACCGAGGCGCGCAATCGGACGCTGCTGCGGCTGGGTTGGGGTGTACTGCCTTCGTAGTTGCGAGGAGGCGCTAAAATTCGCAGCGTTACCGTACGCGCGAGCCCAGGGCGATCTCCTCGCCGAAGGTCGCGAGGACCGGCTTGCCATCCGCGCCTTCGCTGGCGGCGAGCAGCATGCCGTGCGATTCCAGGCCGCGCATCTTGCGGGGGGCCAGGTTGGCGACGATCACGATACGGCGGCCGATGAGGTCCTCCGGCGCGTACCACTGCGCGATGCCGGAGAGGATCTGCCGCCGCTCGTAGCCGAGATCGACCTCCAGGCGCAGCAGCTTGTCGGCTTTGGGGATGCGCTCGGCGACGAGGATCTGCGCAACGCGCAGCTCGACCCGCATGAAGTCGTCGATGCCGATCTGGGCTGAGGCGTCTTCGGGCGCGGCGTTGGCGGGAACCTGCGAGGCGGCGGAGGCGAAGGCCCCGGGGGCCGGAGCCTCGGGGGGCGGGCGGGGTGGGGGGGGCAGAGTCGGTTTTACCGCGCTGCTGCCGCCGACGGTCAGCGTGCCTGAGGGCTCGTCCAATGAGTCAAGCGCGCCCGTGCGGGGTGGGGCGGCTGGATCGAGGCTGCTGGGGGTGTTCGGTTCCGTTGTGAGCGGTGAGTTGGGGGAGTTTTGCGGCGGGTTTTGTTCAGGTATGAGGTGCGAGGGGTGCGAGGTTTGAGGGATAGCGGCGCGTGCCTCTTCCATGTCAGCCATGATCTGTGCGAGTCCTTTGTCAGCGCGGGGAAAGATGGGGGTAAGGGGGCCGAGTTTGGTGCCGGGCCTCAGGCCGCCCCATTCAAGGTTGTTCAGCTCACCGCTGTGGGCGGCGGCTTCGATGTCGCCGAGGCCGAGTTGGGTCCAGACTTTGGCGGTGGCGAAGGGGAGGATGGGGTAGAGCAGGGCGGTGATGATACGGATGGACTCGGCGGCGGTGTAGAGCGAGTTGGAGAGCGCAACTGGAGCCGAGACATCATCGCTCTTCGCGAGTACCCAAGGTTTCGAGTGGGCGAGGAAGGAGTCGACTCTCGCTATCTGTGAGTTGATGCCTCGTAGTACACCATCAGGTCGGATCCAACACCACTCCTCCTCAAGAGGGAAAAGCTGCCCTGAAAGCTCGAAACTCATGCCCTTCGCAATCAGACCACAGACTTCGAGCACGTCCTTTCCGAGCTCGGTCAGCCCCACGAGAGCTGGTAGTTTGGTGGGTTCGGGTACGAGACCAGAGAAGCTGCTACTTATGAGTTTCAGCACTCGGCTAACGAGGTTGCCGTAACCGTTGGCTAGATCGGCGTTGTAGCGAGTGACCAGGGCGTCGAAGCTGAAACTGCCGTCTTGGCCGAAGGGGATTTCGCGAAGCAGGAAGTATCGTAGGACATCGGAGGCGAAGAGGTCGCGTTCGTGGGGCGTGGGCGGACTTAACTCAGCGGCTAAAGCCGCGTTGCCTGCTTCCAATAGCGGCACAGCTGAAGCCGTGCCCTTCCCATCCGTGCCTGCTGTAAGGTGTACGGGCGGACAAAGCGTGCCGAAAGCATCGAGGATAGTTTCGGTGCGGACGACGTTGCCGCGCGATTTCGACATCTTTGCGTTGTCGAAGAGCAGCCAGCCATTTGCGGTAATGCGTTTGGGTACCTCAAGGCCGACAGCGAGGAGAAAGGCGGGCCAGTAGACGCAATGGAATCGGGTGATCTCCTTACCAACAAGGTGGAGGTCGGCGGGCCAGTAGCGTTGAAATTCGGCCTGTGCTTCAGGAGCTTCGGAGCCGTAGTCTATGGCGGTGATGTAGTTGGCGAGGGCGTCGAGCCAGACGTAGATGACGTGATTTTGGCTCGTGCCCGCTGTCTGCTGAATGTCGTCCGGTACCGGGATGCCCCAAGTGAACGAGGAGCGCGAGACGGAGAGATCGTTGAGAACACCGGGAACGTAAATACGCTGCGAATTAGTGGCCTTTAGCAGACCCTTATCCAAGGCCAACCCTACAGCTTCCGTATCTTCCAGAGGGCGACCCGAAATGCTCCGAAGCTTCTCGGCGTTTTCACGTACGAAAGTAGTCACATTGCCGGTTAAGAAGCTGAGCACTTCGTTCCGTGCAGCGAGTGGCTCTATGGTCAGACCGCCATCATCGCCGCGATCAATGAGATCGATGAGTCGCTCCTGGAACTGGCTCAGCTCAAAGAAGAAGTTCTCTTCGGTTACGGTTTCCAGCGTACGACCGCAGTCGGGGCAGGGTGTGCCTGCGGGTAGGTCGACGAAAGCCTCATCGGATACGCAATAGCTGCCGGTGTAGGTAGAGAGATAGATGTAGCCACGATCGTACAGCTCGCGGAAGAGCTTCTGCGCGCCACGTTTGTGGTCCGGGTCAGTCGTGCGGATGAACTTGTCGTAGGTGAGCCCCATGCGGTCCCAAAGGGAGCGAAACTCCTGTGAGACGCGGTCGGTGAACTCCTGGGGCGGGATGCCGGCCGCGGCGGCGGAGCGCTCGATCTTTTGCCCGTGCTCGTCGGTGCCGGTGAGGAAGAAGGTGTCCTCACCGAGCAGGCGGTGGCGACGCGCGAGGACGTCGGCCACGATCGTCGTGTAGGCGTGGCCGATGTGGGGCCGCGCATTGACGTAGTAGATGGGCGTGGTGAGGAAGAACTTCTGGGGATTTAGGGACATCGGGGTCGTCGTTCAGTTTACCCCGGGGTTCCATGGCAGCCGAAACGCAGATTCCCTTCGGGAATGACAACAAGAAAGGCTAAAGCTAAGTGACACTGAGCGGCAGTTCGGGTTCGACGGTTGTGCCCAGCCGGGGCACGAGCAGCTGGAAGATGCCGAGTGCGAGCAGGTACGCGCAGGCGGCATAACCGAAGATGAGCAGCGGATGCAGGGAGAAGTACGATCCGACGATGCCTGTAAAGAGTACGCCGCCGAGCGAGCCCATCGCGCCGCCGATGCCGACCACGGTGGAGACGGCGCGGGAGGGAAACATGTCCGGGGATGTGGAGAACAGATTCGCCGACCAGCCCTGATGCGCGGCGGCGGCGAGCGAGATGACCAGCACGGCGGGCCAGGCGTTGTTGGGAAAGATATGGCCCAGCGTCGGCACGGAGACGATGGGTACGACGGCGAGGGCCATCAACAGCAACGCGGATTTGCGGCCCGCGTTCACCGTGCGGCCGCCTTGCATCAGCCAGCCTGAGAGGCCACCGCCGAGAACCGACCCGAAGCTGGAGACGACATAGACGCAAACAATCTCCCAGTAGGCTTGTTTTAGGTCCAGACCATAGGTTTCGTGCAGGAACTTGGGCAGATAGAAGAGGTAAAAGTACCAGACCGGATCGGTCATGCCTTTGGCGATCGAGAAGGCATAGAGGCCGCGGTTGGTAAGCAGCTGCCGATAAAACGCCCAGCCGGAGAGCCCGGGGGCAACAACGGGCGAGAGGTTGGCTTGGGTGAGGGTGGCATCTTCGGGGCGATGCGCGCGGAGGAGTTTGTCGTAGGGAAAGAGGAGCCAGAGCATGAGCCAGAGCAGGCCCATGGAGCCGGTGGCCAGGAAGCCGGCCTGCCAGCCGTAGTGGCCTGTCGCCCAGACGATCAGCGCGGGAGCGAGGAAGTAGCTGACGTTGGTGCCGGAGTTGAAGAGACCCGTGGCGAGCCCGCGCTCCCGGGAAGGGAACCACTCCGTGGTGGCTTTGATAGCGGCAGGGAAGTTGCCCGCCTCGCCTAGGCCGAGCATGAAGCGCGCGATGCAGAAGCCCAAGACGGAAAAGACGAGTGCGTGGCTCATGGAGCTGAGCGCCCAAACGCCGATGGCGAGGGCATAGCCGAGCTTGGTGCCAAGCTTGTCGATGAGGCGGCCGGCCGTCAGCAGGCCGAGGCCGTAGGCAAGCTGGAAGCACTGCACGATGTGCTTGTAGTTGGTGTTGAAGACAGCCTGGTGGGCGTTGTCGCGGGTTGGATTCCAGCCCATGAAGGGCAGGCTATGCAGCTGCGGCTCGATGAGCGAGAGGACCGAGCGGTCCATGTAGTTGATAGTGGTGGCGAGAAAGAGCAGAAAGCAGACGAACCAGCGCATGTTGCCGATACCGGGCGGAACGTAGGCGCGAGGGGCGACAGCGGTGGCGGGCAATGGCTCTCCGAACGGAGGCTAGAAGGCAGCACTCGCGCAGAAGGTGAGCATAGCGAGTCGGAGGGCTGCGCTGTCAAGATGTGCGGCTTAGGTTGGATCCGTGGCTGGCGCAACGCAGGGTATCTTCACTGCGGATATGCCTCCGGTCGAGAGGACACCTCTGTGGAGGAAAGCCGCGTGGTTTACGCCAAGGCTGGGTAGAGCAGAAGAAACGTGACCAGCACCAGGACCATGAGGTCCATGTAGATGCAGAGGATGACGCCGCCATGGTAGAAGTTCCAGCGTTTGCGCATGCAGCGGGCGGTGTCGAGGGTACCGACGCAGATCGCAAACAGCGGCAAAATCAGCCATTTGGTAGTTTGCAGGTGAGGAAAATGGGAGAGCAGCAGCGCCGCCCAGAGGCCACCCAGCACCAGCAGGTTTGCCCGGAAGAGGGATCGCATGCGCGGGTTGATAAAGGCCGTGGTGGCCGTGGAGAATCTGCCGGGTACGGTGGCGCTCAAGGCCATGCTGCCCTCTCAACAACCCCTTCAGTTTACCGGGCAGGCGGCGAGGGCGGCGATGCGGCTGCGGCCCCATGGCGCGCAAAGGGGCCGCGATTTTGATCGTGTAAAGCTAAGGGAACACCGGTCCCAGAAGTCGGGTCCCAGAAGCTAAATCCCAGAAGCCGGGATTCCGAAAGAGGTGGATGTGGAGTTCGCTCAGGGCGGGACATTGCGCCGGAGATCCGTTTCAAATAGAGGCGATAGCCAGTTCCGGGAGTGCGGTCGAGGCCATGGCGGGGATACTTTCGCCGAAGGGCGCACGCAGCACGCCGCGCTCGGTAATGATGGCGGCAATGTATTTTGCAGGCGTAACGTCAAAAGCGGGGTTTTCGATGCCGACGCCATCGGGGGTCATCTGCCGACCATTGGAGTGGGTGACCTCGCGGCGGTCGCGCTGCTCAATAGGGATACCTGCCCCCGTAGCCGTGTGGACGTCGATCGTGGACCAGGGCGCGGCGACGTAGAACGGGATGCCGTGCTCTTTGGCGAGGATGGAAAGGCCGTAGGTGCCGATCTTGTTGGCGGTGTCGCCGTTGGCGGCGATGCGGTCGGCCCCGACGATAACGGCCTGCACGCGGCCCTTGCTCATCAGGTGGGCGCTCATGTTGTCGCAGAGGACGGTGGTGGGGATGCCGTCCTTCATGAGCTCCCAGGCGGTAAGGCGAGCGCCCTGCAGGTAGGGACGGGTCTCGTCGGCGAGCACGTCGAGTTTGTGGCCGCGTTCAACCGCGCCGCGAATGACGCCGAGCGCCGTGCCATAGCCGCAGGTGGCTAGCGCGCCAGCGTTGCAATGCGTGAGGATCGTGCCTTCTTGTGGCAGCAGATCGGCACCGAAAGCACCCATCTGGCGGCAGGCGGCGATGTCTTCGTCGTAGAGCTGCTGGGCGAGCGCAACGACGGAGCGCTTGATCTCGGGGATGGCGGTGTTTTTCTTCGCCAACTCGTTAAAGTTTTCGCGAATTTTGCCGATACCCCAGAAGAGGTTCACAGCGGTGGGGCGGGTGGCGGCCAGGGTGGCGCAGATCGTCTCGACCTCCGCGGAAAGGTCGGTGAGATTTATAGCCTGGCTGCGCTCGATACCCAGCGCGACGCCCATGGCCCCGGAAACGCCGATGGCCGGCGCGCCGCGCACAATCATGTCGCGGATGGCGGCGGCTACCTCGCGGTAGTCGCGGGCGAGGACGTAGGTTTCTTCGGTGGGGAGCTTGGTTTGGTCGAGAAAGCTGACGCCTTCGAGCGTCCATTGGAGGGTGGGAATCATGTCCTGATTAGTTTACGTTGACCACGCTTCCAGCATGGGAGGAGTGGATGTGTGCTGGTCGACAGGCGGACAGGAGGTGCCTCTATCGCCAGAGGAGAATACGCAGCAAGGCGCGTTTCTATGACAAAGGTCCACGCCTTGGAACAAGCGGTAAAAGGCCAGAACGAGGAAGGTTAAGACGATTCCGCAGGCTAGATCGCGCACAATCCGAAGCGGAAGGGCTGCTCGTGCGCGGCGATGTTATTGACCGTAGCAGCCGCGTTTCCTGGTACGAACAGCTTGCTCGGGATATAGAGAAGGCGTAGTGGACCGAGGAGTAGGTACCAGAATCCGGTCAATCTCCCAGGATTGCTTGTCAATTTCACGTTGCCTCCCATGCCGCGGCCCGCTCGGGATACGCAAATACCGCCAGCTGGGTTCCGTTCAAAATCAGAGCCATTATTGCTTGGTCCGCTGATCCTTGTTCGCGCGCGGGCGACTACAGCATAGTGGTTAACTCGTGGCGGCCATTGGGCTGTAGCACAAGATAGAAGGCCGGATGTTCGCTTTTAAGCGAGTAGTCCACCCACGAGCGGGCAATGGCATCACCCAATGTCTGCGGATCCTTGCTCACGTGGGTCGTATCAATAATCGAGAAGTCGAGTTGGGAGGCCGAGTAGAGAAAATCACGCGGATTATTCGTGACAAAGATACGACCCGGCAGATCTTCGGTCAGGATGTCTTGATCCTTTTTGCCCGCCGGGGCACAAGGACGTTGAACCCCTTCTTCTCAAGAGGTTCTTTCAAGGCGAGCAGATGTTCATCAAGGAAAAGCGGTGTCTTGCCTCGGCTCAAAGGGAGCTTGGGCGGTGGTGTCTGTTCGCCATCATGCACCCGCACCTCGTAACGCATGGGCATCATCGTACCGCATTTTGAGAGCGGCACAGCAGCTGCATAGGAGTAATGCGAACTCGCCAGAGACAGAGAATCTATGACGCCGGTAGGAACAGCGGATTCCCTGCGGGAATGACAGAAAGAGGAGGTAGACAGGAATGCTTTCACATCCCAGTTGAGCGGGGCTAAGCAGCTTAGGTGATGTTCTTTTCCGAAACGCGGCTGTGTTCAAGGTGCACGCGTTGCGCTTTGAGCGCACGGGTAAACATCAGGAAGCGCCGCTCACAGCTGTAGCAGCGATACGGCCGGAAGAAGGGCAGAAAGTATTCGAGCGACCGCCGCCGCGACCGAAAGACATTTTCGGACAGGCACTTCGGGCATTTACGAACATCAGCCATGTATTCCTCGTTTTTCGATTCTATGCCACAAGCTTGCCACAGCAGCGGGAAAAATTTCCGGGTTACAAACGATCCAGATGTCGAAATCCGCCAGTGACTATTAACGCCAAAATAAAGATGGTCAGGTTATAAACCAGATGTACCAGCGTAGAGCAGGCCACGGAGTGGGTGCGCACGCGAACAAAGGCGAGCACCAGGCTGACGCCGAACAGCAGGCCGACTGGACCCCAGGCGTACTCGAGTTGCGGTGCGTGAATGAGGGCGAACAGCAGCGAGGAAAAGAGGGCCGCGAAGATCAGGGCAATGTTGGTGTGGTCGGTGGTTGCCTGCCAGCGGCGCACGTTGGCGGGAGTGCGCTTCAGACTGAGCCAGTCATAGGCGGTCGCCAGAGCCGGCAGCAGAAAGCCGCGAAAGGCGATCTCCTCCATCAGCGGAGCGAGCAGTGTCCCCAGCAGCATAACGCCCCAGGCACCGCCCATCGTCCGCATGAGGTGTTCGATCTCGGGACTTTTAGGCTCCTTGACGAAGTGCTCGCCGAACTGCGCCACCGTGCTCAACAGGGCACCGACACCGACCAGCCGCACCCAGTTCCGGCGAGCGGCTAGACCGTTCCAGTGAATGCCCTGGAGAAACGAACGCTTCCAGAGGAAGGGAAAGAGGTAGTACGCTCCCGTGAGCGCGAGCACGTAGGTGAGGGCCTCGGCCCCAAGCGACACGGCTGTATCCATCCCCCCACCGGGCTGCACCTTGTCGCGGAAAGATACCGCCAGGACGAGTAGGCAAAGGAAGAACGCCGTCGCGGTGAGAGAGAAAAAGAGGAGTGCGTGGCCGAGGTGCGGGATGCGTCGCGACACGCCATGGTCCTGCGCGGGAAAAGGGTCGTGCTGGATGTCCAGCACCTCTCCGGCACCCTCAGGCAGAGCCGGTTCGGTAGTCGCGGGCAGATCGCTCATGCGCTCGCTCCTGCCTTCACGGCGGCTTTGCCGGCGGAGTTGGCGCGCTTGCGGGGAGCGCGTTCCTCGCTCGGCCGGGTCTTGGAGGCCTTGGGGACGCCGGTCTTCTTTTCGAGGGGCACGAACTTGGCCTTGGGTGGCTTTTTCTGGAGATCGGGCAGCTCGACCGGGGGCAGGTGCAGTCCGGCGGAGGTGTGCGCGGCTTCGTCATAGTACCGTGCCAGGAACTCACCCGTGTGGGAGCCGGGCGCCCCGGCGACGAGCTCGGGGGGCCCCTGCGCCACGATGTGTCCGCCGCCCTCGCCACCTTCGGGGCCCATGTCCACGAGGTAGTCGGCGTTGCGGATAATGTCCATGTTGTGCTCGATGATGACGACGGTGTTGCCGAGGTCGGTGAGGCGGTGCAGCACCTCCAGCAGGCGGCGCACGTCGTCGAAGTGCAGGCCGGTGGTGGGCTCGTCGAGCAGGTAGAGGGTACGCCCGGTCTGGCGCTTCGACAGTTCTTTGGCTAGCTTCATGCGCTGGGCCTCGCCGCCCGAAAGCGTGGTCGCGGACTGGCCCATATGGATATAGCCGAGACCAACGTCGACGAGCGTGGAGAGGCGTTGGTGGACGGCGGGGATGTCTTTCAGGATCGGGACGGCATCTTCGATGGGCAGGTCGAGGATATCGGCGATGGAGTAGCCGTTGAACTTTACGGCGAGGGTCTCCTGGTTGTAGCGGCGGCCGTTGCAGATCTCGCAAAGCACGTACACATCGGGGAGGAAGTTCATCTCGATGCGGCGCTGGCCCTCGCCCTGGCAGGCCTCGCAGCGGCCGCCGGTGACGTTGAAGGAGAAGCGGCCGGCCTTGTAGCCGCGTTCGCGGGACTCGGGGAGCATGGCGAAGAGGTCGCGGATGGCGGTGAAAACGCCGGTATAGGTGGCCGGGTTGGAGCGCGGCGTGCGGCCGATGGGGGACTGGTCGATTTGGATGACCTTATCGAACTGGTCGGCCCCGTGAATGGCCTTGTGCGCGCCGGGCTCCTCGCGGGAGCCGTAGAGCTCCTTAGCGAGTGAGCGATAGAGGATGTCGTTGACGAGGGTGGATTTGCCGGAGCCGGAGACGCCTGTAACGACCGTCATGACGCCGACGGGAAAGTGGGCGGTGACGTGGTCGAGGTTGTGCGAGATGGCGTCTTCGACGGAGAGCCAGCGGCCGGAGAGCTCGCGGGGGGCCTTATCTTTCGTGGGGCGGGTGACGATGTCGATCTGGCCGGAGAGATAGCGGCCCGTCACGGAGTTGGGGTTGGCCATGATCTCGGCGGGGGTGCCGGCGGCCATCAGTTCGCCGCCATTCTTGCCGGCTCCGGGGCCGAGATCGAGCACATAGTCGGCCTTGCGAATGGTGTCTTCGTCGTGCTCGACGACTAAAACGGTGTTGCCAAGGTCGCGGAGGTCTTCGAGCGCGCTGATCAGGCGCTGGTTGTCGCGCTGGTGCAGGCCGATGGAGGGCTCGTCGAGGACGTAGAGGACGCCGCGCAGGCGGGAGCCGATCTGCGTGGCGAGACGGATGCGCTGGCCTTCGCCGCCCGAGAGTGTGGCGGCGGAACGGCTCAGCGACAGGTAGCCGAGACCGACGGCGTTGAGGAACTCGAGCCGCTCGATGACCTCGCGCTGCAGACGATCGGCGATCAGGCGATCGCGGCCGGTGAAGAACATGGAACGAGCGCCTTCGAGGGCGCGTTCCAGCGAAAGTCCCGTGAAGTCGGCGATGGATACGTCGCGGCGGGCATCGGGAGATTTGATCGCTTCGACATCCCAGGTCTCAGAATCGAGACCTGGGGCACCCATCATGGTGTCCCGGATGGGCAGGGTGACGGCGAGCGACTCCGGGCGCAGGCGGGCACCATGGCAGCGCGGGCACTCGGAGGCGGACATGAAGCCCATCATGTACTCGCGGTAGGTCTCGGACTTGGTCTCCTCGATGTTGTCGCGAAGGTAGCGGAAGATGCCGTGGAAGCCGATGCGCGCGCCTTCAGCCCGGGGCGGACCGTAGAGCATGAGATCCTGATGCTCCTTCGTGAGCGCGGAGAAGGGCTGCTTCAGATTGATCTTGTATTTGTCGGCGGCGAGTTTCGCGCCGCGGAGCAGGTACTGCGAGCTGGAGCCGGGGCCGAGGGCACCATCAAGCAGCGGTTTCGACCAGTCGCTGACGACCTTGGCGGGGTCGAAGTCGAAGATGGACCCGAGGCCGTGGCACTCCGGGCAGGCACCATAGGTGGAGTTGAAGCTGAAGGAGCGCGGCTCGAGTTTGGGGACGTTGATGCCGCAGTCCGGGCAGGCCATGGAGGAGGAGAAGAGGGTCTCGTTGTACTCGCCGCCGGGCGCTTGAAGGCCGATGAGGACGAGGCCGTTGGCAAGTTGCAGGGCGGTGGTGACGGCGGCCTGGAGGCGTTTAGTGTCGAACTGGGGTGTGGCGGGGGTGGGTGCGGAATCGGCGGGGAAGACTGCAGGTCTTTCCACTTCGCTGCGCTCCGGTCGAGATGACGCTTCTGTGGAGGGGGTAGCGGGTGCGGTTAAAGCTGCCGGTGGCGGTACCTGTAAGGGCTTGAGGATGATGCGGTCGACCACGGCTTCGAGGGTATGATTTTTGCGCTTTTCGAGGCGCATACCCTCTTCGACCTCGACCATCTCGCCATCGATACGAACACGATAGCCTTTGCGATCAAGCGCCTCAATCTCCTCGCGAAACTCACCTTTGCGGCCGCGCACGATGGGCGCCAGCACGGTGATGCGCTCGCCGGGGGAGTCGGTCTGGTTGCGTTCGACGATCTGGCTGATGATCTGGTCGGCCGACTGGCGGGAGATGGGCCGGTGGCAGTTTGGGCAGTGCGGCTGGCCCACCGAGGCCCACAAAAGCCGCAGATAATCGTAGATCTCAGTGATAGTGCCGACGGTGGAGCGCGGGGAGCGGGAGGTGGTCTTCTGCTCGATGGAGATTGCCGGGCTGAGGCCGTCGATGGAATCCACATCAGGCCGCTCCATCTGGTCGAGGAATTGGCGCGCATAGGCCGAAAGCGTCTCCACGTAGCGGCGCTGGCCCTCGGCGTAGATGGTGTCGAAGGCCAGCGAACTCTTGCCGGAGCCGGACAGGCCGGTGACCACCGTCAGCGAGTTGCGGGGGATAGAGACGGAGATGTCGCGCAGGTTGTGCTGGCGCGCGCCGCGAACTTGGATGTGCGTAAGGCTCATGTGTCGGAACGGAACCCTACCGGGCCACCTGTAAGGATAAACGGTCCGCCACCACGATGTAGGCGTATGTCGAAATCGTGGGGCTTCGCACGAGAAATACCCTGTTCAAACGGCAAGGTACCGGGCTGGATAACAGCTTGTACAACTTTCGCCTGCCCTCACAAGGCATGGGCGAGGCAAGATGGTGCAGCCCCTCTACAAAGAAGGCTGCCCGGACCATGTAAGGCAGATGCGGGCGAGGCAGGAGCTCTTCGGTTTATGGAAACGGTGATGTTGTTGTGCGCGATTCTCGCGTCGCTGGCGCTTGGGGTGCTGGTCGCGTATGCGATCTGCCAAACGATGTTTCGCATCTTCCGCGAGCATGCTGTTTCTGCGGCCAAGTCGCGTGTGGCCGCCCAACCTTTGCGCACAGCACGGGGTTAAGGAAAGCCTGATCCACTCCTCTAACATGTCCCTCAGTGGCTGAAGCCAAGCCGCAGATGTTGCGTTTACGGCGGGGACTGAACTCCCGCATTTCCGCAAAGGCGACTCCGCCAGAACTTCGTTAGGAATCAACCTGCCTTCTACTGGGGTGCCGGGGCTGTAGGGGTTTGCGGCTGGGCCTGTTGTTGCTGGCTTTGCCGCATGCGCTGCAGCTGCTGGTAGACCTGCTCGGGTGTGAGCGGTCCGGACGTGCCATCCGTCCCAGGCTGATTGGTTGGAGGTTGCTGACCCGTTCCGTTCGGTACCGGGGTGGTCGTATTGGTGCCGCCGGGCAGGGTTGCCCCGCTCGTGGCGTCGGGACTGATGTTGGTCGTTCCCGGATTGTTGGAGTTCACCCCCCGCAGTAATTTCTCTGTATCCGAACCCGGTGCCGGCGGGTTAGGCGCATCGACGATGCCGCTGGCGGCCGGCGTCGTCGAGGGCGTCGGCAGGCTATCGAGCGGGACGGAGTTGGTGGTGGGGTATGTGGAGGCTGTGGGCGAGGTGTTGCTGGGGCTGCCATTGACGTTATTGATCGGCTGCGGAATCGGCGACGGCCCGGTCACCGCGGAGCCGGGGGACGCAATCGGCACGGGCATCTGGTTCGGGTTCGCCGGGGCAGGGTAGCCCGCCTGGCCACTCGGCCCCTGTGCGGAGCCGTTGCCGTATAGGGTACCGGGCTGAGTCATTCCCGGCTGCATCATTCCCGGCTGCCCGATTCCGGGCTGCATGGTGTTGGGCTGCATGGACCCAGCTTGCCTGGGCTGATTCGCTGATGGCTGTGCTGGGTAGCCGCTGGTCACGTCGTCTGGGTCGTCGTCGACCACTGCGGTGGGGCTGGGGGGCGTCGCCACGCCCGTGCGTGGGGTCAGAATCAGCATGGCGGGCGCATTCGCGGCTGTTTCCTGCAGCAGCATATTACTGCCGGTGCCGTCGAGCAGCGTGGCCAATATGGTCGAGGGGGAACCCGGGCCGTAGTTGCCGAAGACGCGCTGATCCTCGACACCGCCGGTGACTCGCATGCCGGTACAGGCCGCGATCGAACGCAGGATGCCGTTGAGGCTGGAGTTGTCGGCCCGTACGGTGATCTCGCCGCCTGCGCAGCTCACCTGGGCGCGGTGACGGCGGTTGCCGGGGTGGTCCGCAGATGTGGCTCCTGCAGTGATCGGGGCGATGGTTCCGGCTGGAGAGAAACTGGTCGGTGGCGTTGCGGGCAGGGTGCTGCCCTGGGCCTCGGCCGGCGGTGCCGCGAGCGCCACAGAGACCAGTGCAGCCACGGCGAGTACAGCCGTAGCGAAGGCGAAGACGCGGAACTCGAAGGCGAAGACCATGCTGCTTGGGACGCCCTATGGGGGCGGTAGGGTAGCTTCACACCGAATTCCGCCCCACACTGAATCCATTAAGAATGAAGGGAGGCCTGATCTACCGTCCGGGACCCTTCAGGGAAAAACGCCAGGTCGGACAGCCGAGTTCTAGGTGCGGTTGAACGTCCAACCTCCTTCCCGATGGCTCCGAGCTTGTAAAAATGATGGCTCTGCGTTGGCAAAGCCGATCTTTTTGGCGCTGGATGAAGGGGCGCATACGCTGGCTCTGGACTGAAAGGCGGCTCCTTCGTATGCTGGGCCTTATGCGGTGCTTCTTTCCAATGCGACGTTTCCGCTCTTTGTGCCGTCCCCTATGGACCGCGGACTGGAAGAGATGCTCGACGCTCGCCGTACTTTGTGGCGGTTTGGCGGGGAGTCATGCAGCGGGGGGGCAGAGCTGCACCACACAGGCCAAGATGACCGCCGAGGGGAGGTCCGCCGTGAGCGCCGCCGCCTATACCCTGGCGAGTGCCGTCGCCAAAGGGGATGCCGCCACTGTGCAGGCGGCGACGATTCCGGCCTTTGCCACGAATTTTGCCGCAACCGCGAACCTGATCCACGTCACCGCCGCCAGGGTCGGCTCGGACTCCTTTGCGGTAACCCACCTCTATCTGCTGGATGCGAGCGGGCGGACGGCGAACGACACCTCCGACGCGGATTTCAGCTGTCCGCTGACCGGCTCCGCCGCCGAGACGGATTTCTCCATCGGTGGATTACCCGCGGGACGGTACGCCTTTGCGATGGTTGAAGCCTCCGGGGCGAACCCTTGGCTGCTGTCGTTTTTGCTGCAGGCCGACCCGAGTGGGGGTTGGAAGATGGCCGGCTTCTACCCGCACGCCCGAGAAGCGGCCGGGCATGCGGGGCTATGGTATTGGACCGTGGCTCGTGCCGATGCCAAGTCCGGCAAGCCCTGGCTGGCCTGGTTGATGTATGGGCAGGCCGATGAGCTGCTGCGCCCGGCAAATTTCCTTTCCACCACCAATCTCGACCGGCTGCGCACGGAGACGCGCGCCGCCGCGCCGCCGACGCTTTCTGGAGGCCTGAGCAGCACGACGCCTCTGGCGTTGGCTGGGACGGGCGGAGCGGACTTTCGCATCACGGCCCTGGCCAGCCAGTCCTCTGAGGATGGCAAGCAGCTGAATCTGGTCATGCACCTCCGCGCCGATGCCGTAACGGATACCAATGCCGCCGCGGCCCGGAACATGGCGGCGGGCGTGGCCCTGCTGAGCGCGCATCCGGAGTTGCGCTCCGGATTCGACAATCTTTGGGTCATCGCGGAAGCGCCAAATAGCAATCCCTTTGTGACAGAACGCCCGATTGGGGAGTTCGCCACCCCGAAGTAGTGTTGCTTTCGTACAGAAAATGTTGTTTTGGCACAGGAACAGCACGCTTTGAGGCAGGGGAAGACGCGACGGAGACAGGAGACCGATGGGAACGATGAAATCACTCGCGCAGGCGATCCGGGAGCGGCGGTCGACGCCCAGCTTCAATGGCGATCCCATTCCCGCGAGCGACCTGCGGCAGATCCTGGATGCCGGCCTCCACGCGCCGAGCGGCTACAACATGCAGCCCTGGCGTTTTATCGTGGTGCAGCAGCCGGAGCAGCGGCGCCGGCTGCGAGCGGCGAGCTACAACCAGGCCAAGGTGGAAGAAGCCTCCGCGGTGATCGTGGCCTGTGGCGACCGTGACGGCTGGCGGCGCGACCTGGACGAAATGCTGCGCCTGGGCCGGGCTGCCGGCATGCCGGAGAGCTACGCCGCGCAGGCCCGCCAAAGCGTGCCCGCCTACCTTTCCGGCTTCAGCGAGGAGCAGATGACGGGCTGGCTTAACAAGCAGGTCATGCTGGCCTATACCTCCATGATGCTGATGGCTGAGTCACTCGGCTACGACACCGCGCCGATGGAAGGTTTTGAGCAGCAGAAGGTCTGCGAAACCCTGCGTCTGCCCTTGAGCTACTGGGTCGTGGCGCTGCTGGCGGTGGGTCATCTGCACGGGCCGGACAAGTTCGACGGCGGACGCTTCGATCTGAGCCACACCGTCTTTGGCGAGGAGTACGGCAAGCCGCTCAAGTAGAGGTTGGGTGGATGCGTGTGTTTCGTCCGCGGCTGAGCCGGAAGCTCGCTACAGCATAGGCATCGGTCGAGAACACGCTATACCTGTGTGGAGCCTCTATTGCCTCAGTCTAGGGGACACATCTTGCCCTAAGTAAAACCAACCAGGGTTTACAGGCGCTAGAGTAGGAAGTGCATCTGCCCCACATCTCTGTGGGCGGCGAGGTGTCAATCTGACCGCCAGAGGGGAAGAGAAGACTGGGATGAGAATTTTGGGTCGCCTCGTGCTGGTAGTGGTCGTGCTGTGTCTCGTGCTGGGTGTCTTGGTTGTGCGGGAGCCAATCTGGCTCGAGCGGCAATTCACTCACCTTGGCCTTTTCCTGGCGCGTGTGCAGAGCAACTATGTGCTTACCCCTGAGGGCCGCGTCCACTACTACGACGCGGAACCCCGCATTCCGGGCGGTGGCGTGCCGCTGGTGTTAATTCATGGGCTTGGCGACCGCGATGAGAGCTGGGCCCCGATGCTGAAGCGCCTCAAGCGCGCCGGCTTCCACGTATACGCGCCCGATCTGCTGGGGTATGGGCGTTCGCCGAGGCCCGAAAACGGCAATTACTCCGTTGCGGGCGAGGCTAAATTTGTCTACGACTTCATCCAGGCGCTGGGTTTGCAAAAGACCGACCTGGGCGGGTGGTCGCTCGGGGGATGGATTGCGTTAACCCTGGCTCACGATCACCCGGAGCTGACCGACCGCGTGGTAGTCTTCGACAGTGCGGGGATGCGAGCTGCGCCGCCGATTGCAAAGAACCTGTTCGAACCGGACTCGCCGGACGATGTCGCCCAGCTGTGGTCACGCCTCGAGCCGGAGGCCAAGCCGCTGCCTGCCAACGTCCGTACCGCGGCGGTGCGGAACTTTGGCGATGTTCGATCGACAGTGGAGAAGGGCGCACAGGCCTTTGGCGCGGACGTACACGTGGATGATTTTCTGCCGGTTATGCCGGAGCCGCTGTTGATCGTTTGGGGCAGCACCGACGGGTTGATTCCGTTGTCCATGGGTCAGGCAATGCACGCTTTAAACCCGCATTCGGAGCTTGACATTGCTGAAGGCTGCGGGCATCTCGCGCCGTCGCTCTGTGCGGCCCGCGTGGCTCCGGCCGTGGCGGACTTCCTGAAATCTAATCCTCCACCGGAAGGTGGAGTCCGCACGCTGGCAAACATGGCGCGTTAGGGTAGATCCGCTGAATCCTTCTCTACGGAAGGGCGGGACTTCAGTCCCGCCGCAAGCTTGTTATTTGCAACTTGGCTTTAGTCACTGAGGGATCTTCGAGTAGATCAGAATTTCCCTAAGCTAGATCCACGTCCGTACCGGCCGCTTCGCCGCCCCATTGGTAGGCTCCCGGCTGAGGCAGATCGATATGTTGCAGCACGCGTTGCACATAGCTGCGGACGATGTCATTCACCGATTGCGGTTTGTTGTAAAACGTGGGGATCACCGGATAGATCGTCGCGCCGGCCTCAGCGACGGTGGCCATGTTGCGCAGGTGAATCAGGTTCAACGGCGTCTCCCGCACGGCAAGCACCAGGGGGCGGCGCTCCTTGAGGCAGACATCGGCGGCACGTTCAATCAAGTTGCTCGCCAGGCCGTGGGCGATGGAGGCCAGCGTTCCCATCGAGCAGGGCAATACCACCATGGCCGAGATCGGGTAGGAGCCGCTGGCGATGGCTGCCCCTACATCCTCGTAGGCGTGTTGAATCACCTTCTCCGACGCGTGGCCCAGGAGCTTTTCGACCAGACCGGAGCGGCCACTGATGCCGGTCTCCTCGGCCAGCACGCGCAAGGCGCTCGGTGAGGTAAGGAGGTGCACGCGGCTGACACGGTCGTCCGCGGCCAGCATGCGCAGCATCTCCGTAGCGAAAAGCGAGCCGCTGGCCCCGGTTACGGCCAAGGTGATTGCGCGGGGCTGGAAGGTTGGGATTGCCTGCATCTGCACCGATTATCTCGCACGCGTTTTTACGTCTTTCCACTCCATCCAACATCCGGACGGTCTACGGACCTTTGTGGGTCGAGTGCATGTGCGGCGTATGCCGCTAGGAAGTGGCACGGGGAGTTGTGGGCAAAACTTCAGCCTATTTTTGCGCTGTGGGGAAGCAACGCTACAATCCCTCAATGGCCTACTTTGAGAAGCCGCTGGGCAAGAATGTGCGCTTTCTACTGCCATCCCTCAAGCTCAAGCAGCCCTGCCCGGGTGGAATCACCGTCGAGCAATCCGTCCATGACTTTTTAATGGCCCATTTTGGCGGCTACACCGCCACCGCGGCCAATCTCTTCGGCTATTGGGCCGAGGAGGACGGTGCCTTTAGCTACGGCGAGCACCGCGAGTTCACCGTGGCGCTGACGGGCGAAGGCGGACTGACGGAGTTGAAGCAGTTCCTCGGCACGACCGTGCGCACGCTGGATGAGAAGTGCCTCTATGTGGAGGTCGCCGGCGTGGCCTCGCTGCTGTACGGCGAGGTGGTGCACGGGGAGATCACCGTGGGTCTGAACGGACAGCCGGTGATTACGCAGTAGGGTTGGAAAAAAAGCAAACGCGACGGGCGCTACGGATGCAAAGGGTCTACGCAGAGCTAGGCCGTCTATTAGGCGTGGCGAACCTTTGCGCCCGTCGCGTCCGTAGCGTTCGTCTCCGCTAACATCGCTACCCTTCCGCCAGCACTCGCTCGAAGACGGCATCGATATTGCCGAGCTGGCGTGTGAAGTCGAAGGCGGAGGTCAGCTGCTCGGGCGGCAGCTTGCCGGTGATCGCCGGGTCAGCCAAAACCAGTTCGCGGAAATTCTTATCGTTGGTCCAGGCATCCATGGCGTGGCCCTGCACCAGACGGTAGGCCTCCTCGCGGCTCATGCCCGCGCCGGCGAGTTCGAGCAGCAGCTGCCCGGAGAAGACCAGGCCGCCCGTAAGCTCCAGATTTTTCAGCATGCGCCCCGGGTAGACCAGCAGGCGATCGATGAGCGTGGCCGTTTTGTCGAGCAGATAATCGGCGAGGCCGGTCGTGTCGGGGAGGATGACGCGTTCGGCGGAGGAGTGCGAGATGTCGCGCTCATGCCACAGCGCGACATCTTCCAGCGCCACTTGGGCGTTGCCGCGTACGACCCGTGCCAGGCCGCAGATCTGCTCGCTGGTGATGGGATTGCGCTTGTGCGGCATCGCGCTTGAGCCCTTCTGCCCGGGCGAGAAGAACTCCTCGGCCTCACGCACCTCCGTGCGCTGCAGATGGCGGATCTCCGTGGCGATCTTATCTAGCGTGGAGCACAGCACGGCCAGCGTGGTGATGTAGGCGGCGTGGCGGTCGCGCTGCAGCACCTGCGTGGACACAGAAGCAGCCTGCAGGCCGAGGCTCGCAAGAATCGCGGCTTCGTTTTCCGGCGTCAGGTGGCCGAAGCTGCCGACCGCGCCGGAGATCTTGCCCACGCGCAGATCTTCGGCGGCCGCATCGAAGCGGCGCAGATTGCGGCCCATCTCGGCATACCAGAGCAGCAGCTTCATGCCGAAGGTGGTGGGCTCGGCGTGGATGCCGTGGGTGCGGCCGATCGCCGGGGTGTGCTGGAACTCGATCGCGCGGCGGCGCAATACCTCGCGGAGGCGAAGGATACCACCGCGGATCAGCGCGGAGGCCTCCGTCAGCGCCAGCGCCTGGGCCGTGTCCACGACGTCCGTTGAGGTGAGCCCAAAATGCAGCCAGCGGGCCGCATCGCTTCCCGACCGCCCGACGGACTCGGCAACGGCCGTGGTGAAGGCCAGCACATCATGGCGCAGCTCACGCTCCAGCTCGTCAATGCGGGCTACTGTGAAGGTCCCATGCTCGCGCAGGGCCTGCGCGGCCGATGCAGGGACGATGCCGGCCTGCGCCAGAGCTTCGGTGGCGGCCAGCTCCACGCGCAGCCAGCGCTCGAACTTGCTTTGGTCGGACCACAGGGTGGCCATGGCGGGGCGGGTGTAGCGCGCGATCATCAGGTCTCCAAGGAATGGGCATCGTGCCGCGGTGTGCAGGGCAGCGAGACGCTATTTGCCGCCGCAGCCACCTACCTTCATCATAGGATGTACTGACACAATCGGTTACCGGCGCGGAGCTGCTGGTTACTACGTCCGGCTACGTCGAGAAGCCATGCATCTAACGCTCTATCGTTGCACGATATAATCTGGAGGCGCATATGGACGATGGCACAACACACGATCCCGAAGCTGGGCGGTTAGGCCGTTTGGCGGAGTTCCGCTACCAGCTGCGGCGGTTCCTCAGCTTCAGCGAGACGGAGGCGGAGCGGTTCGAGATCGCGGCGCAGCAGTATCAGCTGATGCAGGTAATCGGCGCGATGGCACCGGGGCACTCGGCATCCATCAGCTTTCTCGCGGAGCGCATGATTTTGAGGCACAACAGCACGGTGGAACTCGTGGACCGGGCCGAACGTGCCGGCTTGGTGCGTCGCGTCTCCGATGAGCGTGACCTGCGCCGTTCCCTGGTGGTGCTTACCGCACATGGCAACTCGGTGCTGCGCCGCATGGTGGCAACGCATCTGGAGCAGCTCGATGGGGCCACCGGGCAGAACCTTCTGCGCGCGCTAAGCGAGCTGCGGGAGACGGCAACTGCTGAGACGAATGCCGATCCGATTCCAATGGCCGATTCGGTGATCACTGCCAATCCCGTTCCGGTGGGTGATTCTGTTGCAATGGCCGATTCAGTTCCAACTGAAGGAGCCGTGTGAAGCGAGCGGAAGCCTCGACGCTGCGTGATTACTCGGCAGACGCCCGTATCTTGTATACCAGCGGCTTAGCCTCGGTACTGGGTGCCTTCAGCGCCTTGGCCGCGTGGGCATTGCTGGAGATGATCGCCCTGGCTACCAATGCCTTTTATTTTCACCGGCTGAGCGTGGAAGAGGTCGATCCATGGCAGGCTGGACGGCACTGGTGGCTGGTGCTGATGCCCGTGCTGGGCGGCCTCATCGTAGGCGTGATCGCACGCTACCTTTCGCCTCGCATCCGGGGGCATGGTATGCCCGAGGCCGTGGAAACAATCGTCTTCGGCGGCGGCCGCGTGCAGCCGCGCGTTGCTGTGCTGAAGCCGGTGGCGACGGCTATCTCCATCGGCTCCGGTGGGCCGTTCGGTGCGGAAGGCCCGGTAATCATCACAGGCGGCGCGATCGGCTCCGTGCTGGGACAGTTTCTTAATATGACGGACTCGGAGCGCACCGTGCTCATGGTCGCGGGTGCCTCCGCGGGGATGGCTGCCACGTTTAACTGCCCCATGTCGGCGGTGCTGCTCGCGGTGGAAATTCTGCTCTTCGAGTGGAAGCCCCGCTCCCTGGTGCCGGTAACGATCGCCTGTGTGACCTCCGGTGCCGTACGCCGGTTGCTGCTTGGGCCAAAGCCGCTGTTGCAGATGGTGCCGACGGGCGCGCCTGTGTATCACTCGGCCATGCTGGGCGCGTTGGCTCTCGGCATCCTTGCCGCGTTCCTGGCGGCCGCCCTGAGCCGCGGCATTCATTTCTCGGAGCGAATGTTTGAAAAGCTACCGGTGCACTGGATGTGGTGGCCGGCCCTCGGCGGCCTGGGTGTCGGGCTGGGCGGCCTGTTGTTTCCGCGTGCTCTGGGCGTAGGCTATAGCGTCATTCAGCAGATGATTTCGGGCGATGCCGCATGGAAGCTGCTCCTGGGCGTGCTGGTCATCAAGAGCCTGATGTGGATCTTCGCGCTGGGCTCCAACACCGCCGGCGGTATTCTTGCCCCGCTGTTGATGATCGGCGGCGCGATGGGCGCGGCCATGGGACATCTGCTGCCCTCGATGTCCACCGGCGCGTGGGCGCTGGTGGGCATGACATCGCTGCTGACGGCGGCCATCGGCTGCCCGTTGACCTCGGCGATGCTCTCGATTGAGCTGACGCATAACGGCGGTCTGGTGCTGCCGGTGCTGCTGGCCTGCGGTGCCGCGTATGCCGTGAGCGTGCTGGTACAGCCGCGCTCGATGCTGACTGAAAATCTGAGTCGCAAGGGTTTGCACCTCAGCCGCGAGTTCTCCGTCGATCCGCTGGAAACCATGCTGGTTTCGCAGGCGATGCACACCAGCGTCTATGCGCTGAACGACAAAGCCACGTGCCGCGACGCGGCCGAATGGCTCGAGCGCAACGAGGAGCGCGGCGCAGATGGCTGGTCACACTGGCAACGCATCTTTCCGCTGGTGGACGATGAAGGCAGACTCGCCGGAGCGCTTACGCGTTCGCAGATGATCGCTGCAGGGCGCGACCGGGATCTGGAAACAACGCTCCTTTCCGAGCGTGCCATGCAGCCGACCACGATGTCCCCCTTCACCACCCTGCGCACCTGCGCGGTCGAAATGGCCGAGACTGCTCTTACGTCGTTTCCGGTCGTGACCAGCGATGGTAAATTGCTGGGCATCGTCACCATTGAGGACCTGTTGAAGGGCCGCAGCGAACAGGCGCATCGCGAAAGCGCGCGGCAACGAGTCTTGCGTCTGCGCTGGCCCTTTGGGCAGCGTGCACAACCTACCCAGCCCGAGGTGGCGATCGATGTGCCTGCGGCCATGCCTATGCACGGTACGCCGCAACAGGTACAGACGGTGGCGGCCAACGCCGCACAGGCGGGAGCACCGCAAGTCCCGGCTGGGGTTGCGTCCGAACTAGAAGCTTTAGATGGTCAGATGCCATATGTGAATACTGGTTCACAATCATCGGACGAGGTAGAGCTGGCGACTAGAGATCTCTAAGGCAAACTGACTCTATGTGTAAAGTGACTTTGCTTTTCTGTTTGTCATTCCCACAGGGAATCTGCGTATTTGGCGGCAGAACTGCAGGTCTCTCCACTGCGGCTGCGCCTCCGGTCGAGATGACAATTCATAGTGATGCGTAATTTGCCCTAATCTCTTCCAGCCGTTATGGCGAGTGAAGTAAAGTGCCTCTACATCTAATTTAGACCACACCTGCTTGGCTAACCCGCGCAATACTGAGGTCCTTCGCTGCGCTCAGGATGACGAGATCTACAACTCATGTAATGCGCAAACAGCTGTGTTGGGGCCCTTAAGGCTGTTCGACACCCAGCAGAACGCTCATTTCATCGTAAAGAAAACCACGGCCGGGCTTATAGGGTTGTACCCACTGGCCATCCAGTACAAACTGCGGAATGGCTCGTTTGCCGGTTTTTGCAATCACCTCGTCCGCGGCTCCGGGGGTGCGTTCAATATCGATCTCTTTAAAGGCGATGGCGTGCTGATTCAAAAATCGTTTTGCTTCACGGCAATCGCGGCACCAATCGGCGGTATAGACAAGAAGTTCCATGCGCATATTCTCTCTTACTCTCCTCGTTTCAGTGGAGTGAAACGGAGCCCAGATGTCGCGAAGCGTGCTTCACTGCTCATGATAATTGCGCATCAGGCCGCCGTCGATCACATAGGTCGAGCCGTTGACGTAGGCCGCCTCGTCGGAAGCGAGAAACGCGACTAGCCCTGCGACCTCTGCCGAGGTGCCCATGCGACCCAGCGGGATGTTGCGCAGCAGAGGATCGAGCTTGGCATGGTCGTCAAGCAGCCCTTTATTGATCGGTGTAACGATCGCGCCGGGAGCGACGTTGTTCACTGTAATGCCCAACGGGCCGAGTTCGACGGCAAGATCGCGCATGAGCATACGAAGGCCGCCTTTGGCCGCACAGTAGGTGGGAAAGTGCGGAAAGACCATATCCTCATGCACAGAAGAGATGTTGATCACGCGGCCAGGCTTTTTAGTGTCGCGCAGCTTGCGCACGAACGCCTGGGTCGTGAAGAACACTCCCTTTAGATTTAAATTTAGAACCAGGTCATAGTCCGCTTCGGTGATGTCCCAGAAGTCGGCACCCTTCTCCACGCCAGCGTTGTTGATCAGGATGTCGCAACCCCCGAGCTGCTCGTAGGACGCCTCGATCAGCGCCTGGCAGCCGGCTACGGTCGAGACATCCGATTGCACGATGATGGACCGTGCCCCGTTACTTCCGGCGGCTATGAGCTTCTGCGTATCCAAAGCACCCTCGGAGCGCCCATGGTAGTCGACGACAACCGCCGCTCCTTCGCTGGCGAGACGCACGGCGATCGCTTGCCCGATGCCGGAGGATGATCCTGTGACCACGGCGACCTTGCCATCAAACCGACCTGCCATACCAAGCATCCTCCTAATCGCCCTGCTAGCGATCCCCTTTGTCTGATGCGCGGAACGTAGGAAGGGACGTGCCGCGTACCTGCGGGGCAGCTGCCCCTCCGCCGCGCCGGCGCCGCCGAAAGAAGTCGCTCAGCATAATGCTGCACTCCTTTTGGAGCACACCGGTCACGACCACCACCTGATGGTTTAGCGCAGGGAAGTTCATCACGGAGAGCACCGAACCGCAGGCCCCTGCCTTTGGGTCCGGCGCGGCGAAGACAAGCTTCGCAATGCGGGCATGGAGGATCGCGCCGGCACACATGGCGCACGGCTCCAGCGTGCAAACGAGCGTGCAGCCGGGCAGACGATAGTTGCCGAGGGTAACGCCTGCGGCGCGCAACGCGACAATCTCCGCGTGGGCGGATGGGTCGTTGGTGCGCAGGACCTGATTATTACCCCGGCCCACGATCTCACCCCCTGCGGACAGGACGACTGCACCCACGGGCACCTCGCCGGCGGCTTCGGCCGCGCGTGCCTCCGCGAGCGCGAGCTGCATGACGGACTTGTAATCGAGCAAGAGCTATGCGCCCCGTACCTGCGGCCTCGCCCCCGGACCGAAGAAGCGTTCAATCTGTCCAGCGAGCTCGCGCAGTTTGGTGCGACGATCTTCCAGCGCCGGAGCGCCAAGTCCAGAGTTTGCCGACCAGACCCCCTCCAGCATTGGGAGAATGCGCTCCGTGGTAAGGTCGTCGGTGCTCCAATCCTTCAGTGAGCGAAAGACCTCTTCGGCCTCAACATCGTACTCGTCGGCGGGTGCGCCGTCGGCGATATAGCCATCGATATCGGCGGCCGCCACGAGTTCCTGGAGGGAGTGAAGGTCCGGCGGCGGTGGCCAGATATTGGGCATAGTTTTAGTCCTTTAGATGGTTCTAGAAGCAGCTGTACGAAGTATGCGCAGGTCCTTGAGACACATTGTGTTGCGTCCCTGGCGTAGAAGGTAGCTTCGCAGCCGGCCGTCTTCAGTGATAAGTGACAAGAACCGTTCCTTTGGGAAGGGAGGCGATCGCGCTGTCGGTGATCCCGCATAGGGTGAATAGCTCTGTCATGGCCAGCTCCGATGAGGCGAGATACTCTTCGTCCATTGATGCGACGACCGAGGCAAAGTAGTCAAGCCATGGCAGGCGTACGCTAAGCCGCTTGAAGGAAGCGACCAATCTGATGTCGAAGGAACCCAGGACGAGTAGAAGGAGGAGGTTGGAATCTAACAGGAGGGTGGTCTGCATGAGCCGAGTTACTCGTAAGAGGGATTCAGAACAGAAAGCAGATCTCCGGATTTCGCTTCGATGCTCACCACTTTTTCAAAGTAGGGAAAGAAAATCTCGCCAAAGCCGTGCCTTTCGTTCGCGGTTCGGGATTATCCACCCTGAATCGAATAATCCAGGCATTCCCTTCACTCGAGCGCTTAATCTCCTCGACATGCGGCGCAAGCGCAGCGAATGTGGGCACAACCTTGCCTAAAGACGCGGCGGCGATCTGTACTGCTTGGGGTGCGTCGATCATGATCGTTGTCCTGCCACATCTGATTATGCGGGCTCCTGTTGCGTCATGCAATGCAGCGCACCGAGGCCCCAAATGAAATCCGTGCAGTGAATACCTGTGATGGTGCGATCAGGGAAGCAATCAGCAAGGGTGTTCAAGGCGATGCGGTCGTTGGGGTCGTTGAACGTCGGTACAAGTACCAGACCATTGCAAATATAGAAGTTGGCATAGCTTGCCGGCAGGCGCTGGCCTGCAAAGATCACGGGTGCCGGCATGGGCAGCGTGTATATCTCGAAGAATTCGCCGTTCCGATTGCGCACGGCATGGAGACGTTCGAGGTTCTCAGCCAAAGGCAGGTGATTTTCATCGGCTGTATTGGCTTCTACGGCGGTGAGGATTCGATTCTCGCCCACGAAACGGGTGATGTCGTCGACATGTCCATGCGTATCATCGCCGGCGCAGCCGCGGTTAAGCCACAGCACCTGCTCGATGCCGAGATATTCGCAAAAGGCCTGTTCGAGCTGTTCTTTCGAGACACCCGGGTTACGCTGCTGTACGCCACTCAAGAGACATTCTTCGGTCGTAAGCAGAACGCCGGCACCGTTGGTGTCAATCGAGCCGCCCTCGAGCACAAGGCGGTGCTTTGAGCCGTTTGGAAGCTTCACCTTTGGCTCGACCGCAGGCATACCGTATAACTTGCCGACATGCCCTGGGATGAGATCGTCGTTGTGCCAGTTGTCGTACTTGGCCCAGGCATTGAAGTGCCAGTTGGTGATGGCGAGTTTACCCTCATCGCCGGTCGCTTTTACAAAGATGGGCCCCGAATCACGCAGCCAGACGCGGTCCGTGCGCCAGGTGTGGAAGTGCAGCCGGGCCATGTTCGCTCCCGCCTTGAGCAGCATGCGCCGGGCACGCTTCTCGGCGGCGTCATCGTTGACCAGGATGTGGACATCTTCCGCACTCGAGAGCCAACGAACGATCTCGCAATAGACCCACGGGATGGGTTGAAACTTGCCCGGCCAGTCCTCCGGGTTGTGCGGCCAGGCAATCCAGGTAGCCGCATGCGGAGCCCACTCGGCGGGCATGCGATAGGGCATGGAGGGGAGAGTTTGCTGTGACACACGCCCATGCTACACGGGGGCTGGACAGCCTTTAAGAGCGAAGTGTAGGGTGCGATTTGCCCGCAGTGAAAGGGTGCAGCACAAACTCTGCGCCCAGCATTAGAGCGTAGGGGGCGAAAGCCCGGAGAGGTAGTTCGAACATGGCAAAGGAAGCACACAAGAAGGCAGCGGAGCACCACGAGACAGCAGCGAAGGCTCACCACGCGGCAGCGGAGCATCATGATAAGGATGACGCTGCGGCTCACGAGCACTCCACCAAGGCCCACGAGCACTCCACGGCGGCGCATAAGTCTTCGACAGACGCGCACGCGAAGTCAGCTGCAAAGAGCAAGAAGTAAGCGCAATGCTTATTTAGGAAAACGCGGACCCCTTGCGGTCCGCGTTTTTCTTTGATGCGTCATTCTTTGGCGCATCGTTTCAAGGCTTGGTGGGCGTCGTGACTACGGTATAGAACGTGTAGGTCGCGGAGTAAGGGACGCGCAGGGCAGAGTTCGCGTGTCGTGCATCGCAACCTCTCACGGGGGCTTCTCCGCCCTTGGTGTCGGAGCGGCGGACCAGGCCCACACTGGTCAGTGTGCCATTGGGTCCCCCCGACGACTTTGTTTTCAGAAGCAACCAGGGAATACTGCCGGCATCCGGTGATGGTAACTTCGTCAGCACCGTCCCGCTGATGGTACTTCCGTCGTTCCAGGTCCAACTCGGTCCCTTGCCGTGCGTGCCCAGGGGCTTGCCGCTCGAAGGCTCCGTGAGTGTCGCTTCGGGATTCTGAAAGACCCAGGTATAAGTACCGTTTTCTCCTGCCGTGCACTGGTAGATCTGCACGCCGCGGCCTTCTGCCGTGGCTACGGTGACCGCGCCGGCGGTCGGGGTCAACGTCGGATCCTGGCCTTGGAAGAAAGGTGCCAGCAGCAGCACAAACATTGGTAAGGACAAGAGACCTCCGGGAGTCGCAGAAAACGACATCACGATCTAAACACGAAGCCATCAGTCCAAGAAGCGGCTTGTGATGCCGCCATAGGCATCGATGCGGCGGTCGCGCAGAAACGGCCAGTGCTGGCGCGTCACTTCAACCTCCCGGGAATCGACCTCGGCGTAGAGGATCTCTTCCTTATCGTGCGAGGCCTGCACGATCACGCGGCCGAACGGATCGGCGATAAAGCTGCCTCCCCAGAACTCCAGGCCTGCGCCCTCCGGGCCTTTCATCATGATGCCATTGTGCTCGACATCACCATGCTCGAAGCCGACGCGATTGGGCGCGCAGATATATACGCCGTTGGCAATGGCGTGGCCGCGCTGTATAGTCTGCCAGGCATCGTACTGCCGCTTGCCGTACTCGGCCTTCTCACTGGGGTGCCAGCCGATCGCGGTGGGATAGAAGAGCACCTCGGCACCTTTGAGCGCCGTGATACGCGCAGCTTCGGGGTACCACTGGTCCCAGCAGACCAGCGTGCCGATGTGCCCTGCGGAGGTACGCTGCGAGAGGAAGCCGAGGTCGCCGGGCGTGAAGTAAAACTTCTCGTAGTAGAGCGGATCGTCGGGGATATGCATCTTGCGGTAGAGGCTCGCAACGTGGTCCGGCTTGTCGCTGGCAAAGTCCAGAATGGCCGCGGTGTTGTGATAAAGCCCCGGCGCGCGCCGCTCAAAGAGGCTGGCAATCAGCACGAGTTGATGCTCACGCACGACCTCGCTCAGCGCGGCAGTGGAAGGCCCGGGGATCGACTCGGTGATGTCGAAGAGGGCATGGTCTTCGCGCTGGCAAAAGTATTGCGCACGGAAGAGCTCCGGCAGGCAGACCAGCTTGGCACCGTTCTCGGCGGCCTCGCGCACGCGGGCGACAGCCTTGGCGAGATTGCGCTCGGTGGAGGGCTCGCAGGACATTTGGATGAGGGCGATTTTGGTGGGCTTAGGCATGATAGGTACTACAAGGCTTTGACACGTGTAGCGAAAGCACGGTGGAAATTCTCGCCGATACGAAGTAGAAGCTGATGTTGCTCCTCCCATCGACTCCGATCCGAAGGATCGTTGTTTCGTAAGCTCAATTCAACTTTGCAGTATTTAGAACTTATATCGAGCCAGTCCAGTTGACCATGCCCGATCTCCTTCTCGATCTCTTCTTGGTCTGCTCTGAGGTTTTGGAGCTTAAGGCTCGGCTCTCTGGCTCGGATGTTGAGTTCACATCCGATCCAACGATCTTTACGTACAGCGAGAAAACTCAGGTAATAACCAGTCTTTCCTAAGGCTGCCTCAATCCAGTACTGAGGTCGAGGTGTTTGAAGCCGGAATGTAGCATTTTGATTGACACAAAATGCTTTGAAGGTGGTCCAGTATTCGATATAAAGCAGATTCCACTCGGAGTTTGCGCGGTGTGCGGGAGCTTCCTGCCTTGCGCGGATTACCTCATTTGGACGAACGAGTACGTTGAGCGCCGGTGCCGCAAGAGAGTCACCTATCCTGTATAGCTCGAGCTGCACCCCGTAGAAGCGAACCGTAGTTTGTGAGACCCTATTGAGCCATTCGAGCGCTTGTTGATGCTCCGCGCGAAATTCTTCCGCGATCCAGATAACAGTGCGGGCACCTCCGGTATCTTCGCCAACACCCGAAGCGTAGGTCATTAATTTGCCTAGATGGTCATGGTCTGTGGCACCGAATTGGTTTTCAATGATGACCAGCCGATCTTTGTCTTCGCTTCCGTCTTCTCGCGTTTCAGCCGCGAGTATATCGAGCGAATAACGGCCCACGGCGTACTCACACTTGAGCACCTTTAGATCGACCCCAAGCTCTTCATTAAGAATTTCAATGCCCTCGGAAGCAAGCCAAGGGGTGAAGTTCCGGGCTTCATCCGGCCAAGCATCTCGCACACGAATTTTTTCTAGTCGACCGAGTGGTACGGCGGTAACGTCCATGGTTTCCTTTAAGCGATCAGATGCGCCAGATGGTTGCGGGTAGCGAAATCGAGCACCTTGGCATCCCGGGTCACCAGCGTAAGCCGTTGCACCTTGGCCGACGCAATCAGGATGCGATCGGCGGGATCCTTGTGCACCGGTTCGGGGAGGTTTACTGATTCAATGGCGATCTCGGGACTGAACCCCAGCACATTTAGCCCGGGTTTGGAGAGCGCCTCGCGGGTCCAGGCGTTGATGTTGGTTTGCAGGTATAGCCTGCCGTCCCGCACCAGCATCGCCGTCTCCCAAATCGATATCACCGAAAGGTATAAGGTGCCATTCGCCGCTGCCGCATGAAGAAGCGGCAGCGCCGAAGGCCGCAGATCGCCCGATATGCCTAAATAACGAAGCCAAATGTGTGTATCGAGAAGAAGGCCGGATGTAATGCTACTCGCCTTCAACCGTCCACTCCTCACCCGTAGGTCCAATGATGTCGCCCACCTCGACAACCGTTCCACGCATCGAGCCATACAGCGTCGGCGTGGGTAGATCTACCGGTACAATCTGCGCCACCGGCTTGCCGCGGCGAACAATCGTGATCGCTTGCCTGCGCTGCTCGACACCCGCTACGACCTCAGAAAAATGCGCCTTGGCGTCGGCAACGGAGATCTCAGTGGCGGTCGGTTGGTTAGCCGGGGCCGGAAAAGCTATTGCACGTAGAGCCATGTTGGTCACCTCGACATGACCAATCTACACGATCGCTGGGCACCAGTGCAACAACAATCCGTATGGCATAAGGAAAGGGTAAAAGCATCCGGAGTTGCGGCAAAATGTGGAAAGATTCTGCTACGTTTTACAGAACCACCTTAAACGCGTTTGCGCTCATCACTGAAGCGCAAACCCAAAGGAGCGCACATGTCGAGTGAATATCGCGATTTTCTGGAGTTGTCGTATGAGGAGCTCGAAGAGCTGAACCTCGCAGCCAAAGAGCAGCGCAAGAGCCGCGTCGACCCCGGCAAGCTCCAGGAAGAGCGGCTGAAGTACCTCACCGATACCAAGGGCGTGAAGGCCGTGACGGTGCTGTTCTCGGATCTCGAAGGCCGGCTGCACATGCTGGACTACGACAAGAAATTCCTGGTGAAGAGCTTCGATAACCTGACGTTCGACGGGTCCTCGATCCGTGGATTTACAGCGCAGCGCGAGAGCGATCTGCGGCTGGGGCTGGACTGGAGTGCGTTCTACTGGACGCCGGCCGACGTGTTCGGGGCGGGCAAGTGCATCGTGTTCGGCGAGGTGATCGACAAGAACGGTGCACCGTATGCGGGCGATGTGCGTGGGCTGTTAAAGACCTTTGCGAGTGAGCAGTTCAAACAGAACGGCTATACGCTGAACGCCGCGAATGAGATTGAAGGGTTCCTATTTGAAGGTCTCGATGCGGAGCGGAATTACATCAACACCAGCAAGTTCGAGTACACCAACCAGGGCGGCTATTACCATTCGCTCCCTGGCGATCCGTTGCGCGACTTCATCGATGTGAGCGCCGAGGTGCAGCGTGCGATGGGGTTTGAAAATGAGAAGGATCACCCTGAGGTCGCGCCCTCACAGTTCGAGATCAACTATACCTATGGCGATGCGGTCGCGGCGGCCGATCAGATTCAGCTCTATAAGCTGATCTGCCGACAGGTCGCGACGCAGATGGGGATGACGGCGAGCTTCCTGCCGAAGCCCGTCACGGGCGTGAACGGTTCGGGTATGCATACCAATGTGTCGGTGACCAAGGATGGCAAGAACCTGATGTGGGATCCGAAGGGCGAGGAGAAGATCTCGCAGTTCGGCTGGGATTTTGTCGATAAGATCCTCACCGCCGGCAATGATCTTTGTCTGCTGCTGAATGCGAGCGTGAATGCGTATCGCCGGCTCGATCCGCATTTTGAGGCACCGAACCAGATCAAGGCCTCGGCGACGGATCGCGGCTCGATGGTGCGCATCCCGATCGGCAATGAGAAGTCGGCGCGTGTGGAGGTGCGTTCGGTCGGTCCGGATGCGAATCCGTACATGGTGCTGCACTCGATCTTCAAGACCGGGTTGACCGGCAAGAAGAGCGACATCGCGAATCTACGACAGGCAGAGCGGTACTTGCCGGACAATATCTATACGGCGCTTGAGGACTTCCGCAAGGCGGCTTGGACGAGCGAGTTGCTGGGCGACGATGTGAAGGTGCGCTATGCGGATCTGAAGCAGGCCTCGGCGGATCGCTGTGCGCGCCTGCTGGGCACGCTGATCAAGACGCCGGAGATCCAGTTCCACCATGATGTGTACAACCAGCTGCTGTGGGGTCAGTTCTAGGTTACGAACCAGCTCGTTTCCATAAGGCGCGTCTCAACGGCGCGCCTCATGGATTTCGGTAACCAAGGTGATGTGTTCGCCGAGAGACGGCGGTGCTATGCTGCGCCAATGTGCTCGCTCCAGCGTAAGCGAAACGTTTCAGGCGGGTTCCTCAGCGTCATCCTCTTCGCTTTTCTGTGTGGTTGCGGGGGTGGTCCGTCGTCGAACTCGCAGCCTGCCCCTTCTTCCATGAATAGTCTCTTGGCTGGGAATTGGCTCATCTACGGATCACTTCCAGAACATCCGGGCCTTTCTCTAACCCCTACCGGGTCGACGAACCCGTCGGGATTTGCGCTTAGTATCAACGTAAACGGCGATCAGATTACTGCTGGGGCAAACCTGCAAACGAGTTCAAGCTCCTGTGGAATATTCAGTGCGACGTTCGGATCCGTACTCACCGGACCAATCGCTCCCGATGGCACCTTTGCAATCAGTTCACCCACAAGCTCAACGTTGCCGTCGGTGACCGCAATCACGGTACAGGGCACTGTACCTGTCAGTGCGGACGCACCATGGAAGGGTACGTACTCCTTGTCGTCTACGAGTCCCTCGTTCAACAACAGCCCGCCGTGTAACACCAGTCAGTCCGGGGCGTTTACCGCGACGGCCGTACAGGACGTCGCAGGGACCTTTGCGGGTGCCGGAAGCTTTGGTTCACTCGGCAATCCCTTCAGCCCAGCGAGTACCCCTGTCAGCCTGAACATCACGTTGCAGCAGGGCGGAACGCTGTACAGCCCTCGCGTGGGAGCGGTGGGATATAGCAGGTTGGCGTTGAGCGGAGCGGTACAGATTGGGGGTATCTCCTGCTTCACGAAAGGGACTACAAGTACCTCCCTCAGCAGCCTGGTGGAGGGAAACAAGGTTGTGACCAACTTTGTGGCCGAAGACGGAACTACGGCCGAGATAGTTGGCGAGATCATCGACACGGAGGCGACACACCTTTCCATCGATACCATTGCGGTACGCGGCAGCCAGTGCAACGCGATTTACGAGTTTCTTCAGAGCCCTTTGACTGTGCAGAAATGAGAGCAGCCGATACCTTCTGAGAAGGTGCTAGCGAGCGCCGCGAAGTAGGTCTCATCTCTCGCCTCATAACGGGGACCATGCCCTCCTGGTTATCTGGATTTTCCGAACAGAAATGGGTCAATGCACGGAACTTTAAACCTTTCAAAATCCCGTGTATTTCTTGTGGCAACTGTCAGACCATGGACCAGAGCGATCGCTGCAATCATTGCGTCTTCCAGTAATGCTTTTGACTCACCGCGTAGCAAGCGCGCTGTTTCTCGGGCGGCATACGAATCCAATGGCAGCACAGTGGATTCACGCAAAAGCGCTTCGACCCAGCGTTCAATCTCCGCTGCCTTGAGGGCGTCTTGCGCTCGGGTGACCTCCGCACCTGCCTGTATCTCGTAGATGGCCACCGAAGGAAGGGCGTATTCGGAGTCTGGATGACTGGCATACCAAGGCAACATGCCCCCATGAGGTCGATCCTTACGCAGCTCTGAGATGACATTGGTATCCAGCAGAAAGGTCAAGGAGTCACCGGTCTGCGACGACGTTGTTGCCCTCTAGAAGGGATCTGTAAGTCAAACTTAGGCCCAGACCGGAGTACCTCCAACAACGGGCGCCGTCCTGTTTGGGTGCGCTCCCACTCGGCAAAGGGAAGGATAACAGCGGTTTTTACGCCGCGTTTTGTGATGATTTGCGGTCCACTGTCCAACGCGGATTGCACGACCTCGCTGAAACGGGCTTTCGCGTCTTGTAACTGCCAAGTTCCCACGGTTCTCTCCTGACTACTCACCTGACTAGTATAGGACGCATATCGTGGTCGGTATTCGATGTGAATGGAGCCATGGTGTGTGACGACAGCGCACAATAAAGGAGCTATGGGCTTGTATATAAAGGAAGTGGACACGCTGCTCGTGGGCGGCGGCATCATGAGCGCGACGCTGGGCGTGTTGCTCAAGGAACTCGCGCCGGAGCGCTCCGTGCTGATGGTCGAGGCACTCGATCAATTGGCCGGCGAGAGCTCACAGGCGTGGAACAACGCCGGAACCGGCCATGCCGCGCTGTGCGAACTGAACTACACGCCGCAGATGCCGGACGGCACGGTCGCTATCGATAAGGCCCAGGCCATCAATGAGCAGTTTCAGGCATCGCTGTCGTTCTGGAGCACGCTGGTCGAGCTTGGGCGCATCGACTCCCCGCGCAGCTTTCTGAATGCAGTACCGCATATGAGCTTTGTTGCCGGAGCGAAAGATGTTGCGTTCCTTCGCAAGCGCTTCGAGGCGCTGCGGGAGCAGCCGCTGTTCTGCGGCATGGTGTATTCCGAGGACCCGAAGCAGATTGCCGCATGGGCGCCGTTAATGATGCAGGGGCGCGACCCTGCCGAGCCGATTGCGATGACACGTGCGGAGTTCGGCACCGATGTGGACTTCGGTACGTTGACGCGGAAGCTGGTGTCTTCCTTGAAGGGGCAGCCCGGATTTACGCTGCGAACTGGATGCCGAGCGACCGGTATCCGGCGGGAAATCGATGGCCGCTGGCGTGTGACGCTGATGGATAGCAAGTCCCGCAGCCGCGAAGATGTGCTGACCAAGTTTGTTTTCCTGGGCGCGGGCGGTGGAGCGCTTTCGTTACTGCAACAGTCCGGGATCGCGGAGGGCAAGGGCTATGGCGGCTTCCCGGTGAGTGGGCAATGGCTGCGCTGCACCAATCGCGAGCTCATCGCGCGGCACAGCGCGAAGGTCTACGGCAAGGCGGCGGTCGGGGCACCGCCAATGTCGGTACCGCATCTGGATACACGCATCATCGAAGGCCAGCGGGAGCTCTTATTTGGACCGTTTGCCGGGTTTTCGACCAAATTTCTGAAGCAGGGATCGTATCTGGACCTGCCTGGATCGGTGAAGCCGGGCAACCTGTACCCAATGATTCGTGCCGGACTCGACAACGTCGGATTGACCAAGTACCTGGTCGGCCAGGTCACGCAGTCGCCCGCGGCGCGGGTTGGGGCGCTGCGGGAGTTTGTACCTGAGGTGCGCAGCGAGGACTGGAAGCTGGAGATCGCCGGTCAGCGTGTACAGATCATCAAGAGCGACCCGAAGCGGGGCGGCAAGCTCGAGTTTGGGACCGAGGTGATCCGCTCGGCGGATGGCTCGCTGGCGGCGTTGCTCGGGGCCTCCCCGGGGGCGTCCGTGGCTGTCGCAGTCATGAGTGGGTTGTTAGAGAACAGCTTCGCCGAAGGAATCCCCGGATTTCGCGAGAAGATGCAGGCGCTCATCCCGACCTATGGTGTACCGCTGGCGGGGGATCCGGGTGCTGTCGCGAGTGCGCGGGCGCGGGCCGCGGCAGTGCTCGGGGTGGTGCAGTAGGCATTTACGGCACGACTGAAGCCGTGCCCTTCCCGTACGCGGGACATGCCGAACAGCCGATTGGCTTCGGGAATAACAGCAATAGAAGCGATATCGCTTCTAGAGATTGCTCCAGGACATGTGTTGCCCTACATGCGCATGAGGCGCTGCCACCAGGTCTCTTTTTCTACCTCATCTTCTGCTTCAAGACCGAGCGCCTCCTGTTCCCCCATGGGCTGGCCTTCAAAGACAGAGAGGGGATTGTGCAGGCAGAGCAGGTCGGCATAGCCAGCGCCATACTTCTTCGCGACCGTGTCATAGGCGCGGCGCATCAGCGGCGGGCGTGAGGTGATGTTGTGTGCATCCGTGGCAAGGAAGTGCACCCAACGGCGTTCCAGCAGCTGGTGGGCAAACTTCTGGGCTGTGCGTCCCATGCTGCCGATGACGGACCCGGCCGTGACCTGGCAGAGGAGGCCGTCGCGGAGCCAGGGGATGAGGCGCTCCGGGTCGCGCTGCAGCGTGGGATTGCGTTCGGGGTGCGTGAGAATCGGCGTCAGACCCGCAAGGCGCAGCTCGTAGAAGGTCTCCTGCATGTTGGGCGAGATGCTGTAATCGGCAAGTTCAACGAGCAGGTATTCGCCGCCATTGACGCTGTAGCGGGAAGGGTGCGCGAGCGCATCCTGGATGTTGTCATAGCTGATATGGAAGTCGCAGGCGAGACCCAAATTCATGCGCACGCCGGCTTCGGCCAGCGCGGCACGCAGCTGGGTCAGGCGCAGGGAGTTTCCTTCGGGTTGAAAGGCGAAGTTGCTGCTCGCATGCGGCGTGCAGACAATATGCGTGATGCCTTCGGCCGCGGCGATGCGCGCCATCTCAACCGAGGTTGCGAGGTCGGGCGATCCATCGTCCAGCCCGGGGAGAAGGTGGTGGTGGAGGTCAACCATCGCCACCAAGGGTAGCACCCTGTTTCGGCCCCCAGCCTGCGTCCTTTGTGGCATACAGGCGAAAGGAATCGGGATTGTATGGGAGCATGGAAGCCGGATCTCCCCGGGACGAGGTACCATGGCAGATGTGCATCGCCATTCGTTCGCTTCGCATCGTCTCTCCGTCTTTCTCAAGGATTAGTTAGGAATCTATTTCATGCCAGATACCACCACGACCAGTTCCAAACCGCGTGTTCTCGTTGCAGACGACGAACAGGTGATCGCCAACACATTGGCCATCATCCTCAATCAGGCGGGGTTTGAAGCACGTGCCGTGTACAGCGGCGAAAAAGCAATCGATGCGCTCGAGAGCTTTCAACCAGACATGCTCATTTCGGATGTCATCATGACCGGCATGACCGGCATTGAAGCGGCCATTCAAACGCGCTCCAAGCTCCCCAACTGCAAGATCCTGCTGTTCTCCGGCCAAGCTGCCACGGCGGACCTACTGGAACGGGCGCGGGCTCAGGGCCACGAGTTCGAGATCCTGGCCAAGCCGGTGCATCCAACCGACCTGCTGGCCAAGCTGCGGGCGTAAGAGCTTTTAGCTCTTAGCTTCAAGCTGGGAGCTAAGAAATAGAAGCTACCGGCTGGCCACTATAGATCCTGCCCCGCCTGCCGGCGCAGGATCTCCCGCCGTTTAGCCTCGATCAGGTACTCGTAGAAGGCCTGCAACGTGGCATAGGTAATGCCGGAGCGGCCGTCCAGTACCGCGCCCCGCACAAACATCATGTAGAGCCATTTGATCAGCGGCCGGCCGGGCAGCTCGTAAAAGATGGCCTTCTGCGCGACGCGGCGCTCATGAAAGTTTGCACCGAACAGCGCCTGATGCAGAGACGCGCCGTGCACCGCGTCGCCGCTTGCGAGCAGCTCCGCCTCCTTCGTCGAGTAGGCGTTATGCTTGGCTACCCAATGGCTCAGGCCTTTGGAAAAGGCCATGTGGTCGAGCGGGGCGTGCAGCTCGCCGATGGCACCGTTTACCTCGACAATCTCATTGATGTCACGCTTGTAGTGCACCCGCTCCGGGCGCAGCAGACGGACGTAGTAGGGCGTCAGCTGCGCGTGCTTGAGCCACGTACCCCATAGGTAGTCGCGGCGGCGCATGCGGAAGCCGGCGACAGTTACCGGGGCAGTCTGCACTGCCATCTGCATCTCGGAGGAGAGCTCTGCCGTGGGGCGCTCGTCCGCGTCCAGCACAAGCACCCACGGGTGCTGAAACGGGAGCTGCAGTGCGGCATTGCGTTGGCGGGCGTAGCCGTCGAAGGCTCGGGTGGTTACGGTGACCCCCCGCGCTATCGCAATGGCTATGGTGCCGTCGGTGCTTTCGGAGTCGAAGATGTGAATGTCGTCGCACCAGGCAACCGAATCGAGGCAGGCGGGCAGGTCCTGCTCTTCGTTCTTCGTGAGAATGAGGACGGAGATCATGCGCCGGACTCAGCCGTGGAAGCGGAGAGGGCGGCGTCAGGATGCCGCGTGCGCTGCCTGAGGGCCACGGCGGGGTTGCCACCGTACACGGTCCACGGCTCAAGGTCTCGGGTGGCAACCGCGCCCAGGCCGAGCACGGCGCCCTCGCCCACATGCACGCCTGGGGCAACCGAGGCGCGAGCGCAGATCCACGCATACGGCTCCATCTGCATGCGATACGCGGTGAGGGGGAACGCCGGATCGTTGTAGTCGTGGGTCGCGCCGCAAACGTAGCAATCCTGCGAGAGAATGACATGCGATCCGAGCTGCACGGGAGAGGGGTTATAGATCTCCACGCCGTCACCGGCAGCGACGTGGTCGGCGCAGATGAGGTTCCAGGGCGCCCAGACGCGGGAGCCGGGGTAAAAGTGGCAATCTGGGCCGAGCTGCGCGCCAAATAGCCGCAGCAGTGCGCTTCGCCAGCCATGCAGCGGCCGCGGGGATGGCCGGTACAGCAGCAGCCAGCAGAGATTCCACACGGCCCGGCGGGCGCGATTGGCTGGGGAGAAGGCCGGGCGGGTGTAGGCGTCGGTACCCTGTTCGGCACCGATATGATCGGAGGCGCGGTAGTCGGCGGGGCGGGGCATCAGCGGGGCTCCGAGGGCAAGGGCTCGGCCTGTAGCGAGCCGGAGCTGGTGCTGGCAGTATCGCCCGCTGCGAGCTCTCCGGAGGGTGTCTCCTTGAATAGGGTCTCCTCGGATGTGGTCTGAAACACGCGCAGGATAGCCTCCGTATTGCGCCGCATGTCATAGAGCCGCTGAAAGGTCGTGAAGGCACTTTGGCCCATGGCTTCGCGCTCTGCAAGTGAGGTGTCAAACCAGCGCTGCAAAAGGCGGCGTGTGCCATCGAGGGTATCGTCTTCGACCAGCGCGCAGCCGGCGCGCTCGACGTCCGGCGCAATGTTCACCGGATGAGCGAGCAGGATCGGTTTGGCCGAAGCGAGTGCTTCCACGGCGGCGATGCCGAAGTTTTCCTGATGCGAGGGAAGGATGAACGCCTCCGATGCGGCGAAGGCTCCCCATTTCGCCTCCCCCCGCAGCATGCCGGGCCAAAGGACGCGGTCGGCGACGCCGTTTGCGGTGAGCTCGGCCTCCAGGGTCCGCTGCCAACCGTTCGGATCGGGACCGGCCATCACCAGATGCAGTTCGGGGTCGGAAGCGGCAACCTGAGCAAACGCGCGCGTAAGCAGGTCACAGCCTTTTTTAGGATGAATACGCCCCAGAAAAAGCAGAAAGCGCCTACCGCTGAGCTCCGGGCAGCGCTCGGCGAAGGCACGGAGCAGCGTGTCGCGGTCGGCGGGCGGAGGCTCCGTCCCGAGTGCAACCACCATCGATTGCCAGCGCTGCAGCCAGAAGCTTTTGGCGGCTAGATCGCGCTCAAGAGCTGTAGTGAAGAGAACGCGATGCGCCCCGCGCAGCACCCAATACTCGGCGGCTATCCAGTAGAGCCACTTTTTGCGATGTTTGTTGGGGAAGGTGCGCTTGAACCAGGGATCCAGCATCCCGTGCGGGAAGACCACGTAAGGGAGATGGCCGGCAAAGGCGCGCCGTGCCGCCAGGCCGGTGTACTCCCAAAGTCCGTGCACGATCACGCCATCGAAGCGGTGCCGGTTGTCGCGCAGCCAGGGCAGCAGCTTCGGCGAGTACCAGCTTTTGCGCGCCGTGCCGAGGGCGTGGACGGGAAAGGGAAGGTCCGCGAGGAAGGGCTCGGCCGGGTTGTTGAGGGTCGCAAGCTCAGCCGTGTAGCCCTCCGGGGCATGGCGGATCAGCATGCGGATAGCCTCGGTGGGGCCGCCCGCGGCGGGATCGATGCTGCCGACGATATGAAGAATTCTCATGGGCGAATGCGGTGCGTGACGGCGGCCAAGGCCCGGCGCAGGCCGCGGATATCTGCCTCGATATCCCAGTCTGCCATGCGCCGTGCAGCGGCCGTGCCCATAGCTATCGCCGTCTCGGGCGTGGCGAGCACCCGTTCCAACGCCACGGCCAGGGCTTCAATGTCGCCTGTGGGGTAGACGTAGCCCTCCACCCCCTCCGTAACAAGATCCAGGGCAGCCCCCACATCAGAGGATAAAACGACGGGAACCGCGGCGGCCATGGCCTCATTGACGACCAGGCCCCAGGGCTCATGGCGCGCCGGCAGGACAAAGACATCGGCCAGGGCGAAGAAGGCCGGCAGCTCTGTCTGGTTGCGAAAGCCTGTAAAACGTACGCCGGTGAGCGCTTGTTGGCTGGCCAGCGCCTCCAGCGTGTTTCGTTCCTCACCATCGCCCACGATCAGCAGATACGGCGGCGCGTAGGTGTGGGTGCGCTCGAATAGGTGCCGGTACGCCTCCAGCAGGTGGTCGGCGTGTTTGCGTTTTTGCAGCTTGGAGGCAAACAGGATGACGGGACGGCCCGGCTCAAGATTAAGCTCCGCCCGCAGGGACGATAGATACGGTTGCGCGGCTTCGGCCTTCTCGGCAAAAAAGGCATTGTCGACGGCATAGGGCAGCAGGAATTGGGGCACGCGTCTGCCGAAGTAGAAATCCCAGTAAGCCGCATTGTTGGAACCGATGGTCAGGATGCCGGCGACGAGTGGCTGCAATACTCGGAAGAAGAGTTGTTTTAGCCGCAAGCGAAAGGCAGTGCGCGGCCGGTCGGCCAGCCAGATATCCGCGCGCAATAGTACGGGGATGCCCAGCGCATAGGCTGCCAGCATGCCACGCAGGGAGTTCAGGCTGGCATAGCCATGGACCCATAGGGCATCGAACGCCGGGTGCCCGTCCGCACCGCATAGGGCAGCGAGCAGGCTGCGGCTGAGCGGGGTTGTAGCGGATACCGTGCCTGGGTCATGCAGCGCAGGCAGCACGCGTGAGCGGTATCCCTCCAGGAGCGGCGTGTCCCAAGCAACCTCGACGCCGAAGCCCTCGTCTTGATAGCCCCGGATGGAGAAGTCGCTCCCAAACAGGACGGTGAGGTCGATGCCAGGCTCGCGCGCGATGCGACGCAGCAGCGGTGCCTGGTACTGGATGGGGTGGCTCACCAGGTATGCCAGCCGTACACAAGGCGCTTTGTTGGTATTCAAGCCGGTCTCAGCGGTACGCAAACGTCGAGATGCTGGCGATAGCGAAGGAGACAAGCCCTAGGATGGAACCCAGGCTGCCGTTGGCGATGGAGGCCTTAAAGGCGCTGGGCGGCAGAAAGACGATGTCGTTCGGCTGCATGATTGGGTCGGGGGCCTTCCCATACAGCACATCTTTGATGTTCAGCGTGGTAACTGTACGGTGGTCACCCACGGTTCTGATCAGGTGCAGCTCCTTGTATTTGGCGTCGTACACCGGGCCACCCACCTGCGCGGAGACCTGCGTGAGCGTCAGCGGACCGTAGTTGCTTATGCTGACGATGCCGGGAGACCGAAACTCGCCCATGACGTAGACCACGCCGATGCGGGACACCATGATGGTGTCGCCGGGAAAGACGGGGATGTTGGCGGCCGCGCTGTGCACCGGGTCGTTCCCGACGTCCACCGAAACCGGCTGGGTTTGGCCGGCGCGGAAGATGCTGACCACGCGGCTTGCATTGGGGGGCAGGCCGCCACCCTGCGCAAGGACCGAGTAGAGATTGCGATAGCCGACGATCGGCTGAACGGAGTGCATCTCGCCGGCCAGCGTGACCACGGAAGAGGGCCCCTCGGTGATCGTCAGAATAATTTGAGGGTTGCGGTACATGCCCGCCGCTTCGAGCTTCTGCGCAATCATGGCCTCGGCGGTGTTGACCGTTTGGCCGCGAAAATCGACGCTGCCGATCAGCGGCAGAATCGCCGTGCCGTCGATGCCGATGCGGACGCTGAGGGCATAATCGTTATCGCCGAAAAGGCGAACGGCGACCTGATCGCCCGGAGTGAGAATTGTGTCCGGCGTCGTCGGGTTCAGAAGGTTTGGATCGGTGGTGAGAATGGCCGAGTTGGACCGGTCCGCAGTGGTCGGGGTGCCGTTGTACTGGCCCTGGATGGAGGCGGGAACCAATACGGCAAGCGCGAGCAGAAACACCCCGAACAGGGAGGTCATGGGGGCTCGCCGTGGAAAGAACGGAGCGGATCTCATTCCTTGGTACCTCCTGTACGTGGCGGATTCGGCGCGGAGGCGTTTGGACCTGAAGGACTGGGCCCCGCTGGATTGGATTGGGCCTCCCAGGCGGCGCTGTCCGCGCCCGTGGCACCGTACCCGGCATAGCCGGAGTAGCCGTAGTAAGAGTAGTACTCCGGCGAACTCAGGTCGACCGCATTCAAGGCGATACCGGCCACACGGGCCCCGGAGCGGAGCAGCAGATCGCGGGCGCGGCGCACGGCATGCTTGGTGGATTTGCCGTGCCGCACGATCAGCACCACGGTGTCCACCTCGCGGGCGAGCACGACGCTGTCGGTCACCGACAACAGCGGCGGGGAATCCATCACAATGTGGGTGTACTGGCCGCGCGCCTCCTGCAGTAGTTGCCGCATGGTGGCGGAGCTCAGCATCTCCGTGGGAAAGGGGGGGATCGGGCCGCTGGCTAGAATTTCCAGATTGGGCAGATCTGGGACAATCTGCACCGCATCCTTGAGCGTGATGCTTCCCGTGAGCACAGAGGTGAGACCGATTTTGCCGTTCAGGCCGAAGCGATGGTGCACCGTGGGCCGGCGCAGATCGGCGTCGATCAGCAGAACGCGTACATCGCGCTGCGCGAGCACGGCGGCGAGGTTCAGCGAGGCCGTTGTCTTGCCCTCAGAGGGCGTGGCGCTGGTCAGCAGGATGACCTGCGGTTCGCGCCCCGCCACCGAGAGCAGCAGGGAGGTCCGCAAGGCGCGGAAGGCCTCCGCGAACTGCGACTTTGAATTGGTGAGTACGACCAGGTTGCGTTGCGCCGGCGTCTGCCCGGTGACCTCGTTCGAGCGCCGGGCCTTGGGAATCAGCGCTAGGGACGGCAGGCCGGAGATGGATTCGATCTCGGCGACACTGCTCAGGCTGGTGTCGAGGCTTTCCAGAACAAAGGCCAGCACGACCCCGAGGCCGAGGGCGACGATCATGTCCACTAGGATGATGGAGCCTCTCGGCTGCAGCGAGGGCCCGATCGGCGGTACGGCGTTATCGACGACGTCGACCTCCTGCGACTCGAGTCCGGCTTGCACGCCGGCCGTACGCAGGCGTTGCAGCAGGCCGTCGTAGAGGGTCTGATTGGACTCAAATTCGCGCTGGCGAATACTGTAGTCCACCAGATCGTCCCGCAACTTGTAGGCGTCCGTCTTGGCGGCTTCGAGGGCGCTGCGCGTCTGCGCCTCATTGGCTTTGGAGGCCACCAAATCTTCTTTGGCCTGCACCAGCAGCCGGTTCTGTTCGTTATTGATCTCGTTGGTTAGCTCGGCCTCTTGCGCCTGCAGAGTCTTTACTCTGGGCAGATTGGGGCCGGCGGTGACGTCGATGCCGGCAAGCTGCGCCTGCAGCGCCTCGCGCTGTCCGCGCAGGTTTGCGAGCGCAGCGCTGTTGGCTCCTCCGACCGAACCGATCGACGCGTCGAGCGCGTTTGGATCCATGCCCGTCAGCACGCGGTAACGGGACTCCACAACAATGCGATTGATCTGCGCCTGACCGGCGGCGCGGGTCAGATCGTCGATCGTCGCGGTGAACTGGTTGTGGTTGGCATCGAAGCCCATCACGCCCAGCCGCTTGCCCATATCGATGAGTTGGGCTTGGGAGGTCTCCACCTGCTGTTTTAACTCGCCCAGCTGGTTGGTAAGCCAGTTGGATACGTTCTTGGTCGCGTCGAAGCGGGATTGGAAGCTGCGCTGGATGTACTCGCGCACGAGCTTATTGACGATGTCGGCGGAAAGCTGCGCACTCAAGGTGCTGCAGGAGATCCGGACGATGTCGGTCTTCGGCATCGGGGAGATAGTGATCGCGCCCTGCAGCCCGCCCAGCATGCTTTGCCGGACGTTTGGATCGTCGATGCTGACATGGGGTGCCGGTCCGCGTGCGCCGGTAAACTCCGGATTGTTGGGCAGATCGAGATCGCGGGCTACGGTGAGCAACAGGCTGTCGCTCTTCAGGATGGCGGTCTGCGTGGGGATGTCGTAGGTATCCTCGGCCAAAGGCGAGGCGTTGACGCGGTACTCCGACTGCACGCCGCTGCGAATTTCAATGTCGCCATAGGCCTCATACAAACGCGGCTGAGTGGACGCCTTGTAGTAGCCATAAAGAAAGCCAAGCGCGGCGGCGATGAGCAGCAACCACTTCCGTTTCCGCAGCGTGAGCAGGGAGTCGGAGAGGGTTGTGTCGATTCTTTTGTCGTTGGGAGTCAGGTCTACCGCGTTTGGGTCCGGTGCCCCACTGCTGGACTCAACATTCGGCAAACTCACCACTCCAGTTTACGCGAGATTGACCGAAACGCGGAACGAAGGTTTACCCCATTGGGCATAGCCAGTACCACCCCGGTGACATAAAATGAGGAGAACTCCAGAAAGCGAATTTCACTCCGCAATGTACGCAGGGTTGCCGGAGTGCAGGATTGCAGGGAATGCAGACAACGAATCAGATTGCAGTGGTTGGCTCCGGCTATGTGGGCCTGGTGGCGGCGATGTGTTTTGCCGAAATGGGGCACAACGTGCTTTGCGTTGATAATGACGAGCGCAAGGTGGCGGCGCTGCGGGCCGGCGATCCGATCATTCACGAGAATCATCTGCCCGAGCTGATGGGGCGCTACTGCAACGGCCGGGTGCGCTTTACCACTGACCTCGCCGAGGCGACGCAGGCCAGCGATGCGATCTTTATCGCGGTCGGCACCCCGCAGTCGGAGACCGGCGACGCCGATCTGTCCTATGTGGAGGCGGTGGCCAGCGAGATCGCCCGTCACATCACCAGCTACAAGGTGATCGTCGAAAAGAGCACCGTGCCGGTTTACACGAACGAGTGGATTCGGCGTGTGATCGAGCGCAACGGCGTGCCCCGCGGCATGTTCGATGTGGTCTCGAATCCGGAGTTTCTGCGCGAGGGCACCGCGGTGGAAGACTTCCTGCACCCTGACCGCATTGTGGTGGGTGCCGACAGCCAGCGCGCGGCGAGCCTGTTGCAGGCGATTTACGCCCCCCTGACAGACGGCTCCTACTACAAGAATGACAACACTATTCCCGGCGACTGCTCCACCGCGGCACCGCCGCCCCTGTTGCTGACCTCGACCAAGAGCGCGGAGATTATTAAGCACGCGTCCAATGCGTTTCTGGCGCTGAAGATCTCCTTTATCAACGCTGTCTCCAATCTCTGCGAAGCGGCCGACGCCAACGTCGAGCAGGTAGCGCGCGGTATCGGCCTGGACTCGCGCATCGGACCGAAGTTCTTGCGGCCCGGTATCGGCTACGGCGGGTCCTGCTTTCCGAAGGATGTGGCCGCGTTTCGCTCCGTGGCCTCGCAGCTTGGCGTAGATTTCAGCCTGCTGCATGAGGTGGAGAAGATCAACGTTGCGCAGAAGAAACGCTTTCTGGGCAAGGTGCGCTCGGCGCTGTGGACGTTGCGCGGCAAGCGGCTTGCTGTGCTTGGTCTTGCCTTCAAGGGCGAGACCGACGATGTGCGCGAGTCTCCGGCCATCGACATGATCGACATGCTGCTGAACGAGGGGTGCTGCATCGAGGTGTACGATCCGGCCGCGATGGAGCGCGCCAAGGGCGAACTGCCCGAGTCCGCGACCATGCGCTACGCGGCCTCGATCGAAGATGCCGCCAAGGATGCTGATGGCCTGCTGATCCTGACCGACTGGAGCGACTTCGCCAAGCTCGACCTGCCCCGGCTGCATAAGCTGATGCGCTATCCGATTATTGTGGACGGCCGCAATCTTTACGATCCGCAGGTCATGCTTGAGCATGGCTTCACCTATCTCAGCGTGGGCCGTTCCGCGGTCACACCGGTGCGCGAGTCGGAACCGGTGGGAGTGTAGGGGACATGCAGCCAAAACTCATTCTGGTAACCGGAGCTGCGGGATTTCTCGGTTCTCATCTCTGCGACACCCTCCTTGCCGAGGGCAACCAGGTGCTTGGGGTGGACAACCTCTGCACGGGCAGCCTGGCGAACCTGCGGCATCTCGACCGTGAAGAACGTTTCCGCTTTGAGAACCAGGACATCTGCCGGCCCTTTGACTTCGGCCGCGTGGATTACGTCTTCAATTTTGCGTCGCCCGCAAGCCCGGTGGACTACATGCGGCTGGGCGTGGAGACGCTACAGGTAGGCTCGGCGGGTACGCTGAATGCGCTCGAGATCGCCCGTCGCTATAACGCGGGTTTCCTCCAGGCGTCCACCTCCGAGTGCTATGGCGACCCTGAGGTCCATCCGCAGGTGGAGACCTACTGGGGAAACGTGAATCCGATCGGGCCGCGTTCGGTTTACGATGAATCGAAGCGCTTTTCGGAGGCGCTCGTCGCGGCCTATCTGCGCTATCACAAGGTGAACACGCACATGGTGCGCATCTTCAACACCTATGGCCCACGGCTGCAGGCCAACGACGGCCGCGTGATCTCCAACTTGATGATGCAGGCGCTCCGCGGCGAATCGCTCACCGTCTACGGTGATGGCTCACAGACGCGGTCCTTCTGCTACGTTTCGGATCTCATCGACGGTATCGTCCGTTTATCAAAAAGCGACGAGCACGATCCGACCAACATCGGCAATCCGGTCGAATGGACCATTCTGGAGTGTGCCCGCGAGGTGCAATCGCTGCTGGGCGCGAAGGGAGAGATCGTCTTCCGGCCGCTGCCGCAGGACGATCCCAAGCAGCGCCGCCCGGACATCACGAAAGCTCGGCGTCTACTCGGCTGGGAGCCGAAGGTGATGCTGCGCGAGGGGCTGGCGAAATCGCTGGACTACTTCAAGGCATGTGTCGCGAATGAGACGGCGATGGCGTAAGGGACCTCAGCCTTCGACCGAGTTGTCATCCTGAGGAAACGAAGGACCTGCTTCTCTTCTGAAGTGCCCCGGTGGCTCTTGAATTATATCCTGAGTGAAACGAAGGATCTGCTTTCCTGAAGTGCCAAAGCACTCCGAATAAAGCAGGTCCTTCACTGCGTTCAGGATGACAATCCAGAGAGATGCGTGGACGTCAGATGTTTGTGCTCAAGAATTTCTCGGTGACCAACTTTCTCCAAGAGGTGAATCGTTAATAGATTCACAACTTGTCATCCTGAGTGAAGCGAAGGACCCGCTTTAGTTTGTTTTACGGCGACGCTACTTTGTAGCAATATGCCGCGAACTAATGACTCATTAAAACTAGTGGCCGCCGCTCGCGTCGATCGGCTTACCATTCAATCCCAGACCTACCGGCTGCGTGCGCAGCTTGGGGAAAAACTTCACTTGGACCGTGAAAATGTTGTTATTCTGCGGCGTCAAGACATAAATCGGAGCCTTCCACTTCTCGTACTGGTACCAGGCATTAAGCTCCACATCAGGACGCAACCGTTTGACAACCTCGGCCTTGAACTGGTTCTGCGTGGTCCCGCCCTGGATGAAGTCTTTGGGCGTCTTCTTATTCAGATAAGACACCTGCACCCACTCATTCGGAGACAGGTGATAGGTCAGCCAGGCATCGCCGCCCTTGGCTTCCCGGCCGATCCAATCGCCCATGATGAAGCCCTTATTGGTATAGCCCTGAAGCTGAATGATCTCAAAGTAGTTGAACTCGCCGCCCTGGCTGCGCAGCGTGGAGGTATCCGTGCTGGCTGCCTCGACGCGCAGATCCATCTTGCGCAGCCCTGGAATCTGCGCGAGATACAAGCCGGGCCGGTAGGCGGCGCGGCGGGGCGCACTTACCGGGGTTACATCGTCATGCGCAATGGAATCGGTGTAGAGGGTCACGTAATTACGCAGAAAGGGCAGCCGCCAGGAGAAGCTGAAGTCGCTGAAACGGGCACCCGGATCGTTTCGGTTGGACTTCGATGCCGGGCTCCCTGCCGTGTCCTGCGTCGAAAAGAAGCTGCGGAAGAAGGTCCCGAAGGTCACAGGCACATGGCCTTCACCGCCCCAGATGACCGTACGCTGGAAGGTGAACTCAAAGTTGTTTGTGGGCCGGAAGGCAAACATCTCCGAGTGAACCCAGGGGTCGTTGGGCTGGCTATGCCCCTTGAGCGATCCTACAAAAAAGTCATAGCGCAGCGGCCCCGTGACCTTGGACAAGTAGGGGATGAAGAATGGATCGACTCGATTGATGCGGAAGGAATAGATGTTCTCCGCATTGTTGCTCCAGGCCATCGAGCCGCCGTACGCGGGGCCCAGCCACGCATCGCTTTTACCCGCCGAGAACTCATGGCCGAGCACATGGTACGAGAGGGTCGCCTCCTGTAAACGGAAGGGATTGACCGAACGGATCGGCCCCCAGGGAATGGTGCTCTGGGGCTGGTTGGGCGGCTGGAATGGGATGAAGTCGAGATTGGAGTCGTACTGCGCCAAAGCAAGGCTATAGCCGGGCGCGGACGGGGAGTGCTGGTATTCGCCGCGAACGGACAGCGAAAAACGCCCCCACTCATTCAGCGTGGAAAAGCCCGTGAGATTGTTGAAGCCAGCCTCATAGGGCCGGCCGTAGTCGTTGGCGATCGTCTGGCCGAGATGGTAGCTGTCGCGCAGCGTAAGTCCGCTGATGCCCATGGCGCGCTCATATACGGTATCCAGGCCGTAGACCTTGCCGCGCGTCATGGCGTTGCCGAGCGTGCCTTCCGGACCGGGGATCTCCACAGCGAGGTAGCTCATCAGCTTGGCGTAGATCTCCATGGCCTGCTCGTTGCCCCCGGCCTCAATGGCCCCGCGGGAGTTCTCGAGCATATGCAGCAGGCTGCGCCGCGTCCATGGGCGCATGCTGATGAAGGCCGTGTCCAGGTAGCCGAGCGAATAGAGCCGCAGCGCCATCGGGTAGATCGTGTCGTCGTCGTTGATATAAGCGGAACCGAGGTGATCCTTGTCGATGACGGCAGGGGCGACATAGTCCGTTGCGATCGATGGCAGCGAGGTCACCGGCGTGGGCGGCGCGATGTCGATCGGCTGAGGCTGACCGGGCTGCGCGGGCCTGACAACGATGGGCGTCTGCAGCGGGTCCTGGTACGTTGGCTGCTGCGCGGGATATGTGGGCTGCACGGAGCCCGGTGCGGTCGTCTGGCCGGCCGTGGCGGGTGTGCCGGTCGAGGGCACCTGCGAGGGATCCTGCTTGGGTGCGTCGATAGGCGCGCCGATGTTTTCCGGCTTGCGCGCGGGCGTTGCGGCCGGCATGGACGGAAGGCTGTCCGGCGAGGCGGGCTGCGGCGGCGGGACCGAGGGAAGATTCGGCACCTGCGCGTGCAGCATGCTCGAGAGGGCCCATGGTGCGGAGAGTGCGAACGCAGACGCGAGAATGCGAAGACGCCGGGGGGACTGCCGGGGGTACATAGCCAATAGTGTATCGGGATGCGCCGGGTTCGGCATCTGGCCGGTTCTTAATGTGGTTCGTCTGAGGCGGCCGAAAGGCTCCGAAGAGAGATCTTGCGCGCCCGCAGGTAACGTTGCAGGCGAGCCACCGGCGTGGCATCGGCGGGCCGACCGGCGGCGAGATCGCGCCCGGAGGGCAGCATCGCCCAGAGAATGGCGGGACCGCCCCCAGCACGTGCCCGGATAACCGACTCCTGCATCACGCGATAGACCGCGACGGCGTCCTCACCATCCACAGAGAGGATGGGCATCTTCAGACGACGGGCCAGAGACTCGACGGCCTCCCAGGTCGGCGCACCCTCGCCCTCGCCCGTGGAGGGACGAAAGGCCTTGGCACCGCGCGGATCGGCAAACGCGAAAACGAAGGGAAGGAGGTGCGCCTGCGCCCAGCCCAGAGCGGTGGCCCACTCGGAATCCGGGGCTCCGGCGCGGCCGTAGCTGAGCACAATGCGGTCCGTGCCGGCAGCGCGCAGGGCGGCCGCCATCGCCGCGCCGAGCAGCAGCCGCGAACTGCTGCTTTTGCCGAGCTCCGGCACGAGCGGGAAAGCGACTTCAGAGGGGCCTGCCGGCATCGGCGCAAGGGAGCTCGCGATGGAGTCGGTTGCCTCCGGCAGCAGGAGATCGCCGGGTTTGAGCTGCAGGGCCGTCCCCGCCAGCAGGGCCTCCCGCGAAGGCAGAAGGGCACCCTTACGTTTGCGCGCGGTAGCAAGACCGTGCTTAGGGACTGCCGCCGCGCCGAGTTTGGCGCAGCGCTTCGTGAGCGCGAGCAGCGCTCGCAACTCGTCGTCGGGCAGCAACGGATTTTCAGCCAAGGAAGCGACTCCTTTGCTGGAGGCGTGGCACGGGATGGGGGTTGAGGAAGAGTCTCACTGCAGTAGCTTTTTCCAGGGCAGTCCGGATGTACTTCAGAACCTGCCCTCAGTGGCTGAAGCCACCATTGCGAGGGTTTAAGTCTATGCGGGACGGAATTCCCGCTTTCTCAATGCGAGCGCGCCTCTTAAAAGTTTGTGTCCGTCCAGGGCGCGCCCGTTCAGAGCTGAGGTCTGGCTCGAGGCTGTTTACGCATAGGCCGCGCTGCGGGCCTCTGCGGAAAGCCCAAGTTCGGCAAGCGCTGCCTCTGCCTTTTCAGAGGGGAACGCACCATCGCGAGCCAGCTTGGACAGGGTCGCGGCGACGATAGACTCGGCATCGATCTCGAAGTGGCGGCGCAGGTGCTCCCGGTTATCCGAGCGCCCAAAGCCATCCGTGCCGAGCGTCACGAGACGCTTGCCCAGCCAGGGAGAAAGGCCGTCCGGCAGGGACTTCATGTAGTCGCTGGAAGCAATGATCGGGCCCTGCGCGTCTCGGAGCGCTTCGAGCAGGTAGGGCTTGACCTCGGGGCGAGCCGGGTGCAGGCGGTTTTGCCGTTCGACCTCCAGGCAATCGCGACGGAGCTCCGTGTAACTCGTGGCACTCCAGACATCCGCGCCAATATTGTACTTTTCCGCCAGGATGCCCTGCGCCCGCACGGCCTCGTTGAGGATGGTGCCGGATCCAAACAGCTGCACCGTTGCCGCACCGTTGGCAGCGGCCTTGAAGCGATAGAGCCCGCGCACGATGCCCTCGCGGACGTCTTCTCCTTCGGGCATTGCCGGCATGGCGTAGTCCTCGTTGTACATCGTCACGTAGTAGAAGCGGTCCTCGCCCGCCTCATACATGCGGCGCATGCCGTCCTGCAGCACCACGGCAAGCTCATAGGCGTAGGCCGGGTCGTACGTGATGCACGTCGGGATAGTGCTGGCGAGCACATGCGAGTGGCCGTCCTGGTGCTGCAATCCCTCGCCGAGCATGGTGGTGCGGCCGGCCGTTCCGCCCATCAGGAAGCCCTTACCGCGCGAATCCGCGAACGCCCAAGCCATGTCACCGATGCGCTGGAAACCGAACATCGAGTAGTACATGTAGAACGGCACTGTGGGTACACGGTAGTTGGTGTAGGCCGTACCCGCGGCGGTGAAGCTGGCCATGGAGCCTGCCTCGGTGATGCCCTCTTCGAGGATCTGGCCTTCCCGCTCCTCGCGATAGCTGAGCAGCATGTCGGCGTCGTGGGGCGTGTACTTCTGGCCCTCGGGCGCGTAAATGCCGACCTGCTTGATCGCCGACTCGAGGCCAAAGGTGCGGCCCTCATCGGGAACGATCGGCACAATTAATTTGCCCACGGCCTTGTCCTTCATCAGCGCGCGCAGGATGGCGACGAAGGCCATCGTGGTCGAGACCGCACGGCCCTTGGAACCGCCCAGCCACTCGGTGTAGAACTCGAGCTTAGGGGCGGCAAAGTCCAGCTGGAAATCCTTCTGGGGCACCTCGCGCGACGGCATATAGCCCCCGAGCTGTTGCCGTCGGGAGCGCATGTACTCGATCGCCGGGTCGCCGGCTTCGGGACGATAGAAGGCCGCATCCTTGGCCGCGCCCTCGGGCAGCGGGATCTGGAAGGTATCGACGAACAGCGCGAGCGCGTCGTCGGTCAGCTTCTTCTCGTTGTGCGCGGCGTTGCGGGCCTGCGTGGAGCCGAACCCGTAGCCCTTGACCGTCTTGGCAAGGATGACCGTGGGTCCGCCCTTGTGCTCCAGGGCGCGCTTATAGGCGTTGTAGATCTTCAGAGGATCGTGGCCGCCGCGGTGCAAGCGTCCGAGCTGCTCATCGGTCTTGTCCTCGACCAGCTTCAGCAGCTCTGGATACTTACCGAAGAACTCCTTGCGCAGGTACGCTCCGCCCTTGGCCTTGAAGGCCTGGTAATCGCCATCCACGCACTCTTCCATGCGCTTCAGCAGCAGGCCCTGATGGTCGCGCTCGAAGAGCTCATCCCAGTCCGAGCCCCAGACGACCTTGATGACGTTCCAGCCCGCGCCACGGAACATGCCTTCGAGCTCGTCGATGATGCGCTTGTTGCCGCGCACCGGCCCGTCGAGCCGCTGCAGATTGCAGTTGACGACGAAGATCAGGTTATCGAGGTGTTCGCGCGAAGCGAGCGAGATCGCGCCCAGCGTATCGACCTCATCGGTCTCGCCGTCGCCGACGAACGCCCACACCTTGCGCTCGGTCACCGGGATGAGGCTGCGGTTCTCGAGGTACTTCATGAAGCGTGCCTGGTAGATCGCATTCAGCGGCCCGATACCCATGGAGACGGTGGGGAACTGCCAGAAATCTTCCATCAGCCAGGGGTGCGGATAGCTGGAGAGGCCGGGCTCATCGCGCAACTCGTGGCGGAAGTTTTTCAGGCGGGTCTCATCGAAGCGGCCTTCGAGAAAGGCCCGGCTGTACACGCCCGGCGAGGCATGGCCTTGAAAGTAGATGAAGTCGCCCGGCTGATCGCCTTTGCCTTCGAAGCCGCTGGGGTACTTGGCGTGGAAAAAGTGGTTAAAGCCCACCTCCAGCAGCGTAGCCAAGGAAGAGTACGTGGAGATATGGCCGCCGATGCCCGCATCGTATTTGTTCTGCTTGTGCACCATCGCCATGGCGTTCCAGCGGATCAGCGCTTCGACGCGTCGTTCGAGACTGCGGTCGCCGGGGTAGGGCACCTCGTCGTGCTTGGGAATGGTGTTCAGGTACGCGGTTGTGACATGGCCCGTGGCGGGCACGCCGGCCTCGCGCGCGCGGGTGCGCAGCGCCGAAAGCACTGCGGCGCCCTGTTCCCAGTCATGCGCGACAACGGCGTCAAACGCCTCAATCCACTCCGCAACCTCTGCGGTCAGGTCCTGCTTTACGGCCTCATCGATCGTGTTCATCGCCACTCGCGTCACTCCCTGGTAAAGCTTTGCCGTTAGTCTCTGGTCAGGATTGCAGGATATATGGCGCGCGCGGCCAAGCGCCAGAGCACGTTACCTGCCGACCGACGCTCGCGATACAGACCTCTCTTGCGGTCGTCATCCTGAGCGGAGCGAAGGACCTCTGTATTTCTCCCCGGAGCTCTGCGGCTGTCGAAGGTATATGGAGATCCTTCACTGCGTTTAGGATGACAGCTGCGTTCAGGATGACGGCTTTAAAGGAACTGCCTGAAGGGTATGCACTTACTTCATTTTCTGTCATTCCCGAAGGGAATCTGCGGTTCGGCCTTACGGCAGAACTACAGGTGAATCGCTTTTAGCCTTCAAGCACCGTGTTCAATCTCTGACCCCACCCGGGACGGAGGGGCGGGACTTCCGTCCCGCCGTAAAGGCCATCCTTCCCCGTGGCTTTAGCCGCTGCGGGAAGTTCGGTGGTCCATGGCTTTCCAACAATTTGGGTCGCTCGCGTCTACTCCGCCGACTGACTGTGTGCCTGCGCCTCGCCGGTCTGCGGGGCTGCCTCGGCACGGGGGCGCATGAGCGGAAACAGGATCACGTCGCGAATGGAGCGGGAGCCGGTGAGCAGCATGGTGAGGCGGTCGATGCCTATGCCCTCCCCGGCGGTCGGGGGTAAACCGTAGCCGAGGGCGCGGACATAGTCCTCATCCACCGCGGCCATGGCCTCTTCGTCACCGCGTTCCTTCTGCTCGAGCTGCGCCTCAAAGCGGCGGCGTTGATCTTCGGGGTCGTTGAGCTCGGAGAAGGCGTTGCCGACCTCAAAGCCGCCGATATAGAACTCGAAGCGCTCGACCCAATCGGGCTCGTCGGGCTTGACTTTGGAGAGGGGCGAGACGGCTAGGGGGAAGTCGTAGATGATGGTGGGCTGGATGAGCTTAGGATCGCCCACTGCCTGTAGTACATCCGTGAGGTGCTCGAAGAGATCCGAGATGATCCTGCCGACCGGCACTTCACCTTCCAATGAGATCTGGAGATCAGTCAGGCGGAATCCGAAGATGTCTGCTGCTTGAAGCGCAGATGGTATGGGGTTGCCGTCCGGACCTCGCTTGCGCGAAGAGACTTGCCCTGTGCCGCTTTGTCCCGAATGCGCCTTCAAAAACCGAGCGAAGTGGCTTTCGTTGGAGAAAGTGTCTAAGCTCGGGCGCGGCCCGTTCATGTCACTTGGCCACCAATTTACGATCGCCTCGCGCATGCTGAGTTTTGTCCAGTTTTGAGTTGCGAGTTCGATAGTTTCGCCGCTGAAGTGGGTTACCGTGCTGCCATTCACCTCCATCGCAACGAACTCAACCATCTCCTGCGTCAGCTCCATCAGGTCGTGGTAGTTGGCGTAGGCCTGGTAGAACTCGAGCATCGTGAACTCGGGGTTGTGGCGGGTACTGACGCCTTCGTTGCGGAAGTTGCGGTTGATCTCGTAAACGCGGTCGAGGCCGCCGACCACGAGGCGCTTGAGGAAGAGCTCGGGGGCGATGCGCAGCGAAAGGGGGATGTCTAGCGCGTTGTGGTGCGTCTTAAAGGGCTTGGCCGCCGCGCCGCCGGCGACCGTGTGCAGCATCGGGGTTTCGACTTCGAGGTAGCCGCGAGCGTCGAGGAACTTACGGATGGCGCGGAGAATGGCGGCACGTTTGACGAAGACCTCGCGCACGTTGAGGGGCGCGTCGTCATGCTCTTCGTTGGGGGCAGAGGTGTCGGTGACGGCACCCGTGCCGGGTGGGAGGAGCTGCGCTTCGGGGTTCGCTGGCGCTTCAGACCCCACCCTAACCGGCGAGGAGGCTGCCGGTGAGGGTGGGGCACCCAAGGTTTGTGGCGCTCCGGACTGAACCGCAGGTCTCTCCACTTCGCTGCGCTCCGGTCGAGATAACACTTCAATGGTGGGCGCGGAACCGGGAAGAGTCGGCACCTCGGCCTTGGCGAGCGTGCCGGAGTTCATGATGAGGTCGACGTAGCGCTGGCGGTAGCGCAGTTCCACGTCTTCGAGGCCATGATACTTATCCGGCAACGCCAGCATCGCCTTGGCGAGAAAGCTGATCGCGGGCCGGCCGCCAAGCGGGAGGGCTTTGAGGGTGAGTTCGCCGGTGCGGGTGCGCATCAGCGTGCCGCGCACGCCGATGTGGTCTCCCAGGTCGAGCAGTTTATAGAGCGCGAAGACGGCATCTCTCGTTTCCGGGTCGGGGCCGAGGTCGTCCTTGCGGATATAGATTTGCAAGCGCTTGCCGCCGCCTTGCAGGTGCGCAAAACCGGCCTTGCCCTGCAGCCGATGGCTCATCAGCCGGCCGGCGACGGCGAACTCGGGTTTTTCGGCCTCAAGCTGGTCGTGGGTTGCGGGTGCGTTCGTGTCGTCGTACTTCCCGATGAGATCGGGAATTTGCGCAAGGGTGAGCGGCTCGTCGGCGGAGGGAAAGCGGTTCGGGTAGATGCTTTCGAGCCTGGAAAGCCCGAGACGCTGGCCAATCTCCGTCAACTGCTCAAGTTTTTCCTGTCGCTGCCGATAAAGATTCTGTTCGAACTCGCTTTCAAACTGGGGCAAAAGGAGGCTCTCTTCCAAAGCAGATAGGCAACCGTCCCTTCACACTGGAACTACGAAGCGTGGGAGGTCGCAACCTCCTAAGTATAGCCAGCGGGTCTGGCGAGCCATGGCGTCGGGTGATAGTGTTTGGGCGATGGCACCCGAGCGCAAGATCGTCAACAACGGTGACACCAAGCCGCGGCAGGACATGGGCGCGCTGGGCCAGCTGGTCAAGGCGGAGTCGTTCATTCAACTCGCCATTGCCATGCCCGCCGGATGTCTAATTGGCTGGCTGGTTGGCGAAGCGCTGGACAAGCATTTCCACCAGGGCTGGATCGGGGTAGTGGGCATACTTTTAGGGGCAATCGGCGGATTCATTCAGATTTTTGTCTTGGCTTCGCGGTACCTGAAGCGGGGCGATTAGGCTTGCGTGCGCTTGAAAGCTTCTCGGACGGGGATTTTCGGCAGACGATTCTGCGGGCGATCCGGCTGCTGCTCGTTCTGACTGTCGTCGCGCTGCCGCTGGTCTGGTGGCGGCTGGGCGGATGGCGTGCCGGGGCGATGCTGCTGGTGGGTTCGGCGATCTCCGCGTCGGGGCTGTGGGAGTGGCTGCGGCTGCTGACCGCGCTGATGGCGCGCATGGACGCGAGTGAAGAAGGGATTGAAGGGACACGTCCGATGGGCCTGCTGCTGACCGGATTCTTCGTGCGCCTGGCCGTGGTGGTCGTGGTGCTCTATGGTAGCCTTAGGTATCTGGAAGGTTCCGTCGTCGCGCTCGCGGCCGGCCTTGGCCTGGGTGTGTTTTCGCTCACGGTTGAGGGCTTGCGGCTCGTAAAAGCGTGGACGGTTTAGCTGCCGAACGGTTTTGCTCCGGGCAGCGCCGGGCCTCCCAGGTTGACATGCCTTCGGGCTGATCTGCCGACGAAAGCCTCATGCCGACACAGCTGCTGTTCACAAGACTTCTAAATCACCTCTTCGCGCGCCCGGTCGACGGGCTGCTCGCCATGCTGCATATTGCGCCGGCCTACCCCGAAGCCCCGATCACCAACGCTAATGCCATGGAACTGCTGGTGTTCTTGGTGCTGATCGGCTACTTCCTGCTGGTGCGCGCGTCGCTCAGCGTAGAGACCCCGGGCGGCATCCAGCACCTGGCGGAGATGACGCACGAGTTTGTCTCCGAGCAGGGCGAGCAGATCATCGGCCATGGCCATGAACGGTTCACGGGCTATCTCACGACGCTGCTGTTGTTCATCTTGCTGTGCAACCTGACGGGACTGGTTCCAGGGCTGGAGTCGCCGACCGCCAATGTCAGCGTACCGCTTGGGTTCGCGATTGTGACGTGGTTTTACTATCACTTTCATGGCGTTCGCGTGAATGGCGGATCGTATATCAAGCACTTCCTCGGGCCGGTGTGGTGGATTTCGCCGCTGCTGTTTCCGATCGAGATCATCTCGGACCTGGCGCGCATCCTTTCGCTTACGGTGCGGTTGTTCGCCAATATGTTTGCCGGCGATCTGCTCACCTTGGCGTTCTTTTCGCTGATTCCGGTGGGTATTCCGCTGATTTTTTTGGGGCTGCACTTCGGGGTCGCCATTGTGCAGGCGTATGTGTTCATGCTGTTGGCTTCGATCTATTTGTCCTTGGCTGTGGCGCATGAGCATTAAGGCTGGAGCACTTCGGAGCGAGGAAACGCAGATCCCCTGCGGGGATGACAACCAAAGGGCATAACTTTTAACATTCCCGCGTGGGGGCGCTCCCTCTGCGCGGTGGGCACTGCCGCCGCTTCAGTGTGAGGGGGCCAGCACGGTGAGCCTCAACCACCAACTGGCGGCGAGATCTTACGGGGGCAGGAGCATTACCCATGCGCAACACGTTGAACACGATGAAGTACATCTTTGCCACGCTGGCTGGGCTGTTTCTGGCAGTGCCGGCTTTTGCCCAAGACGCCGCAGCTGCGGGCGGAGCTGGTTCGCAGTGGGTTCCTTTGGCCGCGGGCCTCTCGATGGCCCTGGCAGCCGGGCTTTGCGGTCTCGCCCAGGGACGGGCGACCGCGTCCTCGGCCGAGGCACTGGCGCGTAACCCGGGTGCACGTCCTGGCATCTTCATCTTCCTGATCTTGGGCCTGGCCTTTATCGAGTCGCTGGCGCTGTTTACCTTCGTGATCATCTTCCTCAAGGTGAAGTAAAGCTTTTAGGGCTGAACGGAAAGGCTCCTGCTGCGGCAGGAGCTTTTCTACGTCTAGCCTGACGGGCGTTAGCCAAGCCTGAGTCCTGTTCAGTATTTAGCAGCGAGGTGATGAGCAGCGAGGTTTACCCGCTGGAAATGAACAGACTCGCTGGAGAGATTGCTCTAGCGGCTTTGGTCGACTCGGGCTGTAGGCGCAGTGGCCGGCAGTGTCGCGTGCGGCGCAGGGGTGTAGTAGGCGGGCAAGACCGGCGGTGTCGCGCGCTGGACGAGGTTGAGCAGGTGGCCGGGGAAGATGCCCAGCGCCAGCGTAGCCAGGCCGGTGCCGGCCAGGGCCAGGCGGGCGGGGAAACGGAGCTTGCGCGTGGGAGAGTGGCCTAGCGAGTCGGCCAACGGGCGGGCGTAGAGCGCGGCCAGCAGGCGCAGGTAGTAGAAGCAGGCGACCCCGGAGTTGGCGAGGCCGATGACCGCGAGCCAGACGTAGCCGTTGCCGATAGCGGCGGAGAAGGCGTAGAACTTGCCGAAGAAGCCGCCGGTGAAGGGGATGCCGATGAGCGATAGCAGAAAGAAGGCGAGCAGGGCGGAGAGGCCCGGCTTGCGCGCCGCCATGCCGGTAAAGTCGTCGAGCGAGCGCGAGCCCTCGGCGTAGCCGGAGAGCTCAGTGAGGACGAGAAACGCGCCGACGTTCATGGCGGCATAGGCGGCGGTGTAGAACATGGCTCCAGCGATGGCGCTGGGCTCAGTGGCCGTGAAGGCGACAAGCAGGTAGCCGGCGTGCGCGATGGAGCTGTAGGCCAGCAGGCGTTTGACGTCGCGCTGCAGCAGGGCACCGAGGTTGCCCATGCACATGGAGGCGACGGCGAGGATGTAGATGAGCACGACCCACTGATGATGCAGCGAGGGGGTGGCGTCGAAGAGGAAGCGCAGCAGCACGGCGAAAGCGGCGGCCTTGGGCGCGGTGGACATGAGGGCAACGACCGGGGCGGGGGCACCCTGGTAGACGTCCGGGGTCCAGACATGGAATGGGGCGGCAGAGACCTTGAAGCCGAGGCCGATGAGCACCATGGCCACGGCGAGCAGGCCGAGCATGGGCGTTGTTGTGGTCGCCAGGCCGGCCGAAATGGCCGTGATGGAGGTGGAACCGGTCGCTCCGAAGCAGAGCGCGATGCCGTAGAGGAAGAAGGCGGTGGCGAAGGAGCCGAGCAGGAAGTACTTGATCGAGGCCTCGGAGGCGGTGGCCTGGCCCTTGCGGAAGCCGGCTAGGATGTACGTCGAGATGGAGGAGATTTCGAGGCCGATGAAGACCATGAGCAGTTCAACGGAGCAGGTCATGAACATCATGCCGGTCGCGCCGAAGATGACGAGGGCGAAGTATTCTCCGGCGTGAGTGGCCACCCCAACGGGCAAGCCCGCCGGGGACCCCGGTGTGGTCGGGCCTTCGAAGTAGTCCAAAGAGGCGAGCAGGACGGCGATGACGACCGAGGCGATGAGCAGGTGGAAGAAGACGGAGAACTCATCGGCTTGGACGGTGCTGTAGAAGCCGGTAATGGGGGTGCCGTAGGCGTTGTCGATGAGGCGATGTTGGTACCAGGTCGCGCCCCCGGCAAGGGCCGTGCCGAGAATGGCGAGCCAGCCGAGCGGTTTGCGCGAGCGGTTGATGGGGATGAGCGGCTCGATGACCATGACGAGCACGCCGGTGAGGGTCATGAGGAGCTCAGGGAGGAGGGCAAGGAGGTTGTTGGACATCTAGCGAGCCTCCAGGGGATGAATGGGTGCCGAAGTGCGGGTAATGATCAGCTTTGCGGTACGAGTTGTTGAGGTGTGAGGGGCAGTTGTGGCGACGGGGACATAGCTTTCGGACTCGATGTGGCGAATGCTGCCGGGCTCGAAGCGGGCCGGCCTGTCGGCGGTGACCGTGCCGAAGCCATCGATGGAGCGCATCCAGTACGGGGAGACGACACCCATGAGCAGGAAAAGCGCGATGAAGGGCCAGAGCTCGAGGTGCTCGCGGGGGGTGAGGTCGAAGCCGGCGATTTCTTCGGACCGCAGCCCTAAACGCCCATAGAAGACGCGCTGGATCATGAGCAGCATGTAGGCGGCGGAGAGGATGACGCCGGTGGTGCCGATCACGGTCCAGAACGCGTGATGCGTGACGGGCGAGGTCATGGTGCCGGAGAGGATGAGGAACTCGCCGACGAAGCCGTTGAGCATGGGCAGGCCAACGGCAGCGAGGGCGGTAATGACGAACATCGTTACCAGCCAAGCATGTTTCGCGGCGAGGCCGCCGTAGTCGCGCATGTCGTAGGTGCCGTAGCGCTCATAGAGGAGGCCGAGCAGCGTGAAGAGCGCCGCGGCGATGAGCGATTCGTTGAGGAGTTGATAGACGCCGCCATCGATGCCGGCGATTGTAAAGGCAAAGATGCCCAGGACGATGAAGCTGACGTGGCCGAGCGTGGAAAAGGCGGCGAGCTTTTTGAGGTCGTTCTGCACCAGGGCGACGAGTGACCCGTAGACGATGCCGATGGCTCCAAGGGCGATGAGCAGTGGGGCGATGTGGCGGGATTGCTCGGGGAAGATGCCGAAGCTGAAGCGCAGGATGGAGTAGAGGCCAAGCTTGCCGGCGAGGATCATGACGGCCGCGGTGGGGGCTTCCTGCATGGCGTCCGAGAGCCAGCCGTGCAGCGGGAAGACCGGAACCTTGACCGCAAAGGCGAACAGGAAGGCAAGCGAGCAGAGCCAGAGCGCCGGGCCGTTGGCCGATATGTGGTGCGCGGCGGCCAGGGCTTCGAGCGTGACGACATCGAAGGTACCGGTGCGGGCGTAGAGCCAGAGCATGGCTACGAGCAGAAAGGCGGAGGGGATGAAGGTGTAGAGGAAGAACTTGATGGCGGCGCGGCGGCGGTTTTCGGTGCGGCCGAAGGTGGCGATGAGCAGCGTCATCGGCACGAGGGAAAGCTCCCAGAAGCCGTAGTAGAGGAAGAGGTCGAGGGACATGAAGATGCCCAGCATGGCGACCTGTTGCAGCAGAAAAAGCGTAAAGAAGAGCTTGGCGCGCGAGGCAACCGCGTTCCAGCTGACGAGCACGCCAATGGGGGCGAGGAAGCCGGTGAGGACAACGAGCCACAGGGAGAGGCCATCGACGCCGAGGTGGTAGCGGATGGCGGGCGAGTGGATCCATGGGCTGTTTTGCTCGAACTGGAAGCCGGGCAGGCCATAGGTGTAGTGGGCCGGCAGAAGCAGCGTCATGCCGAAGATGATCAGCGTGACGACGAGCGCAGCGATGTGGTGGGTCTTACGTCCTGGGTGGCCTTCGCGCTCGGGGATGAGAGCGAGGATGCCGGCACCGGCGAGCGGCGTGAGCAGGATCAGCGTGAGGATGATGGGGTTCAGGTCCATGGATTCAGTGGTGCCTCGGAGACGCAGATCCCCTGCGGGGATGACAGCTAAAGAGCGGTGAAGCGAGCCCCCTTCGGGGATGACAACCAGAAAGACGCGTGAGCCTCATCGGGTAACCGGGTGCACGCCGAAGAGAACCACGGCGAGGAGGATGGCTGCCCCGAAGGCGAGCCAGCCGGCATAGGCGCGGATATTGCCCGTCTGCATGCGACGGGTGAGCCAGCCGAGGCCTTGGGTGCCTGCGGCAAGGCCGGAGCCGGAGCCTTGGACGAGTGCGCCTTCCACGAAGCCACCAAGGCCGAGGCGTGAAAAGCCGAGCAGGACCATGATCATGAGGCCGTAGGCTTCGTCGATCCAGTATTTGTGATCGAGCAGACGGTAGAGCGGCTTGGCTGCGTTGGCGAGGCGTGTCGCGGTGCCGGGCTGGCGGTAGTAGAAGACGTAGGCGATGGCGAAACCGAGCAGCGCGGTGAGGAGCGAAACGGCGGCAAGGGTGATCTCGGTGCCATGCGAGACGGAAGGGGATCCGGGTCCGTATGGGTGGATACGGTATGGCATACCTACTGACTTGATCAGTACAAGTGCTGGAGGGTCGGGGAAGACAGGCTCGAGAAAGTGCTCGAAGTGATTGGAACCGCCGAGCGCGGCGGGAACGCCGATCCAGCCGCCGATGATGGCAAGGACGGCGAGAACGGCGAGTGGAATGGTCATGACGGCGGGGGACTCATGGACACCGTGGGCGTGAAGAGCCTGTCCCGAATCGTGCTCGGCGGCAGCGGCTTCATTATGGGTCGCGTGAGTTGCCGTGGCGTCCGGTAGCGGATGCGTGCTGTGGCCGTGCGCGAGGGCATTCTCGTCGAAGCGCTCGGGGCCGAAGAAGGTCTTAAACCAGAGCCGGAACATGTAGAAGCTAGTCAGGCCGGCGGTGACGAGGCCGATAAACCAGAGGAGCTTGCCCAGAGGGTTGGGCGAGGTAAAGGTGCGGTAGAGGATCTCATCCTTGGAGAAGAAGCCGGAGAAGGGGTATATGCCCGCGATGGCGAAGACGCCGGCGGACATCGTCCAGAAGGTGACGGGGATGCGTTTGCGCAGGCCGCCCATGACGCGCATGTCCTGTTCGCCGGAGAGCGCATGGATGACGGAGCCGGCGGCCAGGAAGAGTAAGGCCTTGAAGAAGGCGTGCGTCATCAGGTGGAAGATGCCGGCCGAATAGGCCGCTACACCGCAGCCGAGGAACATATAGCCGAGCTGCGAGATGGTGGAGTAGGCGAGCACGCGCTTGATGTCGTGCTGCACCGTGCCGATGGTAGCGGCGAAGAAGGCCGTCAGCACGCCGATCAGAGCGATGACGCCGAGCGTGTAGGGTGAGCGGTCGAAGAGCGCGTGGCAGCGGGCGACGAGATAGATGCCCGCGGTGACCATGGTTGCTGCGTGGATGAGCGCGGAGACCGGCGTAGGGCCTTCCATGGCGTCGGGCAGCCAGACATAGAGCGGGATCTGCGCGGATTTGCCGGTGGCGCCGAGGACGAGCAGGAGACAGATGGTGGTGAGGAAGCCTCCGGTGACGGCCGGGGGCAAGGCGTTCACCTTAGCGAAGACGGTGGCGAAGTCCAGCGAGCCGAAGTGGGCGATGAGCAGAAACATGCCCAAGAGAAAGCCAAAGTCGCCGATGCGGTTGACAACGAAAGCCTTCTTGCCGGCGTTGGCGGCGGAGTCGCGCGGGAAGTAAAAGCCGATGAGCAGGTAGGAGGCAAGTCCAACGCCCTCCCAGCCGACGAAGAGCAGAAGGAAGCTGGCCGAGAGCACGAGCACCAACATGAAGAACATGAAGAGATTGAGGTAGGCGAAGAAGCGCCAATACCCCTCTTCGTGCGCCATGTATCCAGCGGAGTAGACGTGGATGAGGAAGCCGACGCCGGTGATGATGGCCAGCATAATCAGCGTGAGGTGATCGACGGCGAACGAGAAGTTGACCTGGAAGCCGGTGATCGCGATCCATGGGCGGCTGGTGACGGTGAGGGCCTGGGGCGCATCGGGACGCAGCATCGCCGACCAGAGCATGGCGACGAGGACGGCGGGGGCGGCCGTGAAGAACAGGGCGATGGCGGACACGCCGGCACGCGAGAGCCGGCGGCCGAGGGTGCCATTCAGCACGAAGCCGGCGAAGGGGAGCGCGGGGATGAGCCAGAGGAGGTTCGTGTTCATGCGGTTTGGGGGCTCGTGTGCGTAGTGGGAATGGAACGGGCTTTCGTCTGGAGTGTTCGCGTTGCGGGTAGATTAAGGAGTCGCATCAAGGACCTGCGGACCGCGAGCATTGTCGATTAGAGCCTTCCACCCGCCGTCTTGCTGCCTGCGGAGGACGGTGGTGGAGACGAAGGTTTGGGGGGCGCTTCCGGCTTGCGTGAGCGTCCAGCGCGAAAGAAACAGGGCAATACCCTCCGCTTCAAAGACCTTGGTCACAAGCTGCTCTGCCGAGGCTCCAGCGGTAGCAGCTTGCTCGTATAGGGCGCGAATGGCGTGCGTACCACGGGCTTCCTGCCCCGGTTCGGCGGCGACGGTGGCGTTCTCTTCGTAGAGATCGATGATGGCGTCCACGTCGCCGCGATTGAACGCATCATCGAGCAGTTTGATCGCTTCGCTTGGTGTGTTGGCAAACATGCGCTGACGCCCCTAGTTCTTCATGAGGTTGACCTGATCGACGTTCAGGGTCTGCCGGGCGCGGAAGAGCGCAATGATGATGGCGAGGCCGACCGCGGCTTCCGCGGCGGCGACGACCATGACGAAGAAGACGAAGATTTGGCCGCTGACCTGGTGCCACATGTGCGCGAAGGCGACAAAGGTCAGGTTAACGGCATTGAGCATGAGCTCGATGGACATGAAGATGGTGATGATATTGCGCTTGATCAGGAAGGCGGCGATGCCGATGCAGAAGAGGATCGCGGCCAGGATGAGGTAGTAGGCAATGGGGACTTGCGTCATCTCCCTAAAGCTCCTTCCGCGCGAGCACGACCGCGCCAATGATCGCGACCAGGATCAGAATGGAGGTGACCTCGAAGGGCAGCAGAAGCGAGGTGAAGAGGACGTGCGAGATCTCGACGATGTTGCTGGCCGCATTTGAGAGATAGCCGCCGAGTTGCGTGGTGCCGAGTGCCTGCTTTTCGGAGAGAAACACGAAGGCGAGCAGGCAGAAGACAGCGGCGACCCCCGGGAATCCGGCGATGGCGACGATCTTGGAATTTTTAGTGCGGTCCTCTTCGCCGGCGTTGAGCAGCATGATGACAAAGACGAAGAGCACCATAATGGCACCGGAGTAGACGATGACCTGCGCGGCGGCAAGGAACTCCGCGCCCAGCGAAAAGTAGAGCACCGCGAGTGACATCATCACGACAATCAGCGACAGCGCCGAGTTGATCGGGTGCCGCTGCAGCAACAGGTTCAGCGCGCCGCCGACCGCGAGCAGACCGAAGAGGATGAAGAGAAACAGTTCCATCGTGGCGTAGCAACCCTGGGGAACCTCGTCGGAAACGAGAGACGTGGTTCGTTCTTTGTCGGTGCGTGTTCATTGTAAAGCGTTTGTCTATCGGGTAGAGCGTGCGCTCAGGCGAAGAACGTAGATTCCCTTCGGGAATGACAACCAGAAGAGCAGGTCTTCGCTGCGCTCAGGATGGCAAGCGGTTCAGAGGTCAGCTGCGCCAAGCGAGGACAAGGGAGGTGGCCAGGATGTTGAGCATGGCCACGGGCAGCAGAAACTTCCAGCCGAAGCCCATCAGCTGGTCGTAGCGGAAGCGGGGCAGCGAGCCGCGCACCCAGATATAGAGCAGCAGAAAGGCGAAAATCTTGGCCACGAACCAGACGATCGGCAGCAGTAGCGTGAAGGCCTGGCCGGTAAGGACGTGCTGGAAGAGGTGGCCGAAGGGGGAACTCGCGCCGCCGAAGAAGAGCAGCGTGGCTACACAGGCCACGGTGATCATGTTGGCGTACTCGGCCATAAAGAACATGGCGAACTTCATGGAGCTGTACTCGGTGTGATAGCCGGCGACGAGCTCGGATTCGGCCTCGGGAAGGTCGAAGGGGGTGCGGTTGGTCTCGGCGTAGGCGGCCATCAAATAGATGAAGAAGGCGATGATCTGGAAGCCGCCCGCGATGACCCACACGGTGCCATGGGGGGTGTGCTCGCGCGCGGGACCGCCGAAGATGTTCCAGCTAAGGGCGCCGTGCGCGGATTGCGAGCCGACGATATCCTGCAGGCGCAGCGAGCCGGCGCGGAGGACGACGCCGACCAGCGAGAGGCCGAGCGCGAGTTCGTAGCTGATGACCTGCGCGGTGGCGCGGAGGGAGCCGAAGAGCGAGAACTTGTTGTTGGAGCTCCAACCGGAGAGCGCGATGCCGTAGACGCCAATGGACGTGACCCCGAGGATGACCAGCAGGCCGACGTTGAGGTCGGAGATCTGCGTCAGGTTCACGCCGCGCACGTAGAACGGCGCGCCAAACGGCACGACGGAGATCGAGATCAGCGCGCAGGCGAGCGCGATCATGGGCGCGAGGATGAACAGCGGGCGCTGCACGGCGAGGGGCATCATGTCTTCCTTGAGGAAGAGCTTGATGCCGTCGGCGAGCGGCTGCAGGAGGCCGAAGGGACCGGTGCGCGAGGGTCCCCAGCGGTTCTGCATGCGGCCGAGCACCTTGCGCTCGAGCAGCACGGTGTAGGCGACCGCGGTCAGCGTGATGACGAGCACCACGGCGATCTTGAGGATGCTGAGCAGAAGGAAGACTTGGAAATCAGAAAGATGGCTCATCGGATAAGTGGCTGCACGGCTATGGTACGACGTTCGGTGGGTTGGGTCGTGGGTAACGATCGAAAAACAGGGGTCACTACTAAACAGTTGGTGATGGCAGCAGGTCAGGTCCACACGCGGCGTTGGCAGGTTGCAGACCGTGAGATTAAGAGGGTGTTCCCGTTTGCGCTCTGGTTTCGACGCTGAAGGCGGAGCGGAACTGCCTCGGCGTGAGTTCCTTTAGCTCCTTGAACTGACGATTGAAGTTCGCGAGATTTCCATAGCCGACATCATCCGCAACCAGGGCGATGGGCTTGTCTGTATTCATCAGCAAGGCGCAAGCGTTGCCGATCCGCAGCCGAGTGATATAGCCAGTGATCGTCATCCCGGTTTGCTGTTTGAAAACCCTGTGCAGGGAGCTTCGGCTCAGCGCGGCGAGAGAGCTGAGCCGATCTACGGCGTTTTGTTCACGGTAATGGTCGTGCAAGAAGGTAAGGACCCGGCCGATGCGCTCCTCCTTGACATCGGGGAGGGCATGAACGTTGGGCGAAGTAAGAGGCCGCGCTTCTGTATCTCGCGACAGCAGTAATAGCAGCTGCAGGAGAGCGGGCAACCGATCCTCGGCTGTTTGCGTGAGCATCCTGCAGATCAAAGGACGAGCTCTTCCTCGGGCTTCTGCAGAGAACTCAATGGCCCGGGTCGAGCTTTCCAGTAAGACCTGAATTGGGCGAAGCTCCGCGTGCGCGCGGATAAGACTTCCGACAAAGCTCTCGCTGAACCAGAGCACCAACGCCTGATGCGTTGGGCCTGCGCTGCAGTGATCGCCCGAGCACCAGGTGTGGGGAATCCTGGGACCGATGAGGACGAGGTCTCCATCTCCATAGGGAGCAATGCTGTCGCCGACAAAGCGCTGTCCCTGGCTGTTAAGGGTGAGCGTCAGCTCGTACTCGCTGTTGTAGTGCCACTCGAAGGGTATGGCAGGCAGGCGGCGATCGAACAAAGTCCAGGAAGCCTCTTTGGAGGCTGCAATATGTTCGAGGTAGGGCTTCATCGCTCTGACAAACTGGTGGAATTGTACGCGCTCTAATCCGCTGTTAAGACTTCAATACCAGTTTTCGATACGCGGAGCGAACACGGCGGATCTTTGGCTGACTATGGTCTTCCTAGGCGCACGTGCGCTATGGAGGTAGTCATGAACCAGACAGCGGTGATGGATGATAAAACAGTGGGCAAGCCGGGCGACAACAAACTTACGCCTCAAATACGTCGGGAGCCGCTGCACCTGATCGAGAAAAAGCTGCCGCTGCGTGTTCTGTCGCAGGCTGATTTTGAGCATTGGCAGACGTATGGATTTGTGGTGGTGAAGCAGGCCGTTCCCGCGGAGAACGTGGAGGTGCTGAAGAAGCTCCTCTGGGAGTTCCAGGAGATGGATGCGAATGACCCCTCCACATGGAACGCCGCGCAGTTGCGCAACCATGCCATGAAAGAGCTGAACAACAGCGGCATGGTCGAGATCTACAACCATCAGGCGCTGTGGAACAACCGTCAGTTTCCGCGTGTTTACGACGCGTTTGTTGACATATGGGATGATGAAAAGCTTTGGGTGACGATCGACCGGGCGAACCTGAACACGCCCAACAAGAGTGGGCGGGCGTTCAGTGGCTTTATTCACACTGATGTGGACACCACGTTGGACCCGCTTCCGGTGAACGTGCAGGGCGTGCTATCACTGGTCGATGCGGACGGCGAGACCGGCGGCTTCCAATGCGTTCCTGAGCTGTTCCGCACGTTTGAGGAGTGGAAGAAGCGGCAGCCGGCGGACCGGGACGGCTTCAAACCGAATGTTGATGGATTCGAGGTCTATCCGGTTCCGATGAAGGCGGGGGATCTGATGATCTTCAACAGCCTGCTCGCCCATGGCATTCGGCCAAACACCTCAGAAAACAAGGTGCGCATGGCCCAATACATCGCCATGACGCCAGCGGACGAAGGCAATACGGAGTTGCGGGAGCGACGGGTTCAGTCGTGGAAGGAACGCGGCGCACCGGAGGGTTTTGCGTTTCCTGGCGACCCGCGTGAGTGGGAACGAACGAAGTACGCGACGGCGGAGCTTACTGCGCTAGGGCGGAAGCTGTTGGGCGCGGACTCCTGGGTTTGAAGCCAGTCCAAACTTGCTGGCCCGTCAAAGCGCCCGGGGAATCAGGTAGGGAGAACTGCTGCTTGTGAAAAGGAGCATTGATGAGTGGCCTGCCTGACTACGCAATGCTCTTGAGTGCCTAGATAGACGAGGAGGAGAGCGATGGCCGGCGAGACGGTCCTGCGGGGCTGTTATTACTGCCGGCCTTCCTTGAGGAGGTATTTGATATTCGCGCCACCGAGGAAATTGCCCTGGCGGAGCTCATTAATGCGCTCGATGGCCTTATCGACCGCTTGCTGCCGTGAGGCATGAAAGGCAGTGGACGCTTCGAGGACTTCGACGATGTACTGCTCCACGGCCAGTCCGCGGGCTTGAGCCTGGGCGGCGATTTGGGCTTCGAGTTCGGGGCGTAGGTCGATCTCCAGGGAGTGTTCTCTGTCCTATTTTCGCAGATTACGGTAAGCGTGAAGAGGATCTTCGGGGTGCTGAGCAGAGAGGGGCTAAAGTTAGGAACCGATAAGCATCCGGTTTCTTGGATTATTTTCCTTTTTACTTGAAAACCATGTTGAGGGCGGCAGCAGGGACCCCACTCATGCGCGGTGAGGCTTGCGCATGGATGGGGCACCCGGCGCAGCACCTCCAAACACGTAGCCACGTGCAGAACCCCTATCACCGCCCTTTGCACCCTCAACGCCGGCTGACCGAACGTGTTGAGTAAAATATCTTGACAGGGAGATGACCTTGAAGAGAACGCGTTTTGCAACTACCCCGTGCATCCTCGTATTACTTAGCGGCTTAGCGAGTGGACAAGCCCGATCTGGTAAGTTAAACCAGCAACTTATCCGGGCTGCAGACGATGGCAACGCCGAGGTTGTGAAGACGCTGTTGGCGCAAGGGGCCGATGTCGAAAGCCGGGATGACAGTGACCAGACGCCCCTCAAGGTCGCCACGGAGCACGCCCGGGTCGACGTTGTGCGCGTTCTGTTAGAGAAAGGTGCAAATGTGGAGGCCACATCCAACTCCAAAGGCACACCTCTCAACTGGGCAGTGGGTGGAGACATGGCGATCCCCCGGAGTGAGTATGCGGACCGCCTCGCCATCGTCAAGATACTGTTAGACAAAAAGGCCGACATCACAGCGAAGACGTCAAATGGCAACACCCCTCTTATCTTGGCTGCGTTGAATTACAAAGCTACAGACATACTGCAATTGCTCTTAGGTAGGGGCGCGAATGTTGAAACGAAGAACAAAGCCGGCACCACGGCTTTGATCGCGGCAACGTTTGAAGATCATGTCGAGGCGGAAACCGTGCTGATAGCTAAGGGCGCCAAAGTCGACGACGCCGACTCGAACGGGGAAACAGCGCTGATGCATGCCGTTAGCGAGGAGCGTATCGATTCCGTCAATCTGTTGTTGTCCAAGGGCGCGAACGTTGAGGCCGTAGACAATGAGGGTCAGACTGCGCTGTTCCGGGCAGCGATGGATGACGATTCCCACTATGACTGGGGCGGCAATTACGTCGAAGTGACTAAAATTCTGCTTGCGAAGGGAGCCAACGTCAACGCCAAAGACGACCACGGTCGCACACCACTCCAGATGGCTATAAGGAACGACAAGAAGGAGGTCATTAAGCTTCTACAAGCGAAAGGTGCGCACTGAATTGAGGTTTCGAAAGCTTCTTTTGCCTTTGAGCACGAACAGTGAAGTGAGAATTCGCATCTGCTACTCGGTGCCAGCAAATGTCGAATGCTTCCAGGAGCCCCATCGATGTTGTGGTTCCCGATGCCTATAACCCGCATGCAAGTATTGCTAACTGTAAACGCCGTTGTGAAAGGTGCTTCTAGACGTAATTTCCAGACTTCGCTTAGCGAGGTCTGGCAATACTTATTGCAGTCGTACTCTGCGGAGGTTAGTCGCCGGCTGCCTCCGCGAAGTGGTCGGCTACTTCGCGTTGCTGGTGGCGGGTGATGGATTGGAGCATGGGCGAGTAGTTGGTCAGGGTGCCGGAGGTGAAAAGGGTGTCGGCGCTGGGGAGGATGAGGTCTTTGCGGTTTTCTATGTGGACGAGGCCGGAGCTGGCGGGGGTGAGGTGCTGGTCGTTGCCGGAGAGGAGTTGGAGGCGGAGGAGCTTGTCGTAGCCGGGGACGAGGCGTTGGATCTCGTCGAGGATGGCGAAGGGGTCGAAGGGGGAGAGCTTGGGTTCGAGGTTGTTGGAGGTGAGCCAGACGGCGTGGCGGTCGGCCTCGCCGGACTGGGCACCGCGGCTTTGGCCCTGGTCGGCGCGGAGGCCTTTCCCAAATCGCACCAGTTGTTTGACAGCATGCCCCATGCGGTCAGCGAGGCGGACGATGAGCTCGAAGTCGGAGCGGGTGCCGGCCTTGTCGGCGGCTTTGGAGACGAGTTGGAGGTCGCCGTAGCTGTTGGTGACGGAGCCGGATTTCTCGTAGAGGTTGGCGGCGGGCAGGACGACGTCGGCGAGCTCGGCGGTTTCGGTGAGGAACATGTCCTGCACGACGAGGAAGGTGTTCGCGAGCGCGGAGGGATCGACGGAGAAGCGCGCGACGGGATTTGCGCCGACGACGTAGAGGCCGGCGAGCTGGCCGGCCTGGGCGGCGGAGAACATGGCGAGGAGGTCGAGGCCGGGTTCGGTGGGCGTATTAAATTCGGCGGCAATCGTCGAGCCGGTGAGAGGCTGGTAGCCCGGGAGCATGTCCGGGAGGAGGCCCATGTCGGAGGCGCCGCGCGAGTTAACGTAGTCGGCGTTGCAGGCAAAGCGGGCGTTGGGCAGAGCCTTGATGAGGCGGGTGAGTTCGCCGTCGCGGAGCTCGTTGCCGACGAGCACGACGAGGTTGGGCTCGTTGAGGACGGCCTCGCGAAAGCTGGAGAGCTCATCAGCCTGGGCGATCACCGAGGCGGAGGAGGCCTGCGCGTCGTCGCCGGCGAGGTAAGCGACGAAGCTGGCGTAACCGAAGGGGGCGACCTGCGCAAACATCTTGGCCTGGCGGCGGAGCTTGATCTCGTCGGTGTTGGCGACGTAGACCCTGGCTCGGTTGAGGCGAACGTCGGTGCGAATGTTCCATGCGGTGAGTGGGGAGCGCTCGCTCGGGTCTCCGCCAATTAGCAGCAGGGCCGGGGCGTTGACGACGTCGCGCTGCGAGGCGTAATGGCCTTCGCTGCCCTGCAAAGCGGTGGCGAGGGTGACGAAGTCCGCGGTGCGGTGGTGGTCGATGTTGTTGGTGCGGAGGACGGTGCGTGCGAACTTCTGGAGGAGGTAGCTTTCCTCGTTGGTGGTGCGGTTGGAGCCGATAACGCCGAGGGAGCTGGGGCCGCGGGTGTCGCGGAGTTCGCGAAGGCGTGTGCCCGCGAAGGCGAGGGCTTCGTCCCAGGTGACGGGCGTGAGGGGCGAGCCTTTGCCGCCCTTGCGAATCATGGGCTGCGAGAGGCGTTCGGGCTGGTTGGCGAAGTCGAAGGCGTAGCGGCCCTTGTTGCAGAGGAAGTCGCCGTTGATGCCGCTCTTGTCGCGGTTGTCGCCGCGCATGATCTCGGAGCCCTCGGTCGTGGAACGCACGCCGAGGGTGGTCTTGCAGCCGTCGCCGCAGTGGGTGCAGATGGTGGCGACGTGGTTCATCTCCCACGGGCGGGTCTTGTAGCGGTAGGTGCCGGAGGTGAGCGCGCCGACGGGGCAGACGTCGATGCACATGCCGCACTGCTCGCAGTCGACGCGAGGGAGGTCGTCAGGGGAGAGCTGCGCGGGGACGTTGGGCGCAATGACCGCAGCGGAGCCGCGGTTCTGGATACCTAATGCGAAGACGTCCATGCCCTCGCCGCACATGCGCACGCAACGGTAGCAGAGGATGCAGCGGGGGCGATCGAAGAAGACGACCGGCGACCACTGCTGCTCTTCGCGGTGATTCTTGGCCTCGGCGTAGAGGCTTTCACCGGCACCGTATTTGTAGGTCATGTCCTGGAGCTCGCACTGGCCTCCCGCGTCGCAGACGGGGCAGTCGAGGGGATGGTTGCCGAGCAGGAGTTCGAGCGTGGACTTCCGGGCCTGGGTGATATCGGGCGACTCGGTCGCGACGACCATACCCTCGGTGACGGGGGTGGTGCAGGCGGTCTGCAGCTTGGGGATCTTCTCGATGCGCACGAGGCACATGCGGCAGGCAGCCTGCAGCGAGAGGCCGGGGTAGTAGCAAAACGCAGGGATCTCGATGCCCGCAGCCTTACAGGCGTCGATGAGCAGCGTGCCTGCGGGGGCGGTGAGCTTTTTGCCGTCTACGGTGAAGGTTACGTCGGGCATGGGGTGTGGGTCCTTACTGTTGAAAGCCTTGGGGTAGACCGCTCTGGATGGCGCAGAGGGCGTCGGGCGGTGCGCTGCCGTGCGTGCTTTGCGCGACGGCACCCTGCGGCGGTGTGCCGGCAACGGCCTGGCCGGTGGTCAGTACGGGTTTCGAGGAGTTCGTCAGCTTCGTCGTATCCGGTGGCAAGATGGTGGCCAAGGGCACCGTGATGTCGGCGTTGATCGTGGCGTCACTGAGGCCGGTGTAGCTTGGGAAGGCCGAGCGTACATTGCCAGGGGTGGCGAGGTACTGCTGGATCTGCTGCGGGGTGTGGCCGTTCTTGGCGAGGTCGGGCCAGCAGCTCTTGGCGGCTTGCACCCAGCTATTGTCGACGGCGGCGGCGGAGCCAGGTGATGCCGTGCTGCCCTCGGCGGCCGTTTTGTGATGGCAGCCGAGTACGCAGCAGAACGCGAGAGCAAAGGAGAGGGCCGGCACGCGTTTCGAGGCGGCAAAGAGGCGGTCTGTGATTTTCATTCGGCTATGCTCTCAAATCCTGTTTTACCCACACGAGCCATCATCCTGAGCGAAGCGAAGGATCTTGTGTATTTTGTCGGGCGAATTGGTTGCACGAATACGGAGATCCTTTACTACGTTCAGGATGACGGGATTAGAGATTTGGTAGCTGTGTAGACAGGATTTAGTGGGCACCCACAAGCTCATTTTTAACTTCGCCCATGGGCTCGATGGAGATGAGCGGGCTGTCGACGCGGACGCCGGCGAGGTACTCCTCGAACTCGCCGCGAAACTTCTTGATGAACCCAAGCGTGGGCATGGCGGCGGCGTCGCCGAGTGGGCAGAAGGTCCGGCCCATCATGTTTTCGGCGAGGTACTGGATGTTGTCGATGTCCTTGCGCGTGCCGCCGCCGGCGTGAAAGCGGGTGAGAGTCTTTTTGAGCCAGTCTGTGCCTTCGCGGCAAGGGATGCACCAGCCGCAGCTCTCGTGCTGGTAGAACTTGATGGTGCGCAGGGCGAACTCGACAATAGAGACGGTTTCGTCGAGAACCACGATGCCTCCCGACCCGAGCATGGTGCCGGCCTTGGCCATCTGGTCGAAGTCGAGCCCGACGTCGATCTCATCGGCCTTGAGCACGGGGCAAGAGCTGCCGCCCGGAACGACGGCTTTGAGCTTTTTGCCGCCCTTGATGCCGCCCGCAACCTTGTAGATGGCGTCGCGCATCGAGTAGCCCATAGGGAGCTCGTAGACGCCGGGGCGCTCGACATGGCCGGAGATGCCGAAGAGCCGCGTGCCGCCGTTGCGCTCGGAGCCGAGCTTGGCGTAGGCCTCGCCACCCATCAGCAGGATGTGCGGGGCGTTGGCGATGGTCTCGGCGTTGTTGATCACCGTGGGACCGCCGTAGAGGCCGACGACGGCGGGGAACGGCGGCTTGATGCGCGGGATGCCGCGCTTGCCCTCAAGTGACTCCATCAGCGCCGACTCTTCGCCGACCTCATATGCGCCCGCGCCGGTCTGCGTGACGATGTCGAAGTCCACGCCTTCGTGGCCCATGATGTTCTTGCCGAGGATGCCCTTGGCATAGGCATCGGCGACGGCCCGCTCCATGATCTCGAGCAGGTAGCGGTACTCGCCACGCAGGTAGATGAAGCCCATCTTCGCCCCGATCGCCAGGCCGGCGATCATGGTTCCCTCGATGATCGCGTGCGGATCGTGCAAAAAGATGACGTGGTCCTTGCAGGTGCCGGGCTCGGATTCGTCGCCGTTAACGAGCACGTATTTCGGCTTCTCGGATTGCTTGGGGACGAAGCTCCACTTCATGCCCGTGGGAAAGCCCGCACCGCCGCGGCCGCGCAGCCCGGAGGCTTTCATCTCCGTGATGATCCAGGCGGCACCGTCTTCGGGACCTTTGTCGAGCGCGGTCTGCACGGCCTTGTAGCCGTCGAGCTCCAGGTAGCGATCGATGTTGGCCGCGCCCTGGCCGAAGCGGCGGCTGACGACCTTGACTTCATCGGGATGGGATACGAGTGTGGGCATTTAATTCACCTTGGTAATGGTGGAGGGTGCGTCATTGAAGGTCCTACCCTGGGCGTAGCTTTCGAGCACAGCGTCCATCTTGGCGGGCGTGAGGTCGTCGTGGAAGTCGTAATTAATTTGCACGGCGGGGGCCCAGCAGCAGGCTCCGATGCACTCGACCTCTTCAAGCGAGAAGAGGCCGTCGGGGGTGACGCCCTTGTGCTCGATGCCAAGCTTCTGCTTGCAGTGGTCGAGCAGCTCATAGCCGCCGCGCAGCATGCAGCTGATGTTGGTGCAGACCTGCACGTTGTACTTGCCGGCGGGCACCGTGCGCAGCATGGAGTAGTAGCTGAGGACGTTGCGCACATCGAGCTCGAGGAGGTCGAGCCGCTTGGCAATCTCGGCGACAACCTGATCGGAGACGTAGCCGACCTCATCCTGCGCGTAGAGCAGCATGGGAATCAGCGCAGAGCGTTTGACGGGGTAGAGCGTGACCAGCCGGTCAAAGCGCGCGGCGAGCTCGGGAGAGAAGAGGGTGTTGGCGATTGCAGCCATATCACCCATAATCTTACGGCAAGCCCCCGGCGAATACTTGTGCGGCTCATGACGCTTGTTGGGGAGAGAAACGCGGGCTCGGTTCTTTGCGGTTGGGCGGCAAAGGGCGGGGTGCCTTTGGCTTGGGTAGGTTTGAGTTCAGGGGTTGGACAGATCGTTCGCTGACGCAAACGACACCGCACCCTTTCGCGGTAAGGCTGCGAAAGAATGGGGCACCCGGATAGGGGCTATCTCTACAGGTGATAGAAGTGGTCGGCTCCGTAGACTAGGCCGAGCGTAATGGCGGCGATGGCGATCTCGCCGATGGCACCTACGAGGAAGGGCCGCACACCCTGCCTGCTCAAGTCTTTGAAGCTGGTGCGCAGACCTACGCCCGCAAAGGTCAGCAGAAAGGCCCAGCGGGACAGATTGCCGAGCGCCGTGAGCTCCGGCTTGGCGAAGACCCCGGCGGTGGCGAGACCGGAAATGAGCAGGAAGCCGAGAATGAACTTGGGGAACTTCGTCCAGAGAAACTTCGCCTTATTCTCGATGCGGGCAGCCTGGCCCTTCGACGCCCAGTAGAGCGCATAGCCGAGCACCACGAAGCCGATGGTGGCGTTGCGGCAAGTTTTGGCAATCACGGCCATTTTGCCGGCCGCATCCGAATACAGGGCACCCGCTGCGGTGGCTTCGGCGGTGTTGTCGACGGCCAGGCCGGTCCAGAGCCCATAGGCCCGGTCGGTCATGTGCAGGGCTTGGCCGATGAGCGGGAAGAAGACCAGCGAGATGGCCCCGAGCGCGAGGATGGCGGCGATGGCGTAGGAGCTGTCCTCCTCATCGGCGTCGATCGCGCCTTGCGTGGCGATAATCGCGGAGACACCGCAGACCGACGATCCCACGGCCAACAGCGTGACCAGCTTGGGCGAAAGTTTGAACCCGCGGCCCAGGAGCGTCATGAAGGTAAGCGCCAGGGCAAGCTCAAAGAAGACGAGCACGAGCGAGATGCCTCCCAGCTTGGCCACGTCCCCCAGGATGAAGCGCGCGCCCAGCAGCACGATGCCGGTCTTGAGCCAGAACTCGTAGGTCGCGACACCGCGGCGAAAGATGGCGGGCAGCCCGATCGTATTGGAGATCACGAGGCCGATCAGGATGGCCCAGAGGACGTACTCAATGTTGGGCAGAATCAGGTGATGGGCTTTGCCGTAGCGCGCGATGAATTGCTCGATGAACTTGCCCGCGTAGCCCACGACGGTGAGCAAAGCGATGCCGGGCAGCAGGCCGAGCAGCCGGTTGAGCGTGCCGGGAGCGCCGGCGTCGCGGAACTGCGGGAGTACGACGGCCTCTTCGGCCAGAGCGACGGAATTTACACGAGTCATGGAAGGCTCCAGGCTTACCAGGGGACGGACTTAAGCAGGTGAAAATGCACGGCGGCTGCGCCTACCAGGGCGAGCAGCACGGCCCAGGTATCGGGCGAAAGACGGCGCGGAGCGCTGGGCATGGTGACTCCTCGGGGAGGCCGTCTCGGCGCAACTGCATAGGGTGCAGGTACAGGACGGTTATCGACTTAAATTTTGTTTGGGGACGGAAGGTACGGCGCTAGTTGGCCTGGGAGAGGCAACAACAGCGCACCGGCATCGGTCGGGGGGAGACGGGATGTGTCTGGACGCGCATGCCTGCGTATACAGATAGCACAGATGCGGAAAAAGACTCAGAAGTCTTCGCTCGTCCATTGCTCCCCGTGACGAAAGGCATGGCATTTCGCGCGAACGCAAGGGTGCTATGGTGCATTCGCTCCGGTGTAGGTGCGGGTTTCAGCCGGCACACTAAAGTCCAAATCAATAGGGCTTAGGTAGTGTTTGACGAATTGCAAGGAACGGTTTGAGATGTAGCAGCTGGCTTCAGCCGGCTGAACCGGCAACCGACCAAAGGAGCTTTAGCCCCGGTTGTTCTAACAAACCAGCCCTAAAGGGCTCTAACTTCGGCTGCTTTGTCCGTGGGCTGAAGCCCACGGCTACACCGAAATCCAATCGTCAGACATTCCCTAGCCCTGGTTCAGAGGTCAGACATTCCCTAGCCCTGGTTCAGAGATCGGCGAATACGTCAGATCAGCTCTCAGTCGTCTAGAGAGCAAATCGACATTCGTCTGTGTGGGGCCGAACCCACCTTCGTCACGACGAAACTGTTGTGAAGGTGGGGCACCCTCTACTCGGAGCCTGTCATCATCTCGCGGGCGAAACGCTCGGCGGCGAGGTCCATCTCTTCTTCGGGTGCACCGGCGACGCTGACGGTGCCGTTCTCATTGAGGTGAAAAGATCGCGAAGGCTGATGGCTAGCTTGGATCTCCTTAGTGAGAAAACGAAGCCATCGTCCACCGACGCGCAGGGTGATCTGGTCGGAGGAGACCTCGACAGTGGCGTGTTGCGGCGCGTTCAGGCCGTGAGCTGCGGCGTAGGAGCGCAGCAGCGAGGCCCAGGAGGTCCAGAGCTCCCTATGGAGTGTCGTCGAATCGATCATCCGTCCACTTCGGCATGGTGAGCTTGGCCAGCAACTGTTCGGCCAGTTGCTGTTGGACGGAGCGCTTTGAGCTGGTCATCGAGGAGCTGCGGATCTGGAGGTCGGCATCGCCCTCGAGCGTGACACCGTCGTCATCGTCATCCCGGTTGAGGCTTAGAGAGCCGGTCTCGGCGGGTTCGAGCGCTCCATCTCCGGACTGGATGGAGGCAGCGTGCAGTGAGTAGAACAGGCGCTGCTCGCAATGATCCATCGCGAGCTTCAGTTCGCGGCCGAGATAACTGATCTGGAACTCATGCTCGGAGGGAGACTCGAAGACGACCTTGCCTTGCTTCGTCTGCCGGTTGAGCACATCCACCACGTCGTTGAGGGTGTTCAGCAGCGCGCGCCAAAACGCCACGGAGGTGCCGATGCGTTTCTGCTCCTGGGCAAAGGCCTCCGTGTAACCTCTGGGCAATTCGGGGGCGTCGCTCACCGATCAATCTCTCCGAGCACGATGTCGATGGAGCCGATGACGGCGACGACATCGGCCAGCTGGCGGCCTTTGCACATCGTCTCCAAGGCCTGCAGTGTGGCGAAATCTGGGTTGCGCATGTGCACGCGATAGGGCTTGGCCGTGCCGTCTGAGACGACGTAATAGTTCATCATGCCGTGCGGCGCTTCGATGGAGCTGGTGACCTCGCCGGCGGGGACGGCGAAGCCTTCAGTGACGATCTTGAAGTGATGGATGAGCGATTCCATCTGCGTCTTCATCTGCTCACGGTCGGGGAGGATGATCTTGGGAGCGTCGGCGGTGATGCGGCCCTCGGGCAGGCCGTCGAGGGCCTGGAGGCAGATTTTCACCGATTCGCGAAACTCCTGCATGCGCAGCACATAGCGGGCCCATACATCGCAGCCGTTCGAGACGGGTACCTTGAAGTCAAACTTCTCATAGCCGGAGTAGGGCATGTCGCGGCGAACGTCAAAGTCGATACCCGACGCGCGCATGGGCGGGCCGGTCACGCCAAGGGCGACGGCGTCCTCGGGCGAGAGCAGGCCGACGCCCTTCAGACGGCCCTGCCAGATGGGGTTGCCGGTGAGCAGGCCCTCGTACTCATCGACCTTCGATGGAAAGTCTTTGAGGAAGTCGCGAATCTGTTTGTAGAGTCCCAGCGGCGGTTCGAGCGACAGGCCACCGACTCGAATGTAGCTGGTCATCATGCGCTGGCCGCTGACGGCCTCGAAGATGCGCAGCAGCTGTTCGCGCTCGCGGAAGCAGTAAAGGAAGACGGTCATCGCGCCGATGTCGAGCGCGTGGGTGCCGAGCCAGACGAGGTGCGACTGGATGCGGGTGAGCTCCTGGAAGAGCACGCGGAGGTACTGGGCACGCTCGGGGATCTCAAGCTGCAACAGCTTTTCGACCGCCAGCGCGTAGGCCAGGTTGTTGGCCATGGGGGCGAGGTAGTCGATGCGGTCGGTGAGGGGGGTGACCTGGGCGTAGAACTTGGCCTCGCAGGTCTTCTCGATGCCGGTGTGCAGGTAGCCGATGTCGGGGGCGAGCGAGACGACGGTTTCACCATCCACCTCGAGCACAAGCCGCAACACGCCATGGGTCGAGGGGTGCTGCGGGCCCATGTTGAGGATCATCGTGTGGTCGGCGATGGGGTCCGAACCACTGGGGCGGTGTTGGCTCTCTGCATTCGCGATGACATCTTCGACACCGGGCGCGATCATGTTGGGCGCGATGAAGTTATCGGCTGAACGCATCCCGGCGAGGTTGGCACCGGATTGCCCAGGGCCGGAGGCCGGACTGCTGAAGGGCTGATGACGGGAAACTTCTGTATCGGGCTGGATCGGCTTTTCGAGATCGGCTACGGGGCTCATCGCGGTTCTCCTGGGCGGCGGAACGGTGGCTGCACCTTGCACAGTGTGGTTCTACGTTGTTGGTTGTCGGTTCTAGGTTGCTGGTTCTTGGTTGTTAGTTTCAGTCGTTTACCTTTGTCATTCCCGCAGGGACCCTGCTTTCAACCTGCCGCCAACCTAGAACCCACAACCCACAACCGCTTCACCGATACCCCTCCACGGGATAGTCCTTTCGCAGCGGATGGCCGTTCCAGTTGTCGGGCATCATGATGCGGGTGAGGCGCGGGTGGCCGGCGAAGGTGACGCCAAAGAGATCGAAGACCTCGCGCTCATAGAAGTTCGCCGAGGGCCAGACGCCCGTGATGGAGTCGAGTGTCGGGTTATCGCCGGAGACGCGGGCGATCAGTCGAACGCGCTCCTTCAGGCGGTGCGAGAGCAGGGAGTAGGTCACCTGGAAACGCGGTTCGGACGGGTACCAGTCGACGCAGGTGACGTCCTCCATAAAGTTATAGCCGGCGGCTTTGGCGGCCTCGGCGGCCCGCACGATGTTCTCGGGGGCGATGGTGAGGGTCAACTCGCCGCGATCCCATTTGGCATCGGCGATCATGTCGCCCAGACCGGTGATGGCGGCATGATTTGCGAGTGCGGCGGAGACGGCCTCTTTACCGAAGAGAGCTTGGCGGTTCTCGGGAGGATCGATTTTGTCCGGCATGGATGAAGCCTTCCTGGTGGCCTTTAGATCGGCTTTGCTTTTTTGCTTTATAGATCGGCTTTGTCGTTCACGAAATTAAGGATGCCCTTTTTCCAGACATAAAACAGGCCTACAGCTACGAAGCCGAGATAGACGAACATCTCCCAGAAGCCGAAGAAACGCTGCCCGGTGATGGCCGGCAGCTGCCGGTAGATGACCGCCCAGGGCAGCATAAAAACAGCCTCTACATCGAACAGGATGAAGAGCATGGCGACCATGTAAAAGCGCACGCTGAAGCGTCCGCGGGCATCGCCGATGGGGTCCATGCCGCACTCATACGCGCCGAGCTTGGTGCGGTTGCGGCGGTGTTTGCCGACAAAGAATGAGCCGGAGACCATACCCGCGGCCATGCCGATCGCCACCAGGATCTGTAGCGCGAGTGGGAGGTATTGCCAGATATACGGATTACGCATCGTCAATCCTGAGGGTAGAAGTGGGCCCGGTGGGTGTCAAGGTTACGGAGTGGCGGTTGATGGCAGGGCAAACGCGGATCCCCTGCGGGGATGACAAGGAGAAAAAAGGCGAGAAGCAGGTCCTTCGCTGCGCTCAGGATGACAAAACCGTTGCGCTCAGGATGACAAATCTAGGCAGTGATCAGAGGAGTAAGCCAGGGTTCACAGCAGGCCCTTGTACCAGGTCAGCACCACCTCGCCGAGCAGCGCGGTGAAGAGCCCTCCTGCGGCCAGGAAGCTGCCCAGCGGTAGCTTGGTCATGGCGGTGGCGCGGCCACGGGCGAGCAGGTAAACCGCATAGGCCGCGCAGGCGATCATGCCGAGAAAGAAGCTGAGCATGGCGTCCCCGAAGCCGAGAAAACCCGCAATCATGGCGAGCAGCTTGGCGTCGCCCAGGCCCATGCCGTCGCGGCCGCGCAGAGCTTTATATGTTGCGCGGATCAGCAACAGTACACCGGCTGCGCCCAGGATAGCGAGCAGCCTGCCCATCACCAAAGCCTCGGGCCCGGTCAGGAACACGTCCCCTTTGGCGGCAAAGGAACCGGGGCTGGACAGGCGCAGGGAGCTATGCGGAGAAAAATGCAGATCGCCCTCACCGCTGTTCAGAAAGATGGCCTGCAGGCAAACCAGAAAAAAGCCAACTGCAGCACCCGTCAGGGTGAATGCGTCAGGCAGCGTGTGGGTCTGCCAATCGATGACCATCAAGCCGATCAGGCAGAAGCCCAGCAGGGTGATCGCTATGCCGTCGACGACCATGCGCACAACGTGATCCGGCGACGGAGGCGGGACGGAGGCGCTCAGTGTATGAAGGAGGACCCCCGCGGAGACGGCAAACCAGACGCCCGTCGCAAGCTCCACTAGCGGATAACGCCACGGGATCGCCGCCTTGCAGTCCCGGCATTTGCCGCCGAGCAGGAACCAGCTGAGCAGAGGGATATTGTCGTATGTGCGAATTGTGTGCAGACAGCTGGCACATCGGGAGCGGGGCTGGACGATACTCTTCCCGGCAGGCAGACGCGAGATGCACACATTGAGGAAGCTGCCGAGGAGCAGGCCGAGCAGAAACGCGGCGAGCTCAATAAGCAGGGTAGACGGCATAAGGCTGAGTATAGGGCTACATGGCGCTCCCCATAAGCCATGAAAGGCTGTCTTTGACGGGGTAGAAATGCCTGGGCGAGAGTACGAGCAGAGTGCCCGCCCTAAGCTCTTTATTGAGTTCATAGCAACACGAACGCAAACGTGTTGACGAAGCAAGAAGATGCGATTGTCTAGAGTTTCATGACCCAATCGGGTGAGTTGACACAAGCGAACCGCTGCGTAAAGATAGAGATACACGGGAAAGGAGGATGGTCCAGCCTATGAATTCTGATTGTTCCAGTTGTTGCTTTACTACACGTGAGGTGACTGAGGCTTAGAGCTCCGCGCTCTAGACCTGACGGTCTGTTTTCAGAATCTTCTAGAACAGGAAGTACCCCGTCGAGGCCCATCCGAGTCGGATGCCCTCAAGTCAATCCCACCAGTCAACCGCATATCGGCCCGCTTGCTTTGTGCAGGCGGGCCAATTGTGTTTTGGAGGAGAGTTGGCGGTTCTCAGTTGAGAGTTGTCAGTTTTAATAGACATGCGTCCGTAAACCGTGTTGAAGAAGTCAGCTGACAGCGAAAACCAAACAGTTCATCTGACATCTGACAACTCCTCAACTGGAGCCGATCACCTTTGGCGGCGTAAACTTCCCCAATGGCAGAGATGGTGCTGGAGCGGGCTGGAGCGGTGGCGTTGCAAGTAGGCGCGGATGATCTGGTGATCGCGGGGCGGCGCTTTCGCTCTCGGTTGATCGTCGGTACCGGCAAGTATAAGGATGGGGCGGAGACAAAGGCGGCCATTGAGGCGTCCGGCGCCGAGTTGGTGACCGTGGCTGTGCGGCGCGTGAATCTTGATCGTAGCCGCGAAAGCCTGCTCGACTTCATCGACCCAGACCGCTATTTCCTGCTGCCCAACACCGCCGGCTGCTACACGGCCGACGAGGCGATCCGCGCGGCCAGGCTGGCGCGGGAGGTAGGTTTATCGGACTGGGTGAAGATCGAAGTCATCGGCGATCAATCGACTCTGTACCCGGACGTGCAGGCGACCGTGGAGGCAACACGGGTGCTGGTGAAGGAGGGCTTCACTGTGCTGCCGTACACCACCGACGACATCGTATTTGCGAAGCGGCTTATCGATGCGGGCGCGGCAGCGGTGATGCCCTTGGGCGCGCCGATCGGCACGGGTCTGGGAATTGCGAACCCGTACACGCTGCGGATGCTGCGCGAGCTAATCACGGCGGTGCCGCTGGTTGTGGATGCCGGACTGGGCACGGCGAGCGATGCGGCCCTGGCCATGGAGATGGGCTTCGATGCCGTGCTGCTGAATACGGCCATGGCAGGGTCGAAGGATCCAGTGCTGATGTCCTCGGCGATGCGCAAGGGGACGGAGGCAGGGCGGGAGGCGTTTCTGGCGGGGCGGATGCCGAAGAAGCTGTATGCGAGTGCAAGTTCGCCGCTGGAGGGGATCTCGCGGTAAGTTAGATATCTTTCGGTTCCGGGGCACTATGGGCCGCCTGCTCGATGGCCTGCCCGAAAACAACGAGATCGCCGTCAGGTGCGAGGATCATCAACTCGCGCTGTCCATAGGGCTGATCTATGGGACCGTAGACGTTGCCAACCGGTAAGTTATCCAGCTGAGGTTTCAGTTCAGCGTGAAGAGCACCCAAGTCCTGCACATCGATGTAATACCGAAAACCGCGATACCGGGCACACGGTACTCGTCAGTGTGCGCCCAGATGCGTAAAGCGACCCCTTCTCGCTGTACATAGGCGTAGTCGCCGCGGCGAAACTGAACGGTAAAGCCAAGGACATCCTGAAAGAAGGCGAGCGCGGGCTCGAGTTCGCGAACATGTATGAAGGGCGTGATCTGCAGCAGATTGAACATGGCGATCAATCGATCGCCGCGAAGGCTTCGGTGAGATCGAGATGGATGGGTGTATTGGGGACGGTGAGGCGGGTGTGATCAGCTTCGTGCAGGCCTACGGCATCGAAGGTCCAGGCGGCGCGACGAAGTGGATCGATGAGCCAGATGTTCTGGACGCCCATGGCGAGGTAGTCGGCCAGGACCTCTCTGGCGCGGGCGAGGCGGTCTTCGGGGGAGAGAATTTCGACGCAAAGTAGCGGAGGGGTCGAGGTCACCTTCTCCCGGGGTGCATCGGCGCGCAGAAGAACCACATCACAGACCCGTACATGGTCTTGATTGACCCGGGTACGCTGCTCCATCACACCCTGAATCTGCCACTCTTTTTCCCGGTTGCCGAACCAAAGGCCGATCAGCCACTGAATGCGTCCATGCTCGTACTCACCCACGTTGCGCTCCTTGAGTTCACCGTCGATGAAGTCAACGTCGGGCTTGTAGGTGGTACGCAGGTATTCATCGACGCACAAGACTGATGGAGCAGTGGCCACGGTCACGCCTCCTGAGTAGAGAGTATCGCTGATGCTGGGTTCGGAGAACAATTGGGTTCTGTGGGTGGATTGTGAAGTGTTGCTAGCGCAAACGCCAAACCCACCCTAACCGGCGGAGGAGCTGCCAGTGAGGAGTGGGTACCCGGCCGGGGAAATGCAGATTCCCTTCGGGAATGACAGAAAGAGATGTTGAAGAACGCAGGGCTAATCGAGCGCGTACATGGCCAGGCCGCTGAGCAATTTTGGGTAGAAGTCGGTGGACTTCTGGGGCATGACTTCGAGGTTCAGGGAGATGTCTTTCATCTGTTGCAGCGTTACGGGCTTGATCAGAAACGCAATGTCGGCGTTGCCGCTGCCGACCTGTTGCAGCGCCTCGGCGGCCTCGCGGAGGTAGCGGACGTGGTTGCCGGTGCGGACGGCGTCTTCATTGAGGCCCAGCAGGTCTTCTAGTACGAGCTTGTGCAGCTGCACGACGTCGAGCTCGGCCTGACGGGGGCTCACGCCGGCCAGGATTGTCGCCGTCGCTTCGGGCTTTGCCGTGAGCAGGAAGTCGCCGTCGCGGGTGGCGGCGACAAACGCTACGCCAGGGGCCTCGTGCAGGCGCTTCAGCAGGTTGGCGGCACCGGGGAGGTGACCGTCGGTGGTGGCTGGAATCTCTTCTACGGCAAACAGGGTCTCCGCGCGCTGGGCGAAGGTTCGGCCGTTGAAGTTTGGGAGCCCAAAGACCACGCGATGGGTGGGCAGGATGGTGATGCCGGGGGCGTCCATATTGACGAAGGTCATCATCATCGCGGCTTCGGGGAAGGTGGGGGTGGGGAGCGAGGCCTGGTTGAGAGGGAAAGAAGCAGGTCCTTCCGTTTCGCTGCGGGATGACAACTCCGCAGTGGGGTCAGGCATGCCCAGCTCCGCCGCGCGCTCGTGCATGTACGCCACGGAGGTCTCGTAGCGGTGGTGGCCGTCGGCGATGATGAGTTTTTTATCGCTCATGTTTTCGACAATTTTGCCGATAAGGGTAGAGTCAGCAAGTTTCCACACACGGTGCTGCACCCCGTACTCGTCGGTGATCTCAAGATCGGCCGTCCGTGGTTTGCCGTCCGCGGTATCGAACAGGAGGTGTTCGGCGGTGAACGTGGGGTCGGAGTAGAGCATGTAGATCTGCTCTGGGTAGGCGCGCAGAGCCTTGAAGAGCGCGAGGCGGTCGGATTTGTGCTTGGGAAAGGTCTGCTCATGGCGAAAGACAACCTGATCGGCGTAGTCGTGAAGCTGGCCGAGCGCGATAAAGCCGCGGCGTTCCTGCGTTTCTCCGGTACCGGGGACGGTGTAGGTTTGCGCATAGCCGAAGATGGCGGGTTCGGCCTCCTCGCGCAGAATGCCCTCTGCACGCCACGAACGGAATGTGGCAGCGGCACGGGTATAGCAGTTGTCGCGATCCGTATCGCCCGAGCCACATCTACCGAGCACGACGCGGATCAGGTTATACGGACTCTTGGCGTAGTACCGATCCTGCATCTCAGGGGAGATTTTGTCGTAAGGCTGGGTAACCACATCAGCCATGTTGATGCGGGAGGTGTCGTAGCGTAGCGCGCGAAAGGGATAAATACGGGCCATCGCCTTCCATTGTACGGAGGGTGGGCTGCGGTTTGAGAGCCGGCACTCATAACCGCTACGATCTCCCGAATCCGGCCCGGCCAGAGCCAAGTTCCGATTGCGTCGAACGCCCTTCGCCGGGATTTGTAGGGAATAGACGGCGAAAGCGCGGTGGGATAGTCTAGGCGCACGCGACGGTGGGTTGCGGCATTGATCCTGCCTGCGGAGGCCCATGGATGTATAGCTGTACTGCCAGGCAGAGTAGAGGCGTCGGACGGCTTTTCAAGGGTGTGCTCCGGCTGATGCTCGGCTGCGTGTTTGCGCTGGGGGCAACCGAATACCTCTCCGCGCAAGAAAGCCCCTTGGACGCGGTACACAGTGCCACACCAGCGCCTCCGACGCCAAAGCCGTTAACGCCTGCAGGGAGTGGAGGGACAGCGAAAGCGAACAACGGCCGGGGTTCCTCTATCTTGGTGAATGCGGATCTGGTACTGGTGCCACTCACGGTTACCGATCCTCAAAATCGACTGGTTACCGGGTTGGAGCGCACGAATTTTCAGGTCTTCGATAACAATACCGGGCAGACAATCAAAAGTTTCGCGACTGAGGATGCACCGCTTTCGATTGGCATCGTCTTCGATTTGAGCGGCTCCATGCAGTCGAAATTTGTGCGGGCGCGCAAGGCCCTGAGTGAATTTTTGCGAACGTGCAATCCCCAGGACGAGTTTTTTGTTATTGGCTTCAACGATCGACCGGCGGTACTCGTGGACTACACCTCCGATGTGGAGGATGTGGAAGCGCGAATGGTGATGCTGCGTCCGGAGAACCGTACCGCTCTGATCGACGCCATCTATCTTGGCGTTAATAAGCTGCGGGATGCGAAGTATAGCCGCAAGGCGCTGTTGGTGGTCTCCGACGGCGGTGACAATCGCAGTCGTTACACAGCCGGCGAACTGAACCGTGTCGTCCGTGAGAGCGAGGTGCAGATCTACTCCATTGGCATCTTCGACGCCTACGCGCCAACGGTCGAAGAGCAGAACGGCCCGCAGTTGCTGCATGAGCTTTCCGATGCGACCGGGGGCAGGCTGTTTCAGGTGAGGGACGTCCAAGATCTGAGTGATATTGCCGAGCGCATCAGCGAAGAGCTGCGCAATGAGTACGTCATCGGCTATACGCCCACGGACCGCAGGCACAATGGGGTCTGGCGTAAATTAAGTGTGCGCTTGCTGCCGCCGCCAGGCCTGCCTGAGCTCACCGTGCACAATCGCGAGGGGTACTATGCACCGTCGCAGTAACGGGTCTGGTCTGGGACCAAATCTAGGGTCAGTTCGGGCGGCTATCTGCTTGTTTTCGCTCGTACTTTCGGGCCCGCTCGCCAGCTTTGGACAGACAGGCAGCGGCCAAACGGCGCAGGCAGCGCCCGCTGGCCCCCAGGTATCGCCCGCAGGTCCTCAAGCAGCGCCCGCTGGCCCCCAGGTACCGCCCGCGGTGGACAGTGACCCGGTACCGTCGCCGGACCCAATCCTGCCGTCCGCCTCTGCCGCCACCCCACCAACGGGGCAAGCCGGTCAAGCCCCTCCCACGGGCGTCATCACGGAGCAGAATGGCCGTTACACCCTGAAAGCCGATGCCTATGAGGTGCGGCTGAATGCCTCGGTCGTCGATAACGGCGGCCGTGAGATCGGTGATCTGCCGCAGGATGCCTTCCATATTTACGAGGATGGGGTGCCGCAAACCATCATCGGTTTCCGGCACGAGGATCTACCCGTTTCGCTCGGTATCCTCATCGACAGTTCAGGTTCGATGTACGACAAGCGCGCCGCAGTGGACTCGGCCTCTCTCGATCTGGTGCGTCTGTCAAATCCTCAGGACGAGGCTTTTCTGGTCGACTTCAGCTCCGAGCCCTATATCGATCAGGACTTCACCAACAGCATCAGCAAGCTGCAGCAGGGCTTGAGCTACATCAAATCCAGCGGCGGTACGGCGCTCTATGACGCTGTGATCGCTTCAGCGGATTATCTGGCGAAAAACGGCAAACGTCCCAAGCAGGTCTTGCTGATCGTGACCGATGGCGATGACAACGCTTCCAGCGCGACGCTGGAACAGGCGATCCGCCGCGTGCAGGAGCTAGACGGACCGGCGATCTACTGCATCGGCCTCCTCTTTGGTGAAGACACCAGCCGTAGTGAATCGCGGCACTCCCGCGAGGTACTGAGTGAACTCGCCAGCCAGACAGGAGGCGCGGCGTACTTCCCGCACTCGTTGCGAGACGTAGACGGAACCGCGCGCGAGGTCGCCCAGGACATCCGGCAGCAGTACACCATCAGCTATCGCAGCACAAAATCGCCGTCGGTCGGCGGCTACCGCCAGGTACATGTGGAGGCCAAGCAGAAGGGGGTGCGAGGCTTGCAGGTGAGAACCCGGGCGGGGTATTACCCGCGTGTAGCTTCAACGAGCACGGGTACTGTAGGATCGCCCGGTCGTTAGCTCTGCCGCTATCTGGTTGCTAGCTCTGCCGCTATCTGGGCGTTAGCTCTGCCCCCATCTCGGCATTAGCTCTGCCGTCCTCGCTGATCGTCGTTGTAGAGGCCGGAGTTCCGGTTGCGATCTGCATCCAATATGCTTGCAATGGTTGAACTTGCTGGATTTCTGGTAGCGCACGCGTAAGGAGCAAGAATGCTGGAACTAACCACCCTGAATGACGTCTTCGCGATCGTGGCAGCGCGCGGCGACGAGACGGTTGCCCAATGGAAGACCGGGGGCGAGTGGAAGGCCATCACCGCCAAGCAGATGTACGGTCGGGTCCGCGCGGTGGCCGCCAAACTGCAGAGCTGGGGCATCGGGCGTGGCGATCGCGTAGCCCTCGTGGGCGAGAACCGTTGGGAGTGGCCGGTCGTGGACTTTGCGACGCTGGCCATCGGTGCCGTGGATGTGCCGCTTTACCAGACGCTTACCCCAGAGCAGATGGGCTACATCCTCAATAACTCAGGCGCTCGCGTCATCTTCGTCTCAACCAAGGATCAGTACGAAAAGCTGCTGAAGGTTGCCGATACCGTGACCACGGTGGAGCACGTGGTGGTCTGGGAGGATGGGCAGTTTACGGGAGCGGAGAATTTCTCGGAGATCATGAAAGACGCTCCCACGCTGGAGAGCCATGACGCGACGTTTGACGCCCTTCTGAGATCCGCAAAGCCCGAGGAACTGGCATCGATCGTTTACACCTCGGGGACGACCGGTGACCCGAAGGGTGTGGTCCTGACGCACGAGAACATGGCGTCTAACCTTCGCCATTCAACCGATGATCTCCACATCGAGAAGGGTGACAGCTCCATCTCGTTTTTACCGTTAAGCCATGCCCTGGCGCGCCACCTCGACTACGCCATGTATGCCCACGGAGCTACCATCTCGTACCTGCCGAAGTTCGACGATTTACCTGCGGCCATGAAGGCGGTGCGTCCAACGGTTTTTCTCGCCGTACCGCGTGTCTTTGAAAAGGTACGCCAAGCCGTAGAAGGACGCGCTAAGGGATTGCAGAAGAAGATCCTGCTTTGGGCGCTGAAAATCGGCGCTGCACATACAGACGAGGTCGCGCAGGGCAAAACGCCGGGGTCACTGCCTTGGACGATGGCCGACAAGCTCGTCTTCGTCAAGATTCGCGACGCGTTTGGCGGGCGAGGGAAGCTGTTCGTCTCCGGTGGCGCCCCGCTCGGCAAGGAATCGACTGAATGGTTTCTCAGCGCCGGCATCCGCATCATCGAGGGCTACGGCATGACTGAGACCTCGCCGGTCATCTCGCGTAACACCTTCAAGGATTACCGCGTGAATACCGTGGGTAAGGTGATCCCCAATCTCGAGGCGCGGCTCGCGGGGGATGGGGAGCTTGAGGTGCGCGGCTCCTCCGTGTTCGCGGGTTACTGGCAGAACGAAGAGGCAACAAAGAAGGAGTACACCGAGGACGGCTGGTTCAAGACGGGCGACATCGGCAAGCTCGAGGACGGCTTTCTCTCCATCACCGACCGCAAAAAGGAGCTGATGAAGACGTCCGGCGGCAAGTACATTGCCCCGCAGCCTGTAGAAAGCAAGCTCAAGGTGGATGCGCTGGTCAGCCAAGCGGCATTAATCGGCGATAACCGCAAGTTTGTCAGCGTGCTCATCTCGCCCAACTTTAAGGAGCTGGAGAGCTGGGCAAAGCAGAACGGGGTAAGTGCGTCAGATCACGCCAAGCTCGCCGGCGATCCCAAGGTGAAGAAGCTGTATGAGGGCATCATCCAGAAGGTGAACGGCAGCCTGGCGCACTTCGAATCTATCAAGAAGGTCACCGTGGTGCCCGACGAGTGGAGCGTCGAAGAGGGAGAACTTACACCCAGCCTTAAGCTCAAGCGCAGAATCATTGTCGAAAAGTACAAGGATCAGATCGACAAAATGTATGGCGACGGCCAAGGCGAGTAAGATGTCTCAACGCAGAAGATGGCCGCTACACCCATTGGGGTAGCGGCCGTTTTCTATGCATAGCGTACCGCTGGATCGCGCTTATTTCTGGATCTCCGCAATACCCGCCTCGGCGACGGCATGGTCTTGTTCGCCCGCCCCGCCGGAAACGCCGATTGCTCCGATTACCTTGCCGTCCTTCTTGATCGGGATGCCTCCGGCGAAGATCATGATCTTGCCATCGTTGGAAGCGTGAATGCCGAAGAACTGATCGCCTGACTGTGAGTTTTTGCCAAGGTCCTGCGTGGTGATATCGAAGGCGCGCGACGTGAAGGCCTTTTTCTGCGCGATGTCGATCGAGCCCATCCAGGCGTTGGGCATGCGCTCAAAGGCAAGCAGATGGCCACCGGCGCATACCACGGCAATGCACATGGGCTGGCCGATTTGCTGGGCTTTCTGGGTGGCCGCAGCGATGATGCGGCGCGCGTCTTGAAGGTCTAATGATTCGTGTGTGGTGCTCATGGGTCTCCTCGTCGGGGCAATCCTTTGCCAATGAACTAAGATGCAGTATCAGTCAGGCAGCGGGGATAGAGACTCGCCATGTGCAACTTTGAGCGGTGGAGCCTGTGTTGGCCCGCCTCTGCTCAGTGAATCGACCCAGTTGTCCAACGACATGGAAGCGGAGAAAACTATGACCCTATTCAGGCATATATATCGCAGAGAAGAGCTGGTTTCGCGGGTCAAATTCGCAGAGGTCCAGCGTCGCTTCCTGTCCGTATTTGGCACAGGATTCCTCCTTCTCTTCGTCGCAACACCTCCATCCAGAGCCCAATTAGCAGCATCGGCGATTACACGCCTAAACGAGCTAGGGCCGGAAAATCAGGTAAGTGCGCAAAGAGTGGGTCTGTGGGACCTAACGGAAACCGTTTGGGCCTCACGGGATGCTGCCCCGGTTACAACAACAGGTCTGGTGGCAGAGCGCCGAAGGTTAGGCTCATTGTTGCAGGAGATCCTGCGTTCGCCAGGTGATACCCCGGAAAGAGCCGTCAAGCGCACGGATATGCTGTCCTTCAATCGTCTGGAGGGCAGGTGGGACTACGTCTCGTTCGACACGCGGGCCCCTGTTGGAATTATGTCTGCTTGGAGCACCGCACGCGCTCACGGCAATACCATCGACCTTACCTTCGCGCCGTTTGCAATTCCCGTGGCCGGAGGCGGCAACACGAGTGGGGTTCTAGGTCAGCTCATTCGCATGGAGCAAACCATTGAATATCAAGATGCCGATCACGATGTGAAGAGCCAATACTTCACCTTGGCGGACGGCGTCGGCACAAGATGGCTTGCGCACCGCTACGCCTATGTCCGCCGCCAGCCGTAATCTCAATGTTTAGTTTTGCGATAATTTGTTAGCGCCGGAAGAAGTCCTTCACCTGCTGCACGAAGACATCGCGGCCGATGTCGGAGATAGCCTCGGTGAGCGGCAGCTGCTTGGGGCAGGCCTGGACGCAGTTCTGCGCAAAAGAGCATTCCTGCACACCACCGTCGCCGGCCAGCGCGCGTAGACGATCCTCCTTCAAGACGGACCCAGCCGGGTCCATGTTGAAAAGCTTGGCCTGCGCGATGGTAGCCGCCCCGACAAAGTTGGTAACGTCATTGAACTGCGGGCAGACCTCCATGCAGATCGTGCAGGAAATGCAGTTTGAAAGCGGGTAGCGCTGCTCCTGGATCTGTGGAGCTTGGCGTGGTCCAGGACCGAGGTCGTAGGAGCCGTCAATGGGCACCCAGGCCTTAACGCGCTTCAAGTTTTCAAACAGTACGGAACGGTCGACGGCGAGGTCGCGCACCACGGGAAACTTCGACAATGGGGCGAGCGTAATCGTGTCATCGTCGCCGAGCAGCTTGTCGACCAGCGCCGAGCAGGCCATCATGGCCTTGCCATTGATGCGCATGGCGCAGGAACCGCAGATCTCCTCGAGGCAATTAGCGTCGTAGGCGATGGCAGTCGATTCCCGTCCGTCGGTGGTGGTCGGATTCAGTGCGATCTCGCCCAGTACCGAAGTGATATTCATGTTCGGCCGGTAGGGGATGGCGAAGCTTTCGGTGCGCGCGGGCGCATCGGGTGAGGCCTGGCGCGTTACCTTCACGTTAATGGTGCGGGTGGAGGCCGGATGCTTCGGTGTGGTGACCTCGGCTACCTTCTTTGTGGACTGCATCTCAAGCACGCTTGCTGCCATTGCCGTTCTCCTCTTCCCTTACTTGCACCGCCCCGTCGGACTCCGTCGTGGGATGCTTGCCTTCTTCTCGAACTTCCTGCCGGTCGCCATCAATCTTCGCGCCGTACAGCATAAAGGCGACGTAGCAGACGACAGCCCCCACGACCAGGGCGATGCTGACGACAGTCAGACTCAACGGGTCTTCCTCGCGTTTCGCAACGGCTCCTGGTTCATTTCACGGCAGCAATCAACCATGCTTTTGCTGCCGTTCCCGCTTTAGCGACTCCTGCGCCTCCATGATGCCCGCTTCCTTGCTGGCCGGAGGGTGGTTGCCTTCGATACCCTTTTCGCGCTCCCTGGAACGTTTGGTGTAGATGAACATATAAGCCATGACGCAAAGGAAGACGATCACGGCACCGGTGTAGAGGATGTGCTTGAGTGTGTATGAGTCCATACGGAGGTGAGATGGCGGCGGCACCGCGCCGGGGTATCTGCCCGGCCTCACACTCCATGTAAAGGTTATGCCGCCGCGTCATACCTCCGGGCCCGGGGGACGATGTACTGGGTATCGACCTCTTCCCACTCGATCGACGGCGCACCGTCGCGGAAGAAGGCCTTGGTGGTCATCAGGTACTGCTCGTCGTTGCGCTCCGGGAACTCGGGCTTGTAGTGCGCGCCGCGGCTCTCATCCCGTTCGGCCGCGCCCTGCACGACTACGCGGGCGAGGTGCAGCATGTTGTTTAGCTGCCGCGCGAAGGCGAAGCTGGTGTTGGCCCACTGGCTCTTGTCCGAAAGGTTCACATTGCGGAACCGCTCCAGCAGCTCCACGATCTTCTCGTCGGCCTCGGCCAGGCCCTTGTTATAGCGGATGATGGTCGCGTGCCGCGTCATGGTCTCGCCGAGCTCGCGCCACAGCCGGAAGGGGTTCTCCGTGCCCTTGTTATTGAGCAGCAGGGAATTTATCTCGATTTGACGCTGTTTTTCCGCCGCATGGCCGCCATCGCCCACCATCGGTGGCAGATTCTTGGCATAGTTCATCGCATGCGGGCCGGCGACGAAACCGCCATAGATGCAGCTGAGCAGGGAGTTGGCACCCAGACGGTTGGCGCCGTGGATGGAGTAATCGGCCTCACCTGCGGCGTAGATGCCGGGGATGTTGGTCATCTGGTTGAAATCCACCCACAGGCCGCCCATGGTGTAGTGCATGCCGGGGAAGATCTTCATCGGGACCTTGCGCGGGTCGTCCCCGACAAACTTCTCGTATATTTCGAGAATGCCCTCGATCTTGCGGTTGAGCACCTCGGCGGGGATGTGCGAGACGTCGAGGTAGACCATCGGCTGGCCGTCGATGCCGAGGCCCTCCTCGTACACGATGCGATGGATGGCACGGGTAGCGATGTCGCGCGGCACGAGGTTGCCGTACTTGGGATACCACTCCTCGAGAAAATAGAAGCGGTCAGGCTCTGGAATCGTTTGCGCGGCGCGCTTGTCGCCGGGCTGGCGAGGCACCCAAACACGGCCGCCCTCACCGCGGGCGGATTCTGACATTAAGCGCAGCTTGTCTTCGCCGGGGATCGCAGTCGGGTGGACCTGGATGAACTCGCCGTTGGCGTAGGCCGCGCCCTGCTGGTAGATGGCCGATTGCGCGGAGCCGGTGCAGACGACAGAGTTGGTGGATTTGCCGAAGATGGCTCCGATGCCGCCGGTGCAGAGGATAATCGCGTCGGCGGGGAAAGTGCGGACCTCCATAGAGCGCAGATCCATGGCGCAGATACCGCGGCACACGCCCCCCTCGTCGAGCACGGAGGAGAGGAACTCCCAGCCTTCGTACTTTTTGACCTTGCCTTCGGATTCGTAGCGGCGGACCTGTTCGTCGAGTGCATAGAGCAGCTGCTGGCCCGTCGTCGCGCCCGCGAACGCGGTGCGATGGTACAGCGTCCCGCCAAAGCGGCGGAAGTCCAGCAGGCCCTCGGGGGTGCGATTGAACGGCACGCCCATGCGGTCGAGCAGGTCGATAATGGCCGGCCCCTGCTGCGTCATCTGCTTCACGGGGGTTTGGTTGGCGAGGAAGTCGCCGCCGAAGATGGTGTCGTCGAAGTGCTTGGAGACATCGTCGCCTTCGCCCTTGAGGTTCTTGGCTGCATTGATGCCACCTTGCGCGCAGACGGAGTGCGAACGCTTCACGGGCACGATGGAGAACAGGTCGACGTTGCCGCCGGCTTCGGCGATCTTGATGACGGAAGAGAGACCGGCGAGGCCTCCGCCGACGACGATGATGCGGGGTGTTGTTGCTGCTGCTGCCATGAACTGTTCCTATCTGCTCGCGCTACGGCAAGAACTGAGCTAAAACTTCGAGGCTTAACCAAGAAGCGTTTGCTGCTCTCCGCAGTTGCCGTACTTTGGTCTTTTCCGAACCTGCAGGCATCTGAGTTTTAATCTCGAAGGTGCTGAACCTTTGCACGTCCATGTCCATACTTTCTCGCCTAGTTTTCATCAAGGAAGCACGTTTGAGATCGCAATAGGCTGCTACCGACGCGATGACCAAGAATGGCGTCAAAAACCATAAGTACATCATCTGACCTCACCGGGCTGGGTCGGATTGGTCGAGTTTGGCGGTGCTACCGACGGCGCTGGCAGAGTGACCCCAGCAGGCTGCGCGGGCATGACATCCGCCGGGGCGTTGGGGTATTTCCAGACGACGGCGTACATGCTGATAAAGCCCATAACGCAGAGCACCGTGCCGAGAGCCCCCCAGGCGTAGCCAGACTTCTGCCTAGCTTTGACGCCGGGGGTGATACCCCACTTGGAGCAAAACAGCCAGCCGCCGTAGGCGAAGTGCCAGCAGGTGGCGATCATCGCGATGGCGTAGATGGCGAACATCCAGGGGTTGGAGAGCTCGTGCTGCACCTTGGCGAAGGCCGCGCCGGGGTGCTCGGGCAGGCTGACCCCGGAGAAGCGTTGCCGCCACACGTGCTGAATGATGTACGCGAGCGCGATGATGCCCGAGATGCGCTGTGCGACGTAGCTCCAATTGCCCGCCCAGGGGTACACGTTGACATTGGAGCGGCCGCGATACCAGATGAACATGCCATAGCCGGCATGGTAGGCGAGCGGCAGGAAGATGAAGGCCCACTCGAGCACGCGGACCAGCGGCAGACTGTTGAGGAACTTGACCTGCTGCGCGTAGGCGAGCGGGCCGTTCCAGGTCTCGAAATTGGAGAGGATGTGCTCGATCAGGAACGCGCCGATAGGGACGATGCCCGTAAGCGAATGCAGCCTGCGCCAGAAGTAGCTGTGGCCTTCGCCGGCGCGCAGCGGCTGCACGCCACGGCGGCCTGGGCCTTGGACGGCTTGGGCGTTGTCGGCGGGGGCCATGGGTGCGGCTGCGGCCATGCGGAACTCCTTGAAAACTCTGGCCGGTGTACGCCTACGAAAAGGCATTCTCTCGAGCCACACAGATTATTCCGCCGCGAAAGTCACAGGGTCAAGCAACCTTTGGGTGATCCGTGCGTTTAGCGACCATGTTGTGCGATATTGTCGTCTTGCGGTAAGCCCGGCCCGCGTAGTTGAAGCAGTAAAGAACGGAAGGCATGGCCACGATGACTCACTGCCCACTTCTCCTTGCGGGAAAGCTCGGCCATGGTTCTGCCCAGCCTGGGAATAAAGAACAGCGGGTCGTAGCCGAAGCCGTTTTCTCTCCGTGGTGCTTGGGAATCAGGGAGGATCTCGCCTTCGCACGCAGCCCCGGCGCGCAGCAGAACCGCACCGTCACGCGCGAGTGCAAGGGCACAGTGGAAGTGCGCTTTACGGCCGGCGCGCCCGCCCGTGGCGGTTTGGATTTCGTGAAGCAAAGCAAGCACGCAGCGGTTGTTGCGCTCGTCTTTATTTAGGCTGGAACCGAGCTCAAAGCTTAAGTCATCGGCGAAACGCGCCGAGCGCACCCCGGGCCGGCCACCCAGGGCGTCGATCTCCAGGCCGGAGTCATCGGCCAGCACCGTCAGTCCCGATGCAAGGCGAGAGTAGGCGACCGCCTTCAGCACGGCATTACCCATGAAGTCAGGGGCGTCCTCGACGGGCTCGGGCATGGTCGCGAGGTTGGGCAGCGGGACGACCGCGATAGTATTGGCGCTCGCGTTTTCGGCGAAGTCGCGCAGCTTGCCGGCGTTGGTGGTAGCGGCGTAAATAATCACTTCGTCCTCTCATGCATCGCCGTCATCCTGAGCATATTTACTGCCGTAATCCTGAGCATAGCGAAGGATCTCCGTACTCCACTCGTAGATGCGACTACCTCCCCCTTCACCCAAACGTCTCGGCACCACAAACAAATACCAGGGTCCTTCCCCTTCCCCTTCGGCTTCGCTCAGGGTCAGGATGACGGCTACTTGGATTTCATGGGGTTGCGGACTTCAGCGTATCGGGGCGCAGTACACCGACACGTCCATGCGGACCGACGACGAAGGGTAGGCTAAGCGCGTTCCAGTGCTGGTCGGCATCGGGTGCGTCGTTGAATTTGGGATCGGGTTTGAGGGCTCGCCAGTTGCGGCCGTCGTCGGTAGAGATGTCCGTACCGTTGGGGCCTACGGTGATCCAGGTGTTGTGAGGTTTGTCGTAGGCTACTGCGGAGCGGTAGCCGTGAGGGAATGTGGTGGACGGAAGCCATGTGACACCTTCATCACGGGTGAACGAGGCTGTCTCTCTCGCGTCACTGGGGCTGGCATAATCGCCACCCACGGCTACGCCCAGTTTGGCGGTGGCGAAAAACAGCGAAAAGACCCCGGCCGATTCGGACCCGTGTCGTACGCGCGCAGTGTAATTCTCGAAATGTTCCCACTGCGGCCCACATGCAGAATCTTTGTTGAGTGGACCGGTGATGAAGGAACAAGTGAAAGGTTGTGTAGGAACACGGCTAATGCGGCTCGCACTTGTGGCGAACCAGAGCCATTTGTCGTTTGAGGCAAGAATTGAGTTGCTGGCGGCAAACGCCGACTCACCATCAAGTGCTCGCAAGCCGCTAACGGAGCGTTGCCGATGGGTGTCTACGACGCCGCCCCATGTGAGACCGCCATCGGTAGTAACAGCTAGTCGAAAGCTGCCATGGTACGAACCTGGCGTGCCTCGTTGTGAGGGCGTTGGGTCGCCTAGTACCAAACCGTAGCTAGGGTTCAAGAAGAGAAGCGCATCGAAAAGTCCATCCGGGGCGTCATTGTTGCGAAATACCAGCTTCCACGTCTGACAACCATCTGTCGTCTTATACAACCGCGACAGATCCCCCTTGCCGCTCGACATCACAATCGCCGCGTTGTTGTCGAAGGCCTGAATGCCGCGGAAGTCGAGTTTCTCCGCGCCGGGCGGTGTGGCACAGAGTTGCCAGACGAAGCCGCTGTCCTCGGTGCGTAGGACGGTGCCGTTGGTGCCAGAGGCCCAAGCCACACCGTTGCCCACGGCGTCGATGCCGCGCAGGTCGGCGGTGGTGTGGGCGTCCTGGATCTGCCATTGGGCTTGGACGGTCGGAATCATAACTACGGTGAGCGCGGTGAGGAGGGCGGCTTTGCGCATGTAGGACAGTTTAGTGGAACCCACTCATGGCACCATGGAGCCGGCGCCATGAATGGGGCACGCAGGTTTATCGGGGGCACTGGACAAAACGCAGATTCCCTTCGGGAATAACAAAAAAGGATCCCGAGCTACCTCGCGATGCTTTGCACGATCCCCTTGGCGCGCAGCCCGGCTTCTGCTTCGGCGAAGTAGTCCTTCACTGTGCCTTGCGTCTTGATCCAATCAACGTAGCGGCCGATGCCTTCTTCAATGGTCACGGAAGGCTCGTAGCCGATCGTGCGAATGCGGCTGATGTCGGAGATCAGCGAGCGAATTTCGCCGGGGCGGAACTCGCCGCGGGCGAGCGGGGCCAGATCGACGCCGAGCTTGCCGGCGATGATGCCGGCTAGGTCGCGCACGCTTGTGGCGCGGCCGGAACCAACGTTGACCGGTAGGCCGTCGAGCTGGTCTGTCTCGGCGACGAGCAGGTTAGCGCGGGCGATGTCCTCAACGAAGCAGAGATCGCGGGTTTGGCCGCCGTCCTCGTACATCACAGGCTGTTGATGGTTTAAGAGCCGTGTGCAGAAGATCGCGATGACGCCGGTGTAGGGGTTGAACAGCGACTGGCGTGGGCCATAGGTGCACGAGTAACGCAGCGCGACCGTGGGGATGCCGGTCTGCTTACCCCACAGGAGCACCAGCTTTTCCTGATCGACCTTGGTGAGCGCGTAGACGGTTTCGCCGCCGCCGGGTGTGGCCTCGGGGGTGGGGATGGAGGTGGTGGGTTTGCCACATGCTTTTCCGTCCACAAGCATAGGGCAGTGGACGCGGAAGTCGCCGGCGCGCAGCTGCTCGGCGGGGCGCAGCAGAGGGACGACGTCCCCGTGCTCGGGGCAGAGCGCCGCGCCTTCGCTGTACACCGCCTGCGAGCTGGCAACGATGACCTTGCGCACGGGCAGCTGCTCATCGCGGATGATTTCGAGCAGTTGCGCGGTGCCGAAGCTGTTGACGAGCACGTACTTGGCCATCTCGGGCATGTAGCCGCCATAGGCCGCCTCATGGAAGACGATGTCGATGTCTTGGAGCGCCGCACGCATCGTGTGAAAGTCCTGCACCTCGCCCTGGCGGAACTCGGCTTGGGGGTTCACCCACGCGGGCTTGCCTCCCTTATGGGTTTGCGGCTCGAGGTTATCGAGGATGCGAACGGTGTAGCCTTCGCGAAGGAGCAGGTCAACGATGTGCGAGCCGATAAGGCCCGCACCGCCCGTAACCAGGGCACGCTTCTTGTGTGGAGTCATTAGAGACATGGTACCGGATTGCCTTTGCAGCGAGCTACGCGGTGGAGCGCAAGCCTCTGTGGTGGTGGAGCGCAAGCTTCCGTGCGGCTTCAGACCCCACCCTTCGATAAGACCGTGAAGCATGGGGCATCCGCTGCGTCGGCTCGCTCGCTTTAGCATGGGGCTATGAAGGTCTATACCGAGTACCTCAAGTTCAACACGCGGAAGCAGTATGAGATGGTCCATATCACCGACCAGGTTGAGGCGATCGTGCGCCAGTCTGGTGTGGACGATGGCCTATGTTTTGTGTCGCCGATGCACATCACCGCAGCCATCTACGTCAACGACCACGAGAGCGGATTGATCGAGGACATCAGCGTGTGGCTGGAGAAGCTGGCCCCGCGCTGGCCGGGGTACAAGCATCATCAGACCGGCGAGGACAACGCCGACGCGCACCTGAAGGCGCTGCTGCTGCACCATGAGACGACCCTGCCGGTGACGCGTGGCAAGCTGGATTTGGGGACATGGCAGAGGGTGTTCTATGCGGAGTTCGATGGGCAGCGGTCGAAGCGGGTGATTGTGAAGGTGATGGGCGTGGGTAAGGACGAGTAGGGGCCGCTTGTCGCAGTTCGCCCTGTGGTGAGCGGTTCTATTGTCGTCATCCTGAACGCTGTCGTAATCCTGAACGTAGTGAAGGATCTCTGTATTCCTTTCGGCGGTCGGGGCATGCCGGGCAGAATACGGAGGTCCTTCGCTTTGTGAAGGATGACGGCCGTTCTAGATTGGCTGGCTTGGCGTGTAATGCCTTGAAGTTGACTGCCTTGGTGTGAGGTGGCTTGTCATTGCGGCCTTGGTGTCATTGCGGCCTTGGTGTGACCGATTCCGAGGTGGTGCTTCAGAAACTCTACACCGCTGTGAGGATCTCTTCCTCAAGGCTCTGCTTCTCGAAGAGGTCGGCATAATAGCCTCCCCGGGCCAGCAGCTCATCGTGGGTGCCGAGCTCGGCAATGCGGCCGCCGACCAGAACGGCAATACGGTCGGCGTTGCGGGCGGTGGAGGCACGGTGCGCGATTAGCAGCGTGGTGCGGCCTTGCATCGCGGTTTGCAAGCCCGAGAGAATCTTCTCCTCGGTGTAGGTGTCGACCGAGGCAAGTGCATCGTCAAGGATGAGGATGCGGGGCTCGCGCAGCAGGGCACGAGCGATAGCTGAGCGCTGTTTTTGACCGCCGGAGAGCGTCACGCCGCGTTCGCCGACGATCGTATCGAAACCGTGCGGGAACTCCTGGATCTCGGTACCGATGTGGGCCGTGCGCGCGGCGGCGAGAACGTCCTCCGGCGTGGCTTGCGGCACACCGAAGGCGATGTTGTCGTGGATGGTCGTAGAGAAGAGAAAGGTCTCCTGCGGGACAAACCCGATGGCGGCGCGAAGGTCCGCGAGAGGGTAGTCGCGGATGGGAAGTCCGTCGATCAGGATCTGGCCGGGGTCGGCGTCCTGCAAGCGTGGGATGAGGGATACCAGCGTGGACTTGCCCGAACCAGTCGGCCCGACGACAGCCAGCGAGGTGCCGGCAGGAATGTGCAGTGAGATGTCGTGCAGGACCTCGGGACCAGTGTCGTAGCGGAAGTTCAGATGATGGAACTCGATGTCGCCCTGGATAGGGATTGGGGACAGAGCGGGGGTGTTGCTCAGGCTCGAGGTTTGAGGTGTCGAGGTTTGAGGGGCAGTGTCGGCGATGGCGGGCTCTTCCTTGAGCAGCGCGTCGATGCGCACGACCGAGGCCGTGCCGCGCTGCACAAGGTTAACCACCCAGCCGATGGCGATCATGGGCCATGTCAGTTGCACCATGTAGACGCTGTAGCTGGTGAATTCACCGACGGAGATGCGATGCTGCACGACCTCGCGGCCGCCCACGAGCAGCGTAATCATGAGTGAGAGGCCAAGAACCAGTTCGAGCGTCGGCCACAGCATCGCCATCAGGCGCGCGAGCAAAAGACTACGGCGGATGTACTCGCGGTTGGAGGTTTCAAAGGCTTTGATCTGCGCCTCCTCCTGCGCGAAGGCGCGGACGAGACGGGCACCGGAGAAGTTCTCTTCAGCCTGCGCGGAGATGTCGGAGAACATGGCCTGAATGCGCTCGAAACGGGTGTGGATGCGCGCGCCGAAGTACTGCACAAGGATGGATGCGAAGGGCAGCGGCACGAAGGCGAACATCGTCAAACGCGGGCTGATGCGCAGCATGAACGGCAGCGCGGCGGCGGTAAAGACGATCGTGTTGGCCGAGTACATGATGGCGGGGCCGAGCAGCTGGCGCACCGCACTGAGGTCGTTCGTGGAGCGCGCCATGATGTCGCCGGTGCGGTTGCGCTGAAAGAACGCGGGCGGCTGCTTTTCAAGATGGGCGAAGAGATCGTTGCGGAGATCGAACTCAATCTCGCGCGAGGCACCAATAATGATCTGGCGGGTGAGATACAGGCACACCGCGGAGACCACGGCAATGCCGAGCAACTCAAGCGCATGCTGCCACACCGCCGCCGCATGGATGTTGCGGCGCATGTCGTCCACGGCAGTCCCGACCAGCAGCGGAATCATCGCCTTGGCGCAGTTGTAAATCAGCAGCGCCAGTCCACCCCAGGCGAAGCTCTTCCAATAGCGCCGGAGATAGGGGAAGAGTGGGCGGAGACGTTGCAGCATGAGCGGACCGTGACCTGTGCTTTTGAAAGGCAGGCAGCCGGTGCAGGTAGACCGGCTGCCTGGTTGCGATTACTGGGGCGAGGCGGGTGGAGGGGTTGCCGAAGAGGGCGGCCGTGTTGCGGGTGCGGGCGACACGGGTGCAGACGGCGACGCGCCTGTGGGCGGTGTGGCCGGCAGTGAGCCCGGCTGGCCGGGTGTCTGGCTCGGTGTTTGGCCCGGTGTTATCGGTCTGGAGCCCGGAGGCGGTGCCCCGGTGCCGGGCGCTCCTGTGCCGGGCGCGCCCGCTGGCGGTGGAGTTGGCCGTGGGTTCGGGTCTTCGGCGCTTTGCGAGACCAGTTCCATGTCAAACACGAGCTCTGCCTTGGCCGGGATTGTCGGCGGTTTGCCACCGGCACCATAGGCTAACTGGTAGGGCACAAACAACCGGCGTTTGCCGCCGATGTGCATGCCCTCAAAGCCCATGTCCCAGCCCGGGATCACGCGGTGCGCGCCATAGGGAAAGCTGATCGGTTTCTTGTCTGGATGATCGTAAGACGAGTCGAATTTGGTGCCATCGACGAGATAGCCCGTGTACTGCACGGTGTAGAACATGTGCGGCTTGGCGAGTTCACCCGTGCCGACCTTCATGTCGGCGTAGCCGAGCGTAAAAATCATCGGAAGATTGCTGAAGTTCTCGCGAATCTCCGGGCCAACCATGGGCGAGATGGCATCGAGCCGCTCTCCGATGGTAAACAGCGGCTTGGGGCAGGGCGTGCCTGCGGGCAGGGCGGGGATGCTGGGTGAAAGCGTTGGGGGTGTGAAGCAACCGCTCGCGCCGGCCGGGCTCCGGGTGGTGGTGGCACGATGAGCCGCCGTGGAGGCGGTGTGATGAACGGTGGTGGTGCCGGTCTGGGCCGCGGCGCTGGCAGCGCCCACGGAAGCTCCGGCTAACAGCAGAAGGGGGAGGTTGGCTTTCGTCATCTCGTCCCTAAGTCTATTCCAAGCGGCGGATCGGACGTTAAGGAACGTAAAACTCAGGTGGGCGTGCGGAGAAGAAGGTACGAGCCGGCCATGGCGAACAGCAAGTCCGGCGACCACGCCGCAAGTACCGCAGGCAGCGTGTTTACGTCGCCCAGGTTTTCAAAGATGCCGGCGATGATCCAGTAGGCGATCGCCACGCCGACCGCCGCGCCCATACCGGCAATGCTGCCGCGTTTGCCGGCTGATAAGGCAAACGGCACGGCGACGATGGCCATGATCAACGAGATCAGCGGGTAGGCGAGCTTGCGGTTCAACTGCACACGCAGGCGGGTGGTTTCAAAGCCGCTCTGCTGCAGATCACGGATGTAGCGCCGCAGCTCGTCGTAGCTCATCTCCTGCGAGGGCCGTTCCTGTTTTTTGAAGTATGACGGCTCCTCGCGGATCTCAGGGAAGGAGCTGGCTGCAAAGGTGCTGTAACTCCCCACGGTTTCACCGTTGAACGTGCGTTGCCAGCCGTTATCAAACACCCAGCGAGCGTTCCCCTCGTTCCAGCGGGCATTGGAGGCGAAGATGCGCCGCGTGAGCGCAAAGGTGCCGGGTTGAAATTCAAACACGGTGAGGTTGGCGAAGACATTTCGATCTGGGTCGAAGAATTGGTAATAGAAGATGCGTGTGGGCTCGCCATGGCGGCTCGCCTGGCCGGACATCCATTTGCGGTCGGGGCGCAGAAAGGTTTGCGCCGGCTTGCCCTTGATGGTCGACAGCAGCGATTCCTGGCGGCGATTGGCGGAGGGCAGATACACCTCGTCGAAGGCAAACAGCGCAATCGAAAGTATGGCCGCCAACACCAGAATCGGCGTGACCACACGATAGAGGCTGATGCCGGTGGCCTTCATCGCCGTGAGCTCACTGGTGCGGCCGAGCGCGCCGAAGGTGATCAGCACCGCGACAAGCGAACACAGCGGTGCCATGTTGTACAGGATGAACGGTATGAGGTTGAGCAGGTAGTCAAACACGGTGACCAGCGGGGTGCGATAGCGCACGATATCGCCGAGCAGCTCGAAGAACGTGAAGATTAAAAACAGCGCCGTGATGCCTGCGAGCACAAGGGCAAAATTACGCAGAAAGCTGCCCATGACGTACTCGTCAAGGATGGAGGGAAAGCGTGCCCGCAACGCCATCCGCAGCCGTTGCATAGTGCCTGCCGAGCCCACGGTCGAGCGCGGCTGTGCCGCCTGCCTGGCCTTTGTCGAAGCAGGTTTGCGGAAGGAGGTTCCAAGCGAAGCGAGGAAGTTCAACACCGCGCCGCCGGTGGAGATCTGCTGGATCAGCAGCAAGCCTCCAGCCGAAAAGAGCAGGTTCGCGCCCCACACGCCAAGGCCCGCCGGCAGCTTGCCATCCCGGGCCAGTGCCGTACCCATAAATGAGGTGATGTAGTACAGAAAAACCAGCAGCAGCGTCAGCACAAAAGCAGCGCCTTTGCCGCCGCGCTTGGAGCTGAGCCCCAGCGGCACACCCACCAGCATCAGCACGAGGCAGGCCGTCGGGTAGGCCAGCCGGCGATGCAGCTCGATGCGATAGTTTTGCGTGTTCCCGCGCTGCGCCCTGCCGTACGCGCGGGCCCAAAGCTCGCGCGTACCCGTTGCTTCGAGCGGCGTATTGCGCCGCGTGATGTGCTGTGTGGCCTCACCCTGTCCGCTTTGCACCGGGAGATCGGTGGAGGCGAACGTGGAGATCTCATACTGGTCAGGGTTGGCGGCGGGGATGTCATGCCGTGCGCCGTCGGCAAGCTCCAGGTGTAGTGTTCCCGCGCCGCCGCTGAGCACAACACCATCCTTAGCTGTGATGATGTGCGGTGAAGCCGGTTGCGACAGATCGGCCAGAAAGACGTTCTTCCACAGCGCCGTGCCGTTGGTGCCCGGCATCACGTCTTCAACGTACAGCACGTAATTCTTCAGGTCCTCATAGAAGACACGCGGCTGCACCTCCAGGGTGGCCTGTGATGTTTTGCTTTGCTCTTCGTACTGCAGCAGGGCGGCGGAGGTACGCGGTGCCACATAGAGCGAATTGTACAGGCCCCCGATCCAGCAGGTGAAGGCCAGCAGGCTGACCACGCGCAAAAACGCAAACACACCAACGCCGCTGGCGCGCATGGCGGTAATCTCGCTGTCGGCCGCGAGCCGGCTCAGCCCCAGCAGAATCCCGATGAGCACCGCCATCGGCAAAGTCAGCGTAAAAAACGTGGGCAGCAGATACCCGAGCAGGCGCAGAAGATCGAACGGTGTGGCGATCCCACGGACGAACAGCTCCAGCAACGGCAGCAGGTATCGCATCAGCAACACAAAGGTGAAGAGCAGCCCGCCCAGCAGGGAGTAACCGATGATCTCGCGAAGGATGTAGCGGGTGAAGATGCGCAAGGGTAAACCGTCTCAGGCCGTCTTGCCCGAGTCTATCGCAGTGAGGTGGAGGCTGTGATGGCTGCCGGGCTTCCAGCGTCGGCGATGTAACGATAGCCCACACCGCGCACCGTGAGCAGATAGATCGGCTCGGCTGGCTGCGGTTCCAGGTAGCGTCGCAAGCGCACGATGAAGTTGTCGATGGGACGTGTGTCGGTATCGCCCTGCACACGCCACACCTGTTCCAGCAGTTCTTTGCGCGAGATGACGCGGCCCGGGCGCTCGATCAGATAGCGCAGCAGATCGGCCTCCATGACCGTGAGACGCACAGGCTGCTCGCCGCCGCGGATCTCGAGCGCATTGAAATCCACCGTACGCTGTCCGATGGTGATGACGGCGTCTGGGCCGCCGGATGCGGCCGCATCGGATGAGGCTTCGGCCGTGGGCGACGAGACCTCGCCCAACCAGTGCGCGCGGCGCAGCATGCTGTGCAGCCGTGCAAAGAGCACATTCAGATCGAAGGGCTTGGGCAGGTAATCATCGGCTCCCGAGGCAAAGCCCTCCACCACATCTTCGGTGCGGCCGCGCGCCGTCAGCAGAAGCACAGGCATGAAGCGCTTGGCCTCGCGCAGGGCGCGCACGATGCTGAAGCCATCGCGGCCGGGCAGCATGACGTCGAGCAGAACCGCGGCAGGCGGTGGATCGGCAATGAGCAGCCAGGCGAGCGCCGCATCGCCATCCGCCTCATGATGCGTGCGATAGCCTTCAGCCTGCAGGTTGAACAACAGGCCTTCGGCAAGATGTTCTTCGTCTTCCACAAGGGCAATCAGAGGCGGGTTCATGGATGGTCCTTCAAAGCTCAGCTCAGCGCCAGCGGCAGCTTCAGCAGCATGGTTGTGCCCTTGCCCAGACCTTCGCTTTCGGCGCGGATGTAGCCGCCGTGCTGCCGGGCAATGGTGCGCACCAGAAATAGGCCCAGGCCTGTGCCCTTGATCTTCACGCGGTCCGCCGTACCGGCACGGTAGAAACGCTTGAAGATCCGCTTGAGTTCGGTGGAGGGCAGACCGAGGCCGGTGTCCGTGATGGCCACCACGGCGAAGGTGTACTGCTCGATGGACAGCCGCACGCGCACGTGAACGCCATGCGGGCTGTACTTCACCGCATTCTCAAACAGGTTCAGCAAGGCGGTGCGCAGGTCCTCCGCATGACCAGAGACAAACAGACGCACATCCCCCGCCACCTTTTCCAGAACGATGGCGTCCTCCGGAAGATGATGACGGCGCAGCACGATCGTGACGCACTCGGCCAGCAGTGGCCGCAACTCGATGCGTTCCCGCTCCCCGGTACGCGGCCGGCTGCCCAGTTCCCCTGCCTTCAATACCTGTTCCACCGTGGCGAGCAGGCGATCCGTGTCGGCCCGCATGATGCGGTAGAACTGCTGCCTTTGCTCCTCCGGGAGCGGACGCCGCTCCAGGGTATCGAGGTAAAGGCGGAGGCTGGCGAGGGGAGTCTTCAACTCATGGGTGACAGCGTTCAAAAAGCTGTCCTGACGCTCATTGCGGCGGATCTCCCGCAGCAGAAAAACCGTGTTCAACACCACACCGGCAATCAGGATCCCAAACAGCAGGAAGCCCAGCACATCGATCGCCAGCCGTCGCCCGTTGTTCTGCACCCAGGTGATGTTCAACGCCACGGCAACGCAGATCAGGCACACGCCCAGCGTGATGAAGAACGCTTGGCTTCTGCGGCGGCGAGTAAGGTTCATGGCTCCGAGGCGAGTATAAGCGTTCCGCCCCCGAGCAGGTCATACCCGGCCCACGAAACCGATCTCCCATGCATCATCCGCTCCTCCTGAGCAAAATGCGAAGGACCTGCTCTTCACGGCAGTGCTGCTGCACTGTGTGAAAAGCAGGTCTTTGGCCTGACTCAGGAAGACAAAGTCGAGGGTTAGAGTCAGTTCGCGCCGGCGGGCTTGGGGTTCTTCGGATCGAACTTGGCGATTTGCACCTTTTTCGCCAAACCCACCTTCTCCATCAACCAGATGCCGTAGTAATTGATGTCGAACTCATACCAGGCCAAGCCATGGCGAGCGCTGACCGGATGCGCGTGGTGGTTGTTATGCCAGCCCTCGCCGCCGGTGAGCAACGCCACCCACCAGCTGTTGCGGGAATCGTCCTTGGTTTCAAAGCGGCGCGATCCCCAAAGATGCGTCGCCGAATTGACCAGCCAGGTTGAGTGCAGGCCAAGCGTGGTGCGCAGAAACGTGCCCCAGAGCAGCATGCCCACGGCACCCACGATGCGGTGTCCGGAGGGTGCCAGCGCAGCGCCGATCGCCACCTGCAGTAGACCGGCCACCGTCAACGGCAGCCAATGGAAGCGTGAAAGCCAGACGTGCACCTTGTCGCGGGTAAGGTCAGGGGCGTAGCGGCCCAGCAAGGCGGTCTCGGAGTGCAGTGCACGGCCCGAAAGGATCCAGCCGGCGTGCGCCCACCAGGTGCCGTCATGCGGGGTGTGCGGATCGCCTTCGTGGTCAGAGAACTGATGGTGCACGCGATGCGTGGCCACCCAGAAAATCGGTCCGCCCTCGAGCGCCATCGTGCCGCAGGCGGCAAGGAAGTACTCAAGCCACTTGGGCGTGCGATAGCCGCGATGCGTCAGCAGGCGATGGTACGACATGCCGATGCCGACATTGATCGCGAAGAAGTACATGATCAGGCCCGCGGCTAGGTTTTTCCAGGAAAAGAAGAACAGCGCGGCGATGGCACCGGCATGGAAAACGCCCATGAAGATGCTTGTGATCCAGTTGATGCGGCCTTCCTGGTGCTCACGGCCCATCCGCAGATCCTGCTTGATCTTCTCCTTCGCCTGCTCGGCGGCGGCGGGGCGCGGGGACGTTTCCGGCTGATTCACCGGAAGCACGGGCGCGAAAACTTCGGATGCGGGGGCAGAACTCATGGGACCTTCTCCTCGTGCAAAAACAACTTGCAACTCCAACCATACCCAGGCTCGGAGCGCTTGCACGTAAGACTTTTGTCACGGAAGATAAGACGTCCATACCATCACATAAAAGGCCCCTCCACATGCGACGAAGGGGCCATTGCAAAGAGCGAAACAGGCGGTTACACGAGCACGGACTCTTCCTCTTGATACGCCGGAAGCTTTACCCCGCGCGACACACGCTCGTGCCCGGTGCCGAACAGTCCCACGGTCACCAACAGAACAATCATTGGCTCAAGCGGCTGGCGGTAGTCCATCGAACTATGGGTCAGGTAGTACGGCAGGGGGAATACAAGCATGGCCAACAGGTAGGGCAGGACCGCGTCTTTGTCTTCGCGCCACCACCGCCTCGCCCCGCGCACGGTGAAGTAGACCAGAAAGAGACAGAACGGAAAATTGGGCAGATCCAGCATCTCGTACTTCAGGTAGCCCGGGCTGAACGACCAGAAACCGGTCCAGAAGCGAACAACACGGCGCACGCAGGAGCCGGCAAAGAAAAGTGGATGGGCTTTAACGAAGCTCACCGCGAGATCGTGTTTTTCCGCCATGTAGGCGATCTCACCCTTTTCCTGATACTTCTTCATTTCCGCGGGGTTGCTGGCCGGATGTGCCCAACTGGAGTTCGACTCAAAGGTATCGCCATTGTTGCCGGCGTAGAACTCCAACCAGAAGCCGTCGCGGATAAAAAAATTGGCGTGCATCACCTGCTGATTGCGAATCTGCCAGGGGGCACAAACGGCCAAAAAGGCGAGGCAGGCTACAAAAGCGCTGCGCAACCAGAGACGCCCCGCCCGCCGTGCGCGGTAGATGGCGATGCCCAAAAGGAATGGAAGAAACGTAGCGACGGAGGGATTGGAAAGAACGGTAAGACCGTACAGAGCCCCGAAGCCCAGCCAGGCGAACCACGAGCGGCCGTGCATCGCTTGGGCCGCCAGCAGGCAGCAGGTAAACAGCAACGACGTGAGCGCGTAATCCCAAACGCGATGCGCGGAAAAGTAAATCGCAAAGGGGTAGATCGCCCAGGCGAACGCCGCAATGCGCGCACCGCGAAGCGTGAGTGGCCTGCGCGCCAGGTAGTAGAGCGGAATGCAGGTCAGCGACGAACACAAACTGTTGAAGCCCAAGACCGCAAACGCTACCTTCACCGTGTTCACGCCGAAGAAGTGAAAGATTCCACCAAGGATATAGGGGTAGAGTGGCGGCACAAGTGCAGTCGGACCCGTGATCGGCAGGAACGGCGAGCTAAAGCCATGGCCCAACATCAAGCTGCGGGCCACCCAGCCCATCTCCCAACTCTCCCAACCGAAGTCGTTGTAATTGACAGTGTTCGAGGGCACATTGCTGAGCAGGCAAGCCACCACGACGAGGCGGATGGCCAACGCCAGAAGAACCGTTCCGGTCAGAAACGCCGGAGCGGGAAGAAAAGCCCGAAGAACTTCTTTGAGAGAGTTCGGACGCAGGGTGGGTCCGGTATGCTCGGAAAGTTTCGTCGTCAGAGTCTGAATAACGCGTTCCTCGTGGTTTCTAAACTTTACCGTGAATACGACCGGGAGCGTACTCACACTTGATTCCGATTAAGAATCCCTTGCAGGCTGTCTAGCGCTTTGACCCACAAACGACGAGAAAGTCGTGAACTGATCTAGGTACATGCCAGAATCCTGAACCTTGGCTGCTCCGCGACAAGCCGCAGCGCTACCGGCCATCCCGTATCGACGTGCCAGGCCGGATCCCGGTAGCTGAGCACAAGGAACTGAACCCCGAACCGGCTGCAGTACCCCCGCGCCCACGCCGCACTTGGTGCCGGCAGGGCATATAACTGCGCCGTGGCTGCCTGGATTGCCGAACACCCACCCGGATCGCCGCCAAAGTGAACCGCGCATTTGCCTTCGGCGTTCAGCATCTGCCTTCCGGCGTTCATCACCAGCAGGCGCTGGTAGAACTCACTGGGCGTCATCACCTCGGCCTCCACGCGGTCGACTACCGGATCGACCGGCCGGAATGCAATCAATGCATCCTGCGGCGCGATGCGATTGAGCGCGGTAAACACTGCACGGCTTTGAAACGCTTCCTCCGGCGATGCCGTGAAGCCGTTCTGCACCCGATGCGCTTCGATCGGCAGCCACATCCGCAGCAAAACCGCCCAGTAGACGGTTCCAACCACTCCCAACGCCAACAGGCTGTAAAGCAATCTCACCTTACCCCGAGTTGCCATGCCTACGGGCGACGGTTGGCCTACCCGCCATGCTCCCAGAACCTCCGCCGTTAATAACAGAAGAAAGAACTGCGGCAGCATGACCGCGCGATAGCCGAAATCGTTATTGCTAATCACGGAAGAGCTTAGAAACATCGTGGTAATCAGGCCGGCTACACAAAAGAACAGGGAGGTATCTCGCGCCTCATCTTGCCCCATTGCTTCCGGGACTCCCTTTGCCCTGCGGCGGTTGACCCATAGCAGCAGGACCAAGACCGCTCCATACAATCCCAGTTCCATGGCCAGGCCCGGCAAGAGCAGAAGGCATCGCACTGCCACATCCAGGGGCGCGGGATGGCTTCGATTCCACACCGCGAACACAGGCAGGCTTGTCACCAGGCCCGGGTCGATCATGCGTCTCACGCTCAGCGAAAACGTGTGCACCGGCCTCCCTGCGCCATCGGTGGCACGCACGAGATGCGCGGCTAATTCAAGCGCAAACGGGATGAGGAGCACTGCGCCTAACGCCCCAGCTATCGCCAGGTGCCCGAGGAATGCAGCTCGATCCCAGGGCCGGAACAGCCAAAGCCGTGCGCACCAGGCAAGCATCAACAGCGCAAAGCCGAAAGCAACGTAGACGGACAAACCAAAGCCGCTGGCAAAGGCCATGGCCGCCAAGAGGATTGCGCAACTTTGGGCACGGCGGCTTATGGGCTCTCTTGTTCGCCACAGAAACAGGAAGCCAAGCAGACAGCACAAGACGCTTGCAACATGGTGCGGCACCCACAGCAGAGAATCGGGCCAGGCATCTATGGGGTCGACCGACCACCATTCCGTATCCCCGTTCAAGGAGGGCTGCAGGATTGCCTGGCCCAGCGCGGGGAGGAGATCTGCGCCGCTTACGAGCAGCAGGCCGTACGCCATCCAGCGCTGTCTCCGTTCCCATCGAAAGAAGTGCTGCGTGTACAGCTTGACGGTTGCAAGCAGGCCGAAACCGGCCCAGATGCAGCTCGCGATAAACGACTGGCGGGCCGAGACGTGCGCGAGTTTGACCACCGCCGCGCAAAGCACATACCAGAAGTAGTAGTACGGCATGGGTGCCGGCGATCCTGTGAAGTAAAAAGGATTTGCCGGCGGTAGGCCCGTCCGTACCACCGCGTCGATGATCGCGATCCGATAACTTCCGTCGGCCATAGCAACGCTGAAATACAGCTTCTTGCCGACCTGCACCTCCAGCAGCATGAGCAGGACAAACGCGATCCAGCCGCATAGCACAAGCGTGGCCCTGCGCCGTTCGCGCGGATCCCAACTCGCCCAGCTTGGTCCCTCGCCTCGCTTCGCCAGCAGGAGGCCTGCCCCGAGGGCTGCCATACCAAACAGCCAGGGGAGCCCATTGAGCCCGGCGCTCCTGCCCACGAGATACGCCGCAATCGGCGTCACGCAGAAGGAGCACGCAAGGGCCCACGTGGAACGTTCTGAGAACGCCAGCTTCCGGAACCCGAAAAGGTCCATCGCCTGACACAGGAGATAGCCCGGCGCATAGAGTAAAGCCGCGAAGGCCAACACCGCTATCAGGCTGCCGAGCAGATCCTGCAGCATGAAGTTATGTAGAGACAGAACGTTCATTTACAGGGATCGTGCGCCGTCACCACCAGGAGCATGGTCGCACACCGTAGCTGCGGCTATGCTGCGCGATCGCGCAATGGTGTTCGTGTCTGGTCGTTGCGTCTGGTCGTTCTCAGCGCAGAAACACACTCAGCTCTGCCGCGGCGGCACGAAGCGGCTGGAGGAATTTCGTCTGCATATCCAGCATGGGCATACGCGGGGCGTGGCCGCTGAGGTTTACAGTCGCCACCACGCGTCCGTTCGGTGCCGTGACCGGCACAGCCAGCGAGCGCAGCCCAATCTCGTACTCCTGATCGCACAGCGCGTAGCCGTTGCGTCGTACATTGCGCAGCGCCAAACGCAGCTTCTCGACCGAGCTCACCGTTCGCGGCGTAAAAGGTGTCAGCGTGACGCGGCCGAGATAGGCCTCAAGCTGGTCCTGGGGCAGATAGGCAAGCAGCACGCGGCCCATGCTGGTGCAGAACGCTGGCAGGCGGGAGCCGATGTGCAGATCGACCGCCATCACGCGGTTGATCGACGAGCGGGCAATATAGACGATGTCATCGCCATCAAGCGTCGCCACGGAGAAGCTCTCATGATGCACATTGGACATCCGTTCCAGGATGGGCTGAGCGGCATTCGCCAGGGTGCTCGAGGCCGTGTAGGTGTTCGCCAGGGTAAGCATCTTGGGCCGCAGTGAGTAGCGCTGCGCCTCATCGGCTCCGGCAAAGCCAAGCTTCACCAGTGTGTATAGGCAGCGGCGTACGGCAGCGCGGGAAAGGCCGGTACGCAGGCTCAGCTGCGAGATGGTCATCTGCGGCATTTGCGGGGTAAACGCTTGGATGACCACCAGCCCACGTGCCAGCGATGCCATAAAGTTCGGGTCGCCGGTGTACGCATCGAGGGCGACTCCGGGAAGCTGTCGAGGTTTGGCCACCACACCGGCCGGAGCGGGGGGGACGGGCGCATGGGCGAGGGATATGGGAGCGGTCGACACGGGGAAGCCTCCAGGGAGCGGGAGCCGAGATTATTGGGCGCTTGTTCGATTGCCGCTCTGAAACTACGATAAACGAACGCCCTGGGCCGAGGCAAGGCGCACGCACCGCACCGCTTTGTGGGCTGCGCGTCGGAGTGCCATTCCTTCCGTGACGGCAAAATCAGGCTTTCCGAGTCGCGATGTACCCATATAGCTCAATCAATTGCATCTCGGCTTCCGGGCTGAATACCACCGGTAAGCTCACCTATAGTCTCCAGAGTCAAAGAATTTACGTTCGTTTCGCGTGCTCCGCTGCAAGCGACTCTCTTAGATGACTTGCAGGAACGGCCCGCTCGGGGTGACGCTGCAGTGCATCGTAGGCGGGAGCCACCTCCCGGAGCAGCCACTCCTCGATAGTCTGATCCCGAGCCTTAAGCGCCTCAAGTCCGTCGCGAATGACTTCACTTTCATCGGCATACTCTCCCGTGACCACCTTATGTCTCACAAGCAGGGCCATTTCATCGGGTAGCATGATGTTCATCTGATTTGCCATTGGCACAGCTCCTTTGCATAAATCTCATAAATCTTATGCGAGTTAACGGATGTCTATTTGGCGCTCCGGTAGCGCTCGATCAGATAGTTGGTCGAGCTGTCATGCCCCAACTCCGCCGTGCCTTCGATTTCTGCGGCTATCTTTTGCGCGAGCACCTTGCCCAACTCGACACCCCATTGGTCGAATGAATCGATGCCCCAGACCGTACCCTGCGTGAACACCGAGTGTTCGTAGAGCGCGACCAGCTTGCCCAGCAGCATCGGGGTGAGCTCCTCGGCGAGCAGGGTATTCGAGGGACGGTTGCCTTCAAACACGCGATGCGGCACGAGCCAGTCGGGTGTGCCCTCCGCCTTTACCTGCTCGGCGGTTTTGCCGAAGGCGAGTGCCTCGGTCTGCGCAAACACATTGGCCATCAACAAGTCGTGGTGCGGCCCGAGCGGGTTCAGGCTCTTGAAGAAGCCGATAAAGTCGCATGGGATGAGCCGTGTGCCCTGATGGATGAGCTGGTAGAAGCTGTGCTGGCCATTCGTGCCGGGCTCGCCCCAGTAAACCGGGCCGGTCTCGACCTGCACGTGCTCGCCGGCGAGGGTGACGTGCTTACCGTTCGACTCCATGGTCAGCTGCTGCAGGTAGGCGGGAAAGCGCTTCAGGTATTGCTCGTAGGGCAGCACGGCAACAGTCTCGGCACCAAAGAAGTCCGTGTACCAGACCGTCAGCAGACCCATCAACGCCGGTATGTTTTCGGTAAGCGGCGCGGTGCGGAAGTGCACGTCCATGGCGTGGAAGCCGGCCAGCATCTCGCGAAAGCTGGTAGGGCCGATGGCAATCATCGTGCTAAGCCCGATGGCCGAATCCATGGAGTAGCGGCCGCCGACCCAGTCCCAAAACCCAAACATATTTTCGGTATCGATGCCGAACTTGGCGACCTCTTTGGCATTGGTGGAGATGGCAACGAAATGTTTCGCGATGGCCTTCTCATCCCCGCCCAGGCCCTGCAGCGCCCACTCCCGCGCGGAGCGCGCGTTGGTCATCGTTTCAAGCGTGGTAAAGGTCTTGGAGGCGACCAGAAACAGCGTCTCGTCCGCCTGGAGATCGCGAACGGCCTCGACGAAGTCCGTACCGTCGATATTGGAGACGAAGCGGAAGGTGAGGTCGCGCTGCGCGTAGTGCTTCAGGGCCTCGTAGGCCATCACGGGGCCGAGGTCTGAGCCGCCGATACCGATGTTGACCACATTGCGAATGCGCTTGCCGGTATGGCCCTTCCATTCGCCCGAGCGTATCTTTTCGGCAAAGCCGCTCATCTTGTCGAGCACCGCATGCACCTGCGGCACAACGTCCTCGCCGTCGACAAGGATCTTCTCGGTCCTGTCTCCAGCCGGGGGCACGCGCAGAGCGATGTGCAGTACCGCGCGTTTCTCCGTGACGTTGATCTTCTCGCCGGTAAACATCGCTTCGGTTCGGCCCTTTAGGTCAACTTCTTCGGCGAGCGCAACAAGCAGCTTCAGGGTCTGATCGGTGATGCGGTTCTTCGAGTAATCGAGCAGCAGACCTTCGCTCTCCAGCGTAAACTTGGGGCCGCGCTCCGCATCCTTGGCAAACAGATCCTTAATCGTTGTGCTCTTCATCTCTGCGGCGTGGGCAGCGAGATCCTTCCAGGCTTTACGGTCCGTCAAGGCGGTAGCGGTCTGCGGCATCGTGATGTTCTCCAGTGGCGAATCTTTTCCCTCCCGAGGGTAAATCAAGGCGGTGAATGGCTCCATGGGCAGGTTGTCCTGCGAGTCAGGAGAGATCAGGATTGCCTGCCCGCCGGGTGTACCGGGAACAAACCTCCCGTAGGCCGTCGAGCCTGTTTCGCCTGCTCTACGTCACACTGGAGAGAGACGTGTCGGAGGCGGGTGCATGGAGCGACATACAGCAGAAAAGGGAGACGTACAGTTCGCAGTGCCGGCGTTGCAAGACTTCGCGAATATCCCATGCGCCAGCTCCACGGTCTCGACCGGCCGCGACGACCGGGGTATCCAGGGGACGCGCAGAAACTTTCTCGCGTCAGGGATGCCTGCTGATCACCGGAACAGCACTTCTCGCCGGTTGCGACGGTTTCTTTATCAGCTCCCACACCACCACAACCTTGACCACCTCCACCGCAGCAGTCACGACGGGAACCTCGGTCATATTGACGGCCAAGGTCGTAACGACGGCAGCGACGGGAACGGTGACTTTCTTCAATGGGTCGACGCAACTCGGAACGGGTACTCTGGCCTCCGGCGTGGCTACTTATACGGCTCAGTCTTTGCCGGCGGGGACGGACTCGCTCACGGCCGTATACGGCGGAGACAGTACCTACAGCGCCAGCACCTCTGCCCCTGTGGTCGTTACGGTGACGAGCGCCGCGCCGGCCATCACCACGACAACCCTGACCGCCTCCTCGAATAGTCTGCCGTCGGGTATGTCGGTGGTGTTGAAGGCAACCGTGTCGCCCACCGCGGCCACGGGAACGGTGACCTTCTATAACGGGTCGACAAACCTGGGCACGGACACATTGGCCTCCGGTGTAGCGACCCTCACCGTAACGGCGTTACCGGTGGGAATCGACTCGCTCACGGCAGCCTATGCCGGCGATACGAGCAATGCTGCGAGTACCTCCACGGCCATCACCGTGACAATTACCTAGAGCTGCCTACATGCTCTCTTGCGTACCCCTAAAGGCCTTGCAGTACCTCAAGAATCTCTTGTGGGTCGGGACGGACACGATGGTCCGCATGCGCCTCCGCGAAGGCGATCGTGCCATCCGGCCTGAGGACAAACGTCGCCGGCAAGGGCAGCCGCCAGGCATCATCGGGACGTCCGGGAGGGTCGCCGTTCATCAACGGCAAATTCACGAGCATGGACCGGTACCATCCCCGCGTACCCTCAGGAACGGTGTAGGCGATACCGTAGTGCTCCGCGGTCGCGCAGGCCGGATCCGAGAGCAGGGGAAACGTAAGCCCCTCGGGTTTGGCGTGGTTTTGCATGGTAAAGGCGTTCTGACGTGGCAGCTGCGGACTGACCGCGACAAACAGCGCCGGCCTGCCACGCTGTGGAGCGCGCAGGGTAGGCAACAGCGCCTGCCAGGTCTCCAGCTCCGTCATGTCGTACGGGCACCAGCGGCCGCGAAAATACTTCAGCACCACCGGGCCCAGAGCCAGAAGGTGTTCCGAGCGGACCAATATGCCATTCGCTCCCGCCAGGCTAAAGTTTGGTCCGAACGCGCCGATAGAGAGGGCATGGGATTCGATACCGGAAGCGTGAAGCTCAGCGATATTCTGCTCGGTACGGGCGAGGCGTTCGGGCTGAACGAGTGCACGGGTGTTGGCGGTGATCTGATCGAGTTGCTGCTGGAGCGTTGGGCTGAGGCTTGGAGGCATCGAGCCTACAGTTTAGAACCCGCGCCGTTGTGGAGCGAGGTTCGCCCAATGCAGTCGCAGTTTCAAATGGAGCTTCTCGGCAGGGAAGGGCCAGCTGTGGAAGGTTGGGGCACACTGTTGGGCGTCCGCGGTACGGAGCGGTGTACGCGCGATACGGAACGGCGCTCGCGTGGGCCGATTCATCCCTGTGCAGACAAGGCCCGTAAAACAGCGCTGAGCCCCATACCCCTAGCGCCGCTACAATGGCGCTATGGATGGGGTAAGCCTTCTTCCCCTCGGGCGAGCGATCGTACGCTTTCGTGAGAACGTCGAAGCGTATAGCCGCGAGCCTGACAACCTCTTCTACCTGGACTCCCTGATCAAGCGGTTCGAGTTCACCTATGAGTTAAGCCGAAATACCTTGCAGCGCTTTTTAGAGCAGACCTCGACAAAGCTTCGCCTCAGTGAGGCCCCGACCATGGCAACCCTGATTCGGACGGCGAACCAGGATGGTCTTTTACGCGGTACATGGGAGCAATGGCATGGCTATCGGGATGCGCGAAACCAGACAAGCCACGCTTATGACGAGAGTAAAGCGCGGGACATCGCCGGCATGCTGCCGGATTTCCTGATTGAGGTTGAGTCTCTGTATGAGCGTATGCGAGAAAGGCTGGGCGAAGATGCCGGCGCTGCACCTTGAGCCACGTCATCGCACCATCGTCGAAGACATCCTGCGGCGGCACGTGCCTGAGCGAGCCGTCTGGGCCTTTGGCTCGCGAGCAACAGGCCTTCATCTCAAGCCGTTTTCCGATCTGGATCTCGCCATCGCCGGGCAGTTCAAGCCCGGCGAACGCATGGCATTGCTGGATGCCTTCGATGAGTCGCTGCTGCCGATCAAGGTGGATATCGTGGAGTTGGAGTTTGTCACGCCGGACTTCCGGCAGCGTATCGAGAAGGACCTACTGCCGCTGCAGAATGGCCGCTAAAGCATTGCTCAGATCTGCGATGCTGTGAGCGGGCTGAGGATCAAGGTTTGTGATGTTGCCGACAGTCGATTCGTAGGCGTATCGCGGCGTTCGCGAGCGGCCGCTACGATGAAGTCTGTCGCCACGGCGACGGTAGCGCTGCCCGGGCGCAGAGGAGAACACATGCCAGTACCGAACTACAGCGTGCTCAAAGGCAAGCCAACGGCGGGGAAGGTCGTCTCAGGCACGAGTGCGCATTACCAGATCACCCTGGAGGCAAGCGCGAGCTTTACGGTTGCCGTAAACATTGAAAGCGTAGACGGCAGCGAGGTGCTGTACGCGATCAAGCAGGGCTTTACGCCACCGGATCTGACCGGATTGACGAGTCTGGCGAATGGCATGACGCGGCTCCCGAGTCAGCCGGGAGGTCTGGCTTTGGACTTTGTGCGTTCCGCCGTTGCCGGGCAGCCGATGCTTACGCGAGCGGAGATGACGCCTCTACCGATTGCGTCGAGCTCAGAGCGCTTCTTCAACGAGGCGCTCTCGCCCGCTCGCAGCCGTACTGAACCAGGACCTCATGCTTTGCAGAATGCCGTGGTCGATCTGCTCAACCAGGCCGTAGCCGACCCAGGAGCGGTGGTCTACGCGTTCGGCAGCGCCTTCGCGGACCGGGGCGTCGTCGACGGCATCCACAACATCCACATGAATCAGGGCAATCCGGTCAACAATCACGGCGGCGAAAACGGCGTGTGGCAGGATGGGGCTCTGTTCTTGAGTCTGCCGGGACAGTCCACCTGGACAGCGGTCTTCCTTGCCTTCCAGACCGAGAGCTGGACGACGGACGATGCCGGCAATCCGATAGGGGCCTAGGCCGGAACTGCCAGAGCCGGAATTTCAGAGCCAACAGTGTCTAGCCATAAGTTGGATGGCTAAACCATAAATTCAAGGATGCTGCGCAGCTGCTCGGTCGTGAGATCGATGACGCGGTGGGTAGCCAGCTCTTTCATCTCGCGGACATGACGGTCGCGGCGGCTGAGTGTATCCAGCTCAGCCGACATCCGGCTTCCGATGCTGTTGGGCTGGCTGGCTGCCGGGGTCGGCGGCTGGATATCGGATGAGGAGACGACGACACCAAAGCCGGGCTGCGCGCGCAACTCGTCCAGGGTGGCAGAGTTCGTGCGTACCGGCGACGGATCGTCAGGCCAGCTGCGGTCGAGACCTTGTATCTCTTCGTGCGAACCATTGCCGCGGTCGGGTTGCGGTGCGACGAATTGGTTGTTCTTCTCGGTCTTCCACATGCGGGCGCGTCTCCGGGTCGTCCTGAGCGGTATGCCGCTTGGACGGTGGAGGCAGACTACGCCGCGAGTCCACGGCGAAGCAACAGATTATTGGTTTGCACGGAAGGCGTGGAGTGCGTCATGGCATTTGGAAGTGCGCTCGGGGGCGTGGTTTAGTTTGGGAGCTGAGGTGTTCGCGATGGCGAAGCTATGGCTGAAATCGCGGGTGTGCGGTGCCGCTGTACTTCTGTCCGCTGTTGCGCAGGCCACACCCGCCGGACCAAAGCAGACCGGACCTCCCCCTCCGCTTGCAATAACGCCCCCGGCTACCACGACGCAGAGCGCGCTGCCCGACACGCCGGCCCCCAACGCGGAGATCATGCTGGCGGCCACCGGCACACCGGACGCACAAGGGGTTTACCGGATCGGTAAAGAGGTTCGCCGACCGGTGGTGATCTATATGGTCAATCCAGAGTTTACCGAGAAGGCGCGCAAGAAGAAGTTCTCCGGCGATGTTCACCTTAGCCTGGTTGTGGGCCGGGACGGTCTGCCGCAAAATGTGCGTGTTGAGAAGGGCGTCGGCTTGGGGCTGGACGAGAAGGCTGTCGAGGCCGTGCGCCAGTACCGCTTCAAACCGGCAATGAAGGGCGATACACCCGTGCCGGTAATGATCTTGGTAGCGGTCAACTTCCAAATTTTCTGATAACGGAGGGTCGGTGGAGCCCACCTTAGCGACGGTGAGGCTGTCGCGAAGATGGGGCACCCGGTTTTGGGTGGCTTAGAGAGCGATTTGGACTGTGCGTTGTTCGCGATGGAGGTAGGTCAGGTAGCTGGAGTGGGGCCAGGCTTCCGGGTCGATGACCAAGCCGCGGGCTATCGGGTTGCGGTGAAGGTAGCGGATCTTCTCGACGCGCTTAGGGTGGGTGAAGACATTGAAGTCGTGGTAACGGGCGTGCCAGAAGGGGCGCTGCGGGGACTGCTTGCTGACGGAGAGCTTAAGGAAGTGCATGGCCTTCGCGAGCGGGGTGAGGTTGGATTCTGCGGTGCCGGCGGGTGGCTCGGAGAGGAGCAGGTGGACGTGCTCGGGCATCACGACGTAGGCGAGGATGTCGAAGCGGAACTTCTGCCGGGCTCGTTCGAGAGTGTGTTCGAAGAGGTCGCGTGACTCTGGGGTGCGGAGATAGGGGCACCGTCCGTAACAGCTGATGGTGATGAGGTGGTCGTGGTCCAGGGTCTGGTAGCGCTTGAGCCCGTCCGGCATGGTTTTTGGAGTTTAGAGTAGGTTTTGAGTTGAGGGAAATGCCACAAATGGGTGCCCCATCTTCGACGCGGTTCTATCGCGGCTAAGGTGGGTTTTATTTTGTGGTTGTCCTGTGAGTATGGTGGCGAATCACCCACCTTAGCGACGATGAAGCTGTCGCGAAGATGGGGCACCCGGGGTTGTGGTGGGGTTGAGATGTGGGCCACCCGCCGCGACGGGATCGTGGTGTTGCGGAAAACCTAAGTCTCAGAAGCGAGACCTGGGGCACCCAAGTACCAAGGTTGTGGAGGGTTGAGTTGTGGGCCACCCGCCGAAGATGGGGCGCCCGGATGCAGTTCAGGGTGAATTTCATCGAGGTATGTCCCGAAGGGGAGTAGGGAGCCTCGAAATTCTTAGTGAATCGCGGAACTCCGCAGAACTTGTAAGCTCCCGGAGTAGCTTGGCGAGAGCCTACTCACCACATTCTGACTGGATGAGGCCGTGGAGAAGATGGGGCACCCGGGTGTTTTCTGAGCTTGACACTTTAAGGTCGTGGGGCGACAATTTTTGGCATAGCTGGACATTCGCAACTGGTGTCTTAAACCGCCACGTCACTTTCACCTTAACTGTCGAGGACTACTGTGAATCGTAGAGCTTTTATAACGTCCGCTGGTGTAACTGCCGCAGCTACAACTGGGTCAATAGTTTTCGCTCGGAGGGCAACTGCACAGTCCTCTGGCCCGAACACGAATCTGTATGTTTCGAGTGGTGCAGCACATAGTATCGCGACCGGCAACTCATTCTATGGCTCTCCTTCCGGAAGCGATTGGAACAATGCAGGAAACTCCTTGCAGCCAGTTCTCTCTGACTGGCTAGCAAATGGTTTGGACAGCCACGTTGCGGCGTATGTGGGAGGCGTAAATCCCGCATCAGTGAAAAGCACTAACATGAACATGCCGCTGCTCTTACAGAGCATACAGCAATTTCAGCCGGCGTTTCAGATGGCCGATCTCCAAAATGCGCTGTCGGGCATAGATGCGTCACCGGCGAGCACGGTATCATCTGTTATCTCGACAATCCAGCAGCAGGGGATGTCGTCGTACATAAACTCAACCATTCAGCAGGCACCACCCTTGGCAAATGCTGTCAGCGCTAAATACAGCGGTGGTGGGTCTTCTGGATCGACGCCCCAAAATCAACTTCGTCGCGGCATGGTGAATCCAAATGTGGCTCGGATCGAACAACCACCGCCGTCAGATGGTGGTGGCTACAACTGCGCTGCGGATGGTATGGCGGTTGCGGCGGCAACGATCGCTTTTGCCGTGCTCACAGTAATGACGATGGGCGCTGATGCGGTGTTGGTAGGAGCAGCCTGGGGAGCGATTGCGACTTGGGGTGGCTTAGGCACTGCAGCCTGGGGTACCGGTCACTATATGGTGGGATGTGGGTTCTAAGGGGAGTCACATATGCGCTGGTTAACTGGAAACATCAACCATTTCATGGTGCCCGTAGGAATCGGGCTAGGCCTACTATCATTCCTGATAGGAATTCGTGGCGCTAGAAGGCGAAGGGAGGGGTTACCGTCGAAGCTTTCACCGCGTAGCACCCTTTGGTTTTCATTGCTGATTCTCATAAGTTGTGTGCTGCTCGGCATAGCTATCGCTCATAATTTCGCCTGAAGTACTTCGGGAGGGGCTCGATAAAGAAACAGTCGAGCCTTTTCGTTTTCCAAGCTTCGCCACCATGTCGAAAAAAAGATTCCGGATGACCTAGCTAAAGCAATCATCTCTATCGCACGAACTTCTATACCCCGCCCATTTGGCTCATGAGTCTCTGTTGAATTTTACCCATGCCGCCGCCCGAGCCCATTTGCTTCATCATTTTGGACATCTGGGCGTGTTGTTTCAGGAGAGCGTTGACCTCTTGGACGGTTGTGTCGGAGCCCGTATCGATGCGTTTGCGGTTGCTGTTAATGAGGGCGGAGTTTGCGGCGCTGTTCATCGTTGCGGTGGTGGTGGCGGCGGTTTAGGCGGTGGTGGGATGGGGCGAGGCATGGGAGGCCAGCCTGCCCGGGTCTCGTTCACCGGGCTCATGCAGTCTCGAGATGGTGTTGGCGGAAGACCTGCGTCTGCCAATAGGACATACGCTTCTGATCGTTGGGCGCCTCGGTGGACGCCTGGCTGGAGAGGTCTCGCTCGCGAGCGATGAGCCGTTCCAGACGGGCGCTCGCGTCGTCGGTATAGATGTTGTTCCAGAGAGCCTCGTAGCCGGAGGCCAGTTCGCTCCACGAGAACTGAAATTTGGACATGGTGCGGGTGGCTCCGTCGAGGCTGCGGGCAACCGAGTAGGCGCTGAGCAGGGCGGTGATGCAAGCGAGCAGAATCGGAAGCCAGGTGGGAGACTTGGCCAGCAGGGTAGCGGCGGCACCGCTGGCAAGGAAGAACGACAGGCCGGTGATCCACTGCTTTTGGGTGGTGTAGCGGCTGGCGAGGTCGGCAAAGTAGAGGGCGCGTACCTCGGCGGAGATTTGTCGCTCCCAAACGCTTGTGATCTGCTCTTCGGTCAGCATGGTGGCCTCGCGCACAGTATAAACGGCAGTTCTACCGCCCAAACTTCTGCATACCGCCCATTTGACTCATGAGCCGTTGTTGCATTTTGCCCATGCCGCCGCCGGAGCCCATTTGCTTCATCATTTTTGACATTTGGGTGTGTTGCTTCAGCAGGTTGTTGACCTCCTGGACGGTGGTGCCGGAGCCGAGGGCGATGCGTTTGCGGCGGCTGCCGTTGATGATCGCGGAGTTACGGCGCTCCTTGTTCGTCATCGAGTTGATGATGGCTTCGACGCGATTGAACTGCTTGTCGTCGATGTGCTCGGCCGCCTGCTGTAGCCCCTGAAAGGGGCCGATCGAGGGCAGCATTTTGAGAATCGATTGCATGCTCCCGAGCTTCTTGATTTGCCGTAACTGCTCGCGGAAGTCTTCAAGCGTGAAGCCTTCTCCGCTGAAGGCCTTCTTGGCAAAAGCTTCGGCCTTGGACTTATCGAGTTTTTCTTCCGCGCGTTCGAGCAGCGTCGCAATATCGCCCATGCCGAGGATGCGGCTGACGATGCGGTCGGGGTGGAAAGCCTCAAACGCATCGGGCTTTTCGCCGGTCCCTAGAAACTTCACCGGCGCGCCAGTGATCTTGCGGATGGAGAGCGCCGCACCACCGCGGGCATCGCCATCCATCTTGGTGAGAACAACACCAGTGAGGGAAAGCCGCTTATGAAACTGCTCGGCGGAGTTGACCGCATCCTGGCCCGTCATGGCGTCGGCGACGAACAGGATCTCAGTGGGGTTGAGCTCGGCCTTGAGCTGCGCCATCTCGTCCATGAGCGCGTCATCGATGCCGAGACGCCCGGCGGTGTCGACGATGAGGATGTCGTTGCCAAAGTTGGCAGCCTCACGCCGAGCCTCCTTGGCCAGACGCAGCACATCGGCCGTACCGGGAGCTTCGCCCGTGGTCAGTTGGGAGTTCTCAGCCGTCAGCTTGCCCTTGTAAATCTGTGCGCTGATGGACTTCGCAACCACCTCCAGCTGCTCGCGGGCAGCCGGGCGGTACACATCGACCGAGACAAGCAGGGGCCGATGACCGCCCTTCTTCAGCCACGCGGCAAGCTTGCCGCTCGTCGTCGTCTTACCCGAACCCTGCAGTCCGGCCATGAGGATAACCGTCGGCGGCTGGGGGGCAAACTTGAACTTCGCTGTATCGTGGCCGAGGACGTCCATGAGCTCGTCACGCACAATCTTGACGATCTGCTCGGCGGGCGAGAGCGCGGTTGCGACCTCCGCGCCCAGCGCCTTTGCCCGGATGTGGTCGACGACATCCTTGGCGATGGTGAGGTTGACGTCGGCCTCGAGCAGCGCGGTGCGGATCTGCCGCAGGGCATCGTTGATGTTCTCGTCGGTGAGGGTGCCCTGGCCGCGAAGGTCTTTGAAGGCGCGCTGAAGCTTGTCGCTGAGATTCTCAAACATGGCTGCAGTGAGTTTATCGCGTGGGCGGTGACGGGGTGGGTACGTGGGGTGGTCGCCCCGGGCACAGTGGCGGAAGATGGAGGCATGGCCATCGCTACATCAGGCACCGCGGCTACACCAGGCAACCCGGTGCCATCAGGCAACGCGGCGCTCCTGCGCGAGTACACCGCGTACCTGCGCGTGGAGCGCGGGCTGCGGCCGCTGAGCGTGGAGGCCTACCGGCGCGATCTGGAAATGTTTGCCGAGTTCGGCGAGGGCGGCTTCGGCCCAGCGGCCTCGGCAACGCTGCTGACGGCCGACGCGGCCTCTGTGCGCGGCTTCCTGCAGCACCTGCGGGAGCACGGCATCGAGGGCCGGTCCATCGCCCGCAAGCTGAGTTGCCTGCGCGGCTTCTACCGCTGGCTGCTGCTGGATAAGCGCGTCATTGGCGACCCCACAGTGAATCTGGAATCGCCAAAGAGCTGGAAGGTATTGCCGAAGAGCCTGGCGCGCGTCGATGTGAACCGGATGCTTGACCGTGTGGGCGCGGCCGCGCGCGCGGACAATGCCACGGGCGTCGCGCTGCGCGATCGGGCGGTCGTGGAGCTGCTCTACGCCGGCGGCCTGCGCGTGGGCGAGATCGTCACCCTGCGCGTCGAGGATCTGCGGCTCGATACCGGCAGCGTGCAGGTGCGCGGCAAGGGCGACAAGGAGCGCGTGGTGCCGATCGGCCAGGCGGCGGTAGAGGCGCTGGAGGTCTACCTCAGCCGCGGCCGCGCGGCATTGCTGCGGCGCGCAAAAGCCACCCCGGCTACTCCCAAACTGGCCCCGCACGCACCCGCCACCCGAAGCTCGGGCTTGCAGCGGGTCCTCTTTGTGTCGGTACGCGGGCGTGCGATGACGGCGCGAAGCGTGTGGGCGCTGGTCAAGGCGCTCGATGGGCAGGCCAGCCCGCACAAGCTGCGCCACAGCTGTGCCACGCACATGGTCGAGGGCGGGGCGGATCTCCGCACCGTGCAGATACTGCTCGGTCATGCCGATATCTCAACCACGCAGGTGTACACGCATCTGGCTATCGACCGCCTGAAGCAGGTGCACCGGCTGCACCATCCACGGGCGAAGCGGGTGGATGCCGCATGAGCGCTGCCCGTATTCAGAACGCCCGCATGAGCGATGCCCGCGACACCGCTACCAGCTTCACAACGCTGGGCGACCGCTTCCTCGCCGTCCTGCGCGATGAGCGCGGCGCGAGCCAACACACCTTGCGTGCCTACCGGCGCGAGGTCTCCACCTTTATTGCATTTCTGGCTAAAGAACTGGGCCAGGCTGCCGATATAGGAGATGTAAACCATACGCACATCCGGGCGTATATGGGGCTGCTCTTTGACAGGGGACTGGATAAACCGAGCGTGGCGCGGGCGCTGGCCGCGGTGCGCAGCTGGTTCAAGTGGATGGCCAAGGAGGGCTTCATTGCCACCAATCCGGCGTCGCTGGTCTCGACACCTAAGCTGGCCAAGCATCTGCCCCGCGTGCCCTCCGTGGAAGAGATGAACCGGGTGCTGGATTCGTTAAGTATGCCGAACTCGCTGGGTATGCCGGACTCGCTAGGTACGCCGGATTCGATAGGTACGCTGAATTCGTTGGGCATGCCGGATTCTTTGGAAAACCCGGCTTGGCCGGGTATCTCAAACCCGCGAGCTTCCCCGAGTCCTTTGCACACGGCGAGCGATGCCGCGCGCGAGAGGAACGATGCACTTACGCCAGTGTGGCCGGAGCGGGATCGCGTCATCTTCGAACTCCTGTACGGCTGCGGCATCCGCAACAGCGAGCTGGTGAGCCTGGACCTCAGCAGTGTCTTGTGGGGCGACGACGCCCTCCGCGTCTTCGGCAAGGGCAGCAAGGAGCGGCTCGTGCCGCTGGGCGACGTGGCCGCCGCAGCCATCCGGGCGTACCTGCCGGGCCGGGCGGAGCGCCTCCGGAACGCGGGTAAGGGCAAGCTGGAGCTTGCCGGGCCGCTGCTATGCAACGCGCGCATGCGGGGAACCTGCCGCCTGACGACGCGCAGCGTCGGCCGGCTTGTCAAAGGGGTCGCCCTCAGCCGAGGGCTGGCCGCTGACGTGCACCCCCATACCCTCCGTCACGCCTTCGGCACCCACATGCTGGAGGAAGGCGCGGACCTGCGTGCGATCCAAGAGATGCTTGGCCATGAGCGATTGTCGACCACGCAGCGCTATACGCAGCTGACGGTAAGCCAGGTGCAGCGCGTGTATGACGAGACGCATCCGCGGGCGAAATGAACCATCGGAGTTCTTGCGCCATGGATCCGCTTCTTTATACAGGTGTTTGGGTTGGTGGTGGCATCGTCAAATGCGCAGCGCCGGATCGCTCCCCTTTTGGGATCCCGCAGCGTAGCAGAGGGATCTGCTTCTTTTCATACTTGATCTATGCCAACGGCGGGTGGCCTACATCTCAATCATCCCATCACCATGGGTGCCATGGGTGCCATGGGTGCCATGGGTGCCTGGGTGCCATGGGTGCCTGGGTGCCTGGGTGCATGGGTGCCCTAGGTCTCGCATCTGAGACCTGGGTTTTCGCGGCGGCACATTCTTCGCGCAGGAATCTAGGACCGAGTGCCCCATCTCCCGTACTGTGAATAGCAACCAGCAGCGCGCAGAGACTTAATAGCGCGGCACGGTAGGGTCGATGCTGCGGGACCACGCGTCAATGCCGCCGGCGAGAGACTGGGCGTGGTCGAAGCCCTGCCCGCGGAGCCACATGGTGACGTTGAGCGAGCGGGCACCGTGATGGCACATCACGATTACGGGCGCGTCTGGGTCGAGTTCGGCATGGGCCCGGCCGGGGACGTCGCCCATGGGTATAAGCAGGGTGTCGGGGAGGTGGGCCGTGTCGTACTCCCACATCTCGCGTACATCGACGACGACGGGCGGATAGGGTCCTTGGCGGAGGGCGACGAGCTCCTCAGGCGTGATTTCAGGAGAAAGCATAGCTGCCAGGATACCTTCGCCCGCACTCAGCCTTGCGAGAATGTTCGCTGATTGCCGGCAATCTGCTTCGGCTAAGTTTCACTTCCCAAACACGAGGCAAGCACAGGTTTGTGCGTTCCGTTATAGTTCTTGGCAATCTACTTAGGCAGGGCAGGGTGTTGCAGACGCTTCGGACATGGCTGTACGGTGTTGCGCTCGTGTGTGGCTTGGCGACGCTTACCGGTTGCGGCACGGTCGGAAGCGTGTATCTGCCGGAAACCAGCGTGGCGGCGCTGCCAGGCGAAGATCTGACGGGACCTTGCGTATATTCACTGCGGCTGGTCTCCGGTCCGGTACCCGCGCCAGGCGCGCCGCCCGCCTTTGTAACTCAGACGGGCGTCCTGGTGATCTTCGAGCGGGGCGATAGCGCGAATGTGTTTCGCGACCCGCGAGTGATTGCGATGGCGGCGCAGCTGCACATGGCCATGATGTTCGCCTACCAATGCGATGCAAAGTCGTATGCCGATATGCAGGTGGATGCCGCCTTGGGTCCCGGGCGCGCTCTCTTTACGGCTTTGTCGCAGTTTGCGGTAATCACGGGGCACCCGGAGTTAAGGAACGCGAACCTGATCCCCTTTGGGTTTTCCGCCGGAGGTTATCTGACCGCAACGCTGACCAATGCCTATCCCAGCCGGGTTTTAGGAGCGATCCCGTTCGCTCCGGCTTCGCCACAGGTCGACTTGGACAACGTAGCTGTAACGCCGGGGGCTGCGGGTGTGCCGATGCTGATCTTGGCGAATGGGGACGACGTCGACGCCGGGACGCAGCGGCCCATCAACCTGTATTTCCGAGGATGGACGATAGGAGCGCCGTGGGCGTTCGCGGTACAGAATGGCACGGGACACTGCTGCAGCGACTCAGCGGTCTCGTTACTCGTGCCGTGGGTGACCGCGCTGATGGGGCAGCAGACGACAATTTCGGCCGGAGGCCAAGCCATGTTGAAACCGCAGGCAAACCCGGCGATGCCGGTGGTGCGTTTTTACTGCTCTCCGGACGGGCAGGTGGATGTCTTTTTCAATAACACCTGCTCGTTTCCGACGGCGAGTGTTCTGCCGTCAGTGGCCGGAGGAGCGTATGTGGGCTGGATGCCGGACACGGTTTCGGCGCAGGCTTGGTTGCGTTGGGTGACTTATCCGCAAACGAATCAGTAAGGTGCAAACATCGGTCGTGTAGCGGTCAGCTGCCGACAGCGGAACGCGGCAAACGCTCCGTTCCTGAGCGAAGATCCACGTAGACATAACGCCACGCTGTAGCTGCCCATGAGCGGGTATAACGCTTTCTGACTATCGCCTTAGGCGTTCACGCCGTGACACTTCTTGTATTTCTTGCCGGAGCCGCAGAAGCATTCGTCGTTGCGGCCCAGCTTGGGACCAGCTGTAGCGGGCTCAGCGGCTTCCACGGGACCGTTGGTGTGGGCGGCGGCTAGTTCGCGGGTGCGACGGTCTTCCAGTTCGCGCTCCATGCGGTCGATAGTGGTAGTGGCCCCGATGGGCACAGCGACAGCTTCGTGGACGGCGTAGGAGTTAGGTGGCTCGCTCGGGTAGGTCTCGCTGCCGGGGGCTTGCGCGGTGGGAGGCGGCGCGGTGAGGAGCGGAGCACCGTTCTGCGACGGCCGGTGAAGGCCCCCATTTCTGCCGTTGTTGCCCCCGTTTTCGCCGCCATTTTGTGGAGGGCGGTTGGTGCCGGGGCTGAAGGAGCGCATGCCGGTCCAGTTAGGGATCGTCCCAGCATTCCTCTGCGCGTTGGCCTGCGCGGCCATCTGCGCTTGCGCCAGGGCCGCGGCTTCGCGAGCGGCGTCAGCCTGGGCTTGGGCCTGCAGGATCTCGAGCTGCTCGCGGGTCTCGATGGGGGTGCCGTCGGGCGCGAGGATCTGCATGCGGAAGAGGTGGCGCACGGTGTCCTCCTGAAACTTGGACATCATCGCCTCGAACATGTCGTAGGACTCCTTCTTGTAGGCCACGAGCGGGTCCTGCTGGGCATAGCCGCGCAGACCGATGCCCTCCTTAAGGTGGTCCATGGCGAGGAGATGTTCCTTCCACAGGCCGTCGAGCACGGAAAGCATGACGACACGCTCGTGATAGCGCATGTTGGGCGTGCCGAGGATCTGCTCCTTGACCTCGTAGCGGTCGCGGAGCTTGGCGAAGAGGGTATCGCCGAGCTCTGTGCGGTTCAGGTCGGCGGCCTGGATGGCGTCCGACGCCGGAGCTCCTTTTTCGGCTGACAGCTGCGCGCCGAAGACGTCGAAGAGCGTGTTGTAGAGCGCCTCGGTATTCCATTGGTCGGGGTGGACTTTTTCGGGGGCGTGCTCGGCGAGGATGTTGCCGAGGATGTGGGCGACGTAGTCCTCGGTGATCATCTCCTTTTGGTCGACTCCCTCGATGAGGCCGCGGCGCAGGCCGTAGACGGCCTCGCGCTGCTTGTTCATCACGTCGTCGTACTCGAGGACGTGCTTGCGGGATTCGAAGTTCTGCGATTCGACGGCCTTCTGCGCGGCCTCGATGCGCTTGGTGATCATGCGGCTTTCGATCGGCACGCCCTCTTCCATGCCCAACGATTGCAGCAGGCCGGAGACCCACTCGCGGGCGAAGATGCGCATGAGGTCGTCTTCGAGAGAGAGATAGAAGCGGCTGGCACCGGGGTCGCCCTGACGACCGGCACGGCCGCGCAGCTGGTTGTCGACGCGGCGGGACTCGTGGCGTTCGGTGCCGATGATGTGCAGGCCGCCGGCCTCGACAACGGCTTCGTGCTCGGTTTTGGTGGCGGCGGCGTGCTGCGCGGTGGCGTTGTCCCAGTTCTCCTGGGTGGTCTCAAATTCCTGCGATTGGTAGTAGAAGCGGAGCATACCGGGGCCGGCGACGGGTTGGATCTGGCCCTCGGCCGCGGAGACGACGCGAGCGAGCGAGCGTTTGACGAGGTCCTGGCGCGCCATGAAATCGGCGTTGCCGCCGAGGAGGATGTCGGTGCCGCGGCCGGCCATGTTGGTGGCGATGGTGACCATGCCGAGACGGCCGGCCTGTGCAACGATCTCCGCCTCTTTTTCATGGAACTTGGCGTTGAGCACAACGTGGCGGACGCCCTTGCGCTTGAGGATTTCGGAGAGCAGCTCGGATTTTTCGATAGAGGTGGTGCCGACCAGCACGGGTTGGCGTGCGGCGTGGAGGCGTTCGATCTCTTCAGCGACGGCAAAGTATTTCTCCTTCGCCGTGCGGTAGACGACATCCTGATTTTCGATCCGCAGCATCTGCCGATTGGTGGGGATGACGACGATTTCAAGCTTGTAGATGTTGTCGAACTCGGTGGCCTCGGTTTCGGCCGTGCCGGTCATGCCGGAGAGCTTTTTGTAGAGGCGGAAGTAGTTCTGGAAGGTGATGGTGGCGAGCGTCTGGTCTTCCTTGCGGATCGACATGCCTTCTTTGGCTTCAATGGCTTGGTGCAGGCCGTCGGACCAGCGCCGGCCGGGCATGAGGCGGCCGGTGAACTCGTCGACGATGACGATTTCGTCGTTCTTTACAACGTATTCGACATCGCATTTGTAGAGCGAGTGCGCTTTGATGGCGACCTCGATATGGTGCTTCATGTCCCAGTTGTCGGGGTCGGCGATGTTGTCGATGCCGAGCAGTTTTTCGATCTTCTCCCAGCCATCGTCGGTGACGGTGATGGCGCGGGCCTTCTCGTCCACGACGTAGTCGCCGGACCAAGTCTTCTGTTCGACGGTTTCGATGAGCTCGCCAAGCTCGAGGCCAGGGATAATTTTGTTGGCGATGGCGTATTTGTCGGTGGTCTTATCGGTCGGACCCGAGATGATGAGCGGGGTGCGGGCCTCGTCGATGAGGATCGAGTCCACCTCGTCGACGATGCAGTAGTAATGGCCGCGCTGGACGGTCTCGGCGAGGTCGAATTTCATGTTGTCGCGCAGATAGTCGAAGCCGAATTCATTATTTGTCCCGTAGGTGATGTCGGCACCGTAGGCGGCGCGGCGCTGCTCATCGGAGAGGTCATGCACGATGACGCCGACTGTGAGGCCTAGAAAGCCGTAGATCTTGCCCATCCACTCGGCGTCGCGTTTGGCGAGGTAGTCGTTGACGGTGACGACGTGGACGCCGCGGCCAGCGAGGGCGTTCAGGTAGCAGGCCAGCGTGGCGACGAGGGTCTTGCCCTCGCCGGTCTTCATCTCAGCGACCTTGCCGGCGTGGAGGACCATGCCGCCAATCATCTGGACGTCAAAGTGGCGCATACCGACGACGCGGCGGCCAGCCTCGCGCACGACAGCGAACGCTTCGGGAAGCAGGTCGTCGAGAGCGGCTTTTTCGGTCGCGGTGATCTGTTCCGGATCGGCAAGGCCTTCGAGGGATTTGGCAATGCGGCCCTTGAACTCGGCAGTTTTGGCCTGCAGCTGCTCGTCGGAGAGGGACTTGAGCGCGTCTTCATGGCCGGTGATTTGCGCGAGGGTGGGGAGAAGGCGCTTGACGGCACGTTCGTTGGCGGTGCCAAAAACCTTGGCGAGTACGGAGTTGATCACGGGAGAGATCCTTTTGAAGCCACGGAGGAGAGCTTGCAGGTGCGTAGCTGAACTGGGTGCGCGGTCGCCGCGAACAGGTCAGCCGAGGTCGGCGAGGACGCTCGTGGCGGGCGGACCGACGGCGAGATAAGCACCCTCAGCGAAGCCGAAGCGGGTTTGATACCGCTTGCGATCGTAGCTGCGGCAGGTGCTCGCAGACAGGGGCACCGAGTCATTGGATCTGCGCCAGCTGCTGCGAAGAGGCCCTGCGGTTTGCACCTGCTTACGGCAGGCCGCGCCGCGAGCGTGCGCCCCGGATGAAGAGTGCCTTGGGGTCAGGACGTCGATGCCGAAGAACTGCTTTCGCAGCGCAGCAACCGTTTCCCCATACCCAGCGGCGTGCGTTGGCGCGCCCATGCCGGAGAGCAGGAGAAGAAGCGCTGTGATGGGAAAGAGAGTCAGGCTCACGGTGATCGCGGACCGAGCAACAGCCCTCTACAGTTTAGACGAGTTCTGCCGATATATAGGGTAGAACTGCCGAACGGTTGCAAGAAGGTGCGGGTGATCCCATTTTGAAACGGTACGCGACAGGGCTTTGGCTGTTTTCCGTATCCCTTTGCGGGTGCGCAACAGGAGCGCCGCTGAGCGGTGAAGCCGCAGTGGGTTAGGGCGCAGGAGGAGTTGTAGCGGTCGAGGCGATGCAAGGGGCGTGGAAGCGCGACCTACGACGAAGAAGTTGCAGTGGGCTATGGTTTGTACCGCAATGGAACTGAGAAGGGTGACCCGGGGATTGCGTATGCTGGAGACATTGCCTGGCTGGCGCTGCCGCGTTTGGGCTTTAGGGTGCACCCAAGGGTCTGTTGCGTGAGATGGTGACGGGAGTGATCGTTCCGTGGCGCCTACTTTGAGCGAGTCAGTTTTGTGTGGGGTGGCGTAGTGATAGTGGAAGCGGCGGTGGGGTATGCGCGTGAAAATGGGGCGCGGTTTGTTGAAGAGTTGAAGGATTTGCTGCGGATTCCGTCGGTTTCGACCGATCCGGAGCGGGCCGGGGATGTGCGGCGGGCGGCGGAGTTTGTGGCGGAAGGGCTGCGTGCGGCGGGGCTCGAGGGTGTGCGGCTGATTGAGACTTCGACGGAGCCGGAGGAGACGCAGATTCCCTCCGGGAATGACAACCAGAAAACAAACAAAGGTAGGAAGGGGCATCCGCTGGTCTGTGGCGAGTGGCTGGGTGCTGGTGCAGGGAAGCCGACGATTCTTCTATACGGCCACTACGATGTGCAGCCGGCCGAGCCGTTGGAGGAGTGGAAGAGCCCGCCGTTTGAGCCCGAGGAGCGCAACGGCAACCTCTATGCCCGGGGTGCGGTGGACGACAAGGGGCAGATGTGGATGCATGTAAAGGCGCTCGAAAGCCTGATGAAGGCAGCGCCTGCGGCGGATGGCCGGCCTAAGCTACCCGTCAATGTGCGGGTGATCGTCGAGGGCGAGGAGGAGGTTGGCGGTGAGGGCATTGCGGCGTTTGTGCGGGAGCATGGCGAGCAGCTGCAGGCGGACTGCGCCATCGTTAGCGATACCGATATGTTTGCACCGGATCTGCCGACGTTGTGCGTGGGGCTACGCGGGATGATCTATACGGAGCTGGAGGTACGGGGCGCAGCGACGGATTTGCACTCCGGCATGTATGGCGGTGCGGCACCGAATCCGTTTGTGGCGGTGGCGCAGATGATTGCGCAGCTGAAGCGGGAAGACGGGCGGATCGCCATTCCGGGATTCTACGACGGCATCGAGGAGCCGACGAAGGCGGAGCTGGAGGCCTGGCGCTCGCTGCCGTTCGATGAGGAGGCGTACCGGAAAGCGCAGGTAGGGTCGCCGGAACTGACCGGCGAGACGATGTTTTCGGTCTTGGAGCGCACGTGGGCGCGACCCACAATGGATGTGCATGGGATCGCGGGCGGGTTTACGGGGGCCGGCGCGAAGACAGTGATTCCGGCTAAAGCGACGGCGAAGATCAGCTTTCGCTTGGTGCCTGGGATGGATCCGGCAGAGAGCTTTGCCAAATACAAGGCGTTTGTGGCGGAGATTGTACCCCGGGGCGTGACCGCGGAGGTGCGGCTGATCCACTCGGGTGACCCGTTCGTGGTGAGCACGGAGAACCCCTTCATCGGCGCGGCGACAAGCGCGCTGAGGCAGGTCTTCGGCAAGGAGACGGTATTTGTGCGGGGTGGCGGGTCGATTCCGATCATCGGCGACCTGGCCAATGTGCTTCAAATTCCGACAGTCATGATGGGATTCGGGTTGCCGGACGATAATCTCCATGCACCCAATGAGAAGTTCCATCTCCCCAACTTCCACCGGGGAATTGAGTCGCTGGTGCGATTTTTAGCAGCAGCTGGACAGTAAGCTTGAGGCACCCAATGCTCGGGGCGCGATGGGTCGATGTTGAGGATCGAGGTGTGAGGTTTCCAGGTGCGAGAAACGCGCGCTTCCTCCTTAGTGTTAAGGAGTGAGGGAGGAAAGGTCTGACGAGGGTTTTTTCAGCCCAATCCGTTTTGCCGGTGCATGGGTTTGTGCTGGCTGGCGGGCAAAGCGCGCGCATGGGCCGGGACAAGGCTTTGCTGCCGTTCCGTGGACGTCCGTTGGTGGAGATTGCTGTTGAGAAGCTGCGCAGTTTCTGTGCGGAGGTGGCGATCTCCGGAAATCGAGAGGATTTAGCGGCGTTCGCACCAATCGTGCAGGAGGAGCGACTCGGTATCGGGCCAGCTGCTGGGGTTGAAGCGGGTTTGCGGGCTTGCACCCAACCGTGGGCATTGTTCATCCCTGTAGACGTTCCGCTCATGTCCGCTGCCGTTCTGCGACGGTGGGTGGATGCTGTCCTGTCTCAAGCAGAGGCGGGCTGCAGCGCGAGCTTCCTGAGAGCTGTAGGGCGTGATCAGCCGGCGTTTTGTCTGCTGCAACCTAGTGCTCTCCCCTTAATTGTGGAGGCGATTGAGGCAGGAGAGCGCAAGCTGCGAAGCCTGCTTTGGACCTTGGAGCAGCGGCAGGACGGGGAATGGTTGTGGGTATGGAATGTGGACGAACTCGCCGCCGATCTGCTGCATCCGGAGTACCCGGACGTGCAGCTCAGTCATTGGTTCCGCAACATAAATACTCCCGAGGAATGGCTGGATGCGGAGGCGAGGGATGGCCCCGAGTGAGAGGTTTGCAACGTGCAGCGGCAATCAAAGGAGTCTTGATCGGGTGATCGGGGCAAAGATAGGTTTGCGATACTAGCGGTGTGGAGACGCCCCCAGAGAAAGACGCCTTGGCCGACGAGCTCGTTCATAGCCGGCAGACAGAGGAGTGCGCGCCGGTCAATAGCGCGGAGGCTGCGTCGTTGACGGCCGAGGTCTCGCCCGATGTGGCGGAGGCTGTCGGCGAGTTTATGGCCGCGACCGCCGAGGCCAACGTGGCGGCCGCCGATGCCGCGGCCGAGGCCTCCAGCTTTGCGGCCGGAGCAGGTCTGGCGGCGGCGGAGTTCGCTGCGCCAGCGGGACCCTACATCAGCTTTGACCAAGTGTCGAAGAGCTTCGGCGACTTTACCGTATTGCACGAGGTGAGCTTCTTCGTGAATCCCGGCGAGACCCTGTGCATTCTGGGTCGTAGTGGTGTGGGCAAGTCGGTTTCGTTGCAGATCATCATGGGTTTCCTGAAGCCGGACAGCGGCACGGTGCTGGTTGCGGGACAGAGCATCAACGGCTTAACCGAACACGAGATGCAAGCCGTTCGCCGTAAAGTCACGATGGTCTTCCAGAATGGGGCGCTCTTCGATTCGATTACTGTGGGCGAAAACGTGGCATTTTCATTGCGCGAGCGCGGCGACATGGCCGAGGACCAGATGCTGCAGGTGGTGAAGGGGCTGCTGGAGATGGTGGGCGTGGCAGGCATGGAGAATCTGCTGCCGAGCGATCTATCGACGGGAATGAAGCGATCGGTCGCGATCGCGCGGGCACTGGCAGCCCAACCGGCGGCGGTGCTATACGACGAACCGACCACGATGGTGGATCCCTTGATGGCACATCTGCTGGGCGAGTTGATTCAGCGGCTGAAGGCACAGCTGCATTTAACAAGTATTGTGGTCACGCACGACATGCGATTTGCAGAGAAATTGGCGGACCGGATCCTGTTCCTGCACGAAGGCCGGGCCAGGTTTTTCGGGACGGTCGATGAGATGTGCAAGGTTGACGACCCGGTACTGCGGGAGTTCCTGGAACTCGATGCACTGGTACTTCCGCGCTAAATCTGTACCCATTTGGGTCACCTGGGATGACGGTGGACGGTGCTAAAGTAGTCACCAGCAACCCTTGTATGCGTTGGATCGCCGCCGTTCCTTCCTTTTGTAGTCAGGCCGAAGCAGAAACGGTCCTTTGTGACCAAGCGTGAGTATGACGACACCCGAATACCTGCAACAGGCCGTAGTCTCAAACCGGGCACGACGCCGGACAGGAGCCACGGGCGCGACAGGCGCAGAGGGCCGCCGAAGGCCGTCGATCTCAAGTGTGGTCTGGGCGGGGCTTGACGTCACGAGCGCTTTACTGGCGGGGCTGGTTGCGTTTCACATCCGTCTGGACCAGCAGATTACGGGACCGCAGAGTGTGCTGGGTGAGTTAACCCACGCGGCACCGTGGCAGTCGGTAGTGATGCTGCTGGTATTTGGGCTCTACCTTGTGCTGATCTCGCGGGTGCTGGGCCTTTACAGCCAGGGCGAAACAGTAAGCGGACTGCACGAACAGCGTATGACGGTACAGGCTGTGCTGACGGCAGGTCTGCTGTTGTGCGGCTCGCTATATCTGACGCGCGGGTATGCGGTTTCACGCATCGTGGTGCTGGTGACGGTGTTTGTAACGATGCTGCAGTTGATGGCAAGACGGGCGATCTGGCGCAAGCTGCGGCAGAGGCGGTATCTGCTGGGGCTGGAGGTGCGCAATGTGCTGATCGTCGGTGATGGCCGCGTGGGGCATGCGTTACGCAATCACCTAGAAGCACTTCCGCACATGGGTTTCCGGTTTAAAGGTTTCATCTCCCTGCAGGAAGGCCGGGAGCGGGAGGCGAACCCGCAGACTGTGGGCGACCTGCGGAACTGTGTTGCCGTGGCGCGATCGTTGTTTGTCGATGAGATCTATTTTTCCACCCCAGCGGAGAAGCAGACCGTCATTTCAGTGGTGGAAGAGGCTCGGGCGCTGGGCATCGATGTTCGGGTGGTGCCGGATCTGTATGACGGCCTAGCGTGGAATGCGCCGGTGGAGTATGTCGGGCAGTTTCCCACGATTCCCCTGCATCGGCGGGAGTTTCCGCGCGGGGCGTTTGTGCTGAAGCGGGGGCTGGACATCCTGCTGGCCTCGCTGGCGCTGCTGGTGGCATGTCCCTTCATGCTTGTGATTGCGTTGCTGGTGCGTTTGGATTCAACGGGACCGATCTTTTATAAGGCCGAGCGCATCGGACGCAAGGGCCGGGTGTTCAGCTGTTTCAAGTTCCGCACGATGGTGGCCGACGCCGACCGTCTGCGCACCGAACTGGCGCACATGAACGAGCGCGACAATGTGTTGTTCAAGATCTCAAACGATCCTCGAATTACAAAGATCGGCGCTAAGCTCCGCAAGTACTCTCTCGACGAATTACCGCAGTTCTACAACGTACTGAAGGGCGATATGAGCCTGGTGGGGCCGAGGCCTCCTTTAGCGGCGGAGGTGGAGAAGTACGATCTATCTCACCTGCGGCGGCTGGATGTGCTGCCGGGGATCACCGGGCTTTGGCAGGTGGAGGCCCGGCAGGACCCGTCATTTGACAGCTATATTTCGCTTGACACGGCCTATGTGGAGAACTGGAATCTCATGCTGGATCTGCGCATTCTGGCTCGCACGGTGAGCGTGGTGCTGGGTGGCACGGGAAGTTAGCGGCAGGGACGACCAAAGCAGGTGCTCTACGGGAATAACAGCAAAAAGCAAAAGCTGCCGGATCAGGAGAAACGGGTAGAATCAGGTTGTGCGCATTGCGTTGGCCCAGATTAACCCAACGGTCGGTGACTTCTCCGGCAACCTAACCAAAATCACTGAAGGCGTGCGGCGCGCGGCGAACGCCGGAGCCGAGCTTGTCCTTTTTCCGGAGATGGCGACGTCGGGGTATCCACCGGCAGATCTGCTGGAGAAGACGTCGTTTGTGGGGCGCGCGGAAGAGTCTTTGACAGCGATTTGTGAGCTGACGCGTGAGCCGGGGATGCCAACCGTGCTCTGCGGGTCGCCGATGCGCTGCGAAGGCCCGGGTGAGAAGCATGTCCGCAATGTGGCTGCGGTGATCGCGGGCGGTAAGATACGGTTTCTACAGCAAAAGATGCTGTTGCCGTACTACGACGTGTTTGACGAGCAGCGCTACTTTGAGCCGGCCAAGGAGCAGTCGCTGACCCTGCTTGAGACCCGGGATGGGGGCAGGCCGGTCGCCATCACGATCTGTGAGGACGCCTGGAACGACAAGATGTTCTGGCCGCGGCAGAATTATCCGCTGGACCCGGTGGAAGAGCTGATGCGCCAGTGGGGTGCTCTGCCGCAGACGCTGAGTGGTGAGCGGCTGATCCTGAACCTTTCGGCTTCGCCGTACTGTCATTGCAAACCGGATACGCGGCGGCGGATGATCGGCGCGTTGGCGCGGCGGCATCGGGCGACAGTGGTGATGGTGAATCAGGTGGGGGCAAATGACAGCCTGATCTTCGATGGCGATTCGTTTGCCATGAGTGCGCAAGGCGAGGTAATCGCGCAAGCGGCGGCGTTTCGTGAAGATTTTGTCGTTTTCGACACGGCTGCGGCGGCGTACCCGATGGCAGCTGAGTCCTCCGAAAAGGAGGTCCTTCGCTTCGCTCAGGATGACAAGTCGGAGGATGACGATTCGGCGCATGACAGGTCGCAGGGATATGACAGCGCCGAAGAGCAAACGATGGCGGGTGTCATGCCGCCGGCGGAGTGTGAGCGGACCTGGGCCGCGCTGGTGCTGGGCACGCGCGACTACCTGCGTAAGTGCGGTTTCACCAAGGCCCTGCTCGGGTTGAGCGGTGGCATTGACTCGGCGCTGGTGGCGGCGATTGCCGTGGAGGCTTTAGGAGCGCAGAACGTGCAGGGTATCGGCATGCCGAGCGAGTTTTCTTCAACCGGTTCGCTGACGGATGCGGAGCTGCTGGCGAGGAATCTCGGCATTCCGTTTTCGGTGCTGCCGATCCGCGAGATCTACGATGGGTTTACCGCACGGCTTGAGCCATTCTTTCAGGGCACCGCGTTTGGCTTGGCGGAGGAAAATGTGCAGCCGCGCATCCGCGGGACGCTTTTGATGGCAATGTCGAATAAGACCGGCGCGCTGGTGCTGACGACCGGCAACAAGAGCGAGATGGCGACCGGGTACTGCACGCTCTATGGCGACATGGTTGGGGCGCTGGCCGTGATTGGCGATCTCTATAAAACCGAGGTGTATGCGCTGAGCCGGTGGGTTAATCGCGAACGCGAGATCATCCCGAGCGATACGATTACGAAACCGCCCTCGGCTGAGCTGCGGCACGGGCAAAAGGATACGGATTCGCTGCCGGAGTATGAGGTGCTTGATCCCCTGTTGCGCGCCTACATTGAGGATTACCAATCGGCTGAGCAGATTGCTTCTTCGCAGGGACTGGCGATGGAGTTGGTGCGCAAGGTGATCCGACTCGTGGAGATCGCGGAATATAAGCGTCAGCAAGCAGCGCCGGTGCTGAAGGTGTCGAAGAAGGCGTTCGGCATGGGAAGGCGGTTCCCCATTGCGGCGCGGCGCGAGGTTTGATGAGTTTAGGTTTAAGCCAGAGGAGAAGGATGGGTGAGTTTGTGAGGATGTTTGGTTTGGTACGTGTCGCGGGTTTGGTTTGGGCAGCAATGGGTTCTGGCGGTCTGGCGCAGACGCCCCAGACGCCGGCATCGGCTGCATTGACACCGCGGCAGAGTACGGTGGCTCCGGCCGTGTCGACCCCGGCCCTGCCAAAGGCACCGACGGAGGCGTTTCCACCGGTAAACCCCAAAAACTTCACGGCCACAACCCCCAGTGTGGCAACGGTGAATGAGTTCCTGCATGCACTTTGGGGTGTAGATGAGAACCGCATCTGGAGTGTGGCGGCCATTGAACCGACGATTGCGCCAGGCGTTGCCCGCGTGCAGGTGTATGTGGCCGAGAAATCGCAGCCGGGCAAGATGGGGCAGACGGTGCTTTACGTCACGCCGGATGGCAAACACGCCATCGCGGGCGACGTCGTGAACTTTGGACCTAAGCCGTTTGAAGAGACACGCGCGCTGCTGCAGGCGCAGGCCAACGGACCGGCACGTGGAGCGGCAGGGAAGGATCTGGAGTTTGTGGAGTTCGCTGACCTGCAATGCCCGAACTGTAAGACGGCCCAGGCCACGATGGATCGTCTGGTGCAGGACTTTCCCCAGGCGCGGGTGATTTATGAGGATCTGCCGTTGCCGACCGTGCATCCGTTTGCGTTTCAGGCGGCGGCTGTAGGACAGTGCGTTCGGCAGGCCAAGGGCGATCCGGCGTTCTTTACCTACGCAGCGAAGGTATACGAGACACAGGCCGACCTGACAAAAGAAAAGGCTGAGACGACGTTGCGTGCTGCCGTTACTGCAGCGGGTGCGGATCCTGCGGCTGCCCTGACATGCGCGAGTGCGCCGGCGACACAGGATACGGTGAATGCCACGATGAAGCTGGCCAACGATATCGGCGTAAGCAATACGCCGACGCTGGTGGTAAACGGCCGCCCGCTAGCGATTACGCAGATACCGTATGAGTCTCTGACGCGTTTGATCGTGTATCAGGGATCGCTGGATGGCGTCACGGTAAAGCAACAACCGTCGTTGACGACGTTGAAGTAGGAACCAGGGCAACCCTGACGATTTTGAGCGCCACAGGGTTAGCGGTGCAACTTGTCCCCTGGGTGGGGTTGCGGCCTGGGCCTTTGTCTGCGTCAGTCGACAGTGAGGGTGAAGGTGGTTGAGGCCGAGATGGCGGAGTTTACTGAATCCTTTCCCGTCAAGGTAAGTGTGTAGTTCGCGGTCGTTCCAGGGGCCGTCCCGGGTGTCGTTTTGGTCGTCGTCCCGCCCGTGGCGGCGCTGCTGCTGCCGCCCCCGCACCCGCCCAGGCCCACGCAGGTGAAACCCAGAGACCCGAAAACGAGCATTATCGGCAGACGTGCGCGGCGGCCCCGGCCCATCAGCGATCCACAAACTATGAGACCGGCCCACACGGCCATCGCGGATGTGCGTTGCCAGGGTTCTGGCGCGTGGTTCGCCGCAGCGGTGTGCGGGATAGGCAAGCGTAGCTGTCTGAACTGACCTGATAACGGGGAATTACAAGCTGTGCCGACTCCGATCGTGAGTCCTGTGCTCGTGGCACCGCTGACGGGCACCGAGCGGATAAGGTAACAGCCGGAAAGATTGCCAGCACTGCTCGAGGCTGTTATCGACCAGACGAGCCTGCCGTTGTAGCCGCCGCTGGGGGTGATCAAAACCTGTGTGCTGCCGGTACCTCCGTTTGCGACCGTCACGTTGCCAGCCTGAAGGCTAAGGCCTCCGCTCGCCAGTACATTGCCGACTAGGACGGAGTAGACGGCTTCAGAAGCAGCGTGTTTGGCATCGCCGGGGTAGGCAACGGTGACCAAATGCGAACCGGTTGCTGAAGGAGCGATGAAGGTGTAGGTGGCTATCGAATTGACATAGGAGGTGTTAGCCACGGAAAGGGGGAGGGATGGGTTCATCACCATCCCATCGATAGAGACCGAGACGCTGCCTGTAGGCAAAGACAAGCCTCCCGGGACGTACTGGGGCTGCACGGAGATCTGAATGGGAAGGCTGGTTCCAGGCGCAACGGCGACGGCGGTTGCGGTCAGCAATATCGTGCTTGGCGCGAGGCTGGAGGTGCTGCCAGCAGGCCAGGCCATCGCCATTGCATTGAAGTCGAAGCTGCCTAAACCGGTCGCTTCGTCGTAACCCATGGTTGCTGCATAGGCCGATTCACCGGGGGTAGCGCAGTTTTGAGCCCCGGGCTTGCAGGCGTTCGTGCCGGAGGTGATGTCGTGGAATAGGGCTGCGGTAGCCGGGTTCGTGGCCAGGCGGTACAGCGTGGGGTTGACATTGCCTTGGCCGGTGGCGTGCTCAACCTCGTTCAAGATGGCGAGAAAACCCGCAAAAACGGGGGCGGCAAAGCTGGTGCCGCCAGCTACGGTGTAGTGGTTATTGTTCCCAACTAAGCCGTCTACACAGCTGCCTGTCTGGCCCTCCGCGGCGAGCAGAACGGGATCTCCGGAGCAGAGGAGAAAGCCCGGACTCTCGACGGACGCCTGCAGGGCAACATCGGGCAGCAAACGGAAGCCGCCGGTGGGTACACCCAGGCCGTTTTGCCAGGAGGGCCGGGGAAAATAGGTGCTGGTGCCTCCACCTCCCGCGACAATGCCAGACGCGACCGAACCCTCGTTCCAGACCACCTCGGGCACATAAGATTGCAGTGAATTGACGAGATCGAGGGTGCCGGCATTGGCCCAGTACGGATTGGTTCCTGCCGTAAAGGTGCCGGGCGCCATTTGTGTGCCGCCGACCGCCGTCACATAGGGACTGTCGGCGGGGAAGTTGACCGCCAGGGCCTGTCCGAGCGCCAGCGAGGCGCTGCTCGATGACGTGTAGGGCGCGCAGGAGGTGGAGCCGCTGTCACCGGAGGCGGCCACCAGGGTTTGGCCCTGGGCGGTGGCCTCTTCGAAAAGAGCATTGGCCTGATCGAGCTCACTCCCACTCACAAGCGGCTCACAGATGCCGTAGCTGATGCTGATAACAGGCGCGATGTTCTCCGTGATGGCAAGGGAAAGGGCATCGGTGAAGTTGTAGTTTTTATTCGCGCCGACATACACCAGAAGGATGGTGGCGTTTTGGGCAATACCGGAGGCATATTCTATGTCGATCTCCGATTCAGCCTCATCGTCCGGAGAGATGGCCTCCACACCGGAGTTCGGCACGAGAACAGGGGTAACCGGGTTGTATTGCGTTGTGTTTGCCTGAAAAGTTTGGATAGCAGAGGTATTGGATGTGTCGACGTAGGACTGCCCAACAATCGCGATCTGCTGACCTGATCCCCAGAATCCACCGCTGTATAGAGGGGCAAGGTCGTACATGGTGGCAAGGTCTTTAGGGGTCAGGTAATGAGCCTGCGTTGAAAGCGCGGTAAAGTCCGGATGGGCGCGGGAACCTGCTTGAAGATTAGGTTTGGGTCGAAAATCCGAAAGGTGGAGCACTGCCGAGGTTAGCGAGGCCAGATCCGTCGGAAGACTCAGGTCGGATGCCGGACCCATGTGCAGCTCGCCTTCCGTGCGGTATTGATGCAGTTCCGCGCCGAAGGCGGCCTGCACCTGTGCGGCGCTGCCGGAAAAGGTGATGCGATCGCGGCTGCGGGCGACAGCATCAATGTGGAAGCCGCGCGATTGCAGCCAGGTCTGGATTGCTGTGATGTCGGCGTCCGCCATACCAAAGCGCGCGGCAAAGGTTTCTGGGGTCAACCAGTGGTGATAGAGCGGCGAGGCCGGATCGCCTTGCGCATCGAGCAGGGTTTGCAACGCCGTCTCCTGAGCAGTCGAGCGCCTCAGAACCAACGTGATCCCAGGGATGCTCGTATCCGGGGCGATGACGCCCAGATCCTCGGCGGTGCGCGTTCGGGGCGTCCGCGAATCCGTCAGAGTGACTCGTACATTGTCGTCAATGGCTCGCTGGATGCGCGGCTCGGGCTTCTGGGCGAAGACAAACCCACAGCACAACAGCAGAGCCGGGAGCAGACACGGCGGCACAACTCGGCAAGGCTGCTTCATGCAGGGCCAATACTCTTTCTTGAAAATGTTGCAACGGAAAGTTAAATCTGCGAACACGTTAGCAGAGCGGACGAAGAGCTTCGTGCACTATTTTGGGACGAAACTGACCGAAAGTAACATCGGGGCGGAACGAAGGGTAGCCGTGCAAGGCTCGTTGCGGAGCTAGCGCGCGCGTTGCCCTTGCCTTTGGCAAACTGAGGGTCACGATGAGGGCTGGGGGAGCGGAAGAGCGCGGTTCACCAGGGAGCGCTACGCGCGTGCTTGTGCTTCGGGCTCGAGTTGAGCAGCCGTGTCCACGCGCTCGTAGATGGGCAGCTCAAAGGTGAAGACAGAACCGCGCCCGAGTTGGCTGGTAACGGAGAGCTGTCCGCTATGCGCCTCGATGATGGAGCGGCTGATGGCCAGACCCATGCCGGTGCCGGCCGTGTCGTTATCGGAACGGGCGCGGTAGAAGCGCTCAAAGATGAGTGTCTGCTCGGCGGGGTCGATGCCGAGGCCGCGGTCGGCGACACTGATCGCAACGCGATCGCGGCGGCGTTCCGCTCCGATGGTAATGGGAGTCTCATTTGCCGAATACTTCGCGGCATTTTCGAGCAGATTGCAGAGGACCTTCTCCAAAAACGCGGCATCGCCGAGCACGGTGAGGTCTCCTGCAACATGGACGGACACGGTGTGACGCTCTTCGGTGATGGCGCAGGAGGCGCGCGCCTCCTGCACAAGCGCGAGCACGTCCACCGGACCGAAGTGCATCTGCACCTGCTGCGCGTCGAGCTGTGCCATCTCGACAGCCTCCGAGACGAGACGGTTCAGGCGGTCGGCCTCTTCGTCGATGATGGTGAGCAGCTCGCGGCTGTCCGTCACGTTGACGTCGCCCGTGAGCAGCGTGGTCGCGGCACCCTTGATGGAGGTAAGCGGGGTGCGCAGCTCATGGGTGACGGAGTCGATCATAAGGGTGCGCAGACGCTCGCTCTCCTTTGCCGCTTCGCCACGCGCCACGCTCTCAAGGGCCTGGGCACGGTCGATGGAGATGGAAACCAAGCCGCCGATGGCCTCGGCTGTTTCGATAGAGAGCACCACGCCGCGCAGCAGGAGTAGGCCTTTGGGCCGCACGCCGGTGCGAAGCGGGATCTGCATCTCCTCGCCCTCCGCCTTGGTTGTGGAGAGCGTGGTGGCGAGCTGGCGCAGGTGCGGAAGCTCGATCTCAGAGACGCCGTCGCGGCCGGCTTGGAAGAGGCGATCGCCCTCGAGCAGATAAAGCAGCGCAAAGCGTGCGCCGGTGACCGAAGCCACGCCGGAGGGCGCAGAGCTCAGCAGCACAGCGACACTTTCCGATTGCAGCAGCTCTCGGCTGAGACGGAAGAGCACCTCAAGCTCGCGCTGGCGTGCGCGTGCGTGCCTGGCCTGATTGCGCGCCCGCTGGGAGAGCCGGCTGGCGATAATGGACGTGGCAAGAAAGGCAAACAGGGCCAGCCAGTTTTGCGGGTCAGATATGGTGAAGGTGCCGACCGGCGGAAGAAAGAAAAAGTTGTAGCAGGTGGTCGCAGCTACGGAGATCACAACCGCATAGCGAAGGCCCCATTCCGCCGCGATCACAAGGATCAGCAGCAGCAGCGTAAGCGCGACGGTGGTGGAGTTGACATGAAGCCAAAGCCGATAGACGAGTACAATTCCGGCCAGAGCGCCAAAAGCAAGCGTCCATCGAGTGATCGTAACGACGCGGCGTGAATGCATGTGGGAGATTGTACTTCCGTGGCCGAAAGAAAAAAGTCGCCTGAGGACTGGCTGGTTGGCAGTGAGACAGAGGAGAAGGCCCGTGGCCGCTTCAAAGTCTTTCTGGGGTATGCCCCCGGAGTAGGCAAGACCTTCAGCATGCTGAGCGAGGGCATTCGACGGCGCAGCCGCGGCGAGGATGTCGTGGCTGGTGTGGTGGAGACCCATGGGCGCAGCGGCACGGCGGAGCAGGCCGCCAAGTTGGAGCAGGTACCGCGGCGCGAGATCGACTATCGCGGCACGCTGTTCAGCGAGATGGATGTGGACGCGATCTTGGCGCGCATGCCTCAGGTGGTGCTGGTCGATGAACTGGCACACACCAACATCGAGGGCAGCCGCTTTCCCAAGCGGTATGAGGATGTGTTGCTGCTGCTGGACAACAAGATCGATGTGCTGAGCACGATTAATATCCAGCACGTGGAAAGCCTGGCCTCGCGGGTGCAGGCACTGACCGGCATCAGCGTGCGCGAACAGGTGCCGGATTGGGTGCTGGATCGCGCCGACGAGATCGTCATCAGCGATCTGACCCCGGAGGCGCTGGTCACGCGCATGCGGCGTGGGGATATTTATCCCATGGAGCGGGTAGAACGCTCGCTGGCGAACTTTTTTCGGCGCGGTAATCTTATCGCTTTGCGTGAGATGGCTCTGCAGCGCGTGACGCGGGCTGTGGATCGCAACCTGGACGACTATGTGCGGCGCAAAAAGCTGGGCGCGCATTGGAGCGTCGCGGAGAAGATTGCAGTGTGTGTCAGCTCCAATGCGCAGGCACGCGATCTGATCGCCCGTGGGGCACGTCTGGCGGAGGCCTTGAATGGCGAGCTCTATGTGCTGCATGTGGCCCGCGATCGCGATGAGGAGCCGGAGCGCAAGCGGACGTTGGAGGCGAGCTTGCAGTTTGCCAGGAACCTCGGCGCGGCGATTGTGCCGCTGACGGGCAGCGATACGGCTCGGGTCACGGCGACGTATATCCGTGAGAGCCGCATCACACAGGCCATCGTGGGGCGCTCGGCGCTGCATGGCCTGAAGAGCTGTTTTTATTACTTCGCAATACAGAAGTTTATGTCGGAGGCCCCGCATGTGGATCTGCACATCGTGGCGCAGGAGAGCCGTTGAAGCGCATTTTGGTGGTGGATGATGAGCGGCAGATCCTGCGCATGCTGCGTACGGCGTTGCAGAGCAGCGGCTACGAGGTGGCCACCGCAGGCAACGGCCTGGAAGCGCTGGAACGCATGAAGGAGCAGCCCCCGGACCTGGTCATTACCGATCTTGCCATGCCGGAGATGAACGGCGTCGAATTGACACATGCGATCCGCCGTGCGGGCGATACCCCGGTGATTGTGCTGAGCGTGCGCGACGGTGAAGCGATGAAGGTGCGTGCACTCGATGAAGGGGCAGACGACTATGTGACCAAGCCCTTCAACATGCCGGAGCTGCTCGCCCGTGTGCGGGCACACCTGCGCCGATTGCCGGCGACAGCGCCCGCAACGCATCTCGAAGATGGAGATTTCGTGGTGGATACGGAGCTGCACGCCGTGAGCCTGCGTGGCACGAAGCTCCATCTGACCCCAAAAGAGTTCGATCTGCTGCTGTTTTTTATGAGGAACCCGCGCCGGGTGCTGACGCACAAGGTGTTGCTGCGCGCGGTGTGGGGGCTGGCGGGTGAGGATCAGCCGGAGTACCTGCGCGTGCTGATTGCGCAACTGCGGCGCAAGCTCGACGTGGAACCCGCGGCCAAGTATGTGCTCAGCGAGCCGTGGGTGGGATATCGCTTCGAGCCGGCGGGAACCGAGGCCGAGGACGCCGTACTTACGACTTCTTAACAGCTTCGTAACGGACTTACAACGGGCATGAGCCTTGTAATAAACGAGAGGTCTTTGCAATGTTTCCCGCTTTACGCAGTTATCCCGCCGTTGGGGTCGCCCTTATCTCGGCCATGTTCTGCGCTTCAGTTCCGGCGCAATCTTCGCAGAATGGTGCCGGCAGCACAAGCAACAACCCGGCCGCCCCCGCAGCCCCGACCGCGCCAGAGGGCAATTTCTTTGAGCGCCTGGGCCGGGCCTATAAGACGGATTGGACGCCGGCGCTGACGCCCCCCTCTACGACGACCGAACCGACCACGCCCTCCGCAACGGCGCAGGCGGAGCCGGTGCCAGTGACGCGCCGGGGCTATCCCGCGCCGCTCGATTCGCCACCGTTCCCTGGATCGGATTTTTCCGTTGGCGGCACGCCGACCATCGGCGCACCGGACACACAGACCTACATCCTGATGCAGGCCATCAATGAGAACAAGAGCCGGATCAAAGTCTATGGCTGGTTGAACGTCGGCTTCAATGCCAGTACCTCGAACAAGGGTGACGGCGCGAACAGCCCGGCGGCCTATTACTACAATCCGAACCGCATTACGCCCGATCAGCAGGTGCTGTACATCGAACGCTTGCCGGATACCGTGCAGACGGACCACGTGGACTGGGGTTTTCGCATCGCCCAGCTATGGGGACAGGACTACCGCTATACCACCAGCAAAGGAATTTTCTCGCAGCAGTTATTGGCGCGCAATCATGAGTACGGCTATGACCCTGTGATGTTCTATGCGGATATCTACACACCGCATGTGGCCAAGGGCATGAACATCCGCATTGGGCGGTATATCTCGTTGCCGGACATCGAAGCGCAGCTGGCACCGAACAATTACACCTACTCGCACTCGTTGCTGTACACAATCGATCCCTACACGCAAACAGGTATTGTCGCGAGTATCAAGCTCTCAGACCACTGGCTGCTGCAAACCGGGTTCTCCGGTGGTAATGACGTCGCCCCATGGACTAAGGACGTGACCCCGACCGGCACTGTGGGCGTGGATTACACCTGGCATCAGGGCAAGGATGCGCTCTACACCGTCGCGAACAGCTTTAACAAGGGTAACTACGCCTATAACAACGTCCAGAGCTTTTATGAGACGTGGTACCACGTATTCAACTCGCGCTGGCACATGGACACGGAGACCTGGTACATGTACGAGCGCAACGTGCCCAACATTGCGGGCAACGTTGCCAATCCCGTACCGACGGAGACAGGGGCCAATGGAGCGTACTGCGCCTTCGGCAAGCAGCGCTGCTTCGCTCCCGAAGTGGCCATTGTGAATTACCTGGAAAATAGAATCAGCACGCATAAGTATCTGTCGATCCGTAACGAATTTGTGGACGACATCAAGGGACAACGTACAGGGTACGCGACGAAATATTCCGAGCACCTGCTGAGCTATGGCTACTGGATCGGATCAACGATTCTGTTTCGTCCCGAGCTGCGGTTAGAGCACTCGTACGATCTGAAGGCCTTCGACAATGGAACGAAGACCACGCAATTCATTGTGGCCGGCGATGTTACGTACCACTTCTAGGTTTTACGGATTTCTTATAGGCATCCCGCGCATGATGGGGCAGGTTGAGGACATAACGATGTTGGATGTAGCGCTGATTGTTTTATCGCTGGCGACGTTTGCTTTGGCAGGGGTATATGTCACGGGTTGTGAGCACCTGAAGGGAACACGTCCATGATTCTGGATGCGGTGTTGCTGCTGATTTCGATTCTTTTGCTGGTGTACCTCGTGTATGCCCTGTTGCGTCCGGAGAAGTTCTAAATGTCACTCAATGGTTGGCTGCAGATCGCCGTGTTTATCGCCGCGGTACTGCTGTTGGCAAAACCGATGGGCAGCTATCTTACGCGTGTGTTTGAGCGGCGTGGGACGTGGCTCGATCCCGTGCTCGGACCCTGCGAACGGGTTCTTTATCGCCTGACCGGTGTGAAGCCGGACGAGGAGATGCGGTGGACGGAGTATGTGGTGTCCATGCTGGTCTTCAGCGCGGCGACCATGCTGCTGACGTATGCGGTTGAACGGCTGCAACTCTGGCTGCCGCTGAATCCGCAGAAGCTGGCAAATGTTGCGCCGGACCTCGCCATCAACACGGCGATCTCATTCACGACCAATACAAACTGGCAGTCGTATGTGCCGGAGTCGACGATGAGCTATCTCACGCAGATGCTCGGGTTGGCGACGCACAATTTCTGGTCGGCCGCCGTGGGCATGGCGCTGGCGATAGCCTTCATACGCGGCATTGCGCGCCGCGAAATGAAGACACTCGGCAATTTTTGGGTGGATCTAACGCGCGGTACCTTGTGGGTGCTGCTGCCGATCTCGGTGGTATTTGCGCTGGCTCTTGTGTCGCAGGGCGTAGTGCAAAACTTCAAGCCTTATGACACGGCAAAGACCGTGGAAGCGCAGAAGATGACAGGCACGGATGGCAAGACGTCCACCGTGACCACGCAGACGATTGCGCAGGGACCGGTAGCTTCGCAGGAAGCCATCAAGATGCTGGGCACCAACGGTGGCGGGTTCTTCAACACCAATAGTGCGCACCCGTTTGAAAATCCCACACCACTGTCGAACTTTCTGCAGATGCTGTCGATCTTTCTGATTCCTGCTGGACTGGCGATTACTTTGGGGCAGATGGTGGGCTCGCCCAAGCACGGGTGGGCTGTGCTGGCGGCGATGGCCGTGCTGTGGTTTGCGGGCACGACGACCGCGTATTGGGCCGAGTCGCAGGGCAATCCGCTGCTGCATGGAGCCGATCAGCATGCATCGCTGACCCAGGCCGGCGGCAACATGGAAGGCAAGGAGGTCCGCTTCGGTATTGCGAACTCCGCGTTGTTTGCCACGGTCACAACGGATGCCAGCTGCGGTGCGGTGAACAGCATGCACGATAGCTTTACGCCGCTCGGCGGCATGGTGCCGCTGACCAACATTCTGCTGGGGGAGGTGGTGTTTGGCGGGGTTGGCGCGGGCTTATACGGGATGCTGGTGTTCGTCATCATGGCCGTGTTCATCGCGGGGCTGATGGTGGGCCGAACGCCCGAGTATCTTGGCAAGAAGATTGAAGCGTATGACGTGCAGATGGCCATGCTGTACCTGCTGATCTTTCCGATGATCATCCTCGGCTTTTCGGCGGTCACGATCCTTATGCCGAACCTGGGGCTAAGCAGCCTGGCCAACCATGGGCCGCATGGGCTTAGCGAGATCCTGTATGCGTATACGTCGGCGACGGGCAATAACGGCTCGGCATTTGCGGGCTTAAACGCCAATACGCATTGGTATAACTATTCGCTGGCTGTGGCCATGTTTTTTGGCCGCTTCATGATGCTCATTCCCATGATGGCGATTGCGGGCAATCTGGCAGGGAAGAAGATTGTGCCGGCCTCCGCGGGAACGTTCCCGGTAACGACGCCGCTCTTTACGGCATTGTTGACGGGCGTGATTGTGATTGTCGGCGCGCTGACGTTCTTCCCGGCGCTTACGCTGGGGCCTGTGTTGGAGCATTTGCTGTTGCGTGCCGGGCATGTGTTCTAGGGCGGATGCGGTGCGAGTGGACAAATTTTATCGCTCACAAACAGCAGATCTCCTTTGGTAATAAGGGACAAAACACAGGCGCTCCGATTAGTTGCTGTAGTTATGTAGAAAGAGTTTATGGCGAGTCAAGCAAAACGTAAGTCGTTGTTCGATGGAAAGATCGTTCGCCGCGCGTCCTTGGACGCCCTGCGGAAGCTGAATCCGCGACTGATGATGAAGAACCCTGTGATGTTCGTGGTGGAAATCGGCAGCGTGCTGACGGCTGCGCTGTTAATCATGAACATCATCAGGCATGATGGCCACCTGCGTTTCAATCTGCAGATCACGCTATGGCTGTGGTTCACGGTATTATTCGCAAACTTTGCCGAGGCGATGGCCGAAGGCCGCGGCAAGGCGCAGGCAGATGCGTTGCGGCAGGCCAAGTCGGAGACCACGGCGTACCGCGTTGCCAAAGGTCAAGGTGCTAAGGGCCAGATCGAAGAGGTGCCCAGCTCGCAACTGCGCGCCGACGATGTCGTGCGGGTCACGGCGGGGCAGATGATTCCCGGTGATGGCGAGGTGATCGAGGGCGTCGCGTCTGTCGATGAGTCGGCGATTACGGGCGAGTCCGCGCCGGTGATTCGCGAGGCCGGCGGCGATCGATCGGCCGTGACGGGCGGCACACGCGTGCTGTCGGATGTGATTACGGTGCGCATCACGTCAAACCCGGGCGAGACGTTTCTGGATCGCATGATCGCGCTCGTGGAAGGCGCGGAGCGGCAGAAGACGCCCAATGAGATTGCGCTCAATATCCTGCTGGCGGGCTTAACAATCATCTTTCTGCTGGCGGTGGTTTCGTTGCAGCCGTTCGCGATGTACTCCGGTGCGCCGCAGACCGTATTTGTGCTGATCTCATTGCTGGTATGCCTGATCCCGACGACCATCGGCGGCCTGCTTTCCGCGATCGGTATAGCGGGCATGGACCGGCTGGTACAGCACAACGTGCTGGCCACTTCCGGGCGCGCTGTGGAAGCAGCCGGCGATGTGAACACGCTGCTGCTGGATAAGACGGGCACGATCACCATCGGCAACCGGCAAGCTTCGGAGTTCATTGCCGCGCCGGGTGTGAACGAACAGACTTTGGCCGATGCGGCACAGCTTTCATCGCTCTCGGACGAGACGCCGGAGGGGCGCTCGATCGTGGTGCTGGCGAAGGAGAAGTACAACCTGCGCGGTCGGGAGCTGGGGCAGTTGAATGCGGAGTTTGTGCCGTTCTCCGCAACGACGCGCATGAGCGGTATCGAGGTGGATGGGCGCAGCATTCGCAAGGGGGCTGTCGATGCGATTGCGCGGCATCTCGAGGAGCATGGATCGGGGCTGCCCGCCGAGGTGCGTGGTGCCGTGGAGACGGTGGCAAAGAGTGGCGGCACACCGTTGGTGGTCGCCGAGAACGGTAAGGCGCTGGGCGTCATTCACCTGAAAGATGTGGTGAAGGGCGGCATGAAGGAGCGTTTCGATCAGCTGCGCGCGATGGGCATTCGTACCGTGATGATCACGGGCGATAACCCGCTGACCGCCGCCGCGATTGCGCGCGAGGCGGGTGTGGATGACTTTCTTGCCGAGGCCAAGCCCAAGGACAAGATGGACCTGATCAAGCGCGAGCAGGCCGATGGCAAGCTGGTGGCGATGACCGGCGATGGCACCAACGATGCCCCGGCACTGGCGCAGGCGGATGTCGGTGTGGCGATGAACTCCGGCACGCAGGCCGCCAAGGAGGCCGGCAACATGGTGGATCTGGACTCCAACCCCACCAAGTTGATCGAGATTGTGGCGATCGGCAAGCAGCTGTTGATGACGCGTGGAGCGCTGACAACCTTTTCGATATCGAACGATGTGGCGAAATATTTCGCGATCATTCCGGCGATGTTTGCGGGCGTTTTCCCGGTGTTGAATGCGCTGAACATCATGCACCTGCATAACGCCGAGTCGGCCGTTCTATCCGCGGTGATCTTCAATGCGCTGATCATCGTGGGGCTGATTCCGCTGGCACTGCGCGGGGTGGGGTATCGGCCGATGTCGGCGGCTGCATTGTTGCGGCGCAACCTGCTGGTGTACGGGTTGGGCGGTATCATCGTGCCGTTTGTTGGGATCAAGGTGATCGACGTGTTGATCACGGCGTTGCACCTGGCGTAAGAGAGGTTTGGAGTAAGAGCATGAAGAAGCACATCGTTACCGCTTGCCTGTACACGATCATCACGGCACTCGTTCTGGGTGTCGGCTATCCGCTGGTGGTCACCGCATTGGCGCGGCTGGCCTTTCGCGAGAAGGCGGATGGGCAGCTTGTGATGCGGGACGGGCAGGTGATCGGATCTCGTTTGCTGGGGCAGCCGTTCACGGGCGCAGGCTACTTCCATAGCCGGCCGTCGAACGCAGGCACCGGATACGATGCACAGGCATCGTCCGGATCGAATCTGGCACCTACAAATAAGGCCCTGCTCGACCGCGTGAAGGCCAGTGTCGTAAGCGAAGGAACGGGCGCGCCGGTTCCTATAGATCTCGTCACGGCATCAGGGTCGGGTCTGGATCCGGACATCACGCCGGCGGCGGCGCTCTACCAGGTTGCGCGTGTGGCGCGGGAGCAGAAGATGCCCGAGGAAACGGTGCGAAATCTCGTAACCCAGCACATCACGCCGCGCCAGTTGGGCTTGCTCGGAGAGCCGCGGGTGAATGTGCTGGAGCTGAATTTGGCCTTACCGCACATCGCCAAAGGAACGCCGGAGAGGTAGAACAAGGCACCCACAAAACGCAGCCTGCAAAGTTTTTGCATCTCAACCAGCATGGCCCAGGCGGCTATGGCAAGAGGGAACGATGCTTCGAACGATGAAGGTAGCCTCTTCCACGGTTCAAAGTCGCAGCGAGAACCGGATCCAGGAGGCGTTTCAATACGCCTTTGCCGGCATGGCCATTACCGATCTCCAAGGGCGATTCCAGCAGACAAATCCTGCATACAACGATATCCTGGGGCGTACGGAGGAGCAGCTGAGGGGACAGGATATCCTTGCAGTTACCCATCCGCAGGACCGGGAACAGTGCAACAAGCAGATCGGGCGGCTGCTGGCGGGCGAGATCGCGAGCTTCGTGAAAGAGAAGCGGTATGTGCGTCCGGGCGGCGAGGCTATCTGGGTGCGCAACTCTTTTTCCTTATTGAAGGACGGGAGTCGTCCCACACACATCATCCTGATCTGCAATGACATCTCTGCGCGCCGGCGCGCGGAGGGGCTTTTGCTGGAGCGGGAGAAGCTGGCTACGGTAGGGCAGCTTGCGGCGTCTATCGCCCACGAGATCAACAACCCCCTGGAGGCGGTCATAAACCTCCTCTACCTGGCAAAGCATGCGGAGGCGTTCGAGGATGCGAAAGGCTTTATCACGCAAGCCGAGACGGAGGTGGAGCATGTCGCCCAGATTGCGTCGCATACACTTCGCTTTCATAAAGAGCAGATAACGCCCACGCTGACCAGCGTCGCTGAGCTGCTGGACTCGGTGCTGATTCTGTACCAAGGCAAACTCCGGCAGTCGCACGTGCAGGTCGACTTATACAAGAGGGATGTACCGCACCTGATGTGCTATCCGGGGGAGATCCGGCAGGTATTTGCCAACCTGGTGAAAAATGCCATTGACGCCATGCCGGGAGGAGGTAAGCTGAGTCTCCGGGTGCGCTCAACGACCTGCTGGAAGACGGGTTGCTCCGGAGCGAGAATCACGGTAGCCGATACAGGACATGGGATGAATGCGGAGACACGGGCTCGTATCTGCGAGCCGTTTTTTACCACCAAAGGCAACTCTGGGACTGGCTTAGGGCTGTGGGTGACCTCCACCATTCTGAACAAGCACCACGGCCACATGTATGTGCGGAGCAGCAACCATCCGCGGGCAAGTTGGACGGCGTTCAGCCTCGCGCTGCCGGCGTTTGGCGCGGAGGGAGAAGCTGCGGGCTTAGGGGAGTTGTAGGCTCTGTAGGACGAGAGCGGTACCCGGCTTGCTTCGCGGTTACGGGAAGCAAGTAGCAAGGAGGCCCTGAGCCGGGAGGCCGATATCCATTGCGTTGGATCCAGCTTTACGTTTGGAGAGGGAATACAGAACTTGCCGAAGAGCAGGCGATTGTTTCTGAACGACATCTAAGATCTGGGCTTATCGGGTCATTTGAAAATTGTTCGGAGCGCCACCGTTGAACGAAGAGGGTGAAACGCTATGACTCAAGGCCCATTTAGAAATACCGTGCTCCAGCATCTGGAGCAGGCGAGCATCGCACGGCTGAACCTTCGGCCAATCACCCTTGAGGTTGGACGCGATCTCGAGTTGCCTGGACAGATCATCGATCATATCTTCTTCGTGGAGTCGGGCGTGGGCTCGATGACCACGATGTTCTTAGATGGCTCGCAGGTAGAGGTCGGCATGTTCGGCTTCGAGTCCGTGGTGGGCGTTTCCGCGCTGATGGGCGCGAGGCGGAGCTTGAACCGCATCTTTATGCAGGTGCCAGGGCATGGTTTCTCCGTAGCCGTTGATACGGCGAAGAGAGAGTTCGCGAGGTTCGATACCTTTCACAATTTGGCACTGCGCTATGTGCAGGCGCAACTCACGCAGTCGATGCAAAACGCTGCGTGCAATGCATCGCACACGCAGGAGCAGCGGTTGTCGCGCTGGTTGCTGATCTGTGCAGAGCGCGCGGACAATCCAGTGTTTCAACTTTCGCAGGAGTTTGTGGCCATGATGCTGGGCAGTTCGCGGCCCACGGTTTCGTCGGCGATCAACGTGTTGAAGAGCAAGGGCCTGATCGCTCACCATCGCGGCATGATCGAGGTCTTGGATCGTGTGGCCCTGGAGACGCAGGCCTGCGAGTGCTACGGTGTTGTGCGGGATCACCTGGCGAACTACCTGCAGTTCGACACGGGTTTTGTGGTCTAGGCAGTCCCTTTGGTGCACAGCTGTTTGTTTGTCATCCTGCAGGGATTGCTTTGCTTCGGCATAGGTAAGAACAAAAGCAGACCCTGCGGGATGACAAACAAGAGGCATGACAAAAAAAGGGACGACAAACGGGTGACTGTGCACCAGGACGGGGCAGAGGAGGACCAGCTTGCGGGTGTTGGTGGTGGAGGACGAGGCGCGGCTCGCGGAGAATATCGCTCTTGCGCTGCGTGAGGGATCCGGGTATGCCGTCGATGTATCCCATGATGGGGAAGAGGCTGCCATGCTGTGCGGGACGCGCAGCTACGATCTGCTGGTGCTGGACCTGATGCTGCCGGGCATGCGTGGCCAGGACCTACTGCGCCGGATGCGTGCGAGCAACGACGCGACGCCGGTGCTGATCCTGACGGCGGTCAGCGAGGTGGGCAGCACGATCGATCTGCTCAATCTCGGTGCCGACGATTACATGACGAAGCCCTTCGATTTGGGGGAGCTGATTGCGCGTTCGCGTGCGCTGGTGCGCCGTGGCAAGGGTGTGACGCAGACGCTGCTCTCGGTCGGCCTGCTCAGCCTGAATGCGGTGGAGCAGACGGTGAGTTATGCCGGCGGGACGATCGATCTGTCTCCCACGGAGTACCGGATTTTGGAGTACCTGATGCATCGTCCGCGCGCGGTGGTGTCCAAGCGTGAGCTGCTGGAGCACCTATACGACTTCACCTGGCAGCACCATTCCAACGTGATCGAAGCGCATGTCTCCAACCTGCGCCGCAAGTTGCGAACACCGGACGATGCGGTATTGCTGGAGGCGCTGCGCGGCCGCGGGTACCGGCTGGTGGTGCGTGAGGTCGGGGAGCCGTGAAGAGCGAATCGCTGGTGCGGCGTGCGGTGTTCCTTGTGCTGGTGGCGGAGTTGTTGTGTGCGCTCGCGCTCAGCTTTGCGGCCCTGTGGCACGAGAGCCGCACGCGCCTGCGGTCGTTTGATACCACGTTGCAAGGCCGGTCCGATTCGCTGCTGGGGGCGATCCAGGATGCGGAGGACCCCGGGGATAACGTGGCGATCGACTCGACCGAGCTGAGGCTGCCCGGCCCGGATGTGTATGCGGTGTACAACCAGGGCGGGCGCTTGCTGGGGGCGTCGCCGGGAGCACCGCCGAAGTTGATCAGCCGCACCGCCGATGGATTCAGGAATGCGACCTGGCACGGGCACCGGTACCGCGTTTTACAACGCGAGGCGCTGCGCATTATCGACCGGGCGGAGTATGGCGGCGTGGGCCTGCGCCGCCCCGTGACGATCGTGTATGCGGCCCCGACGGACGGTATCTGGCAGGAGATCTTCGAGGCGGCCGGCTTCTATGCCGCCGTGAGTGGGTTGTCGCTATGCCTGACGGCGGCCCTGGTGATTCTTCTGCTGCAGAAGCTACTGAGGCCCTTGAGGGATCTGGCGGCGGAGGCCAGCGGCGTTACCGCTGCCTGCTTGCAGTTCAAACCGCCGGCGACCGCCTTGCGCCTTCGGGAGTTGCGCCCATTGTCCGAGGCGCTCTCGGCGGCCATGGCGCGCGTGCGGCAATCGTTTGAGATGGAGCAGCAATTTATGGGCGATGCCGCGCATGAACTCAAGACCGCAGTGGCCGTGGTGCGGTCGTCGGTGCAGGTATTGAGCCTGCGGGACCGCAGTGAGGACGAGTACCGGCGCGGGCTGGAGAGAATTCTGACAGATAACGGCCGTGTGGAAGGGCTGCTGGCCCGCATGCTCACGCTGGCGCATCTGGAGGAGCATGGCGAGCCGGAACAGACGCGCGACGATCTGGCGTTGACGGTACGGCGCACCCTGCAGCGTGTGGAAAGTTACGCCGAAGCGCATGAGGTGCAGCTGCAGCCGCAGCTTGTGCCGGGACTGCTGGCACCGTTGTCTCCGGAGCGAGCCGAAACACTCGTGTCCAACCTGGTGATTAACGCGGTCCAGCACAGCCCCAGGGGATCGGTGGTCTCCGTGGCGGTGGCGCACGGGGAAGAGCCTGAGGTGGCGGTGGCGCTCGAGGTGAGGGATCACGGATCGGGTATCTCCGCCGAAGCGCTGCCGCATGTCTTTGACCGGTTCTTTCGCGAGGACACGTCGCGCTCGCGCGAGACAGGCGGCGCGGGCCTGGGGCTGGCGATCTGCAAATCCATCGTGGATGCGGCCGGCGGCTCCATTCAGGTGCAGAGTGCGTTGGGCATGGGGACGACCGTGCGCGTCACCTTCAGCAGGAATTAATCTCGTTTCGGCACAATGGTGGGACGCCAGCGACCCTGGCCTGGAGATTTTATGCGCTTGATTTCCTCTCGCTTTGCCGGAGGGTGTGCGGCGATGATGCTGGCCCTCGGTGCCGGCTCCCTTATGGCGCAGACGCCGTACAAGGTTCTGGACAAATGGAAGATTGGCGGCACGGGCGGATGGGATTACCTGCTCGCCGACCCTGTCGCGCACCGGTTGTACCTCACGCATGGACCGCGCGTGGAGGTGGTGGACATGAATACCGGCAAGGCGGTGGGCGCGATCACGGGACTGAAGGGCACCCACGGCGTGGTGCTCGACCCGAACGGCAAGGTGGGCTACATCTCCGATGGCGGCGCGAACGCGGTGGTGGTGTTTGACCGCAACAGCTTTGCAACCCTGGCCAGCATCCCTACGGGTACCAATCCTGACGGCATGACCTATGAGCCCGTGTCGCAGACGCTGTGGGCCTTTAACGGCCGCAGCAACACCGTATCGGTGATTGATACGAGTTCGCGTACGGTGGTGAAGACGATCAACCTCCCTGGCAAGCCCGAGTTTCCGCAAGCCGATGGCAAGGGTCATGTCTTTGACAATATCGAGGACAAAAATGTGGTCGTCGAGCTCGATGCGGCAACCAAGACTTTGACGGCCACGCTGCCGCTGGTGGGTTGCGACTCCCCTTCAGGGATGGCGATCGATCGCGCACACCATCGGCTCTTCTCGGTCTGCGACGGGAAAAAGATGGCCGTGGTGGATACGGAGAGCTTCAAGCAGATCGGCTCCGCCACGATTGGCGATGGACCGGACGCGGCGGACTACGATTCGAAGCGGCAGCTAGCCTTCAGCTCCAATGGCAGCGATGGCACGCTTACAGTCATCGATGCGGGTAACGGCTATCGCACGCTGGAGTCGCTGCCGACGGCCAAGGGGGCGCGCACGATGACGTATGATCCCGCGACGGACAAGGCCTATGTGGTGACGGCTGAGTTTGGGCCGCGGCCTGATCCCACGCCGGCCAACCCACGGCCTCGTCCGGCGATTCTGCCGGATAGCTTCACCGTGATGGTGATCGGGCGGTAGCGCCGGCTGTGCATGCGGCGATTGCTTGTAGAAAGGCCCGCAGGGATGCGGGCCTTTCTGCTGTAGCCGCATATAACCGCGACAGAACCGAAGGCGGGGTAGGTCAGCCTGGGAGAAACGCAGATTCCCTTCGGGAATGACAGACAAAGGCAAGGGCAACGGCTTACCCCATTTTCAGACTACAGGCGCGTGGTGTTGGGTGAGCAGGTAGTAGACCACCGGGGTCACGATCAAGCTGAGCAGCATCGAGATGGTCAGGCCGCCGATGACAGCGATGGCGAGCGGCTGCAGCATCTGTGAGCCCGCGCCGAGGGCGAGTGCCAGGGGCAACATGCCGGTGACGGCGGCGAGCGCGGTCATGAGGATGGGGCGCAGGCGGCGAGAGGCCGCCATGAGCATGGCTTCGCGGGCGTCCGAGCCTTCGGCGCGGTAGCGTTCGTCAGCGTCGAGCAGCAGGATGCCGTTTTTAGCAACAATGCCGATGACCATGATGAGCCCCATGAAGCTGGCCACGTTGAAGTTGGTCCCGGTGAGGAGCAGAGCGCCGATGACGCCGGAGATGGACAGCACGGAAGAGGTAAGGATGGCGGCGGGGGCGGCGAAGTTGCGGAACTCCGTGAGCAGCACACCGAAGACCAGCACGAGCGCCATGAGGAGCACGCGGACGAGCTGGCCGAAGCTCTTCTGCTGCTCCTGGTAGGTGCCGCCATAAACAACGCGCACACCGGGGGGCAGGTGCATGGCGGCAACGCGGGCCTGGACCTTGGTTACGGCGGTGCCGAGGTCCGTTCCTTCGAGGCGGGCGGTGACGGTGACGAGGCGCTGCAGGTTCTCGCGCAGGATCTCGTTTTGGGGCGGCAGCTGCGTGACCGTGGTCATGGAGCCGAGGGTGGCCGTACGCCCCGAGCCGGAGTTGAAGACCGTGTTGCGGATGCTGTCGAGTGAGCCCCGTGTCTCATCGCCCAAACGCACGCGCACGGTATAGGGGCGGCCGTTCGAGATGACGGGGTTGGTGACTTCGACGCCATCGAGGATAGAGGTGGCGTCTTCGGCGACCTCCTGCGGGGTGAAGCCGAGCCGGGCGGCGAGCTGCGGGTCGACCTCGAAGTTGGTGGCGGGGCCGCTGACGGTGTTGGCGATGCCGTCTTCGACGCTGACCACGCCCGGTACCCCCTTGATGGTTGCGGCAACGCGCGGGGCAAGCTCGTTGAGCAGTTGCGGATCCTGGGAGAAAATCTTGATCTGGATCGGCTGTGGGGCATTGGAGAGGTCGCCGATCATGTCTTGCAGCACCTGGACGAACTCCACGTCGAGCTGCGGGACGGTGGCGGTGATCTGGGAGTGGACATCGGCGATGACCTCGTCGATGCCCCGTTTGCGCTTGTTCCTGAGCTTAACGCTGATGTCGCCGGTGTTGGATTCGGTCACGGCGGCGAGGCCGAGTTGCAGGCCGGTGCGGCGGCTGGTGCTTTCGACCTCGGGTGTGTGCCGCAAAATCTTTTCAACCTTGTCGAGGACGGCACCGGTGGAGGCGAGCGAGCTGCCGGCGGGCATGACGTAGTCGAGGGTGAAGCCGCCCTCATCCATGCTGGGCAACAGATCGGAGCCAAGACCCTTATAGGCGAAATAGGTACCCACGGCGAGAACGATACACAAAAGCCCGAGCCAGACCGGGCGGCTGAGCGACCACTCCAAAACCCTGTGATGCCAGCCGAGGATGCGCCCGAGCACAGGGCCGGCCTCAGCCTGCTCTTCGGTGGCGTGGTCCGTCGAGGAAGCATGGGCCGGCGCAGGTGCGCCATGCAACGCTGCTTCTTTGGACGCCTTGGGTACATCATCCTTCGGCTTCAGGATGACCATCGCCAGGCCGGGGGTCCAGCTGACCGCGAGCAGGAGCGAGGTCAGCAGAGACACGGTCATGGTGATGGCGAGCGCACGAAAGAAGGTGCCGGTAACGCCGGTAACCGCGACGAGCGGCAGGAACACGACGACCGGAGTGACCGTCGAGCCGACCAGGGGGCGCGCGATCTCGTGCAGGGCTTTACGCACGGCTTCGACACGGCCCTCGCCCGCATCGCGATGCAGGACGATGTTTTCGACTACGACAATGGCGTCGTCGATGACCAGGCCGATAGCCGCCGCGAGGCCCCCGAGGGTCATGAGGTCGAAGCTCTCGCCAATAAGCCAAAGCACGAGTACGGTGATGGCCACCGTGACCGGAATCACGAGGCCCGCGATGAGGGACGAGCGCCAGTCGCGCAGAAACAGGAACAGGATGATGCAGGCCAGCACCACACCGATAATGATGGCGTCGCGCACGCTGGCGATGCTCTCGCGCACCAGTTGCGACTGGTCGTAGAAGGGTGTCAGCACGACGCCTTGGGGAAGCTTGCCGCGCAGCCCGTCGATCGCCTTGGCGATGCCATCGGCGACCGCGACGGTGTTGCTGGAGGGCTGCCGCGTGATGTTCAGCAGGACCGCGGGCTTACCGTTCGCGGAGACATAGGTGTAGACGGGCAGAGGGGCGCGGAGGACCTGCGCGAGATCGCCGACGCGGACCGGCGCGCCCCCCGTCGTGGTTTTCACGGTGAGCTGCTTGAGGCCGGCAATATCGTGCGCCTGCGCGCCGACGAGGCCGAGTACGAGCTGATGATCCTGCTGGTAGAGGCCGGGCGAATCGACGATGTTGGAGGTGCCGATGGCGTTGGCGAGATCCATGACCGTGACGCCGGAGACCTGCAGCTTGGCAAGGTCGGGCACGACATGGAACTCGGGGATCTGGCCCCCCTGTACGACCACGGTGCTGACGCCGTCCACGCGATTCAGCGGCGGTTTCAGCGTGTAGGTCGCGAGCTCCCACAAATCGCTCTGCGAGACACTGTCTGAGGTGAGCGAGTAGCCGAGAATGGGAAAGGTGGCGAAGGTGAGGCGGTTGGTGGTGATCTTCGCCGTGGCTGGAAGGGTTTGCTGCGCACGGCTCACGGCGGAGTTGACGAGCTCCAGGGTGCGGAACATGTCCGCGGACCAGTCGAAGAAGAGATCGACCTCGGCGGAGCCGCGGCTGGTGGTGGAACGCACGGTTTGCAGGCCGGGGACGCTGTTGATGGCGTCTTCAATCGGCTGCGTGACCGTGACCTGCATCTGCTCGACGGGCATGACGCCGTTATCGATGCCGATGACGACACGGGGGAAGTTGGTGTCGGGGAAGACTGCGATGGGCGTTTGAAAGAAGGCGTAGATGCCAGCCACGGTCAGGGCGATGGCGATAAAGAAGACCGTGCGCATGCCTTGTGACAGCCAGAAGGTGGTGGTTTTTTCCTCAGCATCTGCCGGCGGTTGCGGCGGTTGCGGCGGTTGCGGCGGGCTGTGGACGGGGGTGGCGGTAGCCATCAGTCTTTGCTCCCGGCCTTGGTTCCCTTGATGTCGGCTGCCTTGGGGTCGTCCGCGCCGCCGAGCTTGACCTTGGTGCCGTCATCGAGACCATAGCCGCCCTCGGTGATGACATTGTCCTCTACAGAAAGACCGCTGAGAATCTGCACCTCCCCCGGTGTGCGTATGCCCACATTGACGGCGCGCTTGTGGGCGGTGCCATCGGCGCCGACGACAAGGACGTTGGTGGAACCGTCATCGGCGGGCAGAATCGCGCCCGGGGGCAGCTGGAGGGCGTTGGCAGTCGTCTTGCCATGAATGACGGCGTGCACCGCTGCACCGACACGGTAGCGGCCGTCGGCGTTGGGCAGCTTCAGCCAGACCTCAACGGTGGTGGAGCCGGGGTCGAGCGCGGGGCTGAGAAAGGCCACGGCCGCGGGCTGCGGCGCATCGAGTCCGGGCACGCGCACCTCCGCGGCGGACCCGACCTTGAGCTGCGCTGCCGTCCCTTGGGCAATGTGCAGCTTGGCGAGCAGCGCGGACGTATCCATCACCGTGATGATGGAGGTGCCGGCCGAGGCGGTCTCGCCGGGGAAGAGGGGACGATCGGTCACAACGCCGGAGATGGGGCTGCGCAGATTGGCGTAGCTGACCTGCGCGTCGGCGTAGGCAAGGCGTCCTTGGGCGGAAGCAAGTGCGCCCTTCGCCGCTTGCGCATCGGTGCGTTGCGTGGTGTTTTGAACGCCGCCGAGGTGTTTGACGGCGGTATCGTAGGCGGCCTGTGCCTGTACGGCTGCGGCAACGGCGGTGTCGGTATCGCGGCCGGCGATGGCACCCTCGCGGAGCAGGCGCTTGCGTTCTTCAGCGGTGCGATTGGCAACTTCGAGATTGGCCTTGGTCTGGTCTACATCGAGTTGCGCCTTCTGTACGTTCTCGGGGATGGTGGCCTGGGTGGCGGTGGTGTAGGCAGCCTGCGCCGAGGCCACGCCTCCCTGTGTATCGAGGGCGCTGCCCTGCAAATCGCGGCTTTCGAGCGTAACGAGCAGCTGGCCCTTGCGGACGTGGGCACCGCGCTGCACGAACTCGGCGCGAATGGGAGCGCTGATGCGGGGTGCCAGCGCCGCCTGGGCCAGCGGGGCGAGGATGGCGTCAACGTCTACCTCTTCGGCAATGGGACCAAGCGTGGGATGCTGTGCGGTGACGGCGACGGCGCTGTCGGCAGCATCAGGCGTGTCGGCAGGGGTGCTCTTTTTGCAGCCGGCTGGCAGCAGGAGGCAGCCCAGCAGCAGGGCCGTGTAGGTGGCGGTGCGCGTCGTTGCTATCGCCGAAGAGGGCAAGGGCAAAAGCGGGTTCTTCGCTCCGCTCCGAAAGACAGCTTTATTGAGGAGGAGGATTCGGTCTTGTCTAGCGATTTGAAGAAAATGGGCCATCGCTTCAGAGCCTCCCAGTAAGGGTTTGCAGTTGCGCAAAGGCGAGTTGGTACCGGACCTCGCCATCAACCTGCGCGTTTTCCTGGGTGATCAAGGTACTTTGCGCATCGACGACCTCGAGGGCAGTGCTCTCGCCATCGACATAGCGCAAATTGGTGAGGCGAAGACTCTCGCGCGCGTCGAGCACGCTGCGATCCAGCGAAGCGAGCTGTTGGCGGGCTACGTCGGCCTCGGCGTAGAGCTCAGAAAGATCGGCCAGCGCGCGGCGTTGGGCGTTGGAAAGCGCAACCTTTGAGGCGTCCGCGCGGATCTTCGCTTCCTTCACCTTGCGTTCGGTGGTGAGCCAATCCCACAGCGGCAGATCGACTGTGGCACTGGCGGAATAGCCGAGGTTGCGTGCGCCGTTGGGGGCGGTGCTGGCGAACTGCGGCGCGTCGATACCATAGGTGTAGTTGAGCGCAAGGTCGGGCAGCAGGCCCGCTTGCGCGGACAGCGTCGTGGCCCGGCTGACCCCCACGGAGGCCAGCGCGCTGCGGATCTCGGGATTGTTGGCGCGGGCGGCGGCATCGACTCCGGCGCGGTCGGGGAGGGGCGGCGGGACGGCGGTGGGGGCAAGCGTGTACGTTGCCGATGGATCGGGGAACAGCAGCACACCGAGCTCCAGGCGGGCACGGTCTGCGGCGAGCTTGGCATCGGCGAGCTCGCGTTCGCGAGCTGCCTCCTGTAGCCGGGCCTTGAGGACATCGGCGTGCGCGGCTTCGCGGGCGGCCTCCCGCTTTTCCGTGATGTCGGCAAAGCGATGCGCTTCATCAAGGGCACGTCGAGCAATGTCGAGCTTGCTGCTGCCGGAGCCGGAACTGTAATAAAGACCCACCACAGTGGCTACGAGGCCGCGCCGTGCGACCTCAAGCTCTGCGGTGGCCAGCGCGGCGCGGGCATCGGCAAGGCGAACGGCCCCGATTTGCGCGAGGCCGACTGTCTCATTCACAACGCCCTGGCTGTAGTACTCATGCACGGAGTTGTTGGCGATAAACACCGGCAAGGATTGATCGAGGCCGGCCTGGGTGATTGTTGGTGAGTAGGGCGTGCCAAGAACTGTGTGCGTACGATTGGACTCTGTGAATAGGAACTGATTGTGAAAGCTGGCCGAGGGCAGCAGGCCGGCACGGGCATCTTTGCGTTCGAGCGCGGTGGCGCGCCGTTCCGCGGCAGCGGCGGCGAAGACGGGCTCGTTGGCCTCCGCGCGCCGGATGGCTTCGTCCAAGGTGATTGCGGAAGCCGGGGGTGGGGCGGCGTGTGCTGCGGTTTGTTGCAACGACGTACGGCTCAGCAGCAGCGAAGAGGCGAGGACAGAACTTGCCGCGAATCGTCTTAGCGCTCTACGCAACATCGTTGTCCAGAGTATCGAGGCAGACTTAAGTTTCGATGAAGACGGCATCGATCGACGCTTTGTGCGTGTAATGCGTCTATACCTATTGTGTCTATAAGGATGCGGCTTAGAAAGCCATGCACAGATGAACAGCCCGTCATCGAGGCTATGGACGTCCAATTAGAGTTGAAAATGCCGTACGTTCGCGCTGATCCGACATGCTGAAGAAATTGAAAGCAGAAACAATACCCTTCTGGGTGCGGTGGGGCTTGGTGGCGTGTGCCTTCGCGCTCCCGGCGCAGGCAGCCGCGCAGCAGTTGAGTCTGCACGAAGCGGTGCAGGAGGCGCTCAGCAGTTCCCAAAATATGGCGCTCACCGCGCAGGTGGACGAGGCCAAGGGCCAGTTACGGCAAGCGGGCCTGGGCTTGAATCCGCGGCTATTTCTTTCCTCCGAGGACTTCCGCCCCTGGGCGAACGGCTACGATTTTGCCAACCAGAGCGAGGATTTCGGATACATCGACCAGACCTTTGAGGTGGATGGCAAGCGCCGCAAACGCGTGGCGTATGCGGCAGCGCAGGTACAGCAGGCGCAGTCCACGGCGGAATTTTCCCGCCAGCTTATTGCCGGCCGCGTGGCCGGCGCGTACTGGAGCGCCTCCGTGGCGGAGCGCGTCGTGGCGCTTTTGCAACAGGACATGACCGCGGTGGACGCGATGGTTCGCTACCACAAGGAGCGTGTGGACGCGGGCGCGATGCGGGGCGTGGACCTGTTGCGCATGGACATTGAACGCGATCGCTTGCGGATGGCCCTGCTTTCGGCGGAGCGGGATGCGGACGGGGCCCGGCTGGAACTGTTTCGGCAGATGGCCCGGCCGCCGCTTCCGCATGTGCAGCTGACTGATGGTATCGACACGCTCGGTACTATTGCGCCGTTGCCGCTCGGGACGGTATTGGCGCAGCGCGCCGATTTACAGGCCGCCCGCGATGCGGTTCGCGCAGCCCAGGCGAATGTAAAGCTGCAACGAGCTGTGGGAGTTCCGGATCTCGATCTGCTGGGTGGCTACAAGCGCAACTCCGGGTTCGACACGGGCTATGGCGGCTTGCAGATCAACCTGCCCTTTCGCAATCGTAACCAAGGCGAGATCGCGCGCGCGGAAGCGGCATTGACTTATGCCCAGGCGCGGCTGCAAACGCTCGATACCCAGGTGCGGGCCGACGTCGCTGAGAGCGAATCGATCTATAAGCGCGAGGGCGAGATCGTCGGCAATCTTCTGCCCGCTATGCGGGCGGAGGCGAAGCAAAATCTTCAACTGATGACTGAGGCATATCAGATTGGCGGCGTGGATCTGCTGCGCTATCTGGATGCGGAGCGGACGGAGTTCGATGTGGAGGTGAACGCGTTGAGAACCTTGGCGGAGTATCAGCAGGCGGCGCTTCGTCTGCAGTTGAGCTATGGGGTGCAGCCATGAACGGCGCACAGACATCCATCCCGGCTGAAATTCAGACCGGAACCAAGGCAGGAACTCCAATCAATGCAGGAGGGAGGAGGCTCTCTGTATTGCTGTTGGCCGCGCTGCTCGTTGCCGGATGCAAGGGGGGCGACAGCTCTTCCCCGAAGCCGGGCGGCTCGGATAGCTCGTCGAGCGGACAGGGCAGCAAGACAAGCGGTTCGGATCAGTCCAGTGGCGGCTCGGATAGCACGGGCAAGTCTGGAGGTAAGTCCGGTAAGGGTGGCGGCTCGGATAGCTCATCGAGCTCGTCGAGTTCGGGCGGCGACACCTCCGCGCCGACGGACTCGGTGAAGATCGATCCGGCAAACTTATCGAAGGCCGGCATACGCATCAGTCAGGTGCAGGTGCGCACGGTACCACGCGAGCTCACTGTCGCCGGTCAGGTGATGATGGATGAGAAGCACACCGACCACATCGGCGCGCTGGCCGAAGGCTTGATCGAGAAGGTGATGGTGCTGCCGGGCGATAACGTGCGCGCCGGGCAGACGCTGGCCCTCATGCACAGCCATGTTGTCCATGAGACGGTGGGGGCGCTGGTGCAGGCGTACGCGGCGGTGGACCGGCAGACCTCCGCCGTGCACTTCGCGGAGATTAACCGCGATCGGTATGGCAAGCTCTATGGCCTGCAGGTGGCCTCGCAAGAGGAGGCGCAAAGGGCTGATCAGGGACTTAAGCAAGCGCAACAGGACCTCACCGATGCGCAGGCCAATGTGCACATGGAGCGCGAGCACCTGTCGGAGCTGTTGCAGGTATCGCCGGAGTCATTGACACCGAACACGCTGTATAACCGCGAATTGATTCCGGTGAAGGCTGTTGCGAGCGGCACGGTGATTACACGTTCGGTTACGCCGGGGCAGGTGGTGAACATGGGCGATGAGGCCTTTGTCATTTCGAACCTCTCGACCGTGTGGGTAGCGGCGGCGGTGAATGAGAAAGATCTGCCCGGTGTGCGGCGGGGCGCTCATGCCAACGTCACGACGCAGGGATTCGGCGACACGAACTTTCCGGCGACGGTGTACATGCTGGGCGATCTACTCGACCCGCAGACGCGCACATTGCCGGTGCGTTTGGCCGTGCCGAACTGCGGCGTACGGCTGCGGCCCGGCATGTTTGCCACGGCAGCAATCAACGAAGCGGCGACGCGCGATGCGATCTATGTGCCCGATGCGGCGCTGCAGGATGTGAACGGCTTTCGCGTGGTGTTCGTTACGCAGGATGGCTCGACGTTTCAGGTGCGAGCGGTCAAGCTGGGTGCACGTTCCCAGGGTTTGGTGGAGGTGGTTGAAGGCTTGAATCCCGGCGATCACATCGTGGTGGACGGTGCCTTCATGGTGAAGGGCGAGCTGCTGAAGGGCAGCGTAGGTGAGGGCTGAGGCATGGGTCGCATCATAGATTTCCTGCTCGGCAATCGCTGGCTCGTCTTCGGCATTTTGCTCGCGCTCGTTGCCGGCGGTATCACGGTCATGTTTCAGCTGCCGATGGAGGCCTTCCCCGACCTGACGAATAACCAGGTCGTGGTGACAGTGCAGTGCCCGGGCATGTCGCCGGTCGAGGTGGAGCAGCTGGTTACGTTTCCGCTTGAGACCTCCATGATGGGCTTGCCCAAGCTGCAGATGGTTCGATCGACATCGAAGCTTGAATTGTCCATGGTCACGGTGATCTTCGACGACAGCATGGACAAGTACCTCGTGCGGCAACTTGTCTCCGAACGCATGAACGAGGTGCAGGGGCGCATCCCGCCAGGGCTGCAGCCCGTCATTGGGCCCATGTCCACAGCCTTCGGTGAGGTGTACCAGTACACCGTGCAGTCGCCGAAGCTGGACCTGATGCAGGTCAAGACGCTGAACGATTGGACGATCCGCTACGGCCTGCAGACCATCTCCGGCATCAGCGAGATCAACTCCTGGGGCGGGCTGACGAAGCAGTACACCATCGAGGTGGATCCGGAGTCGCTGCGCCGCTTCAATCTCACGCTGCACGATGTTGTGCAGTCGGTCACGAACAACAACGCGAACTTCGGCGGCAGCTACATCGAGCACGCCGAACAGCAGTACACGATTCGCGGTATCGGGCGCGTCACCGATGTAGCGGACATGGGCAACATCGTCGTGAGCACGGCCAACGGTGTGCCGGTGCTGCTGAAGCAGGTGGCGACGATCGGGGCCGAGCCGCTGCTGCGGCATGGCGCTGTGATGCATGACGGCAAGGGTGAAACGGTCAGCGGCATGGTCATCATCCTGCGCGGCGAGAACGGCAACAAGCTGATCAAGGAGACCAAAGACAAGATCGCCCACATGCAGCTGCCGAATGGCGCGAAGATCGTGCCGTTCTATGACCAGAGCGACGTTATCGATGCCACCACGCACACGGTGGAGCACAACCTTATCGAGGCCGCGGTGCTCGTGCTCGTGATTCTGCTGATCTTTTTGGGGGATTGGCGCGCGGCACTGGTGGTGGCGTGCACAATTCCGCTTTCGCTGCTAGTGGGCTTCATCGGCATGGATCTGTTTGGGATCTCGATCAACCTGATGAGCCTGGGGGCGATCGACTTCGGCACGATCGTAGATGGTTCTGTGGTGATGGTGGAGAACTGCATTCACCGCCTGGAGACGGAGTCGGGTGAGGCAGAGGGTGCATCTTCGGGTAGGGAAGGCGGGAACGCGGAGGGCGCGAAGGAAGAGCACGCGGAGGGCGCAGAGGACGACAGCACCAAGGCTGGGCAAGACAGCGCCAAAGCTGAGAAGGACAGTACCAAGGCTGAGAAGGACAATACCAAGGCTGAGAAAGCGAAGACGGATGGCAAACTGCTCGACCTCATCCGTAACGCGGCGCATGAGGTGGCGCGGCCGATCGTGTTCGGCGTGCTCATCATCATTGCCGTATACCTGCCCATTCTGACCTTGCAGAGCCTGGAAGGCCGGATGTTCTGGCCCATGGCGGTGACGGTGGTTTCGGCGCTGACTGGGTCGTTGTTCCTCGCCTTGTTTGTGGTGCCGACGCTGTGCTCGTTTGCGCTGCGGCATCTCATGCGCGCCATCGGCAAAGGGCGCAAGGACAAGCAGGAGAAAAAAGACAACTGGTTCGACAAGCTGCGCAACCGGTACACGCGTTCGCTTGAGACGGCTGAGAAGCATCGCAAGCTCATCCTCACGGCCTCTGCGATTGCAGCCGTGATCGCCTTGGGATCGCTGAAGTTCATTGGCACGGAGTTCATGCCGAAGCTCGATGAAGGATCGTTGGTCATCACGTCGAAGAAGCTGCCGGGCATCTCGTTGACCGAGTCGATTCGCATCGGCAATCAGATTGAAAAGACGATCAAAGGCTTTCCGGAGATCAAGAGCGTGGTAACCAAGCTGGGACGGCCGGATCTGGCGACCGAGGCCATGGGTGAGTATGAGTCCGACTCCTACATCAGCTATGTGCCCAAGGTGCAGGACCAGAAGCCGCAGGACAAGCAGAAGCTTTCCACACGCATCAATACGGCGCTTGAGAAGATCCCCGGCGTGAATTACGAGTTCACGCAGCCGATGGAGATGCGCATGGACGAGACCATCACGGGCACGCGCGGCGATGCGGCGCTGAAGATCTTCGGTCCGGACCTGGACACCCTGGAGAAGCTCGGCAAGCAGGCGCGCACGTTGATCGGCGGCGTGAAAGGCGCGTCGGAGACGCAGATGGAGCTGATCTCCGGCGCGGAAGAGCTCGATATTCAGATCGACCGCGCGGCGGCGGCGCGTTATGGCGTCAACGTCAGCGATGTGCAGCAGGTGATTGAGTCGCTGTATGGCAGCAAGCAGGTGTCGGAGATGGTCGAAGGCGAGGAGCGCTTTCCCATTGCGTTCCGTCTACCGGGGACGCTGCGCAATGACCCGGAACAGCTGAGCGCGTTGCAGTTCAAGACGCCCAACGGCGAGTTGGTGCGGTTGGATCAGGTCGCCACGATACGGCAGATCCGCGGACCGATCCTGATCAATCGGGAGCAGGCCAAGCGACGTTCCGTGGTGACCACGAACGTCGAAGGGCGGGACCTGGGCGGCTTCGTCAAGGACGCCGAAGACGCGGTGGGGAAGGGGATGCCGCTGCCGCCGGGATACCGCCTGGAATGGGGTGGGCAGTATGAGAATCAGAAGCGTGCGCAGGCTCGCCTCTTGATTGTCTTTCCCGTCTCGTTGCTGATTATCGCGGGCCTGCTGTATGCGACCTTCCGCAATGCCAAGCAGATGGCGCTTATCATGCTGATCGTGCCTCTGGCACTGGTCGGTGGAATTGCCGCGTTATGGCTGCGCGGGATTAACCTGAACCTCTCTGCCTGCGTTGGATTCATTGCGCTGTTCGGCATTGCGGTGCTGAACGGTGTTGTAATGGTGAGCCACATCAACTCCTTGCGCGAGGCTGGGCAAGGAACTGAGGATGCGGTGCGCAATGGAGCTTCAGATCGGCTGCGGCCGGTGATGATTACGGCGCTGGTGGCCAGCCTCGGATTCATCCCCATGGCGCTCTCTACCTCGCGCGGCGCGGAGGTGCAGCGCCCGTTGGCTACCGTGGTCATCGGTGGACTGGTGACGGCGACGATTCTTACGCTATATGTCTTGCCCCTGCTATATGGCAGGTTCTCTCCAAAGGAGATCAAGCGGGCCGCGGCCTAGGGAGTTGATGCTGGCGAATCGGTGGAGGCTGACCCGGGCGGGTGGTGGTGTGGCGGATGCCCGGCTAAGGCGCGATCCGCGTGACATCGCTGCTTTTTGTTCTGGAACTCCGGCTCACCGGTGTGCGAAGCTACGGGCAATGAACGTGCGCTTGTGACCGTTGACGGAGCTGCGCGTCTATAGATAAGTGGCATAGCGCAACGCAGACTGCTTCACAGCACCATGGGGAGAGCCGGCTGATGAAGAGTCAGGTGAACGATCGATGGACGTCCCTGCACTTGCTCGCACTATGGACGATAACGGGGTTCAGCCTGTTCTCTGGCAGCTGCCGAGCGGCCGGGGCGCAGGCCGGTGCCACCGGGGACGCCGTATATCAACTGCATGGGCGCGTGCTCGATGGGCGTACGGGCAAGTCGCTCTCGCGCGCGCTGGTGACCTCTCTCGACCGCCGGCTGGCCGCGATGACGGACAGTGCCGGACGGTTCAGCCTTACAGTCAGCGTTCCCGGTGGGGCGAGTGCCACAGCTGGGTCGAACACGGGTTTGGGCATAGGTGCGGTCGCAGGAGGCCTCCCGGCCGTTCGGGGAAACATCGGCGAAGTCATGCTGACCGCCAAGAAGCCGGGCTACCTGCAGCCCGAGCAGCCGCTGAGCCTGCCGCTGGATGCGACCCTGGCAGCGAATGATGTTGATCTGACGCTGATGCCCGCGGGCGTTGTAGACGGCAGGGTCTCTGCCGCGACTGCCGACTCCGCGCGTGGGGTGGGCGTGAGCTTGCTGATGCGCCAGGTGCAGGACGGAGGCTACGTGTGGCTACAGAACGGTTCCGAGGTGACGGACAGCCATGGCGAGTTTCACTTCGGCAATCTGCGGCCGGGCGAGTACACGGCCATGACCACGGAATGGCGCGGCGAGCAATCGGGCGCGCGGCCCATGGCACAGCCGGAGCTCAGCATAACGCAGGGGTACCCGCCGGTCTTTCTGGGGGATGCAACCAATCTGGCCGCGGCAGGCAAGCTGAAGGTGCACACGGGGGAGACGCTGCGCGCCGACCTCCATCTTCGCCGGGCGGCTTATTACCCGGTGACGATTCCGGTGAAAGCGCCGGTGCCTGGCACCCCGGTACGCGTTCAGTTCATGGGCGAGGGGATGAACACGGGGTTCGCTCTGGGCTACAACGAACGCGAGGGCGCGGTACGTGGAGCGCTGCCCAGCGGAAGCTACACACTGATGCTCGCCGGCAACGGGCCGCAGCCGGCGTTTGCCCTCGTGCCGCTTCATGTGGGGGGAGTACCGCTGCAAACGGCAGCTGTAACGCTCGCGCCCGGGCCTCGCATTCCGGTGCACGTGCACTCGGAGTACACGGGCAAGGGAAAGAGTTACCCTCTATCGCTGAACGTCACGCTGCGGCCGGATGGCGATGCGGGTACCTTCGCGAACGGCAATCTTCTACCCGGCGGGGGCGATGAGTTCTTCATCGAGAATGCCCAGCCGGGCCGCTATCTGGTCCTGGCGCAGCCCTCGTACGGCTATGTGGCTTCAGCCACCTGCGGTGGCATCGACCTGCTGCGCCAATCGCTGGTGTTGAACGCCGGCGGCACGGCGGAGCTGATCGACGTGACGCTGCGGGATGATGGGGCGGAACTGAAAGGAACAGTCACGGTGACCGGGGGATCGGTGCCGTCGCGCAGCTTTATTCTGCTGCTGCCCACGGATGCGGGCGGACGCTTTACCCAGTCCTTTGCCGGCCCAGATGGGACCTTCAGCGTGAGCAACCTGCCGCCAGGAGGCTACCGGGCGTTCGCCGTGGGAAGTCTGGCGGTGCAGATTCCGTACCGCGACCCTGAGGCCATGCGCGCCTACGACGGGAAGGGCACCACCTTTACCGCCACGGGAGGCGAGCAGGTCCGGGTGGAAGCCCCGCTGCTGGACAGCTCCGAGGTACAGGTGCGTTGATGCGGCGAATGACAGGTGTCGGCCTTGCGCTTTGGTTGCTGCTTGCGTCCCCATGGGCGCGAGGGCAAGGCGAACGGGTTGGCGGCAGGGTGGTGAACGCTCTCGACGGCCGCCCGGTCCCGCACGCGGCTGTGAGTCTGGAAGATACAAAGAGCGACCGGGTGATTGCGAATGCCGATGCGGGGGAGGACGGGATCTACCGCTTCGATGCTGTTCCTGCCGGCAAGTACAGGCTGCTGGCGCGGGCGACGGGCTACCTCGCTGCCGCTTACCTGGCACACCCGCCGTTTTCGACAGCGATCGTGACCGGCGCGGGGCTGCCTACAGGGGCATTGATCGTGAAGCTCACACCCTTTGCCGAGATGTCCGGGCGGGTGGTGGATGAGGCCGGCGACCCCGTGGAACACGCCACGGTTACGCTCTACCGGGAAGATCTCCAGTCCGCGGAGGATCGAGTTCGCCGCGTACGCGGAGGACAGACGAGCGACGACGGAAGGTATGACTTCGACGCACTCCCTGCGGGCAGTTACTATCTGACCGCGAGTGCCCAGCCCTGGTACGCCGTACACGCGCCTCTGGACCGGGGGGACAGCGGATCTCAGGCCTACCGCAGCGCGGTGGATCCGGCCCTGGATGTAGCGTACTCCACGGTGTTTTATCCCAACGCGGGGAGCGCGGAAGGTGCCTCGCCGCTGGCGCTCCGCGGGGGCGACGCGGTCGTGGCGAACCTGCAGATGATGCCGCAGCGGGCACAGACATTGACCATTCGCGGCACGTCGTCGGAGGGCGCTGTACCTCGTTTCGCGCAGCTCACGCGAATGATCTTCGGCCAGCAGGAGCGGGTGTTTGCGCAATCCGACTTCGCCGACGGCACGCAGCGTCTGAGCGGGATTGCTCCGGGGCAGTACAGCCTGCAGGAGGGGCAGGGCCGCAACGGCGGTACACCTGCCGAGACGAGTTCTATCGACCTGACGGCCGGGTCGGTGATCATGGATGCATCCGTGCCGGGACAGCTCGCCAGCCTGGCCGTAACAGTACAGACAGAGGCGACAGCGGCAGCTGCGGCGAAGCTGCAGTTGAATCTGCGCGACGGGAAGGGCCATCGGGTATCCTCCAGTCAGGTCGATGCGAAAGGCGCAGCTTCGTTCCCGGACCTGCGGCCCGGAGACTATCGGTTTGCGCTGTTTGGCGAAGGGCACTTGAAGGTGATCTCCGCTATGTCTGTGAACGGCCATGCCGTACCCGATCAGGTGGTGCACGTTTCCGGGGGCGGAGAGATCGCCGTCACGCTGACAGCCAGCGGCAACCCGGTGGAACTGGACGGCTTTGCGCGCCGCGAAGGCAAACCGGCGGCGGGGTCGATGGTGGTGCTGGTACCGGCGGGTGCGAACACAGACACGGCCTTATATCGCCGGGATCAAAGCGATCTGGACGGCAGTTTTACCTTTCGCAATGTGTCGCCGGGAGCGTATTTGCTGGTGGCCATCGATGATGGCTGGTCGCTGCGCTGGGATGACAGCAAGGTCCTAATGCCGTACCTGCTGCACAGCGTACCGGTTGCGGTAGAGGCAAATGGGTCTGGCGCGGTTCATGTGAGCGAGCCCGTGGTGACGCAAGCGCGTTGAGGCACCCGCTGTTCATGCGCGTCATAAAGGTCCTTGGAGCCACGCAGGATATACAGGTTTTTGCACTATGCAGACGGGGAGAGTATCGGCTCCGGTCGAAACGACACCGGTGATAAGGTGCTTGGGTTTGGGCTTTACGCGAAGGCGAGCACGATGGCACCGCCGGCGATCATGAGGCCGCCGAGCAGCTTGCGGGTATTGAGGGCTTCGCCCAAGATGGGCCAGGCGAGCAGGATGACGAAGATGACGCTGAGCTTGTCGATGGGTGCCACTTTGGACGCTTGGCCGATCGACAGCGCGCGGAAGTAGCAAATCCACGAAAGGCCCGTGGCGAAACCGGAGAGGCCCAGAAACATCCAGGAGCGCCGATCAATATGCGCCAAGCCGGTGTGTGTGCCCAGGCTGAGCGCGATGGCCCACGCGAAGAGCACGACAACCGTGGTGCGGATAGCGGTGGCGAGGTTCGGCTCGACATGAGCGACACCGAGTTTGGCCAGCAAGGCGGTGGCGGCGGCGAACAGCGCAGACAGAAGGGACCAGGCGACCCAGTTCATAGGAGTGATTCGTTGTGGGTTGTTCGTTGTGCGTTGTTCGTTCTTAATGTTGTCATTTTTAGCTGTTTGTGTCAGTTGTGAGTTCTCAGTTGTTCGTTGCGCTATACGGCCTTGGTGGACTTCCATGGCCATGCGCCGTGGTCCGACGCCGCCTAAGCTCCGTCATCCTGAACGCAGTGAAGGATCTCGGTATTTCGCTCGGGCCTCCTTGGCTGCATGGCAGAGTACAGGGTACTTCGCTTCGCTCAGGATAACGGCTGGTGAAATGTTACACAGCGGCGTACCTTGTTTCGACGCTAGGCTCCCTAGCTTTGCTCTACTTCAGCTCGCCCATCAGCGTTTGCACGGCTTTCTGCAGCTGGATATCTTCGCCGGTTTCGGTTTCTCCAAGTGGGCGTAGCTGCTCGATATCGACGGGGCGGGGGTGCATCTCCATATCCTGGCCGCGGGTGTCCTTGATGCGTTCGCCGGGAACGCGGACCTGCGAACCGTCGATAAGTCGCTGAGCCCCGGTGAAGATGATCCAGCCGGCGGTGGGGGTACCGACGGTTTTGCCGAGCTTCAAGGTGCGGTAGCCTTCGGTGAAATCCTCGCCGTCTGAAAGGGTGGATTCGTTGGTGACGAGGACGGTGGGCAAACCGAGAGAACGTTGGCCGAGAGCCTGACGCATGGGTTCCTGCGAACCATCGCGCGGTGTGCCGAGCAGGTAATTCTTGCGGGCAAACACGTCGATGACGCGGCCATTGACGTAGCCGCCGTTGTTGTTGCGGATATCGATGACGACGCCCGCCTTGGATTGATTGAGTACATCGAGATCGAGGTAGAGCTGCGCGAGATCGGTGTCGCCCATGGCCGCGATATGAACGTAGCCGAGCTTGCCGCCGGAGACCTTGTCAACGAACTCCCGGCGGCTTTCCACCCAGGCGCGGTAGAGCAGGCCGGATTCAACCTGCAGCGTTACCGGACGGATTACGGCATCGTGCCTTTTGGCGGTATCGCCCCCGGGAGCGACCGAGAGAACCACGCGGCGGCTGGCCTTGTCTTCAAGCAGCTGATCGAGGTTAGTGACGGGCGTGATGGGCTGGCCGTCGACGGCGAGGATACGATCCCCCACACGTACGGAGCCTTCGAGAGCAAGTGGGCCGAGCGGCACGATCTCGCGAACGAGGAGTGTGCCGCTTGTCTCGAAGGGCTCGCGCTCGAAGCGGACGCCGAGGCGGCCAGTGCGGACGGCGGGTGTGCTGGCCTTGCTGATGCCGGAGTGCGAACTGTCGAGCTCACCGATAAGGAGGTTGATGTCGCGGCGCAGTTCGCCGCCGGTGCGTGCGCCTTCGATGTAGGGCGTCCATTCGGTTTTGAGCGCGGACCAGTCGCGGCCGTTGAAGTCGCCCCGGAAGAAACGGTGATCGAGGGTGGACCAGGCTTCGTTGAAGACGATCAGCTTCTCCTTCTCAAAATCGATGTCGATGGCGGCCGTAACCGGAATGGTCTTCGGGGTGCGGGAGTCGAGCGGGACGGCACGGACGGAGGTGCTCAGATTTGTTGCAGGTGCGCCCGCTCCAGCTCCGGCGCTGCCTTGCAGGTAGTAAACGACCTTACTGTCAGGGGTAAAGGCAAGGTCGGATTTGCCCCCGGGGTCGGAGGTGAGTTGGCGCGGGGAGGCGGGCTCGCGGGCCAGCTCATCGAGCGAGTAGGTATAGATGTTTTGTTGGCCGGCGGCTTCGGCGAGAAAGGCGAGGATCTTGCCGTCGGGGCTGATGACGGGGGAGCGGACGCCGAGATTGCCAAGGGGCAGCAAAGTGAGGCGTTCGCGTATACCTTCGAAGACGATTCTGGTCGGTTCGACCGGCTTTTTGGCCGCAGGGCGACCACCGTTGCCCGGGTGAGCATTGGAGGGCTCCGGGGTGGGCTCCTGTGCCTCAAACTCCTGGCCGGCTGTGGTGTGGAGATCGTCGGCATCGGGGGTGTGCTGCTCGTTTGGCGGCGTTTGGTTGCGATCGCCGGGCTCACTGGGCGTGTCGGGGGTTCCGGGTGTGGTCTGCTTGCGAAACAGATCGCGGAACTGGTCTTCGCGAAAGAGTGGAATATGCGGGATCAGGTCGACACGAGCGAGTTGCGCGGTTTCGGCCCGTTGTGACGTGTCGAAGAGGATGTACTTGCCATCCGGTGCCCAGGCCAGGTGCGAGGCGTTCTGGCCGTTGGCGAGGAAGGTGAGCTCGCGGGTGGCAGCGGAGCCGTCGGCGGGCACGGCCCAAAGATTGGTAAAGCCATCGATGCCGGTCGGGACGTAGGCAATCCAATGCGAGTCGGGCGACCAGGCGAGCGCCGTGTCGTCAATCTCCCCGGAGGCCACAACCTTGTCGGCCATCGTCGCCAGCGTGACGACGTGAAGTTCCTTGCGATTGCGCAGAAAGGCAAGCAGCTTGCCATCCGGCGAGTAGGTAGGGACAAGGTCGATGTCGGAGGCAGGGTGGGTGCCGTGGGCGACCGGGTGCTCCGTGTTCGTGACGAAGCTGTAGGCGTACAGCTGCGAGCCGCCGTCACGCTCGGAGCGGTATACGACCTCGTTGGAATCGGCGCTCCAGTGCGGTTGTGCTTCTTCAGCGTCGGTGCGCGTAAGCCGTTGGCCTTCGCCGCCTTCCTTGGTACCGGTGGCGAAGATCTCGCCGTGGCCAGCGACGGCGAACTTTTTACCGTCGGGCGAAAGGGCTAAATTGCTCCAGGCGGTGACGGGTTCGTGCGTGACGCCGGGTCCTGACGGCACGCCACGCAAGGTGATGTGCACCTCCTCGGCCTTTCCGGTGCGGGCGTCGGCCTTCCAAATCCCGAAGTTGCGTTCAAAGACGACCGTCCTGCCGTCAAATGCGGCTGACGGCCAAAGCAAACGACCGTCCTTGAAGTGGGTCAGCTGTGTCTCCGCACCGGAGGCGGTGTCGGCTGCCCAGAGATTTTCCCGACCGGACGTGCCCTCGGTACCCTTATCGGACATGAAGAGGAGGCGCTTGCCGTCCGCCGACCACATGGGCCAGGCATGCTTGGCATCGGCGGAGATGAGCCTGCGATACCCTCCCTCCGTCGCGCCTGGCGAGGCGACGGGCTTAAGCCAGATCTCGGTTTCATCGATGTGGGCATGGCCATTCCGCCACCACTGTGAGTTGGAGATGCCCTTGGCGACAAGGGCGATCTGTTTGCCATCGGGGGAGGGGGCGGACTCGAACTCGCTCAGGTAGCGCTCGCGCGAGACCTCCAGTGGGGTGCCGCCGGTCGCACGCACGCGCAGGATGTCGGATGTACCGTTGATGTCCGTTGCCGCCGAGCTGAAGTAAAGCCACTCGCCATCGTGCGACCAGGCGTCGAGGTTCGACGGCGAGTCGGAGAAGGTGAGGCGCTGGAGCTGGCCGGTAGCGAAGGTGAGCACATAGATGTCGCCGCCACCGGTGCGGGTGGAGATGAAGGCGAGGCGTTTGCCATCTGGTGAGTAGAGCGGGCGTGACTCTTCGGCCGGGTCGGAGAGCAGCAGGTGCGCTTCACCGCCGTCTGACGGTACCGTCCATAGGTCGCTGCCGGAGACGAAGGCGATCTCTTTGCCGTCGGGCGAGAGCGCGGGCTGCGAAAGGGAGGGGCGCGGGCCGGGGTTTTGCGCCCATCCGAAGCTAGTGGCTGAGCAGGCAAGGGAAAGCAAAGACAGGAATGCAGCGGCGGCGGGCGTAACGCGCAAGAACACCTCGAGGCAGGAACAGATGTTTTGTTACAGACGAGTGTAAAGCGAAGCGAGATGCCGGAACCTGCACGCAAACGGAAAACTGCCCCTCATCAGGTTCGAAGAGGGGCAGTCGCCGTGTTCTGGTTTATGGGTGAAGCTGCGCTTGGCTCAGCTGCGACAGGTTAGGGATAGGTGACGACGGGGCTGAGCTTGTCAGCAAAGCCGCTGTTTACCGCCGCGCCTGTGCCGTTGATCACGTGCGTGATCTGCCCGCTGCCGTTAAGCCAGACGGTACCGGTGTCATGGATCATGACGCCGTTACCCACTGGAACCGTCATCGCGTTGTCCTCGATGATGTCGATGCCCTGGTTAAAGTAGGAGTAGATCCCCAGGCCGTAGGCGGTGTGCGTCAGCACGGAGTCAGCCACGACGTAGGAGGGATAGCCGTTGGCTTTGCCGTCCATCCAGGCAGCTTGGCTGGGTGGATCGTAGGGAAGCTCGCTCTGGTAGAAGATCGTCTCTCCGCCATTGCCGTTCCATAGCACCTGTGCCTTCTGGTAATGTTCGACCGCCAGACCGGTAGCCAGGACACGATCGCCATTCACGACAACGCCGTGATCCGCGGTGTTGACCGTCCAGCCGACGCCGGTGCCGTGGTCCGCGCGCCAGGACCAGATGTTGTCGAGCAGCACGTCGTTGCTGTCCACCTCAAGCGCCGTACCGACCAGGCCGGCCGATTGGCCGCCGATGCGCAGCACCACGTCCTGAAGAGAGGTCGGGTTAGCCTTGTGCGAGACGTTGGACTCAAGACCCACACCCACGCGGAGCAGCACAGGGGACTTTACCGGGCCGGCGTCGACGATGACCCCGGCAATCTGCACGCCGTCCACGTCGGCCACGGTGATAGCCGGGGTGCCGTTCTGTGGCGTGATCGTGGCAAAGCCAAGGCCCAGTACGACCGTATTCGGCTTGGTGATCTTGATGGAATCGGTGATGTTGTAAAGGCCGGGCGTCAGGATCAGGTTCTTGCCCTGCGCGAGCGCCAAATTCATCTCCGCGACCGGGGTGGACGGCTGCACGATAAAGAACTTATCGATAGCGATGGAACGGCCGGGGGTCTGGCCGTTGTACCAGGTGGTGCCGACGGTGTTCCGTTGCGATGCTGGGGCGAAGACGTTGTATTTGCCCTTGACATCGAGGTAGAGGAAGGGCTTTTCGCGGCTCACGGGGGTTGTGGCCACCACGGTTTCAGGCGGGTTGGGGTAGCTCGGTGCCGGTGCGCCGGTTACACCGGAGAACACCATGTTCCACACGCCGCCATTCCAGGATCCCAATTGGCTGTTGCGGGTGTACCACTGCTGCTGCGAGCAGGGGTTCACATTGCCGGTAACCACAAGATCGCTCATAAAGCCGCCGCTGGCATTGCCGCAGTAGCTGTTGGTGAGTTGCAAGCTGCCGTTGATCTGCAAGCGGCGCAGCGGTGCAGCCTGCGACACGCCCCACTGCAGGGTGTTGGGCGCTGCATTCTGTTGGGAGTTCGTGGCGACGTTGAAGGTCATATTCTCGAGCGAACGATAGAACGTGTCGGTGAGGTTGGACCCTGGGAAGCCGGGCGTCCCGTACGTGGGGGCACCAAAATTCGGTGTGAGAAATCCGTTGATCGTGACGGAGTTTGGGGTGGCACCAAGGCCGGCAATCTGCTCGTAGAAGCCGACGGGCGCTTCGACGTTGTAGCTGCCGGGCTTAAACAGGATGGCATAGCGATTGGTGCTGAACTCAGGCTCATTGGAGAGCGAGGTCAGCTTGGCGGTGATGTCCGCGGACGACATGGTTGGATCGATGATGATGACGTTCGTACCGAAGATGCCGCTGTTGTCGGTGATGGTGGTCTGAGCTGTGGCCACAGTGCCCAGAGCACCTAGCCCCAAGAGCAATGTGCCGGCCAGTCGAGCATAGGGAAGTTTAAGGAGAAAGGGGTTGCTGCTTCTGCTGTTCACTTTTGGAACTCCGATGAGGTGACTCTTACCACGTCGCAAAACGTAGGCTTGCCCTCCTGTCACTGTCAAGCAGTTCAGCGTTTTTACCGTAGCGTCTACGTTTGTTACGTCGTATTAACGTATTGAATGCAGTGATTTTCGATGGATGTCCGAGCTAGGCGAAACGGAGGTCAACCCGGCCGACGGTGGAGAACTCGGCGGAGACTGTCGATTCACTGTCTGCGGGCGTGTTGCCGGTCCACGAACCAGTGGTGATCCACTGGCCGGCTCGGAGACCGCCAGTGCGGCTCCCGCCGTTGTTTGCAAGCCAGGGAAGAAGTTTAAGCAGATCGCCGGAGGTATTGGAGCCGGTCCGTTCGACGCGAACGACGCCCTCGACACTCAAGCTAACCTTCTCCCGGCTGAAATCAATGTCGTGCCACTCTTTAAACGCCGGGCCGTAGACGAAGCCGCCGTGCATCTGCAGATCGGCGAGCATGGCCTCACGGGCGACCGCCGCAGGGTCGGCGAAGGCGGTTTCGAGAACCTCGACCGCAGGATGGCAGGAGACCATTGCCGCCAGTACCTCTTCCCGCGTGTACGGTTCGGGCCGCGGAGGAAGATCTTCCCCCACCAGGAACGCGATCTCGGCTTCAAGCCCACGATAGCGCCATCGGTCACCTGAGAGTACGCTTCCGCTGGGCGCGATCCAGGCGAGGGGCATGGGCGCAAACATTGGGATGGCTTCGGCGGAGGGCGCACCGACCTTCCAACCGCCGATCTCGCCAAAGCTGGCGGCAAGCCGGTCCTGCACGGCGTAGATCTCGGCGGGGTCCAATGGGGTGAGGGCGGCGGGCAGGCCGTCGAGGGGGTGCCGGGTGCGCCGGGCGTCGAGCAGCAGGTCGACGGTTTGGATCAGTTCAGCTTCACGTGTTCCGGTCATCGCCTCATTCTCCACATCGCTGGACGATACACCAGCGGTTCTCACACATTTCTCCAGGTATGGTACTCACCTGCCGGGGCAACGTCCCTACACCTGGAAGATTGCTGCTCCCCACCCTGTTGCATGGACAGGCAACGCGCCGGCGGTTTACTCGCCGAGCTTGAAACGGCGTATGGCATACGACCGGCCGGTGCCGCCGTCGCATTCGATGAGCGTGGCACACATCTGGGGATTGCCCTTGGCGGCTTCGAACTTGCCGGGCATACCGGTGAGGAAGCGTTTCAGGACAAGCTCGGTTTCGACGCCGATGACGGAATCGTACGGGCCGGACATGCCGACATCGGTCTGGTAGGCGGTGCCGCCGGGCAGGATGCGCTCGTCCGCGGTCGGGATGTGCGTGTGCGTGCCGAGCACGGCGGTGACACGGCCGTCGAGGTACCAGCCAAGGGCGACCTTCTCGCTGGTGGCCTCGCCATGGAAATCCAGCAGGATTACCTTGGCTCCGGAGTTTTTGCCGATTTGCGCCAAGAGCTCGTCGGCCTTGCGGAACGGATCGTCGCAGGAGCTCATGAAGACGCGGCCTTGTAGATTTATCACCGCATAGGCGGTGCCATTGGGCAACTCACCCTCATACACGCCGAAGCCCGGCGTGCCCACGGCGTAGTTGGCGGGGCGGAGGATGCGACGGCCGCGCTCATGCGACGCGGCGGGTACGGTCATGTACTCGAAGATCTCTTTTTTGTCCCAGATGTGGTTGCCGGTGGTGATGACGTGCGCGCCGAGGTCGAAGAGTTCCTCGGCGATGGAAGGCGTAATGCCGAAACCGCCTGCCGCGTTTTCGCCGTTGATCACAAGCAGGTCGATCTTATAGGTCTCAAGAAGCTGGGGCAGGTGTTCGTGCACAATGTGCCGGCCGGCGGAGCCAAAGACGTCGCCGACAAAGAGGATGTTCACCCGGGTGAGGGTAGCACGCGCGTTTTCATACTGGCTCCCTGGGCTCGAACGCTTATTCTGGAAGGGATGATCGACCTCCACTACAACTTCCCACTGCTCCCCGCACAGATCCCTGCATGGCAGCAACGGCTCCGCACAGCTGTCGAGGCCAATGCGGTGGGTGGGCTGAAGAGTTTGCAACCGTCGTTCAAGGGCAGCGCGGACCGTCAGCGTGTGATCGCAGCAGCCTGGTTGGGCGAGCCGGTGGAACAGGTCTGGTTGACCTCGGGCGGGCATCACGCGTGCATGGTGGTGCTGCTCGCGGCGGAGCTGGTGGGAAGGTCCGTGGCGGTCGAAGAGTTCACCTATGCCGGATTCAAGGATCAGGCGCGCCTGCTGGGCGTGCGGTTGGTGCCTTGCAGGGTAGACAGCGAAGGGCTTGTGCCGGAGTCGTTGCGCGAGGCCTGTGCGCGGGAGATGGTGAAAGGAAGGCCGATCTCTACGCTGTTTACGATGCCGACGGTGCACAACCCGCTCGGCTGCACGATGCCGCTGGCGCGACGGGAGCAGGTGGTTGAGATCGCGCGGGCGTTCGATCTGCTTGTCATGGAAGACGACGCCTACGCCTACCTGCAAGATGCCCCGCCGCCGACCTTGCGCAAGCTTGCCCCAGAGCGGACTTTTTACGTCTGCGGATTGAGCAAGAGTCTCGCGCCGGCAGCACGGACCGGATTTCTGGCGGCCCCGGAGCGCTTCGGCGCGGCGATCGCGAACGCCATTCGGCAGACCTCTACAGGGGTATCGAATGTGCTGACGGGGGCGGCCTGCGCGATGGTCGAAGATGGCAGCTTCGATGCGCTGCTCGCGGCCAAGCGTACGGAAGGCAAGCGACGCAACGCGGAGGCGCGAACCGTGCTCGGTCCGGTTTGCGCAATGGGTGTGCCGAACGCATGGCACCTCTGGCTGGCGCTGCCCGATGGGGTGACGTCGCAGCAGTTCGAGCAAGAGATGGCTGGACTCGATGTAGCCGTGAGTGGCGGCCACTGGTCTGCAGCCGGGTTTGGGCTGCCGCAGGGTATTCGCGTGTCGCTCGGCGGTGAAGCGGAGTGGTCGCGGGTCTGTGAGGGTTTGACGGTCGTGGCCCAGAAGCTGGCTGGTCTGGGTTAGAGCCAAGACTCTGAAGGATGTGCCGGCACCGCAGCAACGCAGATTCCCTGCGGGAATGGTAGAAATACATCTTTGCAGGGTAAGCCGCGTGGCTCGTGGGTGCTTTAAGGTATGGCTCGCTCTTCCTAATACGCCGGCAAATCAGAGTTCTCTTACGTGGAATAGTCCGCGTTGATCGTCACGTACTCGTGAGTGAGATCACAGGTCAGAAAGCGAGAATGTCCTTGCCCCTCGCCGAGATCCATGGCGATTGTGTACGCGCGGACGCTCATGGCAGCGTGGGTCGCTGCCTCATCGAAGTGCGGTGAGCGCATGCCGTTTTGGAAGACAGGAAGCCCGGCAATGGAGATGGACGCCGTTTCCGGATTGATTGCGACGCCGGCGTAACCGGCCGCACAGAGCAGGCGACCCCAGTTGGGATCGGCGGAAGACCAAGCCGTCTTGCAGAGGGGAGAGCGGGCGATGTTGCGGGCGATCTGCTTGGCGTCGATATCCGAGCGTGCACCGGTGATCTCGAGCGTAACGACATGCCCGACACCTTCCCCGTCATCGACGATCTGATGCGCGAGGGAGTCGCAGACCAGCCGCAGCGCTTGGGCAAAGGCGGCTAGGACCTTGTCTGTGGCGCGCACGCCACTGCCGCCGCTGGCGAGCAGCAAAACCGTGTCGTTGGTTGACGTGTCGCCGTCGATGGAGATGGAATTGAAGCTGTCTTCGACCGCCGGCCCGAGTACCGCACGCAGTTGCGCCGGGGTGGCATCGAGGTCGGTAAAGAGATAAACAAGCATGGTGGCGTGCGGAACGAGTTGCGGGCCGATCATGCCGGCACCCTTGGCACAGCCGAAGAGCCGCACCGGGTGACCGGTTTCGCTCTCAATGGTCGCTCGCGCTACCTTGCGCTTTGTGTCTGTGGTGAGAATCGCGTTGGCAAAGGCCAGCAGGTGCTCAGGTGTGTTGCCCAGCGCGGCTTTCGCGTTTGGGATACCGCCAATCAGCTTCTCAATGGGTAAGGGCACGCCGATAATGCCGGTCGAGGATGGAATAATCTCGTCGAACACTCCCCCGACCTGCTCGGCGACCGCCACGCAGCTTCGATGGCAGGCCTCTATGCCGGGTTCTCCTGTCGCACAGTTGGCGTTGCCGGAGTTCACGAGTACAGCAGTCACGCGGCCGCCTGTGGCTTGCAGGTGACGGCGCCCAACCGTGATTGGGGCAGCGACAAACTGGTTGCTCGTGAACATGGCCGCGGCGTTTGCGCCGCCCTCGCAGAAAGCGAGCGCGAGGTCTGCCTTTCCGCTCGCCTTTAAGCCGGCGCTGGCCGAACCCCACTGAAAACCTTGGGGTAGTTGCGGGGAGATGGGCCCGGGAGTTGTGTCAGTCACAGAAACAATGTACCAAGCGGGGTCTTACGTCGTGTCCGCTAACTGCAGCTGTCTTTGAGGCCGCTTGTACGCGTCCAGGTTTCTGTGCGTCCGAACGCCTTGACCCCGACATAGCCGCGCAGTTTCAGAGAATCTCCATCGCTCTCCATCTCGCCATGATATGTTTTACCGGTTTTCGGATCGTAGAGATGGCCGCCGTCCGCGTGGGTGGGATCGGTGAGATGAAATCCGTAGCCGAGTTCGAGCCCGCAAAGTTTGCGGGTGCGTTTGGCCGGATCGGGATTACTGGTATCGAAGGGGGTCGGAGCGCCGGGGCCGATCTTGACCAGTGTCGCGCAGATCGCCTCACGGCATGGGGCGATGCGAATCACGGACCCGCTGGGCTCGCGCCAGTCCCCGGAGATGCCGGCAGAAGATTGACCCTGCGCTTGTGCGAGTGCTGAAATGACGGCGATGGACAAAACGAAGAGTGCGCGACGAGCCATGGCTCATCGTAGCTGTACACGGCTCGGCTGTACACGGCTCCCAGCGTATACTCTGGCGATAACACCGGGCCTGGCGCAGCAAGGGAAACGGCCAGTCCGTGCGGGGAGACGCGAAGCAATGAGCACCTTTGACAACGGCGTGACAGCGGCGAACGGCAACGGCCACAACCACGATCCGGAGACGCGTTTGGACCCGGAAACACGTTACGGCGTTCCTCAGCCGCGTCGCGAATGGATCGTGAAGCGCAAGGAAGAGGCTGCGCGCACCGGCGACACGAACATGAGCCAGATGCATTTCGCGCGCCTCGGCCTGATCACCGAGGAAATGGCCTTCGTGGCGCACAAGGAGAAGCTCGCCCCGGAGCTGGTGCGCGCGGAAATCGCGAAAGGGACGATGATCATCCCGGCAAACGTCAATCATCCGGAGCTGGAGCCGATGGGCATCGGGGTTGAGTCGCTGTGCAAGATCAACGCCAACATCGGCAACTCGGCACTGGTGTCGAATGTGGATGAGGAGTTGCGGAAGCTGCATACCGCTGTCCATTACGGTGCCGACACCGTCATGGATCTATCCACCGGCGGCGACATCCCGATGATCCGCGAAGCCATTCTGCGGCACTCGCCTGTGCCGATCGGCACGGTGCCGCTGTATGAGGCTCTGAGCCGCGTGAAGCGGGTTGAGGATCTCAACATCGACTTGTATCTCGAGGTGATTGAAGAACAGGCGCAGCAGGGCGTAGATTATTTCACCATCCATGCCGGTGTGCTGGTGCAATACATTCCGATGGTTTCGAAGCGCATCACGGGCATCGTGAGCCGCGGCGGTGCCATCCTGGCGCAATGGATGACCGCCAACCACAAGCAGAATTTCCTGTACGAGAACTTTGACCGCATCACGAAGATCATGGCCAAGTACGACGTCAGCTACTCGCTTGGAGATGGGCTGCGGCCGGGGTCGGTGGCCGATGCTTCGGACGAGGCGCAGTTCGCGGAGCTGAAGACGCTCGGCGAACTGACACGGCAGGCATGGAAGGATGATGTCCAAGTGATGATCGAAGGCCCGGGCCATGTGCCGATGGACAAGATCAAGGAGCAGGTCGAAAAAGAGGTCGAGCTTTGTGATGGGGCACCGTTCTACGTACTCGGCCCGCTGGTGACGGATATCGCTCCGGGCTACGACCACATCACCTCTGCGATCGGTGCGGCGATGATCGGCTGGCATGGTGCGGCCATGCTTTGCTATGTCACGCCGAAAGAGCACCTTGGGTTGCCGAACGAGAAGGACGTCAAGGACGGCATCATCGCGTACAAGATATCGGCGCATGCTGCCGATATCGCTCGGCACCGGCCCGGCGCGCGCGATCGGGACGATGCCATCTCGCACGCACGTTACACGTTCGACTGGGACAAGCAATTTGCCCTATCGCTCGATCCGGAGACGGCTCGCGGCATGCACGATGAGACCTTACCGGATGATTACTACAAAGAGGCCGCATTCTGTTCCATGTGCGGACCGAAGTTCTGCTCCATGAATTGGTCGAGCAAGGTCGACAAATTCAATGAAGAGGTGCATGGCTTGAAGAAGCCGGACCTTACGCAGATTGTCACAGAGCAGATGGCGCTGCGGAACTGATCCGCGCGGTGGGTTGGTGCTGCGATTTCGTTTCATCGTCCGTCATTGCGTAATTTTTGCGTCTGTCGCGTTCGTCTTTTTCGCTGTCGAAAAGCCAACGCAGCGGACGCTAAGAACGCCAAGGGTACACAAGCTGAAACGCAGAACGAGTTAACGGATGCGAGAGGAGGCCCACGCGATTTGTGGGCCTTTGTCTTTTGCAAGCTTTGGTTTCTGGGGCGCGGAACCGAGCTCCTGCAGGCTGAGAAAGAAGTCCAGTAGAACCGGTGAAAGAACAACAACGAGCATGGAAACAATCAGCAGCAGGTTGTACATGGTGAAACCCTCCGCGGGGGAAAGGTGCTCTACGCCCGCAGAGAGATCATCGGCATAATGCCAAAAAACTTCACTGCCCCAGGTAGGGAGTGCCCAACGGTAACTACATCGAAGCGGTCACCGAGGCTGTTTCGAGCACCGAGGCTGCTCGGTTCAGCGCTGCCGTGAGCGCGTCGAGTTGGGTTTGGGTTCGCGCGGAATCCTCAGCATCGATGCCCTCATTCACACCGGGGATGACCACAGCGGCATACCCTGTGAACTCGCCTGGGGCATACACGGTGTGTTTGAACCAGGGACGCTTGGGCAGGCCGGCATCGTTCAGCAGCGCCCCTTCGGCGTTGCGTAACGCGACATTAAGGCTCTTCGCACCCGCTAAGGACGAGTCTGAACCGGTGGCCGTGAGCGCCATCTGTTTCGAATAGATACGCTCTCCGGCGGCTGCGAAGCGTGCCCCGGCCTTGCTGGCCGCGGCAAAGTTCACCGGCAGCTTTGCCGTGGAGGCCCGCTTCTGCGCGGCAGCGATGTAGTCCTGGACCTCGCGGCCGTAGACGCGGTAGTTGTAGGGCAACACGTCCGCGTCAGCCATGTGGAGGATCTCCAAGCCAAACACGCGCGCCTGCTGCTGTTCGAAGACGAAGGTGGGGTCGGCATTGCGGATGAACCAGTTGTAGTTGTCGAAGACAGAGTGGTAGACACCGTAGGGACCGTCGGAGCCGACATCCGTGGAAGGCACGCCGAGGTGCTGAATGAAGGGCGTGTAGTCCGAACCGGAGCCCAGATCGCCGACCCGCACACCCTCCCCAGCCACGTCGGAGTTGGAAGGTGCGTTGAAGGGATTTGCGGCCCCGCCGCGACGGCGCGGGGAGTCGGCCTGGTCCTTCAGCCACTGTTCGTATACGGTGCCGCCTTTGGCGCTGGGCACCTCACGCGTGACGTCGCGCACGAAGTCTTTCAACGACGGAACCGCGGAGGCGTTGAAGTTTGGGCCGGACACGCCGACGTCCGTGTTGAAATAGGCGACGGCATGGGCGAGGTGCTCCGCATGGCCCTCTGCCCACTCCGTGGAGCCCATGAGGCCTTCCTCCTCGGCGTCCCAGCTGCCGATCACGATGCGTCGCTTGGGCTTCCATCCCCCTTTCAGCAGCGCACCCAGGCCGTGCACCGTTTCGAGCATCGCCGCAGTGCCGCTGTTGGGGTCGACTGCGCCATAGACCCAGGCGTCGCGATGATTGCCGGCCACCACCCAGGCGTCCTTGTCCTCGGGGTCGGTCCCTTCGATGGTGCCGATGACGTCCCAGATGGTGCGGAGTTGGTAATCCTGCTCCAGATGCATGTGGACCTTCACGGCTCCGCTCCCACCCACGTGGTAGGCAAAGGGCAGTCCGCCCTGCCACTCGTGCGGCACGGAGGCCCCTTCTAATGCCACGAGAATGGGTGCAGCGTCTTTATAGCTCAGCGGGTTTACCGGGATCGACGGCTGGTTCATCTTTGCCGGGTCGGTGATACGTTTCGAATCAGGCAGGTCCGGCGTGGAGGCGATTCCTGGGGTCTCCGGATCGCCGGGGTAGAGCGGCAAAAACTGCACTGAGCCGCGCTGTACGGCGGAGTCAGGCCGGTAAGGTCCGCGAGGATACTTATCGCCGCGCATGTAGCCGTCGTCGGCGGGGTCGGAGAAGATGATGACGCCGGCTGCGCCATATTGCTGGGCGATATAGGCCTTCACGCCACGAAAGTTGGCCCCGTAGCGCACGAGAACAATCTTGCCTTTGACGTCGACGCCAAGCTTGGTGAGTTGCTTGAAATCCTCAAGCGTTCCATAGTTCGCGTATACAGCATCGGCAGTCACGTCGCCGGAACCGGAGGAGCCGTTGAACGCAGGGAGAATGCGCGGGTCGTTCTGGAAGGGATCGCCGCCATACTCGTTGGGATCGACGTGCTCAGGCGTGGGCCCCGCCATGAGCTGCTTGCCGCTCGCGTCCTTTGCGGAGATCTCAATCTTCAGCGGTTTGTTCAGCAGGACTTTGTACGGAACGATCTGGGTCTCGAGTCCGGCCGCTTTGAACTTTGTGGCGACGTACTCGGCGGTGGCGTAATCTTCGGGGGAACTGGCCCAGTGCGGGGCTTTGGTCAGCTCTTTCAGGTGTTCGCCGGCCAGCTTTGCATCCGGAACGGCTATAAAGGCCCGGTCCCACTTAGCCTGTTGCGCAAAGTTCGCGAAGCCGAAGACCTGTTGCGGTACCGTGGGTGTTTGTGCGGATGTGACGCCGGCGGCAAACAAAACGACGGCCGAAGCCGTCCGAAGACGAACCATGTAGACCTCCAAAGATCCCTTGGAAAATGAATCAGATGCTGCCCGGCGACCCAACTGGCTGAGTGCAGAACTTGCAGCGCGTTGCCGCAAGGGGGATCTCGCCGAGGCACTGCGGGCATGGGCGTGTGGTCACCGGTTCTACTACGGGCGGATTTATCCGCTTGATCAGGTATTGCGTGGGCACGACCAGGAAGAAGTAGACCACGGCGGCCAGGATGAGGAAGTTGACCACCGCGGTGAGGAAGGCACCATACAGGACTTTCCCGCCGTTGACATTGGCAATCAGGTAATCGAAGTTGGGCTTGCCGATGAAGGCGCCGAGAAGTGGGTTGATGATGTCGTTCGTGAGGGCTGTGACGATGGCGGTGAAAGCGGCACCGATGATCACGGCAACCGCCAGATCCATCACATTGCCGCGAAGGATGAAGTCACGGAATCCTTTGAGCAAGATCGTTCTCCTTCAGCGAGAGTCAACAGCGTGACCGAAAACTGCCGCGAGTATAACGCAGCCAATCGGTTTGCCGACACGGAGTTCCGTCCGGGCAAGGCAACGCTGAAGGGCGCTTCCGCTTTCTATCCAAGCTATAAACACACGAGAGTGCCATGGCGACGAAGAAGACAGCAAGCAAGAAAGCAGCAGGCAAGAAGACAGCAGGCAAAAAGCAAGCGGGAAAGCGTTCCGTTACAGCCGCGAGTGCGACTACCCGTGCAAAGCCCGGGTCCATGCCGAAGGCTGGTAAGAATCCCGAGGGCGGATTGACGGCGAAAGGCCGTGCCTTATTTGCAGAGAAGGAAGGATTGCATCTGCGGCCAGGTGTCCAGGGGCCAGCGGACACGCCCGAGAAGATGGTGCGCAAGGGGTCGTTTCTGCGCCGGCACTTTGCCAATCCGCAGGGGCCGATGAAGGATGGCAAGGGTGCGCCGACCCGACTCGCTTTGAGTGCGCACGCCTGGGGTGAACCGGTTCCGGAGAACCTCGGTGATGCGAAGAAGCTCGCGCACGAAGGGCATGAGCTGCTCGAGCAATACCATGCCGCGAAGGACGGAGCGAAGCAGGGAAACGCAGGTGCCCGGAAGACGACACAGACTGCCTACACGAAGAAGGTCGCGGCGAAGAGCCCGGCGGGAAAGGATGCCGCGCCGAGGGCGGCTAGAGGTAGTGCGGCACCAGGCAAGAAGGTCGTCGGGAAAAGTGCTGGGAGCAAGCCCCGCCCCTAGTTTCGTCAGGCTGCGGCATTGCGGATCTGCAGGCTGGCTGGAGGCAATCCCCTGACGTATTCTCTGGAGATGCGTCCTATAGGTGTGCGGATCCGGTTGCTTTCCTTTGGTCCCTGGAGGACGCTTTTTGCCGATGGCGGCGAATGGCTGGAGCTTTCCGAAAAGAGCTCTGTAGCCGACCTGCTCGTTGTATTGCAGGCGCAACAACGCTTTCGTGCGGATGCCTTGCGTTCTGCGGCTGTCGCGGTGAATCAAGAGTATGCGGGAGGGGCGCAACTGCTCATCGATGGTGATGAGGTTGCCATTCTTCCTCCGGTCAGCGGCGGCGCACAGGGTTTGGTCGCCATCGTGCGTGACCCGATCGCGACGGACAATCTTCTTGCCGAGATCAAGGCGGGTGCCGATGGCGCGGTGTGTGTCTTCGACGGCATCGTGCGGGACAATACGCGTGGGCGGCGGACGCTGCATCTCGACTATGAGGCCTATGAGGAGATGGCATTAAAGCAGATGCGGGCTCTACGCGCGGAGGCGATCGCGCGATTTGGGGTGCGTGAGATAGCGATCGTGCATCGGTTGGGAAAGCTGGTTGTCGGCGAGACGAGTGTGTGGATCGCGGTGGCTTCGGCGCATCGCGGAGCCGCGTTCGAGGCGTGCCGGTGGGTGATCGACACGTTAAAAAAAACCGTACCGATCTGGAAGCATGAGCAGTTTGTCGATGGTGCCGTGTGGTCCGATGGCGAGCCGTTTCCGGAGGAGATGCTGGGAGGAGCTTCGCGTTGAGCGCCCGTGCAGCTCTTCTGTTGATTGTTGCGTTGGGTTCGATGAACGCGAAGGCGCAAGGTGCCGCGCCCATTGAGCGCCGCGGCCCTGCCCGGGAGTCGAAGAATCAGGAGCCGACGACGACGATCCGGGTCGAGAGCCGCCTGGTAAACGTGGCGCTCAATGTTGTGGATGAGCATGGTGCGCCCGTGGGCGGGCTTACCGTGGATGACTTCCTGCTTACCGAAGACAGCAAGGCGCAACGTATCGCGGTGTTTGAGAAGGAGTCGTCCACGCCGCTCAGCATCGTCCTGACGCTTGACGCGAGCGAAAGTGTGCTGAGCGATCGTGGCTTGGAGCGCGATGCGGCGCGCGGCTTTCTGAAGGGTTTGGTGCGGCCGCAGGATCGAGTCGACCTGATGAGTTTTGCCGACAGTGTCGATGAGGTGGTGTCCTTCACCAACGACGTGCGCGCCATCGATAGCGGCATCGGCCATATCGAGCGTGGGGCTTCCACGGCGTTGTATGACGCGGTGTATCTCGCGAGCCAGCGACTGGCGGAGGCATCGGCCGTCGCCGGAGAACGGCGGGTTGTGGTGCTGATTACGGATGGCGAAAACACCACGCACCATGGCAGCTATGACACGGCATTAGAGCAGGCGGAGCGCGCCGGCGCGATGATCTATTCGTTGATCGTCGTGCCGGTCGCGGCGGATGCGGGACGCAATGAGGGTGGCGAACATGCGCTGATTCAAATGGCGCACGACACCGGCGGCAAGTTCTATTACGTCGAGGACAAGCATGACCTTGCACCGGCGTTCGCGCATGTGTCCGAGGATCTGCGGACGCAGTACACGCTGGGTTACTACGCGCCGCAGAATGGCGGCAATGCGGCGGGTTTGCGCCAGATTGGGTTGCAACTGAAGGATCCGAAGCTGCGCGAGCGGTACACGCTGCGCTATCGCACGGCCTACTACGCCAAGCGCTGAGGCACAGCGCCCCTTTGCGGCACGGTCGCAGGCCGCATCCTATGATCCAGCTATGACCACAAAGAAAAGGCACGGCAAGGGCGCACCCTCGGGCGAGACCGGGCAAGAGGCGCTGTATCTCAAGTCGCTCAGCGAGCGTCAGGTAGCGGTAGCTATCAAGCTGCGCGATGGCGAAACGGTGAACGGCTGGATCGAGTACTTCGACGACATGATGCTGCGGCTCACGCGGGAAGGCAAGCCGAACCTGTTTATCTACAAATCGCAGATCCGCACGGTTACGGAGAGTACCGCAACGGGGGCACGCCGGGCGGTGAAGCGTGAAGAGACCACAGCGCGTTAGCCGATTGATTCCCGGTGGGGTGGTGGCGGGCGCAAACGCAGATTGCCTGCGGGAATAACAGACAGAGAAGCGAGTAGAGGGGTTGTGTGTGGAAGAGTTCGTCGTTGTTGCCGAGGGGATCGCGCGCGAAGCGGGAGCGTTGTTGCGCGAGTTCTACCATCGCGGTGTGCGCGCGGAGTACAAGGGCGATGTCGATATCGTGACCGAGGCCGATCGCGCCAGCGAGAAACTGATCACGGAGCGGCTGCGTGCGGCGTTTCCGCAGCACGGCGTCTATGGCGAGGAGGGCACGCGTTCGGATCTCGATGCAGAGTACCGTTGGTATGTCGATCCGCTGGATGGCACAACCAACTTCGCGCATGGCTTCCCGGTGTTCTGTGTGGTGCTGGGGTGCGAGCGGCGTCGTGCGGGGCTGCCCGCCGATGCGGACGGCGAAATGGTGGCGGGAGTGATCTACGATCCGCTGCGCGATGAGATGTTTTCGGCGGCGCGTGGGCAGGGGGCGAGGCTGAACGGCGAGCCGATCCATGTGTCGCGCACGAAGCTACTGCAGGAGTCGCTGATTGCGACGGGATTTCCGAGCCAAAAGCGGCATCGCAGCCCCAACGTGCACTTCTACCAGGAGTTCACGCTGCGCTCGCATGGGGTGCGGCGGGCCGGCTCTGCGGCGCTCGATCTGGCATATGTGGCGGTCGGCCGCATCGATGGATACTGGGAGTTCATCTTGAATCCTTGGGATACCAGTGCGGGATACCTGCTGGTCGAAGAGGCGGGTGGGACCGTGACGCACTTCGATGGCGGGAAGTTTACGCTCGATAGCCGCGAGGTATTTGCGACCAATGGGCTGATTCATGCGGAGATGGGGACGCTCTTTGCGGACATGTTCGCCGGGCGCAATCTGGAGGCGATTCCGACGCCGGGGGAGTTCGCGGCGCGGCGTGCGGCGGAAGGGCGTGATGGAGATCGGTGATGACTCGTGCGCGACGATTAGCGTTTCTATTTTTCCGGTGTTGCTTACCTGCGCTTGGTTCTTTTGGTATTTGCGTGTTCCGCCCGATTGTGACGTAAGAATCGATGGCCCGTGCAATCTGACGATGAGCTTACGCCTTCTTTCGTCGCTAGCAGGAACCAGCATTTTCCTTACATTCTGGGTTGTCTTAATCCGCAGATGGGAGAAGAGGCGTTCCACCTACGCGGCGAACAACGTTCTATGAGACTGCGGCGTTCGGCGCGTGTCTTCCTTTTTGATGATCGCGGAGATCTGCTGCTCATCCGCTTTGTCGCTGATCGCGCCGGTGAGCCGTTTGTTTTCTGGGTGACGCCGGGCGGCGAGGTGGAGCCGGGTAAGGCGCATCTTGCTGCCGCGGAGCGTGAGTTGCACGAGGAGCTTGGCTTGCGGCTGACGCTCTCCGGGCCGGTGCATGAGGAGAGCGGTGGGACGTACACGCATCTAGGTGAGACGGTGCGGAACTTCGATGTATTCTTTGCGGCCGTGTGTGAGCGGCGTGCGCCCCAGTTGCGCGGGGTTACGGCGGAGGAGATTGCCCTGATGCGCGAGGCGCGCTGGTGGACGCTCGCGGAGATAGTCGGAACGACGGAGCGCGTCTTCCCGTTGCGGCTGGCGGAGGTCGCGGTGCGGGTTTGGCATCAGTTGGATCACAACGGAAGCGCGTGAGGCGGCGGCTCACGCAGGTTTGCACGGTGATAGGCCTCGGAGCGCCCCGTCTTCCTCGCTAGATCCTTGCTAAAATGGCAGGGAACCGGCCGAAGCCTCAAATCGAACGAAGGCAAGCTTCGCTTTAGGAGAAGGAAAAGAATCATGGCGTATGTAATCGCAGAACCCTGCATCGGCACCAAGGACTCGGCATGCGTGGATGCGTGCCCCGTGGATTGTATCCACCCCAAGAAGGATGAGACCGGCTACGGTGAGGCCACTCAGCTGTTTATCGACCCGGTCGAGTGCATCGACTGCGGCGCGTGCGTGCCGGTGTGTCCGGTATCGGCAATCTACGCCGGCGACGATCTTCCAGATAAGTGGGTGGAGTACAGCGCAAAGAACGCGGCGCACTTCGGCCGGTAGAGGCGGGATAGCTTCCCCTAAGCGCGCGGCTTCGGCTGCGCGCTTTTGGTTGTGGCCAGCTGAGATGTAACGCAGATTCCCTGCGGGAATGACAGACAGAAAGACAGTGCATTTTGGCACAGGGCAGGCTGATTCCGCACCACGGCGAGGCGATCGTGCTGCGGACGTGGCCGTTCCTTGAAGCCGACCTGGTGGTGAGTCTGCTGACGCGCGAGCAGGGTGTAGTGAAGGGCGTGGCGCGGCATGCGATGCGCAGCCGGCGGCGGTTCGGCGGGGCGCTCGAGCCGGGTACGCACGTCGCGGCGCACTACACCGAGCGGCCGCGCGAAGACCTGGTGCGGCTGGACAGCTTCGAGATCCTGTGGTCGCCACTGCGCTCCCCCATGGACGCGCTGCGGCTGGCGGGAATGCAGCTGGTTGTCGAGGTGCTGGAGGGGGCGCTGCCCGAGCTCGCGCCTGAGGACAACATCTTCCGCTTGGCACTGGCGACCCTGCAGGCTATGGACGGCAATCCGGTGTGGCTGCCGGTGACGTACTTTTCGGTGTGGATGAATAGGCTGATGGGGTGGTTGCCGGAGCTGGGGCACTGTGGGGTGTGTGGGCT